>JBJEBR010000059.1:6211-35315 GCA_051870255.1 Candidatus Cryptobacteroides sp.
CCGGTGCGGGTCGTGATGTCGAAAAGAGGGAAGTCGGTCACACGGCTTTCGTCCTTTATATAATATGCCAGCAAATTTTTGTCCGGGGACCAGAAAATACCGCCGTCAATGCCGAATTCGTTGCGGCTGACGGTCTGTCCGGCGACGAAGTTCCTGTCGCTCAGGCGGGTGATCGTGTCTATGGCAGAAGTGCTGTCGCGACGGACATACAGATTGTTGTCCTTGGTGAATGCCAAAGGGAATCCTGCCTCGGTTTCATCGAACCTGAATCTCTCCATCGGAGGAGTGAGGTTCCTCAGCCAGACGGCCTCCTCCATGGTCATGAGTTTTCCTTCAGGGGAGTTTGCCTTGCGTACGAGCGGCTCCTGTGCGGACAATGACACACTCAAAGACAAACCTGAGCACAACGCACCCAGGATGATGATAAATTTTTTCATATCTGCTTGGTTATCTTACTGATACAATCCTGTCAACTATGTATTTCTGTTTGCCTCTCCAAGGAAGCGCACCGAGATATTCCTTGTAGTGCAGCTCGACTGACTTGCCTCCGCAGCGCATCAGGCTGTCGGCAACCTCCGGGTCGGTTATGGAGAAATCGAACTCGTATGACTGGAGTGTCCCTGCATTGGTTCCCTTGCCTTTGCCGAATCCTGACTGGATTGCCTTACCTTCGTATGTCTTGAAGACATATCCTTTGTAAACCACATAGTTGAGGTCTCCGGCCTTGACTCCTTCGCCGAAGACGAAATAGAATTTGAAATAGATGAATCCAGCGAGTGCGAGAGCCGCAACCGCCGACGCAATCACTATTATCCTGCGTCCTGTCTTTTTTGCCTTGTCCGTGTCCATTGTCTTATATGAGAACTCCTGCGCAGTGCAGCAGGGCGATGAACGGTGTCTGCTGACGGCGTATGTATGGTTTTACATTTCCTGTGTTGATTTCATCCCAGTCCTTGACAGTGTCCCAAGCCGCGATGAAATCCTTCCCTGTGAGGTATTCTCCCTTGTCTGCCCTCTTGGTGCCGGGAGTCCCTCCCTTTATGAAGATGCAGCTTCCGACGAAAGTCGCGCTGAGCACAATGCCCGTGACGGTGGTGATGCTCCTGCGCCTTTCGACATAGTCCACGACCACATCCCATATCTGCTCTCCGTCAAGTCCCTTGTATTTTTCAGCAACTCTCATAACAATCCGCTTAATTCCTGCATTTTCTTTCTCGGGCTTGCGCCCTGATACAATACCTGATACACCATGTCCTATCACCCCGCATATCGCGTTGTTGTCTATCCTGTATGACATCCTATCAAATATTTATCCTGCAAACTTACATAAAATCTGTTGATTTTACGCCTGAAGCAATTGATTTTGTCAGGAGGATTTGGTAATTTTACGGATTACGAGCAAATGACCAATTCGTATGGAAAATCGCGTAAGACATGATGAACCGGAATTGGAAATCAATGTCCGGTCGGAAATAGGCGTTCTGGACGCCGTGTTGCTGCACCGTCCCGGGGCGGAGGTCGAGAACATGACTCCGCGCAATGTGCAGAGGGCGCTCTACAGCGACATCCTGAATCTTTCGATAGCACGGGAAGAATACAGCGAGCTCTCCGGTACTCTCAACAGGATCTGCAAGGTGTTCGAGGTCACCGACCTGCTCAGGAAGGTGCTTGACAAACCGAAGGCGAGGGAGGACCTTGTCAGGAGAATCTGTGTCACAGAAGGTGTAACCTCCTATATGGACATGCTGATGGGCATGGATTCGGCGGAACTCGCGAGGGTGCTCATCGAGGGGCTTCCTGCAAGGGTGGATACGCTCACCGCCTATCTGCGGAACGAGTATTATGCCCTTTATCCACTCTACAACTTCTATTTCACGAGGGACGCTGCGGTCACGGTAGGCAATCACGCCCTGATTTGCCGTATGGCAAACAAGGTGAGGATGCGAGAGTCATTCATAATGAACGCAATCTACAAGGATAGCGGATTGTTTGGCTGTACTGTTGTGGATGCCAATGATTTCCAGGGGGAGGATTCGAGGGTGATAATGGAAGGAGGGGACATCCTGATTGCGAGGGATGACATCCTTGTCATCGGGAACGGAGTCAGGACGACCACGCAGGGCATAGATTTCATGGTTGAGCGTTTCCGCAGGACATCGCCTCCTGGCAGGAGCTATGTGCTTGTGCAGCAACTTCCGTCCGAGCCTGAGTCGTTCATCCATCTCGATATGGTCTTCACTCTGCTTGACAGGGACAAGTGCATGGTATTCAAGCCTGTGATAATGCAGTCGAATCAATATCAGACCGTGCAGATCACGATAGACGACGGCAATGTCACGTCAATCAAGCACGTGTCGGGACTCCTTCCTGCCCTGAAGAAACTCGGAATGGACCTCAAGCCGGTGATCTGTGGGGGAGAGGACGAATGGGACCAGGAGAGGGAACAGTGGCACAGCGGAGCCAACTTCTTCTCCTTCGCTCCCGGGAAGGTACTCACCTATGCCAGGAACATCCATACCCTGGAGCAGCTTGACAAGGCTGGTTTCGAAATCGTCCAGGCATCATCTTTCATAGCAGGTGTCAAGGACGACATCGTATTCGGGCCGAAGCCTTGCGCCGTGACAATAGACGGCTCCGAACTTCCGAGAGGTGGAGGAGGTGCAAGGTGCATGACCATGCCTCTTTCACGCCGTCCTGTGGAATGGTGACGGGATGGAATCAGGATTGTTTCAAATAAAAACGGCCACCGAGGAAATCGGCGGCCGTTTTTTGATGTATGTCTGTATTATCAGATCATGAGGGCTCCTACAAGACCGAGGATGGCGTAGAACTCAGGAAGAGCGGCGTAGATGAGGGTGTTGGTGAACACATTGTGTCCCTGTGACACACCTACGATACCGTTGGCACATACCTGACCCTGACGGATAGCTGAAAGCATGCAGACAAGACCCACGCTGACGCCGATTCCGAAGATGAGGAGTCCGCTGGCAGGATCTGCTTTCATCTTGCTCAAAAGCATGAAGAATGCCACGAATCCGTAGATACCCTGGGTAGCAGGGAGGGCTGAAAGCACCATGTAGTTACCGGAACCTTCAGGTTTCTTCTTAAGTGCTCCTTCTGCTGCGTTGCCTGCGATTGTAGTTCCGTAGGCACTGCCGATACCGGCGAGGCTAAGTACAAGACCAAGTCCGAGATAGCCGAGAATTGTTTCGATCATAATGTTATGAATTTTAATTGTTTGTAATATTCTTCAAAGGATTGTAATTGCGGCCTGAGCCATCGTAGTCTGAGTTCTTGAAGAACTCGAGGAAGTTGAGTCGGAGAGGATGCACGAATGCTCCAAGGACGGCCATTGCGATGTTCAGGACATGTCCTATGAGGGCAATTGCTATGAATGCTATCCATCCGAATCCTCCATCTCCGAGTGCCATCAGGGCCAGGGTGTTGAAAGCATAGCCGAGCATGCTGCCTGCAAGACCGAGGGCATACAGACGCAGATAGCTGAGAACATCTCCGAGGAGACCTGTCGCGGTGTTGTATGTTTCCCAGAGTCCTCCTCCGATGTTGATCAACGGATTCTTGTGGAGGTTCCTGAGTGGGAAGATACCTATCGCTCCGAGGATTCCAAGCCCGATTATTATCCATTTGGTGATGGCTGAGTCGATGTTCAATGCGAAAGTGGCAGCAAGCACGACCACTGTCCCTACAAGGAAAATCGTCCATCCCCAGATGCTGAGGCTGTTGAGGAATCCCTGATTCCGGGTGGCATTCACGGTCTTTACGATCATGGCGAGGCAGAGATGGATGATACCGACGATGATGGCAACCACCATCGTTCCGTCATATCCGATGATCTTGTCCGGCACCATTATCTTGTCCAGACCTGAATTCTGTACCCAGCTCCAAGAGCTGATATCAATGGAGAAGAATGTGTGGAAGAAGAATCCCACCACCATTGTCGCGACTCCCAATATGGTCACCAATGGGGCATAATCCGCAAAACTCTTCACCTTCTTGAGTGCAAATCCTCCGGCAATGAGTATAAGACCGTATCCGGCATCTCCCATACACATCGCAAAGAAAAGCATGAAGAAGATCGATATATACGGAGTCGGGTCGAAACCATTGTATGCAGGACGTCCATACATGTCCGTCAGGACCTCGAACATCTTCACAAACCTGTTGTTCTTCAGTTTGATAGGAGGGTTGTCCTCATCTTCTGCTGCCTCGGCGATGTACAGGACTCCCTTTTCGTCACATTCAGCCTTGAGGTCGGCGTCGTTTGCTGACGGCGCGAATCCTGTGATGACGGTGACATATCCTTCGGCAGCCTCTGAAGTGCCTGCCGTGGCAAGATACCTGTCAAGGTCGGCGCTCTTGCGGGCCCATCCTTGCCTGATATGGTCGAGATAATTCTCCTTCAGATGCAGGAGCTTGCCTTTCTGGGCTATGAGTTCTTCGTTTATCCCGTTTATCTTCGCCTCTGCCTCCCTGACGGAGAGTGCAGGTGCTGGACATTCCGGGACAGGGAAGGAATAGTCCTCTGATGCAGGGGAGAGTGTCACGAACCAGATGGTCTTCTTGTCCTCGTTGACCTTGACGAGGGCGTATTCATCCTCCCATGCAGGGTCGAACTTCTTTGAGCTGACCTTGTAGTATCTGAGAACCAGCCCTTTGGATGTTATGCCATCGAGAGCCGCCTTGTCATAGTCGCCCCAAGGGGCAACATCCTTCAGCTGTTTTTCTGCCTCCGCCATCTCTGCATTCAGGTCTTCGATCCGTGATACGGTCCTGAGAGAGTTCTGGGCCTTGCAGCCCTGTATGACGGTCTCATCGGCAGCCTTCCTGATTCTTTCATAATCAGGGTCTGAACTGTAGTCAAGCTTTTCGAGGATTCCGAGAGTCTTCTTCACCCTGGAAATCTTCTCGAGCATCGTGGCGGACCTTTCGTCAATTGGTTTTGACGAGCGTGTCACATCGACTACACCGAGTCCTTGAAGCCATTCAAGGAAACCTTCAGTTTCTCCGCTGAGGAGAATGAAGGAGTATTTGGTCATTTTCTCAATCATTGACTGTTTCCTCCTCTTCTTCTGCGTGTCTGCTCTTCACGATCTTGGAAGCAGCCTTGGAGAGGTTCTCCTCGTCTTCCATGTATCGCTTGATTTTCCTTATAGCCTCCTGATAGCCAGGAATCTGGACCTTCTCATAAAGGTTTACCTTCTGGGTGGTCTTCTTCCGCTGCCAGTCGAGAATCCTGCTTTTCTCCATATAGACCTCGGACTCGATTCCGAGTCTCGAAAGCTCCTTCAATATGGCGACTCCGTCTGCGTACCATGCCGGTTTGGCGAATGCGTTGAACTCGTGGATCTCGTAATGGATCTCCTTGAGTTCCGGTGTCTTGACACCTGCCACCTTCACGGTCACCAGGTCCACATCCGTTATGGAGATGAGTCCCGGGTCGAATTCGTTCCAGAGTGCTGCAAGATAGTCGTATCTCTGCATTGCGGCTTCAAGATCCTCAATAAGCTTTGCTGACTTGTCCTTGGCCTTTCGCACCTCGAGACGCAGGGCGGACTCCTTGTTCTTCAGGGTAGGGAGTGCGTTCTGACGCATCTTCAGCTGCTTGCCGAGGTTGTTCAGTGATGTCTTATTATATTGGAATTTAATTGCCATTGTTATTATTATTTACCGACCCAGTACTGGTCGATGAATTCCTGTTTGATACCGGTCTCCGCCTTCGTGAAATATGTACCGAAAAGCTCCCATGCCGTGTCAAGCATCTGCTCGAGCGACAGGTTGACGTCGATTGCGAGGATGCGTGTGGCGTAGGCCTTCGCATAGTCAAGGCAACGCAGGTCGTAGTCGCTCAGGTCGAAACCGTTCTCCAGCTTGGTCTTTGCGTTCTGTGCATCGGAATACAGACGCACGGAAGCGTTCATCACCTGGCTGTGGTCCTTGCGGGTCTGCTTGCCCTGTACGAGCTGTTTCAGACGGGAGAGTGAACGGAACGGGTCGATGATGATCTTTCCGGAATCCGCATCAGCACGCAGGTACAGCTGGCCCTCGGTGATGTAACCGGTGTTGTCAGGCACGGCGTGGGTGATGTCTCCGTCGTTGAGCGTCGTCACGGCGATGATGGTGATAGAACCTCCGTCAGGAAGCTGCACGGCCTTCTCGTAAATCTTCGCGAGGTCGGAATACAGTGAACCCGGCATGGAGTCCTTCGAAGGAATCTGGTCCATACGGTTGGACACGATGGAGAGGGCGTCTGCATAAAGCGTCATGTCCGTAAGGAGCACCAGCACCTTCTCGTTCTTCTCCACTGCGAAATATTCTGCCGCAGCGAGGGCCATGTCCGGGATGAGAAGCCTCTCCACAGGAGGCTGCTCTGTCGTGTTGATGAAGCAGATGATCTTTTCAAGCGCACCTGCTGCCTCGAATTCATGCTTGAAATAGAGGTAGTCATCGTTGGAAAGTCCCATTCCGCCGAGGATGATCTTGTCCACATCGGCGCGGAGGGCAACCTGTGCCATCACATTGTTGTATGGCTGGTCAGGGTCTGCGAAGAACGGAATCTTCTGTCCTGACACGAGGGTGTTGTTGAGGTCGATGCCGGCGATACCGGTAGGGATGATCTGTGAAGGCTGCATACGCTTGTACGGGTTCACGGACGGACCACCGATCTGCACTTCGCGTCCTTCAGGCTGAGGGCCTCCGTCGATAGGTTTTCCGTATGCGTCGAAGAACCTTCCGGAGAGTTCGTCTCCCACCTTGAGCATAGGCGGTTCTCCCATGAAAGTCACCTCAGCGTCCGTAGGGATGCCTTCGGTTCCGGAGAACACCTGAAGGGTGATCAGGTCTCCCTTGGTCTTTACAACCTGAGCAAGTCTGCCGTCCACAACGGCGAGCTCGTCATTTGAGACACCACTGGCCTTCAGTGACACTGTAGCCTTCGTGATTGCCTCAAGTTTCGTATATATTTTCTGAAATGCCTTAGTTGCCATTGTTGAGGATATTATTGAGTTGCTGCTGATAGTTGTTGAATTTTTCACTCTTGAATTCCGAGTAGTTCATCTGCCTGAGGACATTGATGACTTCCTTGAAGAAAACGCGGCACTGCTCGTAGTCTTCGAACTTGAACTCCCTGTCGCAGATGTCGAGGACAAGCTCAAGCATGAATTTCTGCCTGTCGAGCGGAGTGAGGGCGTCTGTCTCGTCGAATGCGTCCTGCTGCAGGATCACGAAGTCGATGAGCTCGGACTTCCAGAAAAGCTCATGGTAGCTCATAGGCACGCCATCGTCTCCGAGGATGTTGATCTGGTCATTTGCCTCCTTGCCCCTGCGGATGATGAACTTGGTCTTCTCGACCATCTCCACCCAGCCCGGTCTGATCCTTTCGGCGAGATGTTCGCGGATTTCCGGATATTCAAGATATTTGGAATATGACTCGATAGGGTTCACGGCAGGATATCTCTTCTTGTCGGCCCTGTTCTGTTCGAGGGCGTAGAAGCATCTGGCTGCCTTCTTCGTGGACTCTGTCACAGGCTCCTTGAGGTTACCTCCGGCAGGGGAGACGGTACCAATGAAGGTGACGGAACCGGTCTGTCCGTTGTTCAGCACGACCATTCCTGCACGGGAGTAGAAGTTTGATATGATGGCCGACAGGTCAACAGGGAATGCATCCTGTCCAGGAAGTTCCTCCAGACGGTTGGACATCTCCCTCAGGGCCTGTGCCCAGCGTGAGGTGGAGTCTGCAAGAAGGAGGACCTTCAGGCCCATCGCGCGGTAGTATTCGCAGATGGTCATCGCCGTATATACGGAAGCCTCACGGGCAGCCACCGGCATGTTCGACGTGTTGCAGATGATGGTGGTACGCTCCATCAGATGCCTTCCCGTGTGAGGGTCAATGAGTTCAGGGAACTCCGTGAAGATCTCCACGACCTCGTTGGCACGCTCTCCGCAGGCCGCCATCACGATCACGTCGGCGTCTCCCTGCTTTGCGATTGCATGCTGGAGGACTGTCTTGCCGCATCCAAAAGGCCCAGGGATGAAGCCTGTACCTCCTTCGGCGATAGGGTCGAGGGTGTCGATCACGCGCACTCCGGTCTCCATTATCCTGTTCGGCCTCGGTTTCTCCTTGTAGCCCTTGATGGCCACCTTTACAGGCCATTTCTGGGTCATTGTCACTTCAACATCCTCTCCAGACGCATCCGTGAGCACGGCTATAGTCTGGTCGATGTTGTACTGGCCGGCCTTGGCAACCGATTTTACCGTATAGTCTCCCTTGAAACTGAACGGCACCATGATTTTGTGAGGCAGCCATCCTTCCTTCACTTCGCCGAGCCAGTCTGCTGCGACAACTTTGTCGCCTGGTTTTGCGAGAGGGGTGAAGTCCCACATCTTCGTGTGGTCGAGAGGGTCGGTGTATTCTCCTCGTTTGAGGAATACCCCGGTCATGGTCGTAAGGTCGTTCTGAAGTCCGTCGTAGCAGCTTGACAGAAGGCCCGGACCGAGTGTGGCTTCGAGCATCTTGTCTTCGAAAACGACTTCTGCGCCGTTTTTCAGACCACGGGTGCTCTCAAAAACCTGTACAGCGGCATATTTCCCGTTCACCTTGATGACTTCGGACATCAATTTCGTGTCTCCGATGGTAATGTAGCAGAGCTCATTCTGGGAGACAGGACCGTTGACTTCCACAGTCACAAGGTTGGATACGATGCCTGTTACCTTTCCTGTAGTTTTCATATTATGTTTCTGTTGATTTCTGTTAATGATTCGGATAATTGTCATTCGGCGTTGTATTCAACTCCCTTGAATGTGCCGCGCACTTCGTCCACGAGCCTCTTGAACATCTGCCGTCCGGACTGCTCGTCGAGCTCGTACCATCTTGCAACTATGTGAAGCTTGGCTATGAAACCGAGGATGGCGTTGATGTCGAAGTAGTTGAACACCGTCAGTGAACTGATCTTCTCCCACATGAGGTCGTCGATGCCTCTTTCCCTGGCGAGGATGTCCGTATCGGCGAGTACGGCGTCAAGCCTGTGAGCCTCTTCGAACTCCCCGGAAGGAAGGTCCATCACATCCTTGTCAGCATCCCTTCCGAGAGCCTTGTTCAGAAATCTGACCTTGGCGTTCCTGACGTTCATGTCGAACAGGAAATATTCGCGGATGAAACTGTTTCCGTGGGAAGCGGCCCTTGTGTAGAAATCCCTGTCGAGGTTGACATCGACAAGACCTTCCTTCAGGAAACCGATTGTCCCGCAGTCCTTTTCAGAACACAGTTCCTCGATTTCCCTGATGTAGTCCTCAGGATGCCTGTCCTGGAATTTCCACTCGGCGCTTATGTCCGGCAGGCTCGCTATGATGTATTCGTAATTGTTCATACGGTTTCGGTGACTTTATCCGAAAAGAATTTTCTTCGTGGCCGGACGGAGGTATTCGCTGATCAGCGCCTTGAAAGTCTCGTCCGTAAAGCTGATGAAGTAGCTTCCGTCTGCAGGACCGATGGTGAACCCACCTGCAACCTTCTTTGAAAAATCAGCCTTGATGCCACCTTTGAGAACTTCTGCAAGTTCTTTCTTGACAAATGGTTCAAGTTCTTTCCTGAGAGATTCCGGGAGTACGAGCTGTATGTCCTGTGACTCCTCGGTGTTGAAGCCTTTTGCAACTGCGAGAATGACTTCTTTGACGAATCCGGCAGATGAGAGGGCCTTTTCGACTTCCTTGTCGGTCATCTTGGCAACGACGATGTTCTCGATGTCGTTCCTTGTGGCGGCGATGCTCTGCTGGGCTGCCATCTTGAGGTTGCCATTCACCTTTACGCTGAGGTCTTCAGCCTGTCTGCGTGCCTGTGAGACGATGTCTTCTGCCTCCTTTTTCGCAGCGGCCACTATTTCCTCGGCCTCCTTGCGGGCTTTGGCAAGAATCTCCTCTCCCTCCTGTTTTCCTTTTGACAGACCTTCATTGTAGAGCTTGTCTGTCAGTTCTTGCAATTTGTTCTGCATTTCGATATGATATTTAGTTTGTTTCAGTCGTTGTTATACGATGATGTGGTTTATCATTTATTCCTATCTTGGCAAATTTAATAATAAACCGGCGACAATCAACCAAATTATGTGCTAAATTTTCAAATATTTTCGATAACGGAACAAAATGCGTAAAAAAGCGAACAAATGTACCTGATTATATAAAAAACATTCTCAAAAAGTGCTTAGAAGCACTCCTTGAGAATGCGGATGATGTTGCCGGTCTTGCCCATGGTGTAGAAATGTACCGCCGGCACTCCGTGCGCAAGCAGGTCCTTGCACTGCTCCGTGCACCATTCCGTGCCGATTTCATACACCGCATCCTTGTCGTCTCCAGCCTTGCGGATGGCTTCAGTGAGCTCGAAAGGTATGTTGAGCGAGAATGATTCCGGCAGGAGGCTGACCTGCCTTGCCGTGGAAAGCGGCTTCAACCCAGGGATTATCGGTACTCTTATGCCGGCTTCGCGGCATTTTTCCACGAAGTCGTAATATACCTTGTTGTCGAAGAACATCTGGGTGATGATGTAGTCTGCTCCTGCATCCACCTTCTTCCTGAGGTTCTGGATGTCGGTCTCGATGTTGGCCGCCTCGAAATGCTTTTCGGGATATGCCCCTACGCCTATGCAGAAATATCTCGGATTGTCTTTCTCGGAGTCGATGTTGTGGGAGCGGCGGTATGTGGAGCTTCCCTGGTATTTCCTGATGCCACCGACCAGCTCGCTGGCATAACGGTAGCCTCCAGGGGTAGGCGTGAAACGCTTCTCTCCGCTTACGCTGTCACCGCGGAGGGCGACTATGTTGTTGATCCCGAGGAATTCGAGGTTGTCGAGCTTGCTCTCGATCTCTTCCGCTGAATTGCCCCCGCAGATGAGGTGGGGGACAGTCTCTATCTTGTATTCCGACATTATCGCCGCACAGACGGTGGTCTCGTTTATGCGGTTGCGTACCATGCGGCGGCTGAATGTGCCGTCGGGCTGTTGGACATATTCGTATTCGTCCCTGTGGCTTGTGACATTTATGTATTTCGGACTGAACTCCATGAATGGCGCAATGCTCTCAACGAGTTCCTTCTTGGTCAGGCCCCTAAGCGGTGGCACTATCTCCAGTGACGGATATGGCTTCTTGCTTCCGTTCAGTATGTCAATTACTTTCATTGTTTATCTAAAGTTTCGCTAGTGATATTAATTCAGGTCCCGAAGGTTGTGCCGATTGCGGAACTTCTGCTATCGCACAAGACCTGTCAACGAAGACCTGTTTCGTTCAAATCATTTGAGAAGATGCCCTAAGAAGCGCCGTCCCTCGTCCTCCGACATTCCTCTGCGCCTCAGGTAATCCCCGTACTGCTTCCCGCTGACATTCCTTATCTCAGGATAGCAGGCCTGGGGATGGATGAAGACCATTCCGCAGATTGACGCGTCCGGAATCATCGCATAGCTCTCCGTAAGAGCGATGTCCAGCCTTTCGCCTCCCGGAATAATCTCCAGCAGATCCTTCTTCAGGGTATGGTCCGGACAGCTCGCATATCCTGCAGCAGGCTTTACGACCTTCGCACCTTCAGGCAACCTGCCCTCCGGAGACAGTTTCCCGTCAAGAATCTGCCTGTCCAGCCAAGATGAAGCCGCCTCGGCAAGCGTCATCCTCACGGACCTTCCGACCATATCCTCATACCTGTTGGAGCAGGCAGGGCAGCAACAGCCCTCGACATGCTCGTCAGCCTTGTGGACGCTGATTGCAAAAGCCCCGAAAGCAGAGACCTTGCCACTCTCTTTCGGTATTACCAAATCACTGAGAGACAATCCTTTGCCGCTTTCCTGGCGCATCATCGGAAGCCTTTTCCCAAGTTCCGGCAAGACGATGTCGTCACCCTCGCCATAAGCCTCTGTGAACCTGACACCGACCCTTATCCTGAAATTCCTGAATGCAAGTTCCTCCTCGGCATCCTTCCTGAGCTGGATCAGCTCCGTGGCCTCGGGAACCTGCTTGCCATACCTGATGCCCCATACGGCATAGAACATCTTCCAGTCGAAATATTCACTTATCATGTCGTAAGTGATTTCGCGCACCTCCATGCTGTCAGGTATGTCGGTGACATATCCATCCTCGTCCAAGCCGGTCCTGACGACATTCTCCGTGGCCTTGGCGTTTTGCCTGCCTTTCTCGTACAGATCCCTCAATTCCGCCTGCCTGGCGTGCTGCTCTTCCTCGAACGATGCCCTGTCCATCATATATTTCTTGGCCATCACAGCGCTTGCAGACGCATCCGGGCCATAATATACGTGATTGTAGAGAGGTGCGAGCTTGACGGCGGTATGCAAGGCAGATGTCGTGGCCCCACCTATGAACAGAGGCACATCCATCCCCCTGGCAGCCATCTCACGGCATATCTCCTCCATCTGATAGAGCGAAGGGGTTATCAGCCCGCTTACGGCCACGATGTCCGCATGAAGCTTCTCAGCCTCTGCGAGTATGGTCTCCCTGTCCACCATGACTCCAAGGTCATGTACTTCGAAACCGTTGCAGGTCAATACGATGGCAGTGATATTCTTTCCGATGTCATGTACATCTCCCTTGACTGTGGCGATGACAATCACAGGCTTGGAGCTTTGGGATGCTCCTTCGTCTTCATCCTTGCCCATATATGGTTCGAGCAATGCCACGGCGTCCCTCATCACCTTTGCGGACTTCACGACCTGTGGGAGGAACATCTTGCCCTGGCCGAACATGTCCCCGACGCTCTCCATTCCGGCCATCAGAGGGCCTTCGATTATGGAAACGGCCTTCCCATAGACACCCATTGCCTCCTCTATGTCTTCCGCAAGGTGGTCCGAGAGGCCTTTCACGAGTGCATTCCTGAGCCTGTCCTCCAGAGGGAGGCTGCTCCTGTCCTCCTGCCTGACCTCCGGAGCCGCGTTTTCTTTGGACGCAAGAATCTCGGATGCCTTGTCCACGAGTCTCTCGACAGCCTCGGCATCCTTATTGAAAATCACGTCTTCCACACATTTCAGCAAGCTCGGCTCAATGTCGTCATAAACCTGTAGCATAGACGGGTTTACGATTGCCATATCAAGTCCAGCTTCAATTGCATGGAAAAGAAATGCAGAGTGCATCGCCTCCCTGACGGGGTTGTTGCCCCTGAATGCGAATGAGAGGTTCGACACACCGCCGGATGTCTTTGCTCCGGGCAGGTTCTCCTTGATCCACCTTACGGCCCTGATGAAATCAACTCCATAATCGGCATGTTCAGCTATGCCGGTCCCGATGGACAGGATGTTGCAGTCGAATATTATGTCTTCCGGTGCCATGGCCGCCTTTTCCGTGAGAAGCCGGTATGCCCTTTCACATATCTCGATTTTCCTGTCGAAAGTCGTTGCCTGGCCTTTCTCGTCGAAAGCCATCACGACCGTGGCGGCACCGAATGACCTGAGTACCTTCGCCTTGGCGATGAAGGCCTCCTCGCCCTCCTTCAGGCTTATGGAGTTCACGATGCATTTACCCTGGGCGTTCTCAAGTCCGGCAAGCACAGTTTCCCAATGGGATGAATCTATCATCAGTGCGGCCTTCGCCACATTCGGGTCGTTGGATATGTATCTCACGAACCTCTCCATCTCGCGCCTGCTGTCGAGCATTGCATCGTCCATGTTGATGTCGATGATGCTTGCGCCGTCCTCGATCTGTCTTGCGGCAATCTGCAGTGCTGTGTCGTAGTCTCCGGCGGCAATCAGCTTGGCGAACTTCCGCGAGCCGGCGACGTTCGTCCTTTCTCCTATGTTGGTGAAATTGAATCTGTCTATGTCTATGGTGACGGCTTCGAGTCCGCTCACTGTCAGGACTCCTTCATCGAACGACGGGTCGCTGCATCTGCCTTCTCCACGCGGGGCAATCCCGTGTACGGCCCGGGCTACGGCCCTGATGTGCTCCGGTGTGGTACCGCAGCATCCTCCGGTTATGTCGAGCAGCCCTTCCCGTGCCATTCTGCCAACGGCCTGTGCCATCTGCTCCGGGGTCTGGTCATAGCCTCCCATCTCGTTCGGCAGACCAGCATTCGGATAGCATATCGTCCTGCATCCGCACCATTGGGACACTTCCTGCATCAGAGGAGTGAGTTCCTCCGCACCAAGGGAGCAGTTCAGTCCGAAAGCAGCGAGAGGGTAGTGCCGGAGTGCCGTATAGAAAGCCTTGAGTGTCTGTCCTGTGAGCGTCCTGCCGCTCCTGTCTCCGACCGACACTGACACGATGACGGGGATGGGCTCGGAAAGCCCTCTTTCGTCGTTCAGTTCCTGTATTGCCGAGAGCGCGGCCTTGACATTGAGAGCATCGAAGCAGGTCTCCAACAGAAGGATGTCAGCACCGCCGTCGAGAAGCGCACCAGCCTGTTCCTTGTAGCTTTCCTTCATCATCCCGAAGGTGTATTGCCTGAAACCTGGGTCGGCCACGTCGGGGGACAGTGACAGGGATTTTGAGGTAGGACCCATGCTGCCCGCCACGATTACCTTGCGCCCCGCACCATCAGCCGCCTCACGGGCGATCCTGGCCCCTTCAAAAGCCATCCTCGATGCAATCCCTTCGCATCCGTATTCAGCCTGGGAAATCCTGTTGGCGCTGAAAGTGTTCGCCTCGATTATGTCAGCTCCTGCCTCGATATATTCCTTGTGGATGGCGGATATGACATCGGGACGGCTGAGGTTGAGACATTCATTGTTGCCTTTCAGCAGGGCCGAAGCCATTCCTGGAATGGAATAGTCGTCCTCCGTCAGGGAAAACCTCTGAATCATGGTCCCTGTCGCGCCGTCGAGTATAGTTATCCTTTCATTGGAAAATAAATCCATATCTAATTCGTGTCGTAGGTCCGTATCTTGGCAAAGATACACTTTTTTCAGCAAGAGACGAAACTATTTTCCGAGCCATGTGCCCCGTCTCCAGAGTTCCTCGAAAGGACCTCTCTTGTGATTCTTCAGCCACCAACGACAGAAGATGTATTGGATGGCGATGAATGCCGCTCCGATAAGCCAGCTTGCAGTGTGTCCGCAAACCCTGTACAGCCCGCATCCCCAGTTATAGAACAGCATGGCACCGAATATGGACTGGCCGAGGTAGTTCGTGAGGCTCATCTTGCCGTAAGGGGCAATCTTTATGAGCCATCCGGATGCCTTGGTCTTGTAAAACAGAAGCACGACTCCTGAGATGATCACCATCATCATCCCGAAATTCTTCCACATGTTCAGCAACACATTCAGGCTCTTGCTGACGCAAGGTATGTCAGTCGTGGAAGGCAGCAAATGATACATCGGAATGAGAACAGCAAGCGAAGCGAGCGATGTAACAAAAATGTTTTTCCATATTACAAGATTGTTTCCCTCGTTGTAAAACAATCTTTTACGCCCAAGATATATACCAACGAGGAAAAGGAATATGGTTTGGGTCATCCTGCCGTTTTCTATAGCCCAGAGGAAGTTCACAGGCAGTCCGTAGCGTATTCCCGCCACGGCGACATCGAGCATCGAACCGTTTGACTGGGCCTCCATCAGAGCTCCCCAGCAGGATCCGCTTCCGAGGTCGAGGATCGGAGTCGATGGATTTACCAGGCCGAGGATTATGTAGGTCAGTTCGACAGGCTGGAGTCCGAGGAATATCGCGAATCCGAGTATCACCTTGTCGCTTGCCCGTATCATAGGTATGACGAGAAGTCCGCAGACGGCGTACAGGAACAGGATGTCCCCGTTGAAGAAAAGCAGGTCGAAAAGCCCGAACAGCATCAGCAGCACCATCCTCCAGGCGAAGCGTGGACGGAAGTCGATGCCCTTCTGTGCCTGGTTGTCGTGCTGGATGTAGAAGCTGAGTCCGAACAGGGTGGCGAAGATTGCATACATCTTTCCTGCAAGGAGATAGAACGTGGTATCCCAGACGGCCTTGTTCATCCCGGCCCAGAACGGGCTTGACGGCTCAGGGAAACTGTAGAAATTGAGGTGCTCGATGAAATGTATGAGCACTATTCCTCCGATGGCGATGCCGCGGAGCACATCTGCCACATCAATCCTTGTATTCGGCAGTGTCGAGGCGCTGTATCTGTACATGGCTGCTGATTGTCTATGGGGGCATCATGCCCCTGATTCTATTGAATGGTTTGCAAAACGGATGCAAAGATACTCATTTTATATATATTTCCTTTCTTGGTGAATAATGGGTATATTTGTGGGAAAATTTTGGGTGATTTTTCAAATGGCTACGATTTCTCCTTTTTCAAGACCTCTTTATGTGATGGCCAAGCCTGCGGGACCGACCTGCAACCTTGCCTGCGAGTATTGCTATTATCTCGAAAAGAACAATCTTTACAGGAAGGACCTGAAGGCTGGTATGTTCGAAATGAGCGACGAGATACTGGAATTGTTTATCCGTCAATATATTGAATCGCAGACGATGCCCCAGGTGCTTTTCACCTGGCATGGCGGAGAGGCCCTCATGAGGCCGCTTTCGTTCTACCGTAGGATTGTGGCACTCCAGAAGAAATATGGTAGAGGGAGGCAGATTGACAACAGCATCCAGACCAACGGGACGCTCCTGAATGAGGAATGGTGCCAGTTCTTCAAGGAGAACGGCTGGCTCGTGGGAGTGTCCATAGACGGCCCTGAGCGTTTCCACGACAGGTACCGTCACAATGTCAAGGGCAAGCCTTCATTTGCCAAGGTAATGAAAGGAATCGAACTGCTCAACCGTTTCGGAGTGGAATGGAACGCTCTTGCCGTCGTCAATGATTTCAACGGGGATCATCCGCTCGAATTCTATCGTTTCTTCAAGGACATCAGGTGCCATTACATCCAGTTTACCCCTATCGTGGAACGCATCATGCCTCACAGTGACGGACGTCATCTCGCTTGTCCTGCCGACAGTGAAGACCTGCCTCTGGCTCCTTTCTCAGTCAAGCCGGGGCAATGGGGTGATTTCCTGTGTGCGATTTTTGACGAATGGGTGCAGAACGATGTAGGGACCTACTATATCCAACTGTTTGATTCAACCCTTGCCAACTGGGTGGGGGAGCAGCCGGGAGTCTGTACGATGGCACGGACTTGCGGCCACGCAGGTGTGATGGAATACAATGGGGATGTATATACCTGCGACCATTTCGTCTTTCCGGAATACAAATTGGGGAATATCCGCGAGAATACCCTCATTGAGATGATGTACGGTCAGAAGGAACAGGACTTCGGAGACGCAAAACTGACGGCATTGCCGAAACAATGCCGTCAGTGCCAATATCTTTTCGCCTGCAACGGCGAATGTCCGAAGAACCGTTTTGTCCGCACGTCTGACGGAGAACCGGGATTGAACTATCTCTGTGAAGGTTATTACCGCTTCTTCGACCATGTCGCTCCCGCCATGGACTTCATGAAACGGGAACTTCTCTCCCGCAGGGCACCTGCCAACATCATGGCAGCCCTGCGTCGGTAACCCTATCCGAGGAAGCTCAGCAGGATACCTGCCGCAACGGCCGAGCCTATCACTCCTGCCACATTCGGAGCCATGGCGTGCATCAGAAGGTGGTTGTCCTTGTCAAATTCCCTTCCGACCACCTCGGACACCCTTGCCGAGTCAGGCACTGCGGATACTCCTGCATTGCCGATGAGCGGGTTGATCTTGTGACCCTCCTTTGCAAACAGGTTCATCAGCTTTGCGAAAAGGACTCCGCAGATTGTAGCTATGATGAATGAAAGCAATCCGAGCAGGAAGATCTTGACTGATTTTCCTGAGAGGAAGACATCCGCCTGGGTCGAGCAACCAACGGTCAAGCCGATAAGTATCGTCACCACATCCACGAGTGGTCCGCGGGCGGTCTCGGCAAGCCTCTTTGTCACGCCGCTCTCCTTCAGCAGGTTACCGAAGAACAGCATTCCCAGAAGCGGCATTCCTGACGGAACGATGAGAGCCGTGAGGATGAATCCAGCGATAGGGAATATGATCTTTTCCTTCTGGCTTACCTGACGTGGAGGTGCCATCCTTATGAGACGTTCCTTCTTGGTGGTAAGCATCAGCATTATAGGCCTCTGGATAACCGGGACGAGTGCCATGTATGAGTATGCGGATACCGCGATGGCTCCCATCAGTTCCGGAGCGAGTTTCGATGAAAGGAAGATTGCCGTAGGTCCGTCAGCTCCTCCGATGATGCCGATTGCTCCAGCCTCCGCCGGAGTGAAACCAAGATACATTGCAAGGATGTACGCACCGAAGATTCCGAATTGGGCGGCTGCACCGATGAGCATCAGCCTCGGTTGGGAAATGAGCGCGGAGAAGTCGGTCATTGCTCCTATACCGAGGAAAATCAGCGGAGGATACCATCCCTGCTGCACTCCCTGGTAGAGGATGTTCATAACGGACCCTTGTTCGTAAATTCCTATGTTCAGGCCTGATACGAAAGGAATGTTACCTATTATCATGCCGAATCCGATCGGAATCAGCAACAGGGGTTCCCATTCTTTCTTGATGGCTACGAATATGAAGAAAATGCCGATAAGGATCATCAGCAGATGCTGACCGGTCATGTTCGCGAAGCCTGTGAATCCTATGAATTCACGGAGGCTTTCCATTACTGTGTCCATTCAGGAAATCGTTGGTCGTTATTACTGGATAGTGACGATTGGTGCTCCTTCAAGGACGGAATCACCCTTGGCAGCATTGATTGCCGTGACAGTTCCGCTTACAGGAGCCTCGATGGAGTTCTCCATCTTCATGGCTTCAAGCACGGCCACTTCCTGTCCAGCCTTCACTGCATCACCCACATTGACCTTGATGGCTATGATTACGCCTGGCAGAGGTGCCGTGGCTGCCTTTCCTGATCCGCTTGCCGCCGGTGCAGGTGCAGCTGGCTTCGGAGCTGCCGCAGGAGCAGGAGCTGCTGCAGGGGCTGGAGTTGCAGGTGCCTGAACCGGTGCTGATGCTGCCGGAGCAGGTGTCTGGGCTGCCTGAGGGGCTGCGTCCTTGATCTGAACATTGTAGAGAGTGCCGTTTACGGTTACTTCGGCGTTGTTGCCGGCAACGGAGTTCACGGTTACCTTGTATTCGTTGCCATTGATGATATAAGTGCGTTCTGCCATGATTATTTTCTTTTTATTGTGATGATGTAACTTTCATAGTCGTGGACGGTGTCGTCCAGGTATTCGTCGAGCGCAAGGCCTATGGCGGCGTGGACTTCTCCGGAGAGCTCGTCGTTGAGCGCCAGTGCTATGGCTGCCGCCGTCTCGTCCTCCTTGCCTTTTCCTTTCCTGCGCCGGAAAATCCTTCCAAGGTTGAATTTGCCGTTGAAGAAGTTCCCGAGTATCCCGAAGAAGAAGAACAGGATGACGAGGGCTCCGAACACCACCGCTACTGCCGTGATTGTCATAATGAAGCCGTGAGGGTCCCTCTGGGCGAGCATTTCGCTCTTGGTGGATGTGCTCAGTATAAATGTAAGGTAATCAATCATATCCTATGGCTATAATGGAAGATTGTCGTGTTTCTTGTAAGGGTTCTCCTGTTTCTTGTCTGCAAGAGCTTCAAGAGCCCTGATTACGCGGAAGCGGGTGTTGCGTGGCTCGATGACATCGTCGATGTAGCCGTAGCTCGCTGCGTTGTAAGGATTGCAGAACAGGTCGTTGTACTCCTTCTTCTTGGCCTCTGCCGCCTCTGCTTTCTTCGCAGGGTCCTCGATGGCCTTGATTTCCTTGGAATAGAGGATTTCGACTGCTCCCTCGGCTCCCATGACTGCGATGTTGGCTGAAGGCCAGGCGTAGTTGATGTCACCGCGCAACTGCTTGCAACTCATAGTGATATGTGCTCCGCCGTATGATTTCCTGAGGGTAACGGTCACTTTCGGGACGGTAGCCTCGCCATAAGCGTAAAGGAGTTTTGCTCCGTGTGTGATGATGGCTCCGTATTCCTGCTGGGTTCCGCAGAGGAAGCCAGGGACATCGACGAGTGTCACGAGAGGAATGTTGAATGCGTCGCAGAAGCGCACGAACCTGGCAGCCTTTCTCGAGGCATTGATGTCGAGTACACCTGCGAGGATCTTAGGCTGGTTTGCCACGATTCCCACGCTGCGCCCGTTCATATGTGCGAAACCGATGATGATGTTCTTCGCATAGCTCTTGTGGATTTCGAAGAAGCGTCCGTCGTCCACGATGCTGCCGATGACCTGATACATGTCATAAGGCTTGTTCGGGCTGTCCGGGATGATGTCGTTGAGAGCGTCGTCCACCCTTCCTGCAGGGTCGTTCGTAGGTACGAACGGGGCCTGTTCGCGGTTGTTTGACGGGATGAAGCTCAGAAGGTCCTTGATGATCTGGATGCCTTCGGTCTCGTTCTCCGCCGCAAAGTGTGCGACACCGCTCTTGCTTGCATGTACGCTTGCACCTCCGAGGTCTTCCTGGCTCACGTTTTCTCCGGTAACCGTCTTTACGACTCCAGGACCAGTAAGGAACATATAGGATGTGTCCTTGATCATGATGTTGAAGTCAGTCAGGGCAGGGGAATACACGGCTCCTCCTGCGCATGGTCCGAAGATTCCTGAAATCTGAGGGACTACACCTGAAGCAAGGATGTTCCTTTCGAAGATTTCACCGAAACCTGCAAGCGAGCAGATTCCTTCCTGGATTCGCGCTCCGCCTGAATCGTTGATTCCGATACATGGAGCCCCGTTCCTTACGGCCATATCCATCACCTTGCAGATTTTCTGCGCCATGGTTTCGGACATTGAACCTCCGGACACAGTGAAGTCCTGTGCGAACACATAGACCAGGCGTCCGTCGATGGTACCTTGTCCTGTTACGACTCCGTCTCCATCGAATTTAGTCTTTTCCATTCCGAAGTTGGTGCAGCGGTGCTGAACAAACATGTCAAACTCCTCGAAGCTTCCTTCGTCAAGAAGCATTGCGAGCCTTTCGCGTGCAGTGAATTTTCCTTTTGCGTGTTGAGCGTCTATCCTTTTCTGGCCTCCTCCCATTCTTGCGGAGGCTCTGCGCTCAACCAATTCTTTGATCTTTTCCGTCTGGATGCTCATAAATGATAAGTTTTCTATATTGCATCTAATTTTCAAGTGCGCAAAGATAACACTTTTTTCAGAACGGGATTACAATCTCTCCACGCATATCCTGATTCTGCCACATTCGGGTGACTCTGCCATCTTTGCGACAGGCTTGATTCCCTGGTGGCGAAATGATACAAAAATGGGGTGGCTGAAACTGTCTTCAGTCGCCCCATTGAATCGTAGAATACGACAGGATTACGGTTTCATTGTCGTATATACGTTCTGGACATCGTCGTCCTCTTCGATTCTTTCGATCAGTTTTTCGATGTCAGCCTTGTCTTCTCCCTCGAGTTCTTTGAGCTCCACGTTCGGAAGCCTCGTGAACTCTGCTGATACAAGCTCGTATCCGTTGTCCTCGATATATTTCTGGATACTGTTGAAGGCAGTGAACTCACCGTAGATCACGATCTCCGTCTGCTCGTCCTCGTTCTCCTCCTCGAAAATCTCCTCTGCACCGTAGTCAATCATTTCAAGTTCAAGCTCTTCCAGGTCATATGGCTTGTCGCTCTTCATCCTGAACATACATTTGCGGTCGAACATGTAATCCACGCTGCCGGAAGTTCCAAGCGATCCGCCGCTCTTCGTGAAATATGAGCGGACATTGGCCACGGTCCTGTTGTTGTTGTCCGTAGCGGCTTCCACCAGGACTGCGATGCCGTGAGGTCCGTATCCCTCGAAAACAACCTCCTTGTAATCGCTCTGGTCCTTGTCGCTTGCTCTCTTTATTGCACGCTCTATGTTGTCCTTAGGCATGTTCTCGCTTCTTGCAGTCTGAAGGAGTGCCCTCAAACGTGGGTTACCTGTAACGTCAGGACCGCCCTGTTTCACAGCTATCGTGATTTCTTTACCAATCTTGGTGAAGGTGCGGGCCATGTGGCCCCATCTTTTGAATTTTCTTTCCTTTCTGAACTCAAATGCTCTTCCCATAGTTAAATTTATTTTAATGGTTTTTTCTGCGTTGTCCTCGTCGCAAAATGCTCACAACCAAAAGGTTGCTGCGCTTTTACTCTGTCGTCCGCCTTGAAAAACCTCATTAAACTGAAATTTACCGTTATCTTATAAAGGCTGTTTCTGCGTTGTCCTCGTCGCAAAATGCTCACAACCAAAAGGTTGCTGCGCTTTTACTCTGTCGTCCGCCTTGAAAAACCTCATTAAACTGAAATTTATCAAATAAGGCTGGACAGGCCAGCCTTAGATGCTACTTGTTTTCGATGCGACCGATATACTTGTCAATGTCGTAGCCTTCCATGGACTGAGGATACTGATCCTTGATCTTCTTGTAGAAAGAAAGGGCCTTCTCATCCTGTCCGAGCTTCTCAGCGACTACACCAGCCTTGAGGAGATATCCTGCTGCAAACATATCATCCACCTCTGCGGCAGCTTTCTCGAAATAACCAAGAGCCTTCTGGTAGTTCTCGAGACCTACATAAGCATCTCCGATGCAGGCCTTCGCGCGTGCAGCGAGAATCTCATCCTTGCCTTTGTATGATTCGAGATACTTAATGGCACCGTCATAGTTGCCCATCTGAAGTTCGCATACACCTGCATAGAAATATACGGACTTGCCGGCCTTGGCACCGTATTCATCGATGATCTCTGCGAAACCGAGTACATTGCCGTCACCGTTGAGCGCGGTCTCGAAATCGCCATCGCGGAAACTCTGCTCGGCATAAACCATCTGTCCCTGCGCTTCGACAACTGAAGGCTGGTATGCAAACTTGTACCAGCAGAAAATGCCGGCTGCCACTACGACAAGGGCAACGGCGACAATCGCAATCAGCTTGCCGTACTCCTTGAAAAACAGCTCAGTCTTGGAAACGGCCTCGGCAACAGCCTCGGCGTTTTCATTTTTGTTTACTTTTTCTTTAGCCATATCTTAAATAATTTTACATTGCCAATGGAAAAATGTTTACAGCCAAAACCGCAAACAGGGCGCAAATTTAAGAAAAAATGTAGAAAATCCCAATTATTATTCATTCTCTGTTTCATGATGAAGACAGTTGTTTGTGATGATTGCTAAAAATGACTACATTTGCGGCCCTGGAATAATCCTTACTAATCATGTCACAGACACAGACAACGAATTATAGCTTTCTGAGCAAGATCAAGAGTCATGTGAACTCCAGCGTCATACTTATAGTATGCACTGTGCTTGCCCTTGTATGTGCAAACTGTCCTTGGACAGCTCAATGGTACAACGGCTTCTGGCAGAACGAGATGTCACTTTCCGTCGGCAATTTCAACTTTTTCAGCCATGCAGGCCATACAATGACCTTGATGGAGGTCATCAACGACTTCCTGATGGCGATATTCTTCCTTTCCGTCGGACTGGAAATCAAGCGTGAGATCCTCGTGGGCGAACTGTCATCCCTCAAGAAGGCACTTCTCCCGATCATCGGGGCCTGCGGAGGAATGATCGTCCCTGTCGTAGTGTTCGCACTGCTTTGCAACGGGAATGCCGACATGCATAGAGGTCTCGCCATACCTATGGCAACCGACATCGCCTTCTCCCTCGGCGTGCTCGCAATCTTCAGGACAAGGGTCCCGGTAGGCCTGAAAGTGTTCCTCGCCGCCCTCGCAGTGGCTGACGACCTGGGAGGAATCCTCGTCATAGCGTTGTTCTATTCGTCCCATATCGACTACCTCTTCCTCGGACTTGCCGCGGCGTGCGTATTGGTCATGGTATTCGCAAACTGGAGGAAGGTCAGGAACAAATTCTTCTATCTCATCACAGGACTCGTGCTCTGGTATTTCATGCTCAATTCCGGCATCCATGCCACGATAGCAGGCGTGCTCGTCGCCCTCTGCGTCCCGGCAACCCTCAAGAAGGGAACAGGACATTACCTTGAGCGCATCAGGAACAATATCGCCAAATTCCCTGTGATCGACATAGACGACAGGCACAATACCGTGGTGCTCACACACAATCAGATACATACCCTGAAAAGTATAGAGTCCGCAGCCGACAAGCTCATAAGCCCTCTGCAGGACCTCGAAGACAACCTCCAGGGCCTCATCAACTGGTTCGTAATCCCGGTTTTCGCATTTGCAAATGCAGGTGTGACCCTCGGAGGAATGACCTTCGCGGACATGTTCTCAGGTGTGAGCCTGGCCGTGATGCTCGGCCTTCTCTTAGGCAAATTCGTCGGCGTGTTCTCGTTCTCCTGGATTTCCGTACGCCTCAGGTTCGTATCGCTCCCTGACGGAGCCGACTGGAAATCATTCGCAAGCGTGTGCATGCTCTGCGGCATCGGTTTCACGGTGTCCATGTTCATTGCGGATCTGTCATATTCCGCTCTCGGTGCCACCGGTGCGGAACTTCTCAACAATGCCAAGTTCGGAATCCTCTGCGGTTCCTTGCTTTCGGCACTGATCGGATGCGCCCTTCTCAACAGGAACCTGCCGAAATCTGTGTAGAGGGGATGATTGGCTGGGCTGTCAGGCACATTGTCAGAAAGTCCATCTGACAGCAGCAGTCGGCATGCAACCGAAGCCTTTGCCTACGAAGTTGGTGGAGATTTCAACCTCTGTACCCACGCTGAGATGAACCTTATCCCAGCCTTTGATGCGGTCGAAATTCACCCAGAACTGAGGCTCGGTGATCATAATGAATTCGGTTCCCTGCCAAGGCCTGTGCTCCCTCCAGAAATCTATGAATCCGCTGAATGTGCACCAGCCATCGGCAAACAGGACTTTCCAGACACCGGTAATCTGAAAATTGTGAATCTGATTCTTCCCGGCTCCATCCACGGTGCCGGGAATTATTTTGTACATTGCTGAAACGGAGCATGTTTTCGTGAAATCCTTGGAATGGGCCGACCAGGTGAGTCCTCCGAGGAAGGCGTTGTTGTATGAGCCTGCCCCGAGGTCGAGTCCTCCGTTGTATTCGATGTGGATCGAGAGCCAGTCCGCCTTGCTCTGCTTCCAGAAGCAGAACTCCCTCGCAATCTCGAAATAGGCTCCGGTAACCTTCGGGGCGTAGTCCATGTCTATGAAGAAGAAGGTGCTTCCCAATCCGTCGGGGCGGAACATCTCCACTGTGGATGTGGCACAGTGTCGCCCGAAGTCGTAATGAAGCTGGATGTTCTGGCATCTTGCCTCGTGGCACATTGCAAAGGACACCGCAAGGATGGTAGCTGCAAGGATTATTTTCGTTTTCATTGGTCAAGTCGATTTATTCTGATTCTATATCAGGTTCTATATGGATGGATGACTGGGTCTGAGGGCCATACAGTTCACTGATGGCTCTTTCCACTTTGGTTGCTATGTCATGGGCTTGGGTCACTTTCATCTGGGGATCCACCACGATATGTGCATTTACGATGACTGATGTCCCGCTGCGCCTTGTCTTGAGGGCATGAACGTCTCTGACACCCTCTACGGATCTGACAGCGTTGATTATGTTGTTCTCAGATTCTTCCGGCAATGATGCGTCCACAAGTTCTCCCAGGCAAGGAATCGACATCTTGACAGCCACGAATATGATGGCTATACTGATGCAGCAGGACGCGAGCGGATCAAGAATGGTCCATTTCTGTCCAAGAATTATCGCACCTCCGATACCGATGAGGGACCCTATGGACGACAGGGCGTCCGAACGGTGGTGCCAGGCGTTGGCTATGACGACAGGGCTGTCGACTTCTTTCCCGACCTTGGCGGTAGCATGGTAAAGCACCTCCTTGGCGATAATGGATATGGCAGCTGCGGCAAGGGCTATATATCCTGGAACCGGTATTGTGCCACCATTCAGCACGGTTAAAATGGAAGTGATGCCTGTAGCCATCAGTTTCACTCCGACCAAAAGAAGTATGAGGCTGACCATCAATGTCGCGAGAGTCTCGAATTTCCCATGTCCGAAATCATGTCCCTTATCCTTGCCTTTCGATGAAATATGAACAAACACCAGAACGATAATGTCACTCAAAAGGTCTGACAATGAATGTATTCCATCTGCAACCATCGCGGAACTCCTTCCGATGAATCCAGCAACAAGTTTGCCGGCAGTGAGCATCAGATTGACCACAGAGCCGGCAAGCGTTATATTACGGATTTTCCTTTCCCTCATATCTGCCATGACAATTCGTTTTAATGTCATGCAAACATAAGGATAAAATGGATAAAATCATATATCCAATAGAATTTTTCGGAAATAAGGAAGTCTTTTACCTTGCTACCTTGAGAGGATTGAGCCCGGAGGTGTCGAAACTGTCATAGAGTCTGCCGTTGGAATCGAACACTTTGATGTCTCCGTTGTTGACATAATCCGATATTCCTATATATACATATCCGTCGGAAGTGGCAGAGACTGAATATGCATTGTCGAGTGAGGTACCGTCGGTCACGAATTTCACCCCGGTGGTTGACGTCGTCCTGGCATCCTGGACATATACCGTTCCCGGCAACTGGTTCCAGTTCTCATCATAGCCGGCTGTAAGTACATAGAGCCTGTCATCGGTCCCCATCGAGAAACCGGCAATGTTTTCATATCCAAGGTCCGTGACTTCACCTGTGGATGTGCTGATTGCCTGAAGCATGCCAGGTGTCATGGCATAGTCTCCCAGGCTTGAAACGAAAACGAGGGTTCCGTCGGAGTTGGCAGCCACGCAGCAAGGATTGAGGTTGACAGTTATCCTTGAAATCTCCTTGAACGATGAAGCATCGACCACGGACACCGTATTGTCATAGTTTGGATAGTTCATTCCTCCGGAATTCGCCACATAGAGCTTTCCCCCTGCGTATGCGATTCCTTCAGGGTTGTTGCCGACCTGGGTTATGCGGACGGAATAACCGTCTCCTGGATTTATCTCTGCCACGAAACCTTCATACATCGTGACATATACCCTGTCGTTATCCTGGCAGAACGTCCTTGGGGACAGTCTCGTGCCGTCTTCTGTGGCGATTTCCAACATCTTCTTGATTTTCAGTGACTTGTCGGTCACGAAGATACATTTGGATCCATAGACGGCGATGTAGATGTCTTTACCGTACACGATGATGTCCTGGCCCAGGTCCCCGAGGGCGATGTCGTTGGCATTGAAGAATGCGTCGGCTGCCAGTTCCTTGTTCTGAAGATTATAGACGGCGATGTTGGAATTGTTGTCACCCCAGTTACCGTTGTTCAGGACATAGATGTCTCCGGAAAACAAGGCCGGCTCTTCCGTCTGCTTGTCGCAGGCGGTCAGCAGGATTCCCAAAGCAAGGAAGGCTGAAAATAAATGTCTGTAGTTCATGATTCTATAAATTTTATGATTGATTGTCAATATCTAAGTTTCAATCCTATGCGGAACGACCTGCCTGGCATCGGGTATCCCTTGATGATTTCATAGTTCGCTCCAGTCAGGTTCAGGGCCTGGACGCTGACATTGAGCGCGATCCGGGATATGTTGAATGTCCTTCCGAGGGATATGCCATGGTCCATATAGCCATCGATCCGGTTTGATGGGATGTTCTGGGGCAGGGAATATCTCTCGGAACAGCAGGTGAGGGTGTAGGATGCCGTAATCCAATATGTTTCCGCCGAGAGCACCAGATTTCCAGTGTGTCTCGGTGTATATGGAATCTGATGCTTCCAGTTCTTGGCCTGAGGGTCGGTGATGTCCACGGCATATTGCCAGGAGTAGTTGGCGTCCCCGTTCAGGCTCACCTTGTCATTGATCGTCCAGGTCGCCTTGGCGCAGATGTCCGCACCGAACATCATCACCTTGCCGATGTTGCGCATCTTCCAGATGAACATTGTCGGAATGGCCGTAATCTTGTCGCGGATATGGTTGTGATATATGTCTGCGCTGAGGCTGAATCCCCATTTCCTGCCCGGACATCTGAGTCTGCTCCAGGTTAGCCCGATGTCGGTCTGAAGCGCTTTCTCTGGTTCGAGCGACGGATTGCCCACCCTGGAGTAATACAAATCGTTGAAAGTAGGCATCCTGAACCCGTCCTTGACGCTGACGCGTACACGAAGGCTTCTGTCATCCAGGAAGGAGCAGGATGAGGAGAGTGACGGAGACAATCTTTTCATCGGCCCGGAGGCAGTCGTACCGTCGATTTCCTTCCTGAGCCATTCATGTGCATAAGTCCCGACGAGGATTCCTGTGACCTTGAAGCGCCCGCCGGTGTACTGTGCCGACAAGGAAGCCATTCCGGTCAGCCTTGCAGGATATGGACATTCTGGTATGTCGGAATCGAGGATATTGCCGTACAAATCGGCGGAAACGGCGATTCTCCAATGTTCCCCGAACCCTTTTCCGCAGATTGCCCCGACTTCGCATTCGTGCTGGAGGTACCTGTTCACCATCGGCTCTGCATAGATAGGGTCCGAGTCGGAGTATTTGTTCCAGGCATTGGAATATCCGGCATGGACCTCAAGCTTCCAACTGTCAGAAAATGTGTTGTCGTATCTGAACGAGGCTGTGAAGTTCCTGTCCCAAAGCCTTTCGGTGGGATTCTGACAATACAGGATGACTGCTCCGGGCAGCCCTCTCCGGGAATGGTGGAAATTGGCCTTCATCCTGATTTCCCCTGCGTCGTCCCCAGTCGGGACAAGCAGGTTCATTTCCGAGTCCACGGAGTTCACGTCGCTGTTGAGACGCTTTTCTCTGCTGATTGTGCTCCCGTTCCTGATGGTGAAAGGATATTCGCCGTCACTGTGCATGTAATTGGCATATGCTGACAGGATCGTCCCGCCACGGAATCTGTGCCCGTATTGCAGCATCGGGTTCCATGTATTGAAGCATCCTCCTGTGATTCCGGCCTTCATTACGGACGGCCTGTCCTGCAAGAGACAATCCGTCTCGATCGAGAGTACTCCTCCCGCAGACAGGATCCTGGCACTTTTGAATATATCGTCCGAAGGACCTATGCTTACAGAAATCTGAGCCACATTGTCAAGACAGAAGCGGCTGATGTCCACCTGTCCGTTCCGGGCGTCGCTTACAGTGAATCCGTCATAGCTGACCAAGGTATGAGCCGCCCCAAGGTTCCGGACAGATACCGTCTTGAGCCCTCCGATGCCTCCATAGTCCTTCACGCTCAC
>JBJEBR010000060.1:0-34689 GCA_051870255.1 Candidatus Cryptobacteroides sp.
TTGTTGCGGTTGAATGAAATCTGGAAGTTGCTGTCCCACTGGAACTCACCTACGAAAGGATGAGCATCGAGAGTGATTTCAAGACCTTTGTTGAGGATGCTTCCGTAGTTGCCCTTAGGAGCTGCGAGTGCTGAAGATCCGTTGCCCTGGGTTCCCATATATGAAGGAAGCTGCATTGACATGAGCATGTCATCAGACCTCTTGTAGTATGCGTCCACGGTGAGGTTGAGTCTGTCCTGGAAGAATCCGAGGTCGAGACCGACATTGTACTGCTCCTGTTTCTCCCAACGGATGGCCGTGTTAGGGATGTTGGCAGGACGATAACCCATTCCGAGGCCAGAAGGCATCTGGCTGATGGCGGAACCCCAGGCGTAGCTGCCTATGTTGGCGTTACCTGTCTGTCCCCAGCCGAGACGGATCTTACCGTTGCTGAACCAGTCCTGTTTGTCCTTTATGAATTTCTCATTCGAGAAGCGCCAAGAAGCAGCAACGGAGTGGAAGCCTGCCCAACGGTTGTCCGGGCCGAAGTTTGAAGAACCGTCATAGCGGTAAGTATAGGTTACATAGTAGCGGTTGTCATAGTTGTAAGTCTCACGGGTGAAGATGGAAGCCATGGCAGAACTTCCGAATCCAGAACCGATCTTAGGAGTGGCGGTACCGAGTGCCGGACTATGAACTTCGTTGGAAGGAAGGTTGCTGCCTTCTGCGGAAATATATTCCCATCTTGACTCCCACATTTCGTGGCCGACCATCGCACTGACATTGTGCTTTCCGAATGTGTTCGTATAGGTCAGGTAGTTCTTGAGCTGCCAGTAGGTGCTGCTGTTTTTCTGTATGCTGCTGGTGTTGCTCGCCCTTGACCAGGAACCGAGGGTCAGTGCCGGTTTGAATCTCTCACCTTTTGACCATCCGAAATCGAAACCGACCTCGGTACGCCATACAAGGTTCTTCAACGGCTTGTAATTCACGAACGGAGTTATGTCGGCATAGATGTTTCCTGTGAGTTTCTGACGTTTCAGAAGAATCTGGTCCTCCATGGCGAGGGCTACAGGGTTAGGATTGTTATAGCCTTCGCGTACAGTGGAAGAATAGTTTCCGTCAACATCATAGATAGGAATATCCGGAATAGTGGACAGCGAATAGTAGATGAGACCTTCGCTTGAGTCGGCAAGCTTGAGGTCGTCATTGGTATTGGCGAAAGTAGCGCTGAGTCCGAGCTTTATCCAAGATTTGAGCTGTGCATCAAGGTTGGTACGGACGCTGAAACGGTCGAAGTTGGAACCGATGATGGTACCTTCCTGATTCATATAGGAACCAGATACATAGTACTGTACCTTATCAGTACCGCCTGATACAGAGAGCTGGTGCTGATGCTGGAGCGCGGTGCGGAAGATGGCATCCTGCCAGTTGGTTCCCACTCCGAGGATTGACGGATCCGAATATACATCGTTAGGGTTGCTTATCTCACCCTGGGAAACAAGGTCATTGTAGAACTGGGCATATTCGCGCAGGTTCATCATGTCCAGACGCTTTGTCTGCTGTGAAACCGCGAACATACCGTCATAGGAAATCTTCGCGTCTCCGCTCTTTCCTCGCTTGGTGGTGATGAGAACGACACCGTTAGCTCCCTGAGCACCGTAGATTGCGGTTGCAGAGGCATCCTTGAGGATTTCCATGCTGACGATATCGGCAGGGTTGAGTGTTGACAGAGGGGAAATGGTTGATACCTTACCGTTTCCGAGGGCATCACCGAGACCGAAGTCAGAACCTGAATTTCCACCACCCTGTACGATGACACCGTCAATCACATAGAGAGGCTCGGCGTTGGCGTTGATGGTAGCCTGGCCACGGACACGGATTGAAGATGAAGAACCAGGAGCACCTGAGGTGGTCACAGCCTGGACACCGGCAGCACGGCCCTGGAGGGTCTGGTCGAGTGAAGAAACGATGGTGGCCTTCAGGTCATCTTCCTTCATTGATACGGAAGCACCTGAGAGGTCGCTCTTTTTCATGGTACCATAACCTACGACGACAACTTCGTCGAGAAGGAGACGGTCCTCTACGAGAGTCACGTTATAGACATCCGATGAGCCTACAGTGACCTCAACATCCTTATAGCCGATGGAAGAGAATACCAATACAGCCCCCTGGGGAGCATTTATGGAATAACATCCATCAAAATCTGTAATGACACCATTGGAGGTGCCTTTCTCAACGACGCTCGCACCGATGACCGGACCAACATTGTCAACGACGGTTCCGCTGACCTTCTTGGTCTGGGCCACAAGCGACAAACTCAGAAAGAGCATCGTCAAGCAAGTGAACAGTTTGCTTTTCATTTTGCTGAATTTAGTGTTAATAGATAGTTTCATTGAGAAATTTTCATTTTCGGGTTGCAGCCTCGATGGCTGCCGTGGCCTGCCTTATCACCTCGACCGTGGAGTCCGTGGCATAGACAGAGTTGAGGCCCTGCGCTTCCTGTGAAGGGTCTCCGCAATAGTCGTCTCCCGGCATCCAGTCGTCGTGGTCCGGAGACTGTGTCGCAAGACCTCCCCATGCCCAGAAATTCACACCGGCGACAAGCCCGCCTTCCGAGGCAGACTGTCTCACGCGCCCGAAAAGATGTGAATAATAGGCATCACGGGCTTCCGTCGGGGTTTCCTTGGAGAAGCGGAAGCCGTCACGCGGGAATCCGAACTCCTCGATTACTATTGGCTTGCGGTATTTTTCCGCCACGGCAAGATGGGCGTCGATATATGCGTCGGTCTGCTCGATGGCATATGGCATGTCCTCGATAAGGGATTCGGGCTTCGCCCATCCCCAGTTGTAAGGCCATATATGGATATTGATATAGTCTATGTCCGGACAAGAATGGATTTTTTCGAAAAGTTCAGGGTCGTTCTCGCATCCCCAAAGCCCTTCGCTTCCGGAGCTGACCATATGATTCGGGTCGATGGATTTGATGAGAGCCGCCGAGGACCACATCCAATCGGCGAAAGCCTCCTTGACCTGAGGGTCGGAGGAGAAGCAGCGTGGCTCGTTGCCTATCTGCCAGGAAAATATTGCAGGATCTTCCTTATATGGCTTTCCTGTCAAAGAGTTGGTGCGGGAAACGATGAACCTCACATGGTCGGCGAACAGTTCCTTGGCCTTGTCGCAGGTGACGAAGCGGGAAACGCTTTCCATATATGCCGGATAACCGATTTCGGCCGGGATAGGGGACTTGCCCTCTCCTGCCCATTCGAGGTACATCCCATATCCTCCGGACCATTCCCAGGAATTGTTGAGATAGAGGACTGCCTTCATTCCTCTTTTCCCCATCTCCACCAGAAGCCTGTCCAGGCCTTTCAGGATGGCCTCGTCATATACTCCGGGCTCTTTCTGGAGGGTAGGCTCCACACGGGTAGGCACCCCGTCAAGGCCATCGGCTCCGACGAGGATACGCAGGTTGGTCACGCCCAGCGATTTGAGGATATCCAATTCAGAGGTGAGTCTATCCAGCTGCCCCCCCCTGGAATCATTTGCCAGGATGGCACCGTACCAGAAATTCGCACCTATATAATAAGGAGCGACATCCTTTCCTGAGAACTTGCCGTCTGAGACCTTTGCAAAATCCCCTTGACGACAGGATGAGCACAAAGCGGCAACCATCGTCGAAAGGATGACGAGTCTGTGGAAATTCATTTAGTTTCAGTGTTTGATTGTGACTGTGCAAAATTACACGGACTCTCCACATCAAACAAATATAAATTTATCAGATACTGATACAAATTAAACCGTCACCTTATGTTTCTTGTACATTTCCCTGAACTCCCTCGGGGTGCTCCCCCTCTTGGCCTTGAAGATACGGTTGAAATTGGAGAGATTGTTGAAGCCGCATTCATAGCAGATCTCGGATATGTTCTTGGTGGTATCCACAAGCATCCTCGCGGCGAATCCGAGCCTTATGTCGGCAATGTAATCCGACAGGGTGCGGTTGGTCCTCATACGGAAGAAACGGCTGAATGCCACCGGGCTCATACCCGCGAGGTCGGCGAGGTCGGCGAGGCGCAACTGCTCCGCATAATGGTCGTTGATATATTGCTTGACCTTCTGCACCCTGCGGCTTTCCTTGTTGCGGGACGTATTAGCGAAAGAGCTGGAAGCCAACACCTTGGCATCATCCGCAATGGACAGTTCGTAAAGGATATAGAGGAATTTCAGGAACTGCACGAATTTCTCCTGCTCCGTGGCGAGGGTGTCGAGGGTGGAATATACCCTCATTATCGCCGATACGGGGAACGCAAGCCCGTGCTCGGCCTTGGAAAGCATCTGGCGAATGGTGGCGAACTGGCTCTTGGCAAGCAGGCTGCTGCTGAGCAGGTCGTCCGAGAACTGGATGGTTATCTCGCGGATGTCCTTTGAGTGGCAGTTCCCCTGCTCCCATACATGCTCCAATCCTTCCGAGCCGACCAGGACCAGTTCATACTCACCGATTTCCTCCACGCTGTCACCGACGATGCGGCGCACGCCGGCTCCATGCTCGATGAAATTCAGCTCAAATTCCCTGTGGCGATGCAGAGGATAGGTAAACTCCGTCTTGTGTCGCTCCACGATGTGGAAACAGTCTTTTTCAGACAGTTTGGTAATCTCCGTGAACACTGAACTCATGGCAATATCAATTTTTTGACAAATGTAAACAAAATAATATTATTTTAACATCTGTTTTCATATTTACCATATGCCAAGTTTGTAAATTCAGCCGACATTCATTATTTTTGTATTTAAGTTTCGGGATTGTTTTGGTCCGGAACCCGCTTAAAACTATGATATTGGGCATTTTTGGTTTTCTACAGCTGTCGTTCGCCGATGTGCTGGACATATTGCTCCTCGCTTTGATTATTTTCGTGGTCTTCCGATGGATAAGAGGTTCGTCGGCAATGAGCATATTCCTCGCCATCATATCCCTGTTCATCTTCAGGGTGCTGGCTTCCGCCTTCAACATGAGGCTGATGCGTGCCATCCTCGACATGGTGCTGGATGTGGGAGTGGTCGCCCTCATCGTCATCTTCCAGCCGGAAATCCGCAAATTCCTCATCAGGCTCGGGAACAGGTACCTCGAAGGGGCGAAAGGAAGGGCTTTTGCCGACAAGCTGTTCGGTGCGAGGACACAGAGCATCGGAAGCGAGGCCGTGAACGAGATCACCGAGGCTTGCCGCAGGATGGGCGACGAAAAGACGGGAGCCCTCATAGTGCTGGAGCGCAAGACCTCGTTGGAGGACATAATGGGCACGGGCGACAAGATAGACGCCGCCATCCACAGGAGGCTGCTGATGAACCTGTTCTTCAAGAATTCTCCTTTGCACGACGGTGCGGTGGTGATTTCCGGCGACAGGATCGCCGCGGCAAGGTGCACCCTTCCGATCACCGAGAAGACGGACATCCCTGCAAGCTACGGAATGAGGCACAAGGCTGCCATCGGCATCACGGAGGAAACCGATGCGGATGTGGTCGTGGTGTCCGAGGAAACCGGAAGGATCTCATTCGTGAACAATGGTACGGTCACTCCTATCAACAACATAAACGAACTGAAGCTGCTGCTTAGCGAATCGATGGGCACGAAGACGGAGAAAAAGCAATGACACAGACAAGGCAATGACAGAAATCGAGATAAGGACAGAACAGAAACTTGGATTCGACAGAATCAGGCAGATAATTTCAGACAAGTGTTCTACGGCATACGCGGCCCAGAGGACCGCGACGGAATCCTTTTCCAACAAGCCGTCACAGATACGCAAGAGACTTCTCCTGACCGACGAGATGAGGCTGATAATGATGTTCGAGGACGGCTTCCCGTCCGGAGGTTTCATCGACTGCATGGATTTCCTCGCGCCGCTTGAGAAAAGTACCGCCGCCATCGACCTCATATCCCTGCGAAAGCTCAAGACGATGCTTGATACATTGCGCAAGGTCATCAATTTCTTCGAGGATGTCAAGGACGGGGTATATCCCAACCTCAAGAGGATGAGCGCCCCGATCATCGGATTTCCAAATGTACAGACACGCATAGAGTCGATTCTCGACAGGTACGGAGAGGTGAAGGACACCGCCTCCGACCAGTTGTACGACATACGCAAGGCCCTGCACGAGAAGGCGGGCACAATATCCAAACGGGTGAACACCATCCTCCGCAAGGCGCAGGAGGAAGGCATCGTGGACGGTGATGCAGGGGTGTCGGTCAGGGACGGCAAGATGCTGATTCCCGTGAGCGCGGCCAACAAGAAACGCATCCAGGGTTTCATCTACGACGAGTCGGCTTCCGGCAAGACCGTGTTCATCGAGCCTGCGGAAATCGTGGAGCTCGACAACCAGATAAAGGAACTCCGTTTCTCCGAACAGAGGGAAATCCTGCGCATCCTGCTGGAATTCACTGATTTCCTCCGTCCATATATCCCGGATTTGCTCGACGGCGCCCGCTACCTCGGAGAAATCGACTTCATCATGGCAAAAGCCAAGACCGCGCTGGACTTCATCGCTGGGATGCCGGTCATCTCGGACAACGGGGAGTTCAATCTCCGCAAGGCAAGGCATCCGCTTCTTGAAATCGCCCTGCGCAAGGAGAAGAAGGAAGTCGTTCCGCTGACTGCAAGCCTTAGCCCGCAGAAGCACATCCTCCTGATCTCCGGACCGAACGCGGGAGGCAAGTCGGTATGTCTGAAGACCGTGGGATTGCTTCAGTATATGTTCCAATGGGGTATGCTGATTCCTACTTCGGAAACCTCGGAGCTGCCCGTGTTCGACAGGATAATGGTGAACATCGGGGACGACCAGTCCATAGACAACGACCTCAGCACCTACAGTTCCTTCCTCGTGGACATGAAGAACATGCTCGCCGAGGCCGACGCGAAGACCCTCGTGCTGATTGACGAATTCGGTTCGGGGACGGAACCTGCGGCAGGCGGGGCTATTGCCGAATCCATCCTGAGCGAGCTGGACAGGAGGGGGACATATGGGGTAATCACCACCCATTACACCAACCTGAAATTATATGCTTCCGCAGATACAGGCGTCATCAACGGAGCCATGATGTTCGATGTCAAGAACATAGCTCCCCTGTTCAAGCTGGAGATGGGGCTGCCTGGCAATTCCTTCGCCTTCGAGCTTGCAAGGAAGATGGGGCTGCCTGAGGAGATTGTGAAGGACGCGGAGTCACGCGCCGGGGAGGAGTTCGTCGGGATAGAAAGGAATCTGCGCAAGATAGCACGCAACCGCAAGGCCCTCGACGAGAAGCTGGAGCGCATCCGGCACACGGACAAGACCTTGGAGAACATCACCGACAGGTACCAGAAGGAGCTTCAGGACATAAAGCAGCAGAGGAAGGAAATCCTCGATGCGGCGAAGAAGGAGGCCGAAGAGATTGTCCGCAAGGCAAACCGCCAGGTGGAGAACACCATCAAGACCATAAAGGAGACCCAGGCAGAGAAGGAAAGCACCCAGGAGGCCCGCAAGGAGCTTCAGGGGTTCGTGGCCGCCCTCACCGCGCGCAAGGAACGCGACCAGAAGGAGAAGGAAGACTACATAGAGAAGAAAATCAAGCAGATAGACGCCCGCAAGGAAAGGCAGATGAAACGCAGGGTGGAGAAGGCGGACGAGAAGGCAAGGGAAGAGATTCTGGAAAGGCAGGCCGAGCAGGAGAGGTTGGAGGCGTTCAGGTCGGCTCCTCTGCAGGTGGGAGAGAAGGTGCGCGTGAAGGACAACGGAATGGTCGGGGAGGTCGTGAAGGTGTCGGCAAAGGCTGTCGTGGTGGTCATCGGGAACATCAGCAGCAAGATGCCGGTGGGGAAGGTCGAGCGCATAACATCCAACGAATACAGGAGCGCCGTCAAGGAAAACGTCAGGACGGCACCTTCGATGAAGATAGATGCAGCCATCACCGAGAGGAAGCTCAACTTCAGCACGGAAATGGACATCCGTGGCGAAAGGCTCAATGACGCCATCGAGAAGGTCACCAGATATGTGGACGATGCGATGATGCTGAATGTGGGGAGCGTGAGGATCATCCACGGGAAGGGTACTGGAGTGCTCAGGGACGAGATTCAGAAATACCTGAGGACAGTGCCTGGAGTGGCTTCCGTCCGTGACGAGCACATCCAGTTCGGGGGGACAGGCGTCACAGTTGTTACATTTGATTGATACATTATGAATCGAGCAAAATCATTCTTGGCACAGGGCATTGCTTCGGCAGCCATCATCTCCACCTGCCTGATGAGTGCAGGATGCGGAGGTGCCGGCAGGCAGGAAAAGAGCCCGGAAGCCGTGGTGGAAGCCTTCAACAGGGCCATCACCGCAGGGGATTTCGAAACGGCGTCGGCATTGTGCGACACCGTGCAGATGAAAGAATATCTCGACAGCTACCGCGAGGCCTGGGATGTACTGATGAAGGAGGACAGCACGGCACTGTCGATTGCATCTGCCATCCTGTCAGGGGCCGTCCTGGAGATTACCGCAGTAGAGAAGGACGGAAAGGACAAGTGCGTGAGATACAGGCTTGACGCGGACGGCAGGAAGAAGGAACGTATGGCAAGGGTAAGCAAGGAGGAGGGAGAATGGAGGGTAGTGACAATCTCAGACGCGATTTAGGGAGAATCGGGGAAGACATCGCCTGCGATTTCCTGAAGGGCAGGGGACATGTCGTGGTGGCGAGGAATGTCAGGTGCGGACATCTTGAGATTGACATAATCTCCAGGGACGGTGAAGGAATACATTTTGTTGAAGTGAAATGCCGGCAGTCAGGCATTCAGGCCCCTCCGCAGGAAAGCGTAGGCCTGACGAAACAGTCGAGGATAGCCCGGGCGGCAGGAAAATACCTGCGTACAGGTGCGGGAAAGCGTTTCGCAAATGAGGAATGTTTCTTCGACGTGCTTGCTGTGACATTCGATTCCGACAAGATAATAACCGAATGGATACCACAGGCGTACATACCTATGTACTTGTAAGACACTATGGGGGAAGGCGGAGAGTTTCCCCTCAACCAATAAAAGATCACGATGATGAACAAGAACAATCGCTATTGCGTAATCATGGCCGGAGGAACCGGCAGCCGCTTCTGGCCTGTCAGCAAGACGGCGCTGCCAAAGCAGTTCCTCGATGTTGCCGACACGGGCAAGTCATTCATCAGGCTGACATACGAAAGGTTCCGGCAGATTGTCCCGACGGAGAATATCCTGATCGTGACTGCAGAGAAATACAGGGATCTCGTGCTCGAGCAGATTCCTGAATTCGACACTGGCAACCTCCTGTTGGAACCATACAGCCGCAACACCGCACCGTGCATCGCATATGCGACATACACTCTCCTGCACCGCGACCCGGACGCCAGGATAGTCGTGAGCCCTTCGGACCATCTCATCGCAGACGAAGCGGCGTTCATCCGGGTCATCAACGATGCTTTTGAATATGTGGATGGCAACGATGTGCTCATGACGTTAGGGGTGCTGCCTACAAGGCCTGACACGAACTATGGATATATCCAGGCCTGCGGAGGACGCAACGCCTATATGCAGGAGAGGCCGATGCCAGTGAAGACATTCACCGAGAAGCCTGACAGGGAACTGGCCAAAGTGTTCATCGGTACGGGCGAATTCTTCTGGAATTCTGGTATTTTCGTCTGGAGGGCGCAGACCATAAGGGAGGAGATGGAGAAGCATCTGCCTGAGGTCACGGGACTTTTCGAAGGCTGGGACAGGGTCCTGGGGACGAGGATAGAGCCGGACTTCGTGGCAAGGGCATATACCGACTGCCCGAACATATCCATCGACTACGGCGTGATGGAAAAGACCGACAGGGCGTGGATGTACCCGGTCAAGTTCGGATGGACTGACATAGGCACCTGGGAATCGCTGTACAACTACATCCCGAACAAGGATGAGGAAGGAAACGCCTTCAATATGCCGAACACGCTCGTGGAGGATTCACACAATGTGCTGGCCGTCTCCACCGACAAGCGGAAGCTGGTAGCCATAAAGGGGCTTGACAATTATATGGTCGTGGATACCGGAGATGTGCTTGTCATCTGCCCGAAGGATGACAAGAAATTCAAGGATTTCATATCGGGGATAGCAATGCCTAAATACGAAAAATTCAGATAATATTTATTCAATATGGAACTCGAAAAACAGATTCAGGCCGATATGATGAGCGCTATGAAGGCCAAGGAGACGGTGCGTCTGGCATCTCTCCGCGCAATCAAGGCAGCAATCCTCCTTGCAAAGACTGCGGAGGGAGCCAGCGGTGAACTGACAGACCAGGACATCGTGAAGCTGATTCAGAAACTCGTGAAGCAGCGCAAGGAAAGCGCCGAGCAGTACAATGCCGCAGGAAGGCCTGAACTTGCCGAGAACGAGCTTGCCGAAGCGGCTGCAATGGACGTTTATCTCCCGAAGCAGCTCACAGAGGCTGAACTCGAGGCAGAACTTGTAAAAATCATTGCCGAAGTGGGCGCGAGCAAGCCATCCGACATGGGCAAGGTGATGGGAGTCGCCACGAAGCGCCTCGCAGGACTCGCCGACGGACGCGCCATATCCACGGCCGTCAAGAAACTTCTTGCCTGACAATCAGAACGGGAACAGGAGAGGCAGGACGAAAATCATCACTACACCCATGATGATCTGCAACGGAAGCCCGACCTTCACGAAATCCATGAAACTGTACTGCCCCGCAGGCATCACCAAGGCATTCGGTGGAGTCGAGAACGGGGAAGCGAAGCACATGCTTGCCGCCACCGTGACGGCGAACATGAATGGCACGGGGCTGACACCAATCTGCACGGCGCATTGCAGGGCTATAGGGGCCATCAGGACCGCCGTGACGGTGTTGCTTATGAATATCGTCATCAGTGAGGTTGCGAAATACACGCCTGCCAGGAGCACTCTCGGGCCGCTCCCGCCAAGTCCGTCAACAATGGCGTTGGCCATGATGTCGGATGCCCCTGTCTTCTCCAGGGCGAGGGACATCGGAAGCATTGCGGCGAACAGCACTATCGTCTGCCAGTTGATGGTCTGGTAGGCTGCCTCGACACTCCGCACGCATCCCGTCAGCACCATCAGCACGGCGGCAAGCAGCACGGCTGTGACAGGCGCGACAGGTATCTTCTCGAACACCATCAGCACGACCATCCCGACCATTATTGCTGCGGCAACGGGAGCCTTGTAGTCAAGCGTCACCTTGGACGCTTCCTGAAGCGGTTCCCCGAGCACTACCCAGTCGGACGAGTCCTTCTTCAGGCGGGCGATATCCTTCCACGCTCCCTGGACAAGGAGAACGTCGCCGTTGTGTATCTTCTCCTCTCCGAGATTCTGAAGAAGATAGTCCTGACGCCTCCTGATACCGAGCACGTTCACATTGAACTTGCTCCGGAATCCGACCTCGGTGACGGTGCGGTTGATCATCGATGACGTGGACATAATGACTATCTCGGCTATACCTATATCATAGAAGTCGAGGGACGTCCCTGAATTGCGCACCCTTGAAGCCGTTTCGTCGGTGTGGTTGTCTATGAGGCTGAGGGAATGGTCCCGGGCGAACTGCTGCACCATTTCCGCGCTTCCCGACAGATAGAGCACATCCCCATGCCTCAGCACGAGGTCCGGGGATGCAAGCTGCTGGTTCACTGTACGGACGAAGCGGTTGGAGCTGGTGCTCCTTCGCAGTTCGAGGACATTGATTCCATATTTCCTGTGGATGTCAAGCTCGACGATGGTCTTGCCGACGGCTGAGGAATCCGTGTCCTTGACATGGACCCTGAAAAGATTGTCCGACAGCCCGTATTCCCTCACCAGTTCGTCCAGGGATTTTCCGGAATCCTTGCTTTCCTTGGTCTTGTTCTTCGGAGAAAGGAACACCTTCGTGGCAGGCAGCAGGTAGAGGGTGCCGACCATGACGGTTATCAGGCCTACGGGCAGGAAGGAGAAGAAAGACAGACGGTCATATCCGGCATTGACCAATGTGTCGTTGATTATCAGGTTCGGAGGTGTACCGATGAGCGTCATCATGCCACCCATGCTGCTCGCAAAGGCCAGAGGCATGAGCAGACGCCTTGCGGAAGTTCCTGCCGCCGCTGCCATGCTCACGATGATCGGAAGCATCAGGGCCACGGTGCCGGTGTTGCTCACGAAAGCACCGATAAGGCTCGTCACAAGCATCACGAGGAGGAAAAGCCTCAGTTCGCTCTTGCCTGCAAGCACCATTATCTTGCTGCTTATCATCTGCGCAAGACCTGTCTGGAAGATGCCTCCGCTGACGATGAACAGTCCGACCATCATTATGACCGTTGAATTCGCAAATCCGGACAGGGCTTCCTCCGGGGTCAGTATCTGACACAGGAGCAATGCGAGAAGGGCGCATATCGCCACAAGGTCGGAACGGACCTTCCCGCTTACAAAAAGCACCGCCGAAATTATCAGGATAATCAGTGTTGCTATCATATGTCAAATGGTAATTAGGGACTGCCGAATCCTGCAATATCCCTGCCATCCGGAGCCGTCAGACTACAGCAAAGGAGAGAAAAGGCGTGAAAAAGACTCACGGAATTTCTTGATTGCCGGTCTTTTGCGCCATCTGTCATAATCTATCCGCGTGGAGTCCTCCAGATCCTTTTCGAACTCCTGCCTCATACGGACAGCAAGCTCAGGGTCATAGACGAAGGCATTTATTTCAAAGTCAAGGTCGAAGCTGCGGATGTCCATATTGGTGGAGCCGATGGTGCAGAAGCTGTCATCTGCGACTATCGCCTTCGAGTGCATGAAACCCTTGTCGTAGAAATATACCTTCACACCTGCCGCCATCACTTCCTCAAGGTACGATCTGGAGGCATCTGTGGTAAGGGAACCCATATCCCCACGATAAGGGATTATCATCCTGACATCCACACCGGCAAGGGCTGCATTCTTCAGGGCAAGGCTCACCGCCTCCGTCGGGATGAAATAAGGGCTGTGGATATATACATATCTTTTTGCCTGAGATATGATTCTCACGAGTCCCTGCATTATGACCTTCCATTCGTCCATAGGCCCTGAGGTCAGGATTTGGACTATGCTTCCGCTGCCCGGAGCCGGAAGGTTCTCCATCTTCGGATAATAGCGATCCCCGTCGAGGAAATGCTTTGAGGAGAACTGCCAATCCACGAGGAACGATGTCTGCAGCTCGCTCACGGCAGGTCCCTCGATACGGCAATGGGTGTCACGCCAGCAGCCCCATTTCAGCCCCGTGTCGTAACGCTGGGCTATGTTCATTCCTCCGAGATAGCCTATCTTCCCGTCTATGACCACCACTTTCCTGTGGTTGCGCAGGTTGGCCTGGGCGGAAATGAACGGCAGGAAAATCTTGATGAACGACTGGATTTCGACGCCTTCCTTCTTCATCCTGCGGAAGAATCCCTTGCGGAAATAATTGGCGACATCATCATATTGCACACGCACCTGGACCCCCTCCTTGGCCTTCCGCACGAGAGCATCCGCGTAGAACCGTCCCATCTCGTCGTTCTCGAACTTGAAGAACTGGAAATGGATATGGTCCTTCGCGTTCTCTATGTCCCGCAGCAGGTCCGCGCTCATGTCGGAGAATCTGAAATATGGGGTTATGGCGTTGCCGCCCAACGGGTAGGATGTGTTGGCCGCGTGGAGCATGGTGGCTATGTTGCAGTACGCATCCGCAGGTTTCGTGACATATTCGGAATAGTTGTCCAAAGTGTGGCGCTTCAATTTGGCGAGCCTGTCCTCGCTGATGAGCCTCTCCTGGTTATGCTCCATGCCGAAAATGAAGAACAGCAGCAGTCCCATCACAGGTATGAAGGTGATGATGAGCATCCACGCCAGGGCATGGGCAGGGCGCTTGTTCTCGATGATGATGAAAACGATGTTGCTCACCGCCGCTATCTCTATGAATATTTCCAACCAAAGGGGCATGATAAAAATGTTATGATGCAAATATCGCAAATATTTGGAATTATCATATTTATTGCACTCTTGCAGTTTCGGAGAGATTTTGTAAATTTGCAGCCGCTATGGAAAATTCTGCTTTCATATCAATGATGTCCAAACGAATGCATCGCTAAGATGCATATCTTTCTTTATGCCATAACCCTTGCGGGAGGCCAGGGCGGCACCGGACAAATCTTTTCCTTTCTTTTTGAAAAATATTGATCATTGATATGACTATTCACGAATATATACACGAGGGCCGCTTCGATTTCGAAGGAGGCGGTTCGATTGAGAATCTGAAGGTGGTTTACCATGCATCCGGGAAGCCGTGGGCCGTAGGCGACAGCAGGAAGGTGATATGGATCTGCCATGCACTTACCGCCAATTCCGATGCTGAGGATTGGTGGCCTGAGCTTGTAGGCCCGGGCAAGCTTTTCGATACGGAGAAATATTTCGTCATCTGCGCCAACATGCTTGGCTCAGCCTATGGTTCGTCCGGGCCGGCTTCGGTCAATCCAGCTACGGGAGAGCCTTATTATTTTGATTTCCCACGGGTCACGGTAAGGGATATCGTAAGGGCCAACATATTGGTCTGCAAACATTTGGGTATCGACAAGATAGACCTTATGGTAGGCGGATCCATCGGCGGGTTCCAGGCTTTGGAATGGGCGGTGATGGAACCTCGGACAATCAGGCATCTGGTGCTCATCGCCTGCGGGGCGAGGGTGAGCCCGTGGCTGACGGCGTGGGAGGAATCGCAGAGGCTTGCCTTGGAGGCGGACCCGACATTCCGAGAGTGCGGGAGCCTTCAGGGTGGCAGGAAAGGGCTTGAATGTGCCCGGAGCATAGCCTTGATTTCATACAGGAGCTATGAGGGATACAATGCCACCCAGCAGGAGAATGACGAGGACTGCCTGTTCGCAGACAGGGCCGGTTCCTACCAGAGATACCAGGGGCGCAAGCTTGCAGACAGGTTCGATGCCTATTCATATTATTATCTGTCACTGTCAGTGGACAGCAACAATGTCGGAAGGGGGCGCGGAGGGGTCCGCACTGCCCTCGGCACCATTCAGGCGGAGACCGTGGTGGTGGGCATCGACAGCGACAGGCTTTTCCCTTCATCGGAGCAGAAAGAAATCGCGGAGGCAATCAACGGGGCTGGATATGTCGAGATTACATCACGGTTCGGCCACGACGGATTCCTCCTCGAGAATGACCAACTGACTTCCATAATCCTTCCTATACTAGAACGAATAAACAATAACACGATATGCAAGTAATGAAATTCGGCGGCACCTCGGTCGCCAACTCAAGCGCAATGGCGCAGGTAGTCGATATAGTCTCAAAGGCAGTTGACAGGGACAGGACAATCCTCGTGGTATCTGCCATAAGCGGTTGCACCGACACCCTCATACGCATAGGCAACCTCGCCGCACGCCGTGACGAGGAATACAAGGTGCTCATCGACGAGCTCCAGCACAGGCATCACGCCATCATCAAGGAATTGCTTCCGATTGAGAAGCACGAGGAATCCAAGGAGACCTGCGACGCGCTTTTCGACTCTCTCCGGAGCATCGCGCAGGGCGTTTTCCTGCTCGGCGAGCTTTCCCCGGCAAGCCTCGACGCCATCCAGGGCTTCGGCGAACTCTGGTCCACCAAGATTCTCGCAACCAAGCTTGCATCCATCGGCATCGCGACAAAATGGATTGACTCGCGTGAAATCATACGCACCCTCGAAAAGGGCGGCAAGAATGTGGTTGACATCCAGAAGACATATTTCAGGGTGAACGAGATGATAGAGAACAACCCGATTACCCAGCTGTTCGTCCTTCCCGGCTTCATCGCATCCGACAAGCAGGGACGCACCACCACCCTCGGTCGAGGAGGATCCGACTATTCCGCATCCCTTTTCGCAGTAGGCTGCAAGGCACGCATCATCGAAATATGGAGCGATGTGGCCGGTATGATGACAGCCAACCCGAAAATAGTCCCTACTGCAAGGACCATCAGCCATATCTCCTACCGCGCCGCCCTCGAGCTGTCCCATTTCGGAGCCAAGGTAATCTATCCTCCTACAATCCAGCCTGTAGTGGCCGAAGGGATACCTATTTATGTGAAGAACACATTCAACCCTGACGCTTTCGGTACCCTCATCGAGAAGAACCCTCCGAGGGGCAAGGACAAACTCATCGGCATATCCAACTCCGACAACATCGCCCTGCTCTCCCTCGAAGGCAGCGGGATGGTCGGCATCCCTGGATTCTCAAGCCGTCTGTTCGAGACATTGAGCCAGAACGACATCAACATAATCCTCATCACCCAGGCATCCTCCGTACATACAATGTGCATCGCCGTGTCCGAAAAGGATGCCGACAAGGCCAAGGAGGCTGCCGACAGGTGCTTCGCATACGAGATTTCACTCGGGAAGCTCAACCCTCTGAAGGTGGAGAAGGGATATTCAATCGTATGCCTGGTGGGAGACGACTTCCTCAACCAGAGCGGTCTGACGGGAAGGCTTCTCGCCGCACTCGGAAGACACAGCATTCCTGTCAGGGCCACGGCACAGGGTTCGTCCGAGAGGAATGTGTCCGTCATCATATCTTCCAAGGACGCAGATGCCGCCATCCTGCACATCCACAATGAGTTCTTCGACAAGAGTGCAGCCAAGGACATCCACCTGTTCATCGCAGGATTCGGCGTAGTGGGCAAGGCCCTGGTGGACATCATCGCCAAGAACGGGGAGAAGATTGCTTCACGCACAGGCAAGAGGCTCCATGTGTGCGGACTTTCCAACAGCCGCAGATTCATAATCGACAAGGCCGGTCTCAATCTTGAGGACATCGCCTCCAAGCTTGCAGAGGGCGAGAGCGCCGCTGACGAGGCATATTTCGAGGCACTTGCGAACATCACCCTGGAGAACTCCATTTTCGTGGATTGCACGGCGTCGTCTGACATAGCATACAAATACATGAACCTGTTCCGCAGGGGATATTCCGTGGTGGCTTGCAACAAGATCACATTCTCGTCTCCTTACAAACAGTATTCTGCCATCAAGTCCACGGCTCTTGAGAACGGAGCCACGCTGCGTTACGAAACCACCGTGGGCGCTGCGCTCCCGATCCTCGAATCGATTTCCAGAAGCGTGAACAGCGGGGATGAAATCATCCGCATCGAGGCGGTGCTGTCAGGTACGCTGAACTATATTTTCAGCACATACCGCGGAGGTGAGGGCGGAACTTTCGCCGAAGTCGTGAAACGGGCACAGGATGCAGGATATACGGAGCCTGACCCTCGTCTGGACCTCAGCGGAAGGGATGTGCTCAGGAAGCTGCTCATCCTCTCCCGTGAGGCAGGTGTGGGCATTGACGAGAAGGATGTGGAGATTTCCCCTATTCTCGGGCCTGAGTTCTTCGAAGGGAAGGTGCCGGCTTTCTACAAGATGCTGGAAGAGAATGAGGAGGTATTTGCGGCAAGGTATCGCGCCGCCGCCGAGAAGGGGCTCAGGCAAAGGTTCATCGCCTCTCTCGTGAAGGATGAATCGTCCGCCTTCGGTTACAAGGCAAAGATCGGATTGGAGAATGTGGACGCTTCGCATCCTCTGTTCAACCTGTGCGGGACGGACAACGCCGCCATCATCACGACGGAGTTCTATCCTTCCCCATTGGTGATCCAGGGAGCAGGCGCAGGCGCCCGCCAGACCGCTTCCGGTGTCCTCAACGACATCCTGTTATAGAGGGGCTTAGAATCACGCCCCTCCGGGGCTGTCGGCATAGCCGACTGGGGGTAAACGGACTTTCATATCCGGGAATCCCCACCCCAAAGACGACAAGAAAGAGCGTATAATATAATTGAAGGAGAGACTGGGCGCACCAGCGCCGTGACACTCGCGTCAGCGAGACTTCAACGAAGTCGAAGCAGCGATGGCACCCGAGAAACCTGTTTCTCGGTACGCCCCTCCGGGGCTGTCGGCATAGCCGACTGGGGGTAAACGGACTTTCATATCCGGGAATCCCTACCCCAAAGACGACAAGAAAGAGCGTATAATATAATTGAAGGAGAGACAAGGCGCACCAGCGCCGTGACACTCGCGTCAGCAAGACTTCAACGAAGTCGAAGCAGCGATGGCACCCGAGAAACAGGTTTCTCGGCATGCCCCTCCGGGGCTGTCGGCATAGCCGACTGGGGGTAAACGGACTTTCATATCCTGGAAAACCCCCACAAGAAAAAATAAGTTAACTGAAATAACAACAAAATAAAAAAGTAGAAGATATGAAAGTAGCAGTAGTAGGTGCCACCGGCCTGGTAGGCACCAGAATGTTGGAAGTCCTCGCGGAAAGGAACTTCCCTGTAACCGAACTTTACCCGGTGGCCTCTGCAAAGTCCGTCGGACGCAAGATAACATTCCAGGGCAAGGAATGGACGGTAATGAGCGCAGATGACGCCATCGCAAGACATCCCGACCTCGCGCTGTTCTCTGCAGGTGGCGGCACCTCAGCCGAACTCGCACCGAAATTCGCCGCAGTAGGCTGCCGCGTGGTTGACAACTCTTCGCAGTGGAGAATGGACCCGACCAAGAAGCTCGTGGTCCCGGAAATCAACGGCGATGTCCTCGAAGAGTCCGACTACATCATAGCCAACCCGAACTGCTCCACAATCCAGATGCTCCTTCCGATTGCACCGATTCACAAGGCATATGGCATAAAGAGAATCGTAGTATCGACATATCAGTCAGTTACCGGAACAGGCTACAAGGCCGTCGATCAGATGAAGGCCGAAAGGGCCGGCGGGAAATGGGGCGAATATCCGGCAGTATATCCATATCCGATTGACCAGAACATCCTCCCTCACATCGACTCATTCCTTGAGACAGGCTACACCAAGGAGGAGATGAAGATGGTCAACGAGACCCACAAGATCCTGCGCGACGACAGCATCGGCGTATCCCCTACGACCGTGCGCGTACCTGTACAGGGAGGCCATTCAGAGTCCGTCAACCTTGAACTCGAGAAAGATTTCACCCTTGAGGATGTTCGCGCCCTGATGGCAGGAATGCCAGGTGTCATCGTTCAGGACGACCCGGCAAACAATGTCTATCCTATGCCTCTGTACGCATGGGGCAAGGACGAAGTCTTCGTAGGAAGAATCCGTCGTGACCCGTCCGTGAAATTCGGACTCAATCTCTGGTGCGTGGCCGACAATCTCCGCAAAGGTGCCGCCACCAACGCCGTACAGATTGCCGAACTTCTTATCGAGAAAGGTTTTCTTCCGAAAGAATAACCAGTTGCCACTTCAAGCAGCGAAGCGACGAGGAATCTTCGGGTAATCCCATCCCAAGATTCCTCATTGTTTTTCCAAGAAACAACAACCCCATCGCAGATCCCGGCACAGGCATACGCCTTCCGACACAGCAATAGATTTTCGGTCAAATAAAGAAAATAGGTCATAAAGGGAATTAATATGATGCTCGGATTCAGTTAATTGAATCCGGTGGATTATCTTTGTATAAGTTAATTGCACACAAATGATTGAATTACATTTTATAGAGGCATTTGCTCATCAGATGAGAGGGGCAACAATCATGTTCTTCATTTTCTGGGGCATCATTTTATATCCTTATAGAAAAAACAGCCGGATGATGAGGAATCTGTTCCTTGCCGTGATCTGCCTTGCACTCGGATTTTTGAAAGATTCTGTATTCCTTACGGATTGGTCAGACGGCAATACGGCAATCGACAACATTGTCAACATCATCGACTTTTCAGTAATGCTTGTCGTCTGCAATTTTTTCTGCGAGGCCGTCAAACCGGAATCAACAAAATATGCATCGGCATGGCTCGGTCCTGTAATGGAACTGCTGCTGATACCGGCATATCTGCTTTTCCCGTCCAACGGCATCATGATCATATCCTATGTCATCGCCTATTCTATTGCCCTGATCACTGTCGCATACATCATCATATATGCAGTCAAGCACCGCAAATATGTATCGGAAAACTTTTCATACAGCGAGAACATCAGCGTCAGATGGGTTGCAGTCTCGAGCCTTATCTATACTATTTCCATATTTGCATACGCTGTTCTGTTCCGCAAAGCAACATGGCTCGGTGAAGCTGCATACTGCATATTCAGCATCATTATTTACACATATATGTTTTATTCCGCCAAGCGCCACAAAATCATTCCGCTTGACGAAGATGAGCCTGTAAACGAGGTTAAGCCGGTCAGTGATGCAAAAAATGCAGAGGAGAAAAAGGCGGAGAACGAAAACGGGGACGAAACACTTCAGTACATCGCCGATATGATCGAGCCGAAACTGAAGCACAGCATGCAGGAAGGAAAAATATATCTGAATCCAAAACTGTCCTTGAAAAATGTCGCCATTGAAATCGGCTCTAACACGAAATATCTCTCAACATATCTCAACCGCAGTCTCGGAATAAGTTTCTATGACTATATCAACAGTTTCAGAGTTGAAGAGGCATGCCGTATTTTCGAAAACATGAGCGATACCGGAAGAATAAACATGACAGAGGTTGCGGAAATGAGCGGCTTCAATTCCGTGTCATCCTTCAACAGATATTTCAGGACGGTAATGGGTATAACTCCAAAAGAATACTACAAACATTGTATAAACCGGCACAGACAGGACGGAACCGAATGAGATGGCGACAGTCCGCAAGGACTGTTTTCAGTCAATCCGGGAAGGATATTGACAACGGAAAGAAAAGTCGCCGGTATCATTTCTTTTATTAAAACAATTGGCTAACTTTGTTTGAGTGTCCATAGAGATAAAGTGTTCATAATAGATAATGTATTGACTTTGCACATAACAATTTATAAAAACAGTTAAAAATGAAAAAGCTTTTCAAATTGGCAGTTGGTGCGCTGGTCATGGCTGCAGCATTGATTTCCTGCAAGAAGGACGCATCTATTGATGCTTACTACACTTTCGACATCAGTTATAAAGTAGCCGGCTCAAGCGGAGATAATGTTTCAGCCATCGAGACAGCACTCGGCAACCGTTATAACACTCAGTACAAGACAGAAAGCGAGGCAAGGAAAGAATGGGACGCATTCCTCGCCGCCGTCGATGACAACGATGTCATAATCAACGGAGAGGCCTCTTACTACACCGTATCCCTCGTGTTGAAAGACCTTGACAAGGATTATACCTATGTCACCAAGAAGACACTTGCGAAAGTAACCTGGAACAAGACAGGAAGACATGTAGAATAATTATCTGATGAGGCTGGCTGATTATTGGTCAGCCTCATTGATAATGACAATTGAAAGAGACGAAACCAAATATTATGTATTATCCAACTTGGCGGGCAGTTTTTGGAAGCATGAAGCAGATGACGGTATCGGTTGCTGTCATCTTGTCTTTACTCTGCTCTTGCCATCAGGAAGATGTGCCTGCACCCGTTCCTGAGCCGGATGCTGATTATACCCTTATGCTGTATGCAATGGGAGGGGGTTCGCTTGACCTTTGCATCGCCTGCCTGAACATCCAGGATCTGCTGTCAGGCATGACCGAAAACGGCGAGAACATAAATGCCGTGGTAAATTACAAATTTTCCGAAGACATGGAGTTCTGGTCGTTCTCAAACATAAGGGCACAGGATGTATCCGAAGGGGAGAAACCTCTCTCGGAGTACGAGAACGAGACATATCGTTTCAGGATCAAGGGTGGGGAAACCATGGAAGAGTTGTTTTCAGAAGACAACCTCTATGGCAAAACAGATGGAATCTATGCCTGCGGGGACTCGTTGGCCAGCTTTGTGAACTGGGCGACGGCAAATTATCCGGCAAAACACTATATGCTTGTCCTGTCGGACCATGGAGAGGGTTATCTCCCGGACATGGATGCCGATGTGCCTGCGACACGCACGGTGATGAAAGATGAACAGGGGCATCGCATTACACTGAAATCCCTGAGGTCGGCACTTGAAAAGACAGGGAAACATCTTGATGTCCTTTACTATGATGCCTGCCTGATGAACGCTATTGAATATCAGTTTGAATTGAAGGATCTTGCTGATTACGTCCTTGCTTCCACATATATGGTGCCGGGATTCGGCGGAAACTACAAAGGGCTGACAAGCATTATGTCAAAAGACCAGGATGTCGAGACGATGTGCGAGTCTTATGTTGACTCCCTCATCACATTCTGGGACAGGAAGTCGAAAAGTACGCGGTACTACGATGTGACGCTCACGAAGACATCTGCCTTGTCCGACTTCGGAGATATATTGAAAGAGTTTACGGACAAACTTGTCACTGCATATCAGGACGGGGATTCCGCATTGAGGGCGGAAATAGACAAAAGGACAAAGGAAGCGTTCATCGTGTGTGACCGTTATACCGGCTATGACCTGGGAGATTATGTCGAGTCCATGGCCGGGCTGACGGAAGTGTTCGGCAATGATTTCCTTCAGAGGTACAGGCAGGCCTATGACTCCTGCGCCATAAAGTACAGGGCAGGAAAATATCTTGCTTCTTTTGATTATTACGTCAATTACAGCATATTGCTCGGTACGGAAGGCCGTTTTGCCAAGACATGTTGGAATGCCGGTGGCAACTCCGTGAATTACATCGAGCTCTTTGATTGGAACGGAGACAAGCGAACCTACCATTTTGACGACGGACAGGCAGGAGCAGATTTCGACTTCGATGCCTTCATGCATTCCTCAGAGGCGGACAATTATGAATCCTCCACCTGGAATTCCACAGGAGAGGACACATACGAAAGACTCGAGTTCGACAGGCAGACCGGATGGAGCAGATGGGTGAAAATGAATGGCGCTTACCCTCCACAATACAGCAAACCGGCATTCGAGGCGGACTTCAGATAGCCAAGGCTGTTTCATGACGATTAAAATTTATATCTATGAATAGATTGAGATTCATCTTTATCCTGCTGGCAGGATTGTCTGTTTTCGGAGCCTGCTGTTCGGAACCGGCCAATGAACCGGAAATGCCGAAAGATTTCGTCCTTCTGGCAGAGGAAGTTCCGGATATAATCCAGGAAATCCGTTATTACTCGACATATAATTTCGTTGGTGCGCGGATTGACGGATATGAGGCCCCCGTGGCAATAATGACACGCAAGGCGGCTTCTGCACTCAGGAAGGTCAGCGACGATGTCATTTCACAAGGCTACTGCCTGAAGGTTTTCGATGCCTACCGTCCGCAGAGGGCTGTCTCCCATTTTGCCAGATGGGCAGAGGACCTGGAGGACACGAAGATGAAGGAGAGTTTCTATCCGGATGTGGACAAGTCCCTCCTTTTCCAGCTCGGATACATCGCAGAGTATTCTGGCCATAGCAGGGGCTCGACCGTGGACCTCACGCTTGTGGAGATTTCAACGGGCAAGGAAGTGGATATGGGCGGTCCTTTCGACTGGTTCGGAGAATTATCACACCCTGACTATCAAGGAATTACAGAGATTCAGAAAGCCAATAGGATGATTCTGCGCGATGCGATGCTGCGCCAGGGTTTCAAACCACTGGACTCCGAATGGTGGCATTTCACCCTCGCCGACGAACCTTACACCGACACCTACTTTGACTTCCCGGTCAGAGTTTGGTGACAAGATGAATGAAGTCAATGGCAAGATTGCCGGACACAATGCCGCCGCAGAAAGGTAATCTCCTATAGTCTGTTGACAGGGCCTGTTGCTACAAGGCAGAATTCTTGACTGCCTTCTTCCCGTTGATTACATATACACCATCAGGAAGCGTCCTGTACGCATCCAAAAGTGTCGTGTCCCCCATAATCAGACCGCCACCTTCACCATATATGTCATAGGTGCTTTTCACCGATGCCTTGCGGGACTCCACCACCTGGCCTTGCGTTGCAAACGAATTCAGCAAAACTGCCGTCTTCAGCACATAGTAAATACCTGTGTCAGTGTGCTTTGCATCTGAATCGGCATCGATTTCGAAAGCAGTGTATCCATTCGAGGTCAGGAAAGCCTCCATCTTCTCCTGATTGAGGTAAGGCACCACCTCGTCCATCTTGGAGTGAATGAATGTGATACGGTCCGTCTTGGACGGCTTCCAGGAATCATATACGAGCGAATTCTCCTTCAGATGATGGACAATCTCTTTCATCGGCTCGCTTTCCTCGTCGAAGAATGCAGGCTGCACCATCTTTTCTATCAACAGCGATTTTTCTTCTGCCGTACCATATCTTTCGTATAGGAAGTCATTGATATAGTCGGTGTTATACAGTTTGGAGTCGAAGAGGTCAGACAGATACGGCACAAGGTCGGCATTGAGGACATCCTCGTACTTGACCTTATATCCGCTCGCATCTATCATCCCGCTGAGGATAAGTGGCAGAGCCACTGGATATTGTGATGTTTTCTCAGACACCAGGAACCGGTAATGCGAATACATGTCGTAAGGGCCGCCGCCAATGACGCAATAGTCTATCTTGGGCAGTTCATCGCTGCGATAACCCTCTGCCACCAGACGGTTCACCCACATTCCGGAATGACCGCCCTGGGAGTAACCGAGATTGAGGACGGCATCACCGAACTCAAATCCTTCCTCCTTCATCAGGTTCCGGCCTGCGATGAACGCATCAATGTTCACACGCGCCGTTGCACGCCCCTGAAGATACCTCTGGTTGCGCAGCGAATCTGCACCGAATCCGAAACCATCGGACTCTATCATGATATAGTTGGAATTTGTCAATATTCCTTCCAATGTGAATCCGTTTGACACGTTGGTAGGACGCTGTTCGCTGGCGGTAAAGGTATAGTGGTTCATCAGACCACATCCCAGCGCGTTGACATTCTTCTCATATACATCGGGAGTCATGAAGATTGCAGCCGATAAAACAACCGGGGTCTTCCCGTCCGTATCCAAGGTTCCATAGGTAAAGTCATAACGCCAGAAACTGCCACAGTCGGTGCATTTCACTATCTCAGCCCCTGGTATTACGGGTTCATCGATTTCCGGCTGATTGTCATCGGGAGAACATGCCGGCAAGGATAACATCATGGCTGCCGCAACGGCAAGCCACATCACAGAAAAATACTTCTTCATTGCTTGTATTTGAACTTTTGTTGGTTTTTGCAATATATCTAAATACAAAATTAACAATAAGAATATGGCCTACAGCCCGATATCAATGCAAACAAAGAAAATTTTCACTCAACAAAAGTATTTTTTCAATAACCCTTGTTCTGTTTCAGGACCGGATTGAGTTCAATGCACTTGCCCGGTATAGGGAACACCGTCGTGTGGGCATCGGCCTCGGAAGGCAGTTGCCCGCGCATGTCATATGCCAGATGGTATCTGCCGAAACGGATGAGGTCCTGACGGCGCCAGCCTTCCCAGGCAAGTTCAAGCAGACGCTCATCCAGGATGTTCTCCAACGTACATTCCACAACCGGAGCATAGACTCTGTCCCTCACGGCATTGAACGGTATGGAGCCGTCGGCTCCGTTGCGCACCAAGGCTTCCGCCTGCATCAGGAGTACATCGGCAAACCTGAAAAGCACAATGTCGTTGTCCTGGAGCTTGCCGTCGTTGTAGGAGTGACGGTCTGTCTCATATTTACAGAAACGTGCTCCTGCCGTCAGCATGTTCGCATCCCCTGTGAGGTCAGGCTTCACATCCAGGGGATGATAGCATAGAGGAGTACCGTCTGCCGTCAGCACCGGCTGCCCGTCAACATAGACTTCATCCACATCGAAAGTCATCCACAAGCGCGGATCCGGGTCCGGAGTGCCGTAGCCGAATGTCTCCATCGCCTTCAGGGATGCGGATGCGCCGTTTTCCGAAATGAAGCCCAACGCCGCTCCGTGGCTGTAATGGCGGGAACGGAACTGGTAATGCCACTCCACCTTGTACAGATCCTTGTCTGCCGGGATGGTGAAGACATTCTCGATTGAAGACTCGTTGTTTACGGCGAAATTGGACGGGAACAGGTTCTCGAGGCCATATCCACACCTGGCAATCTGATTGCCATAATGAATGCAAGCCTCCCACGCATTCATCGTTTCCCCCTCGACATTGAACCGGATATCCTTGCCGGAAGGTCTCAGGGAATCGGTCCAGTCGTCGTCGGAATAGACCTCTGCGTTCAGCGCAAGCTTTGCAAGCACAAACCACACGACTGGAGCCGTCACCTTGCCGTAATGCTCTCCACGGCTGTTGCTCCGTTTCATCGAAAGGTAGTCATCCGCATTCTGCAGTTCATCTATGATGAAACGGTATGTCGTGCTGCGACTGGCCTGTACCATCTCCCCGGCAGCGGGATATACATCATTTTCAGGCAGGGGGATATTGCCGAACATATCCATGGCATACCATAGCAATATGGCTCTCAATGCCCTGACTTCCGCATTCCAGCTCCGGTACCTGTCCTCTCCTATCATATCCCTGTATTCCTCCAGTGTATGGATACTTCCGTTGCAGCTGTTGATTTTTCCGAAAAGCCACTTCCATACATCGTAAAGGCACCTGTCGGACGGAGTCCAGGTGTGGAAATACAGTCTCTGCCAATAGCCGCCGTCATACCAGTCGCCTCCCCTCACCGGCACTATGGCCTCGTCCGTGGTAAGGGTGTTATAGTCATATATTCCGCGGCAAGTCCCCTGAAGCCCGCAGGATTCTTCATTGGTGCCAAGGTCGCTGTACAAGGTCGCCACTGCATTCAGATAGACGTTCTCCGGACTTGAATACATCTCGTCAGACGGAATCCGCCCCTTGATTTCAGCATCAAGGCAGGAGACGCATACGACTGCGGCCAGAAGAATATATAACGCTCGTTTCATACTGTCAAAGTCTTTCGTCTTCGGTTTCATTTTCAGAATCTGATATTGAAACCTATTGAATATGTCCTGTAAACCGGATAGCAATATTTGTCATCCATACCAAGACGACTGTTCACCACATAACTGTTGATCATCGGTGTGAGTCCGGAATATGAACTGAACTGGGCAAGGTTCTTTATGCAGGCACTTATGCGCAGGGACTTCACAGGGCCCGAACGCAAAGGAATCTGGTAACCTATGGTCAGATGCTCGATATTGGCATAGTCTCCCTTCTCCAGCCAATAATCTGACACCCTCTGGTCCTTTATGTTGCGCTGCGGTGCAGTCTTGAGGACATTGTAACTCGGGAAGGATGTCATATTGCTGTATGCGAGGGCTGTGCCGTTGAAGATATGGTGCCCGAAAGCCCCGTTTATCTGCATGGTCATATACAGTCCCCTCCAGCGGAAACTCAGATTGGAGCCGAGCGTGAACTTCGGCACGGCCTGGCCTGCGATATAGCGGTCTCCATCATAGGCGATGTCCACGGTCCCGTTGCCGTCAATGTCCTCCAGATCATATCGGTAACTGCCGTCCGGGTTCTGCACGAGCCCCAGACAATGAGGCAGGTAGAACACACCGATAGGCTGCCCCACGATCTGGTACAACACATTGTTGTCACCACCCACCTGACCGGCGCCGTTTACTCCGGCAATCGGTGAAATCTTTTCAGCTTCAAGCCAGGTGGAATGCCAGGTGCCGCTGAGGGATTCAAGACGGTTTCTCTGCCAGGCAACGTTTGCGCTCAGTACCAGGTCCACGTCCCTTGTCTTTACCGCAGCGAGAGCCACCCCGATATCCACTCCCATGTTTGACATCTTGCCCAGGTTGGCAATAAGCTTGTCGTAAGTGAACGGCGGCACAGGCACATCATAGGCGTAGAGCATATTGTTGGTGCGTGACATATAATATTCAGCCTTCAGGAGGAAACGGTTGTGCCACAACCCGAGGTCAACTCCAACATTGCTGGAAGATACCAGTTCCCACTCCAGGTCCGGATTGGTATTGTAGGTTACGCCGAGCGCCACCGCGGATGTACCGGATACGGGAAGAATCCCTGTTGGCTCCGCATAGTCGGCACTGATATAGGTGTTTACCGGACCAGTATTGCCAGAGCGGCCGTAGCCGGCCTTGAAAACCAGGGACGATACCGTTTCCACATCCTTCAAGAACGGCTCTTTCTTGACGTCCCAGTTGAAAGATATGGATGGGAAATATCCCCATCTGTGCCCCCTGGCGAACAGGGAGGAGCCGTCACCTCTGGCATTGAGCTGGATTCGGTAGCGGTCCCTGAATGCATAGTCCAGGTTGAGTCCGAAGGAGAGCAGCTTCTTTTCGAAATATGAACTTCCGGTATCGCCGTATCGACGGGAGGAGGCTGCGGCGAGATTGTCATATCCGAACAATGAAGACGACAGCGAATTCACTCCCGTGAAGAAACCGGAATTTGTTTCCACATGGTATTCGGCCTTGACATGGGCGGAGAATGAGTGTTCCCCCCAAGTCTTGGAAAAACTCAGGTTAAGATTGCCCAGAAGGTCGTCTTTCTTGTCTTCGCTCCTGGCGGCTGAACCTCCGTCGGCGGCGGCGACTTCCGCCGAGGTGAAATAATAGGAGCCGAATGCCTCGAGTTTCAGATATTCAAGGATGTCATATCTGAATGAGACATGGGTGGCTATGTTCATGTCACGTGAATCCCTTTTGTTTTTCAGAAGCACAAGCGGAGCATCGATCAGCACGGCGTTCGGATTCTTGAAGTTGTCTTCAGCCGGATATGTCGGGTTCTGGCAAGCTGCGGAATAGAAAAGTTTCGCGGCATCGAAAAGTCCTGCGTTTCGGTACAGCGAGCCTAAAACTCCGAAATCCAGGCCTATTCGCCCCTGAAGCAGAGATTGGCTGACATCGAGCTTCGTGACGATGTTGCTGTTGCCCTTGTCTTTCAATACGCTGTTTTCCTGCGCATAGCCCAGTGATGCCCTGTAGCCGAATCCGCCGCTGCCACCTCCGAGCGCGACATAATGATTCTGCACGAATGCAGGCCTTGTGATTGCGGAAAAATAATCGGTGGATGAGCCTCCGTCGTTGATATACACTCCCCTCTGTGCCGCCACTTGGCGATATTCGTCCGCACTGAGCATTCCAAGGCTTCCGTAGGCGTCCGACACGGCAATATTCCCTTCGTATGCAATCCGGAAGCCCTCTCCGGAGTTCCTGCGTGTCTTTACCTGGATGACTCCCGCCGAACCGTCAGAACCGTAGGCTGCCGTCTCAGATGTGTTCTTCAGGATATTGAAGCTTTCAATGTCGGCAGGGAAGATGGCGGAGAGGGCCGTGATGTCGGAAATCACTCCGTCGATGATAACCATAGGGGTATTCTCTCCGAGGAGGGAAGATGCTCCCCTGACCCTGATGCTGTTGAGCACGGCACTCCCGTTGATGCCGTCATTCGTCACATTAACGCCGGCAGACTGCCCCTGGAGAAGGTCAAGCGCATTCAGGTAGAGTCCCTTTGTCGGCACGGCGTTGACCGTATCCTTGACAGAGGACATCGCATCTTCCTGACATAAGGCAGGATAGGAAATCAGCATCAGGAATGCTGACAATTCGAAAAGCCTTTTCATTATCCATTACAGATCAATGGCATCAGATGTCTTATGGACAAATTTCTTTCCAAAACAGTCCAAAGTTAATGAAGATTATCAAGAAGGCTGATTCTATCCTGAGAAATTTTTCATTCAACCGAAGAATTATCCGCTCTGCCGTAAATATGTAATAAGATGTTTCATTGTCATCGTTTTCCTCAGATTCTTGACTCTTCTATTATTTGGAATCCCCCTTTGTTATTCTGACTCCTATTACATAATAATGCGGAGAGTCTTTCAGAATTTCTGAAGTCATCAACGGATCTATCTCCTTTTCACCGCAACATCTGACGATATTAAACCTGGCATCATACCAGAATGAGCAATAGAGGACCAAAGGGATGAATTTCCCCTCTTCAAACTTGCTTGGTTTAAACGGACGGGGCAGATATTGATACAGAGGCTTTTCATACAAAGGACGATCTACAGGTTTCAGTTTCATGCTTACTGACATCGCCCCCATATTCTCTACTGAAATTCTCGCATATGCGACCGTATCGGCATCATTGGGAGTAAAGCCTATCATTATCTTCTCTGCACATGAATATACACCATTTTCATAATCACATGAATAATGTTTTATTTCCTCCATTTCTTCTTTGCTGCGCTCGCGCCACATCAAATCGCTTACCATTGTTCTGTTTTTCAGACTTCCGTATTTTTGAGAAGATATTTCTGTCTCTTGCCCTCCTATATATTCTTTCACTTCAAAAGTAAATATATAGGTGCTGTCCTTCAAGAATGAGACGTCAAATGGGATGGATAGATAACCTTTGGTATTCAGCAATTCTACATAGTCTTGCAGAGATGCGTCTATCTTCTTTATTTCCTGAGCATTGATGACTAATGAGCATATTGACAACATTACTGCTGACATTGTTATCCTTTTCTTCATGACCATTCTTTTTATAAATTCATTGAACGTACAGCATGTCTCTGACTGTTCTGCTATTCAGCTGCCTCCGGCAGAGCGAAGATTACAGGGAATGTAAATGTAACAGGAACGACTTCGCCATTTTTATCTATGCCCGGAGTCCAAAGAAGGGATTCGCTTACAACGCGCACTGCTTCCTTGTCGAGGTCTTCGTTCACTCCTCTCAAAACCTTTACATCAGTAACCTTGCCGGCTTCAACTCCTGTTGCTCAACCGGCTTTGTCTGAATCAGTATAACACCTTTGTCAGTACCATATTCCTTCATTGCCTGTTCTGATTTCATTACATTCAATGACTCTATCGTTTCTCTTTTGATGGTATTCAGGTCAAATCCTTCCGGCATCCTTTCGCCGTTTACTACGAAAACAAGATCCGACTGTGAGATTTCTACAGTCTTTAAGTCTTTGCCTTGGTAAAGCGTATCATCAATATGATGAACGGTTTCCTGCTCATCAGGATTCCTGTTGACATCCCAAGTGCCGGTTGTGTAATCATTATTTGGCAGAACAGCACCCATTACCTTCTTACCGTTCCCCATATATGCATTCAGAAGAACCACATCTTCATCTTGCATACGAATTTCAAAAGCACGAGGTGTTGACAGACTTCCATTGCATAGATATACATCACTACCAAGGTCAAGTCCTACAATTGTTGACCTCATTTCATTGCCATTGTGGTCGAAATATACCATAGTAATGGAAGCTCCCTCTTCATCAATAATGAAGTGTCCTTCCTTCATATTCTTCTCCTTGAAAGATTTTTTACTATCTTTGCCGGCAGAGGTGTCTTGGACCTCGACAATTCCTGCTTTACGAGTCAGCTGGTCCTCATACCGGTAATCTACCTTTGTCTCGGCGGTTGCCGCCAGAGAGAGTCCCACGAGCGGGAGCACGTAGAGAGCCTTCCAGGCACTCATACGAGATGATTTTTTGTTTGACATCATAGTAATACGAGTTTTAAGAATACTGTGATTAAAGCTGTTGGCAACTGAGTAGCCGCTCTTGCCGACAGCTTTCTTTATTAATAGATACTGATACTCCTTGATGTTGGCACCGCTGCGAAGAACCGCATCGTCCGCCTCGAATTCGTGGATGGCGCGAAGGTCTGACTTGAGCATCCAGATGACCGGGTTGAACCACTGAAGCACCGTGACCAGATCTACGAAAAGGAGGTCCCACGAATGCCTGAGGGCGATATGTGCCTTTTCGTGGGTAAGAATCTGGGAGCAGCCGCTCTCATAGTCCCCGCGTGAAAGCACGATGTATTTCATCCAGCTGAAAGGGGCCGTACCGTTTTCTGTAATTACAAGAGTCTCGCCGCCCTCGAGGACCTTCTGTTCTCCGGACCTGATGATTGACATGACCTTGATGATGGATATTGCCGTCATGAGAACGACAGTCAGGGCGCCGATGATGAATATGCAGAGAAAAATGGCCGCCCATATATCTTCGGAAGACATAGCCGCAGTTTCGTATGCAATACCCTCAACCGGTTCCACGTCCATGGTAACACTTTCATTTGAGGAGAGAATGACAGTCTTGTTGACCGTGATGACGCATAAAGGCAGAACGAATGCCAAAGCAGCCGTACCTAAAAGGACGATTCTGTTGAAACGATGGAAAGTCTCCTTGCTGAGCAGCAGGCGGTAACACATATAGAACGCCGCAAGCGCAATTGCAACCTTGCCTTGATATATAAGGAATCCGGTCATGATTATTTGCTTTGTCCGTTTTCAATCTGCTCGATGAGCTCCTTCAGCTGGTCAACGGTGATCTTCTCCTCCTTTACCAGCGCCGACACGGCATTGAGATATGAGTTGTTGAAATAACTGCTGATGATTCCCTTGAATGAACTGCCTGCATACTCCTCGCGGCTTACGACAGGGAAGTACTGGTAAGTGTTTCCGTAGGCTTTATGGCTGAGGTAGCCGTTTGCCTCCAATGTCCTTACCATAGTTGACAAGGTGTTGAAATGCGGTTTCGGATCAGAGTATAACTCAAGCAGTTCCTTCACGAACATAGCCCCTTTATCCCAGAAGAGATTCATAATCTCATCCTCTTTTTTAGTCAGTTTCTTCATGTCAGATATGTTTACGACACAAAGGTAACTAAAAATTTTTCATATACAACTATTTTCTTTAGTTTATGAACTAAAATTATTAGTTTAAGAAGGTTTTAAATTTCTTGAGAAACTTATGTTCTGTTATTTTACAACTGTATGAGGGCAACTGGAAACTGTTTCACCGTCTTCTCCTTATGGGCTGCGGTCGGCATAGAGTTATGTCGTCAGGCTTTGCTTGTCCGCAGTTTCTGCCGAGGTATTTCCCGACCGCATCTCTGATTTCATGGATGATGTCGAGGGCCTGTCCTTTGGTAAGCCCTGCGTCCGCGCCGGCCGCTACGAAGTCCCCGGTTTCGGGTTTCTCACTTCCGTTCACGAGCGAGGCGTGGAATCCGTTATTCGCGTTGGGACACCTCGTGATGTCATATGCCGGTGAGCAAATCCATCCTTTGTCCGAACGAATGAATGAGAAGTTCTTGGCATGGTCGTCGTTGTTGCCTATTTCGTAGTTGAAAACCATTCTCCTGAACATCTCCCTTGCCTGGGAGATGTCCCCGGTCAGATATTGGGTGAATCTTATGAGCTTCCTGTAGTCCATCATGGGCATCCGTATGGATTCGCACAACAGGCCGGAGGCCGTAGCCACATGTAGTCTCCCGCCGTCCGGTGCGATGTCGAACCTGCGTGTCCCGAGGTATTTTCCGTTGAACAGCTTCGCCTCCGGGACTGTGATCCCGCAGAGCCCGGCCGTTTTCAGAATATCATATTCCTCCTTCCCCATGTCATCGGGGTCATATGTGTGCCTGAATTTCACGAGCCACCGTTTGTCTCCGTCGTTCCAGAGGCACTTCGGCCGGCATCCTCCGCTGTTGCCGCTTCTGACATAAAGCGCCTCGGCCTTTGAGAAATCTTTTTCGGAAAGCACAGCGAGGGCGTTCCGTTGCATTTCATCAAGTGTTGCCGAGTCCTCGGGCGCATTGAAGGGCGTCTCCGGCACATAACACAGCGCCCCCATACCCCTTGTCCCGACGAATGACAGCCTCTCTACCGGGGTCAATTCCGACAGGGAAGTGCCGTATTTCCTCAATATCCTGTCAAGAAGGTAGTTGCCGTATCCGTCGGGCATGCTGTCTTCGAATATTCCAAAGTTGCCGTAGAATTTGTTTGTTTTAGCCACTTGAGTTCCGCCTTGCAGCGGAAGTTCCAGCGGAGATATGGAGAATCCGTTCGCGAGCCACTTCCGGTCGTATTCAAAGATGCACCGCGAATTGTCCGGAGACATCGCCAATGTCCCCACGTCTTCTTCATGGTATCGGACTTTCAGTGATTTTGGCAGTTTCAGCATTTTCGCGTTCCCCTTATTCTGTTTCTGTTCTTTTTGATGGTCTCCATCTCCTCCATGGTCGTGTACTTATCCTCCGTAAGGAGTCCGGCCAGTTCCTCCTCGTATCCAAGCGCCATTGCGAGCCTGACGAACGACTTCAGAGAAATCTCCGAAGTGGTCTCGAACTTGGCGATGGTCGGTGCCGGCACTCCGGTGACAGCCTGCAGAGAGGCTCTTGAATAGCCCTTTTCAAGCCGGCGTTTCTTCAGGAGTCTTGACAGCGTCCGGAGTATGTCTTCGGGTGTTGTGTAGACAAATAATTCATTATCCATAACAGCTATAATAATATTCTTTATGTGCCAAATACAAAGATAATGAATATTATTATATTCTTCAAATGAATTATGATATTAGCGTGTAATTCAGCGACCTTTCCAGGCCTTCACGCGACAGCGAATCATTTTCACCGGAACGGATACTTTGGACAAGACCAAAGGGATTGCAGCCCCCGAAAATTCCGGAGACAGGCAGTATTACAGATAGACGATTATCTGCCACATCATCATGCAGGCGGCTATGGTCTTCAGTCCTGTGCCTGTGATGAATCCGAGAAAGGAGCCCATTGCAGCTTTGAGAGCCTGTGAGGCTCCTTTCCTGTTATAATACAATTCAGAAAGGAATGCGCCGAGAAATGCGCCGAGAATCATGCCTATCGGGGTCAGGAAAATCCCGATGACAAGTCCTGCCATCGCTCCCCTCTCCGCATATTTGCTTCCTCCCGTAAGTTTCGTAAAATACATCGGGACAAAGTAATCTACGACCGTGACTACTATCATGACCGCAAGCCACACCAGGAGAGTCTTCAGGGACATAGGCTCCCCGGCGGAATTGGTGCCCGTCCCCCATATATACAGGACAAGCATCCCTATCCAGCTTAC
>JBJEBR010000061.1:0-90664 GCA_051870255.1 Candidatus Cryptobacteroides sp.
TTTGCGTTCCATTATCATGACAAATACATTTTATGTTCAACCGGGGCAAAGTTCGGGAGTATTATCCGTGTACCGAAAAAAAACACGGATAAATGCAGAAATTGGCCTCCTACATTGATGGAAAGCCGATTCGGATATGAAAATTTGTCTGATTTTGCTGCAAAATGGAACAAATTCGGGCAGAATCCTGGGGCCGTGACAGGAAAGAGATGTCTCACTTCGTTCGACATGACAGAGGGGCAATGCTCGCTCGGAATGACAATGAGGCAGTGTTCCTTAGGAGGACGGGAGGGGGTGGATGTGAGGACGCCCTCGGATTCCTCGCCCTCCTTGCCAACGGAATGCTGAAAGGCAAAGCCCTCAGCGACTTCATAAGCCGCAGCGCAAAAGTCGTCGAGGACGCATATCTGAAATAGTCTAAGATTTCAATATAGACATGAACTCATCTCCTGTGATGGTTTCCTTCTCGAGAAGGTATTCCGCACAGGAGTTCATTTTATCCATGTTCCCGGAGATTATCCTGGAAGCCTTCTCCTTGGCCTCGGCAATCATCGTGCGGACTTCCTCGTCAACCTCGGCTGCGGTCTTGTCCGAGCAGGCCTGCCTGGAGGATTCTCCGAGGTAGGAGTTGCCCCTCGTCTCCAGCGCCATCATGCCGTACCTGTCACTCATACCGTAAGTGGTGACCATGGCACGGGCCATCTGTGTGGCCTTCTCGATGTCGTTGGATGCGCCGGTGGTGCAGGTCCCGCATACAAGTTCCTCGGCCACCCTTCCTCCCGTGAGGGTTGCCAGGCGGTTCAGCAGATATTCCTTGCTGTACAGGAATTTCTCGCCCTCGTCCACCTGCATCGTGTAGCCTAAAGCCCCGGAAGTCCTCGGGATTATGGTGATTTTCTGCACCGGAGCCGAATTGCTCTGGACAGCGGCCACCATCGCATGGCCGATCTCGTGATATGCGATTATGCGCTTCTCCTCTGCCGAGATGACTGCATTCTTCCTCTGCTCTCCAGCCATCACCACCTCCACGCTTTCTTCAAGGTCCTCTGTCGTGGCAGCCTTCTTGCCGGAACGGACTGCCCTGAGGGCTGCCTCGTTGACTATGTTGGCAAGCTCAGCCCCTGACGAACCAGCAGTCGCCCTTGCAATCAGGTCAAGGTCGATGTCTTCGTGGCGGATATTCTTCAGATGCACGTTGAGGATGGCTTTCCTGCCCTGAAGGTCAGGGAGTTCCATCTGTACCCTCCTGTCGAACCTTCCTGGCCTCAGGAGAGCCTTGTCGAGACTGTCCGGACGGTTGGTGGCGGCGAGTATGATAACCCCCTTGTTCCCGTCGAACCCGTCCATCTCCGTCAGAAGCTGGTTGAGGGTCTGCTCCCTTTCGTCATTGCCTCCGATGTTGCCTTCGCGGCTCTTTCCGATGGCGTCAATCTCATCTATGAACACTATGCACGGAGCCTTGGCCTGAGCCTGGCTGAAAAGGTCACGCACCTTGGCTGCACCCATTCCGACGAACATCTGCACGAACTCCGAGCCGGACATCGAGAAGAAAGGTACTCCTGCCTCTCCTGCCACGGCCTTTGCCATCAGCGTCTTACCAGTACCCGGAGGGCCCACGAGAAGCACACCCTTCGGCAGACGGGCTCCCAGTTCGTTGTATTTTTCCGGATTGTGGAGGAAATCGACCACCTCCATCAGCCCTTCCTTGGCCTCGTCCTGACCGGCGACATCGCTGAACCTCGTCTTGATGTCATCCTCGGCATAGACCTTCGCCCCGCTTTGCCCGAACTGCATGAAATTGCCCATAGGACCTCCGCCCTGACGCATGCCCCCGACCTTCTTCGCGGCTGAATTGACCAACCAGTAAATGAGCATGCCCGGGAGTATCCACCATAGGATGAAATTCAGGATAGGGGATTTCTCCCTGCTGATTTTCTTGACAAACCGGATCTTGCCGTCCTCATTCGGACTGTCCGCCTTGGACAGCCTGTCCACAAGGCCGGGGTCGCTGACTGCACCTGTGATGTATGTGGTGTCGCGCCTTCCCTTCAGCTTCTCCCCGTAGCTGGAAGCAAGGCTTTTGGTATATAGCACCTTGTTGTCCTCTATCACCACATCGCGCACGAGTCCTTTCTCCACGTCGGAGATGAATGTGCCGTAGTCGGTCTCTATCAGGCTGTTGCCTCTGCCTGCGGGGAAGAGCAGGCCGTTGATGAGCGCAAGGATGACGAACATCAGCAGAATTGTCCAGAAATTCGGCATGTTACCGTTTCTGGCCGTGCTTTGGGTTTCCTTCTGATCCTGGTTTTCCTTGTCCTTCTGGAATTCGACAAATTTCATAATATCAAGAATTTTAATGTCCGGATGACCGCATAATCCTTATAAAATTAAGGAGAATATCGGCAGGATGTCCACTCCTTGCCACAAGGGAATAATCTTTATTCCTTTTTCAAAAAAAAAATTCCCACCTATTTGAACATCTTCCGGTACCCGGCAGGTGATTTTCCCGTGTTCCTCCTGAAGAACCTTCCGAACGACGACTGGTCGGCGAAATTCATCCTCTCTACAATCTGCTGTATCGACAGGCTGCTGTCCATCAGGCAGGTCTTGGCCTGCATCACCAATGCGTCATTTATCCACCAGGTGACCGGCTTGTGGGAAAACGCCTTGATTGCCTGGGACAGATATTCAGGTGACAGGCACAGCTTGTCGGCATAGAACCTTACGCTTCTGCGTTCCCTGCCGTACTCCGCAACAAGCTGCATGAAGCGGTAGAACAGCAAATCGTAATTCGACAGTTTCCTGTCTTCCTTCAACGGAATCCTGGCTATCACGATGTTGCCGATTTCCATGAAGAAGATGCGGACGCTTGTTTCCACCATCCTTCTGTACCAGATATGCCCGGTCCTGCCTATCGTCCTGACGATGTTCAGGATACAGTCTTCGAGAATGCGGCTTTCTTCCGGAGATATGCTGTCGTAAGGGAAGTGCGTCTTGTACATCGCGCTTTCCGGGGTCAGGTGCTTGCCTTCCTTGAAAACATCGTCGTAGAATTGCTTGCTGACCATCAGATGCCAGCCCCTGTAGTCGTCGGAGAACCTGACATTGCGCAGGATCTTGACACCTATCAGGTTCAGCATCGTGTCGGGAAGCAGTTCATATTCCTCCGAATTGACCTCGGCAGTCGCCCTGCCCGCAACCGTGAAAATTATGTTGAAAGAGTCGATTTCGAGTGGTGCGGACACATCGGGGAGTCCGTTTTCGTTCAGTTTGTCGCCTTCGAGCCTGATTACCTCCACGGCATCCTCGTACCGGCAGGAAAATGTATTCTTCCTGGAAAGCATCGGCAATGTGCCGACTCCTATTTTAATGGTCCTGTCCATCCCGTGTCGTTTTGTGGTTTCAAATTTAGGAAAATATGTTTATGTAACCGGCATGCCCGGGCATCTGGAAGGCCTCCATATCCGGAAACGGTACAATAATCCTTGCATCCGGTATAAAAGTATCTTGCCCCGAACAGGTAGTTTTGTGTCCTGAAAAATCAGAACAACATGGGAAACGGAAAAATCGTGAATATCGGCTTTGCCCTCATCATATTGACGGGCATTGCAGCCTCGTCTTGCAGGAACGGAGATGATTCTTCCCTGACGGACAAGGGGATGGAATATCCGACACTCGAGGTCGAACTGACCGACAAGGTGCTTTCGACTGTCTATTCGGCTTCAATAAAGGGGCGTCAGGATGTTGAGATAAGGCCCCAGATTTCCGGACTGATCACCGGAATCCACGTGACGGAGGGGCAGAACGTCTCCAAGGGACAGCCCCTTTTCACTTTGGATCAGGTGGCCTGCAAAGCGGCCGTGGAGACTGCCAGGGCCGATGTCCGGGCTGCCGCCGCCGAGGTCGAGTTGGCAGGTATGACCGTGGACAGCAAACAGGAACTTCATAACAGCGGAGTGGTGTCGGAGTTCGACCTCAAGACGGCGCAGAATCAGTTGGAGGCGGCTTCCGCACGTCTCGCACAGGCCGAGGCCAAGCTGGTGAATGCGGAAAACGACCTGTCCTACACCATTGTCAGAAGTCCTTCCGACGGGGTGGTTGGGACTTTGCCATACCGCATTGGGTCATTGGTATCGCCTTCGACATCCACCCCGTTGACAACGGTGTCCGACAATTCGGAAATGTTCGTGTATTTCTCGCTGTCCGAGACGCAGGTCCTCCAGATGACGGAGGAAAGCGGCTCCTTGGACGAAGCCGTCGCCCGGATGCCGGAGCTGGAATTGAAACTCAGCACAGGTAAGATATATGCCCACAAAGGAAAAGTGGAGACCATAAGCGGCGTCATAGACAGGACCACAGGTTCCGTCAGCGTTAGGGCGGTATTCCCGAACAAGGAACGGAAACTGCTCAGCGGAGGGTCGGGATGCATAGTCTTCCCGGTCGTGCTCTACGATGTCATTGTGATACCTCAATCGGCCACCTATGAATTGCAGGACAGGAAATTCACATACAAGGTCGTTGACGGAATCGCGGTCTCTACCGAGATTTCGGTTTATCCGGAAAATGACGGCAATACCTATGTGGTCACTTCCGGACTTTCCGTCGGAGATGTCATAGTGTCCTCCGGAGCGGGGCTTCTGAAGAATGGGACAGTGATCGTCCCGGCGGACAAATGAGCAGGAGGAATATGATATGACTGTCAGGACATTCATAGACAGGCCCATATTCGCGGCCGTCATATCCATAGTGATAGTTCTTCTGGGAATTATAGGACTGTCTTCCCTTCCGATTGAACAATATCCGGACATATCCACACCTACCGTTCAGGTAGAAGCTTCATATACAGGGGCTAACGCTGCCACCGTTCAGAAGAGCGTCATCATCCCGCTCGAGGAGAAAATCAACGGAGTCGAGAACATGATATACATGACCTCCGAAGCCGACAACAACGGGAATGCCACGATCAAGGTATATTTCGAACAGGGGACCGATGCGGACATGGCGACCGTGAATGTACAGAACCGTGTGTCCGAGGCAAACGGGCAGCTCCCTTCCGATGTCACCAAGAGCGGCGTCAAGGTGAGCAAGCAGCAGAGCAGCCAGGTGATGATTTTCAACCTTTACAGCAGTGATGACCAATTTGATGATTTGTTTCTGAGCAACTATCTGAACATCAATATAGTACCTCGCATACTCAGGATAAGGGGAGTGGGAGGGGTGGATGTCATAGGCTCCGACTATGCCGTCAGGGTGTGGCTGAATCCGGAACTTATGGCCCAGTACGACCTTACCCCTTCCGACATCGCATCCGCAATCCAGGCGCAGAACCTCGAATCGCCTACGGGGAGTTTCGGCGAGAGTTCCGGCAACACATTCCAGTATGCGATGCAATACCGTGGACGCTATGAGACACCTGAAGAATTCGGAGAGATTGTAGTAAGGGCTCTTCCGGACGGGGAGGTGCTCAGGCTGAAAGATGTGGCCGATGTCAGGTTCGGGGCGCAGGACTATTCGATGAACGGCGAGGCGGACGGACATCCGGGGACCACCTGCATGATTACCCAGACGGCAGGCTCCAATGCGAATGAAATCGTGAAGGAGGTCGAGCGGCTGTTCGATGAAATCAAGGACAGCCTGCCACCGGGGGTTGAAATCAGCATCACGCAGAATGTAAAGGACTTTCTGGATGCTTCAATCAAGAACGTGCTCATCACCCTGATTGAAGCGATGCTCCTTGTGGTGCTGGTGGTCTATATCTTCCTGCAGAACGGCAGGCTTACCCTGATACCGACGATAAGCATGCTGGTCTCTATGATCGGCACTTTCTTCGTCCTTGCGCTGATGGGATTCAGCATCAACCTTCTGACCCTCTTTGCGCTTGTCCTGTCGATTGGAACCGTGGTTGACAATGCCATCATCGTAGTCGAGGCAGTCCAGGCGAAACTTGAAGCGGGGTACGATTCCGCCTACAAGGCGACGGTGGCGGGAATGTCGGGAATCACCCCGGCGATACTCGTGAGCACCCTCGTATTCATGGCGGTATTCATTCCGGTCACATTCATAAGCGGTACCTCGGGCGTCTTCTTCCAGCAGTTCGGGATAACCATGGCCGTGGCGGTGGGACTCTCGGCTTTGAACGCGCTGACCTTGAGTCCGGCCCTATGTGCCCTCCTGCTGAAACCGGATAAAGACGCCCCGGAAGGCAGACGCAATTTCAGGCAGCGTTTCAAGACAGCCTTCAACACCGCTTTCGATTCGGCCGCGGGCCATTACGGCTCAGGAGTCCGTTTCCTCCTGAACCACAAGGCCATAGTCGGTGTCCTTATGGTCGCGGCATTCGTCCTGCTCATCCTTTCCATGACAAATACAAAGACGGGTCTCGTGCCCAACGAGGACCAGGGAATGTTCTTCGTGAATGTATCCACTTCCGCCGGCAATTCCCTCCATCAGACCAAGGCAATCATGGATGAGGTCGAGAATGCCATAAAGGACATACCCCAGATACAGAGCTACGCGAAGAATCCGGGATTCGGAGTCATTTCCGGCAAGAGTTCTACCGCCGGCCTTATCATCATCCGGCTGAAACCGTGGGATGAACGCAAAGGAAAAAACGATGATGTCGATTCCGTCATCGCGGAAGTTTACCGCAGGACGGCCTCGATAAAAGATGCCGAAATATTCGCCTATTCGCCTCCTATGGTAGTCGGATTCGGCATGACGGACGGCTTCGAGATGTGTCTTCAGGACAAGGCGGGGGGCGATGTGACGGACTTCTACAATGTCGCCCAGGATTTCGTGGCCGAACTCGGCAAACGTCCGGAGATCGGCATGGCCTACACCTCCTTCAACATCCGCTTCCCTCAGTACAAGGTTGAGGTGGATGCCGCAAGATGCCTGAAAGCAGGAGTGCAGCCGGATGAGGTTCTTTCGACCATTTCAGGATATTACGGCGGACTATATTCTTCGGACATAAACCGTTTCTCGAAAGTTTACCGCGTGATGGTACAGGCATCGCCGCAGTACCGTCTTGACCCCGAATCCCTGAACAATGTTTTCGTGCGCACCCCTGAAGGAATGGCGCCGGTAGGACAGTTCGTCACCCTGACCAAGACTTACGGCCCGGAGATTCTCAAACGCTTCAACATGTTCAGTTCGATAGCTGTAAACGGCGCTCCGGCAGACGGTTACAGTTCCGGTGATGCCATCAACGCCATCCACGAGACGGCCGACAGGTATCTGCCGACCGGGTACGGATATGAGTTCAGCGGCATGACGCGCGAAGAATCCGGCAGTACGGACAACACAATCATCATAATGGCTTTGTGCATCATTCTTGTATATCTGATATTGTCGGCCCTGTACGAAAGTTTCATAATCCCTCTGGCCGTCATCCTTTCCGTACCGGTGGGACTTATGGGCAGTTTCCTGTTCACATGGATGCTCGGACTTGAAAACAACATCTACCTCCAGACGGGTGTGATAATGCTGATAGGCCTGCTTTCCAAGACCGCAATCCTGATAACGGAACTGGCGCAACGATACCGTTCAGAGGGCATGACAATAAATGAAGCGGCATCGAGGGCCGCCAAGGAGAGGCTTCGTCCGATCCTGATGACAGCCCTGACAATGGTCGCCGGACTGATTCCGCTCGTCTTTTCCACGGGAGCCGGAGCCAACGGCAACATATCCCTCGGTGTCGGGACATCGGCGGGGATGACAATCGGGACATTCGCCCTACTGTTCATCACCCCTGTACTTTTCGCAATCATGCAGCGCTTCCAGGAAAAGGTCGGCGGCTCCTCTTCCAAGCCTGTCCATCCTGAGACTTCCGATGAAAAACCAGTATGTAACCATCAGGTAAGTTCAACAAAAACAGAAGCGATCATGAACAGCAAACCATTCTTATTGATTCTCCTGCTGACAATATCCCTGTCAGCTGCATCACAGACTCAGAAGCGTATCTATACCAAGGCCGAACTGAAAAACGGACAAAGTCTCGAATTGGAAAGACGCATTGAGCAGGTACAGGATTCCTTGAGGGCGGTTGAGGCCCTTGCATCATTGGAAAATCTGGATTTCGTCGTAGAGGCGAACAAGATTGTATTCAGGCGAGGGGAGACAGCCTATGTGAATTCCGCCACCAATTTCATCTCGCTCTCCGATGATTTGGCCGTAATCCAGGTAGCTCCGTACAATGGGGGAGGCCCCAACGGTGTGGGTGGTATAACGGTTGAAGGCAAGGCCTCCGACATTGTCATGAAGACCGACAGGAAAGGGAATGTAACCCTTTCGATGGAAGTGTTCGGGACCGGAGTGTCGGCGACAGTGAGCATTTCCCTTCCAAAGGGCAGTTACAGGGCCGTCGTGACGGTGAATCCGAACCTGCATTCGAATCGGGTGACGTTGCACGGCATCCTGATGCCGTCGTCATGCTCTTCAATTTTCAAAGGAAGGGCACTTTGACGGCGGATGCTGTTGGAAAATATGTATCTGGCGAACGCGACATCGAGGTCAATCCATTTCATTCCGAAGGACACGGGCAGGACGATGATGTGATTATCTCGCCTCTGCCTACGACCCTGCAATGGGTGTTCTCGCGGAGTTCCTTTGTAAGTTCCGGGGAAATGTTTCCGGGCAGGGATTCTATATATTTGTCCATCAGGGCCATATCTGGCTCTTTTGAATGTCCTCTTGTCATATGGCAGCCAATCTACAGCGCACGGACTGTCTCTATCGGCAATCCGGAGATTTTCGCAACCAGCTCTATTGTCAGTCCTTCCTCAAGCCCTTCCTTGCGCTCCATCCGTTTCTGGAATTCAAAGTCCAACTCGTTCATAATGTCATTCTCGAATCTAAGTTTCTGATCAGGTGTCATTGAAGCGAGCTCGGTGGCGTCTATCAGCTTCGAGACGAACTCATTCCTGGCGATTGTCTCCGGGATGATGTCGATGTCTCCGCAGTGGATGAACCAGTACAGCAGGCAGTCAAGCTCCGACTGACACTCCTCGGCGCTCTTGTCGAACCGCTCCAACTCTGCAAAATTAACACTAATCGTCGGACTTGCAAGTTCCTTCGTCCGGGTTTCCATGAACTGGTAGTGTGAGATGAGGTGGTCGGCATCCCATTGATTTTCATCGTCATGCGGCAGCCTGTAGTCTGTGATGCTGATGACGTGGACCGGTCTGAGGGCGAAGTACTGGTCGCCTTTCATGAGAGGGTTGCGGTATGTCCCAGCACCCGAGCATGTTACTATGGTATGAACGATAAATTTGTAAATTACGGCCAATCCTATTCAACTGGAATCATTTCAACATGCTCAAGAATCCTGTCCTCTGATGCAGGATGACTGACAGAAGATATGAATAATTGTAATTGTTCACAAAAAAGTGGTATCTTTACCACGAATTAGAAAATATTAGCTCGATGAGATACCTCAATATCACCAAAGCAATAGAAGCTTGGAAAGGCATACAGCCGCTCTCGGAACGCGACCGGGAGCGGCTCAGCCGCAAATTCACCGTTGACTTCAACTTCAACAGCAACCACATCGAAGGCAACACCCTCACCTACGGACAGACAGAGCTCCTCCTTCTCTTCGGCAAGGTCACAGGCGAAGCACAGATGAAAGACCTCGAAGAAATGAAAGCCAGTAATGTAGGCCTGAAGATGATGCAGGAACAAGCCGGACTGAAAGATATGCCATTGACGCAGAACTTCATCCGCCAGCTCCACAAAACCCTCATCCGCGAAGACTACACCGTCCACACCAAACTCCCGGGCGGACAGCAAGGCAGTTATGTCATCCACGCAGGACAATACAAGACCCGTCCCAACAGTGTAATTACCCGTTACGGAGACCGCTTTGAATACGCATCACCGGAAGAAACCCCTGCACTGATGACAGACCTCGTAAACTGGTATAACGAAGAAGAACAAAGTGGCAAACTCTCTCCAGTAGAACTCGCAGCCCTCTTCCACTACCGCTACATCCGAATCCACCCCTTCGAGGACGGCAACGGACGAATCGCACGCCTGATGGCCAACTACATACTCGCCCGCCACGACTATCCAATGATAGTAGTCCGCAGCCGGGACAAACAGAACTATCTGGAAACCCTCCATCAGGCCGACCTTGAAGTCGGACCAACCCCGAGCACAGGAGCTCACGCACCGCTGGAGCACATACGCCCGTTCCTGCGATACTTCTCAGCCCTTGCCGCTGAAGAAATCTACAACGATGTACGCTTCGTCACCGAGCCTGACGAAAACGTATGGTGGTACGACGGTCTGAGAGTCGAATTCCGCACCCCGAACTACGCCAGGATTCTCCGCGCGATGCAGAGCCAGCCATCTGTCACCATAGAATCACTGCGGGAACTCACCGGCATCAACAAATCCGCAGTCCAGCGCCTTCTGGGAAGCCTGAAGGAGAAAGGCTACATCGAAGCCAAGGACAATGCAGGAGGCTGGAGGGTACTGATTACGCCCTCGGTATGATATTCTGATGGCAAATACTATGTCAGTTTTCGCTGCGCTCCCTATGGTGATAGTGGTAGTATTTTTATAAATAAGTAAGCCCCTTTGTTCAGATTGTTGAAAAGGGGCTCCAAGTACTATGATTCTATTGATAATTAACTATTATGGAATATATCTCTATGTAATTTACACCACTGCCTCCTATACCTTGTTTGGTTGAGCATTGAATCGTTGGATTGTCTTTAGTCAATTCAACACTACTAATAGTTTCTTCATCATCATATGTTTGGGGATTTGTCGCCCACCCATAATAGTGCTCAAACTCTTTTATGGTTTCTCCGCTCGCATATAAATAGAAATATCCTCTGGAGCCTCCAGATTTTGTTATCGTTTTATAATACACAGATATATCTATTTTTTCAGCTGGGGAATAAAAAGTTTGTGTTATACTGTGAGTGTACATCCTAACACAATCTGATTTCCATGAATTTGCGTTTCCACTCCAAGGATGATCTCCAGTATTTGTTGGTGGAGTTGCCTTATACGGCAACCCCGTTATATGACAACTCAGTCCGCCTGATGTCACAGGCTTACCTGCAAAAGTCACGGTAGCGGTCAATATGTTTTCTCCCCAGTCACATCCAGTGATCGTGTTTTCTGTAAGTGAGACAATGTTGTCATTGACGGCATATTGAGCTGTTAATCCATAATTGGAATTATTCAGGAGATTCGTAGAAATATCGGTGACAGCATATCCAACTTCATAAATTGTCTCAGCAACCTTTGAGTTTGCCGTGGATACATCTGTCTGTGCATAATTATATGTAGTTTTACCCGAAACTGTCACGGTAAAATCCGGAGTCTCCGGCGCAACAACCTGCAGTGAAGTGAAGTCAACAGTCTTTCCGTTCTGGATTACCTGTCCTTTCAGTGTGTAGGTACCTTCAGGGAGGAATGGCCAATCAGAATCCGCAGAGCCGTCAGATGCCCAGGTTGTTGAACTGGTGCCCAGATCCGCGCTGCGGAGCACTGTGCCGTCTTCTTTGCAGAGAGACAGTGTTACACTGGAAATATCGGAACGGATTATTTCAGGAATGCTGTACGATGCCGTGAAATCCGTACCGTCAAGAATCTCGGAAGTGTAAGTATGCGTTGCGGATCCGACAGAAAGTCCATCGGTTGAAGTCTTGATGTCCAGCACATTGCTCTTGAGGGCGCCTATTTCGGCACGGACTTTATAATCCGTCCCGGAAGTCAGCCCGGTGAATCTGACATATTCTCCAGAAATGCTTCCCTCTACCTGGCTTGCCCAGCCGTCTGAGGAAGCATAATATTTCATCTTGGCGAGATTGTCGTCGGATATATTCAGTGTGCTGGCTTGTGGGACATAGGCTATTGTCCCCCAAGCCTCAGGCGTGCCCGAAAGGGTGATTGACGGACCACTGGCAGATGAGTCCAATCCACATTCAATGTAAGGTGCGGTAGCAGCGTTGAGTGCGGATAAATTGTATGTGAGCGTCTTGGCGATTCCTGCAGATGATGCCCCGGCAATCGTGATGGTAAGTCCTTCACCGGCAGGTACGAAGAAATAGGTGTCGAGCCCGCCGTTCACGCTGCCCGATGTCGATGTGATCGTCAACGGATTCTCACCGTCAGGGATGAAATGCTGCTTGAAATCATCTTTGAGCCCGACTGCAATCATTGCATTCTGCAGTGTCATCCCGACCTCAGGATTCTCGGTAGCCAAAGGCTTGATCGTGCCGGAAGCCGTACCTGAGAAGAAAGGAGCACCGAAGCCGTTTGAACCGAATCTGGCTTCGATGGTGTAGTCACCCACGGGCATGACAATCGGCTCAGCCCATACGCCTTTCCCGTTATACTTTTCAGAGCCGTCCTTGTCCTTGACTATGAAATTCACATCTGCAAGTGCAGGGACATCAAGCGGTTTAAGATCTGGAGCGGACTTGGTCTGTGTGAACACATCCACGGTCAAATCCACGTCGAAAACCACGGAGCCGAGGTATCCGGTGCAAGGGTCTTCCTCAATGGAAATCCCGTTGCAGGCGCAAACGACAGCCGTAAGACCTATGAGTGTGATATTCTTGATTCTTAAATTCATGATTCTATTCTGTAATCGTCGAACCACCTTCGGATGGATCGACTGTGATTGAGTCGTAGAGGTCATCGCAGGTCTGGTCAACAGTAATGGACGGCTTTCCTACGGAACCTGCCTGCGGGTCTTCCGTCTGTCTGACCTTTATTGTCAGGAAAAGATGGTTCGCAGGTTGCAACGTGAAGGATCCTGTGGTTGAGAAGTCATCACCGCCGGCGCTTGGTGTTCCGATGAAACTGTAGGAAACTGAGACTGAGCTTTCGAAATAGGCTATAGCCCCCGTCCTGTCAGAAGAGTTCCACGAATTGGAAGAATCGAACACAAGTTTGCGTGATTCATCGGATGAAACGCTGAGTGAATAGCTGCTGAAATATTCCTGCACCGTCTGGTCGAAAATGACTGACAGGGCGGAATTCACCATCGTACAGTTCACGGTGGCGTTCGCAACGGAACCGTCACCGCTGACAGCGACGCCTATCTCGTCTCCTGCGAATCTTTTCTGCCCCCATTTGTCAGGCTGCGTAAGCGACTCCTCCAGAGTGACATTCTCCGCATGGATGTTGTAGCTGCCTACCGGCAGAGTTATGGATGATGGCATCTCGCCATATATGTAACTGTATGAATTCGTGGCTGATGCGATGGTCACGGAGAAATCGTCCACCGATACGGTCCCTTCATCGTCATCTGCCTTTGTCTCGATGACCTCCACCGGGGAGTTCTCGACGGATACCGACAGGACGCCGTACTGTGCATCCTCAATTACCATTCTCTGGCATGAAGTCATCCATGCAGTCGCCACGATGATGACGGATATGTACAATTCTTTCTTCATAATGACAAAACATCTATCTCACAGTCTATTTCAGTGACATCATCAAGAGTCGTGTCCACTAATATGGACGGCAACCCCATCATGTCATCAGTCGTGAGTTCCCCTTCGCTCGGGTCAAGGATCTCTGATGACGAGTTCTCGTCGAAATCTTCGTCGGCATCAATCCCTGGGCCTATCAGGCCGTTATGGTTGCTCCTGATCGTTATCTTCGCCCATTTCGCCGGGCTGAGCAGAAGCGGTGAGGCGCTGTTGGAATAGCTGAGCTTCCTCTCGTTTGCCGTTCCCTTGCCGACAGTGCCATATATGGTATAAATCAGGTGGCTTCCGGAAGATGACACATTGAAATATACTTCCGTATTGCCGTCCGACTGTTCCCCGGTCAATGCAACATCCCTTTCATCCACCGACATCTTTGAAGACACATCCTCGAAATCTTCTAGGAAACTGCTGTCGAATGTGATAGTGGCCTTTCCGTTGGCCATGTTGCATGTGACGCTCACCGGGACAGGTTCAGGGGACAATATGTCAATCTGGCCTGATTCACCAAAATATCTTACACACCCGAATCCTGTCTGAGCGACAGTTTCGGAACAGCTCTCTGCGGAAACGGAATAACTTCCATAAGGGATTTCCATCTCTCCTTCTATGCTGCCGTATGTTCCCGACCAGGAATATTCGTTGCCGAGGAATGTCTGTCCGGCTATGCCTACAAGGAATCCGCTGCAATCAACGCTTCCAACAGCCTTTGTCTCAGCCGTGACCTCCACTGTCTGCGACACGGAGAGTGTGATCGTCCCCATCTGCTGGGATTCAATCACATCCATATTGCAGGCTGCGAGAATCAACGCGCTGATTGCTATGGCTGTCTTTTTCATCTCTTCTTACTCGTCTGAACCAGAATTCTGTTCACCGTCCAAAGGATCAAGGTCAACAGAAACCGTCGCAACATCAGTTATTTCATCATCTGCCGTGATGGTGATGGTGATTGAGCCTTTGTTTGTGGACGAGAAGGTGATCTTGTTCCATTTCCTGGCTGTAATATTGGAAGTCCCTTTCCAGGTCTTCTGAACTGAGTTTACCGTTGCTGTGAGCGAATAATTGATTGATGATGTGCTCTCGCTGAAATATGCTATGCTGCCTGTCTTTGTAGACTCGTCATATGGTGTCATAGTCAGATTACGGCTGGCATCGCTGATGGACACTGATGGATTTGTGAATGTGGCAGTGAATCCCTCCGCATAAGCAGTTGAGACTTTGGCATTGACAGGAGTGCATGCCACGTTCGCTTGAGACGTCCCACCTGCCGTGACGGTGAATTCCTCAGAAGAACCGGTAACCCTGACAGCACCGTAATTCTCGTTGGCAGAAAGTGACTCAGCCTCGGTATAGTTCTCTGCATAAATCTTGTAAGTACCAGCAACAACTTTCAGGTCGCTGTCCTGGATATCCTTGTATTCTTTAGTCCAGACGGCGTCAAAGGCGCTTCCATTATGTTTGTATAAAGTGACATTGTAGCCGCTTTCTTCCTTTGTTACAGTCGTCGAAGCCTTGGTAGTTACAATTTCAGTATCGGCGTCAAGTCCAAGTGAAATGAATCCGTAATCCTCCTCGGATATGGCCGGGCTGAACACATTCTTGTTGCAAGCTGTCATCGCTGCGAGAGCAGCGACAAAAATGAAAATTTTCTTCATGGTATAGAATCTTAATTTTTGTTGATAATCAGTTATTGTATGGATTGAACTCTGCGTCCTCCGTAGTCTGAGCATTTTCGTCAAGCGGCTCAATGGTAATGGTCGGTGCTGACCCGATCTGACCGTTGTCCAGATTGACCTTGACATTCAGCTTTACATTGCTTTTCGCTTCCAAGGTTACCTTGGCAGGGGTTGTCGCGATATTCTTCCCTGTCTGTGTGAATGTGCCGGAAATGACATATTCAAGTTCCCCCGGATTGAAATAGACTTCGGTCTCGGTCTTGGATGCAGCCACATCATACGATTTGGTCGTGGTGGAAAGCGACACCTTGAAATCCGAAAGCCTGCAATCTTCCCCGTCGAACACGGATTCACCGAACGCGACCGTGACTTTGGCGTTCTGGACAGTGCAGTTTACCACGGCATTCTGTACAAGGCTGCTCGGAGTCAGGGCAACTGCCGCACTGATACCCTTGTAGCGCAGTTTTCCTTTGTTGTCGCCGTAACTTTCCGCTTCAGTTTCCGTGCAGCTTTCTGCCATCACATAATATGTCCCGAGCGGAAGAGTCCGTGTACCGAATTCGGAATATTTCAATGGACCTACGACCGCCGTCCCGGTACATCCTGCGTCACCATATACGGACACAAGATAGTCAGCCGCTTCTTCTGCCGTCAGGGTGGTGGCCTTGGTCTCCACATCAACGACAGGCGAATTCCCTTCGAGAGCCACGGATAGTTGTCCGTACTCCACCGGTGAGTCCACCCTGATGTCCTGACATGCAATCGCCATCATCATGGCAAGCAACATGTAAAACAATTTTTTCATCACAGTTATAATCTTATTCATCTTTATTTGTATTCAAACCTGAAATCATCCACATACAGCACTGAACCGATTCCTCCGGTGAAGTAGTTGCCCCATAATGATGAGCAGGCCACCACAATCACATAGTCAGGAGTCCTGTTGTCCTTGTATTCGAGGACACATTCGAACTCCTCGTATTTCCCTCCTGTGTTCTTGTCGCTCTCGATGGTTCCGAATGCTATCACGCGCGGATCATTCCTGAGGTCCGGTTCCCCTGGCTTTGTACTTACCACAGGGAAAGGTCCTTTGTCGGCTTCATCCTCTGCCTCGGCCACCAGCACGGCCAATATCTGAAGGTTGTCCATCAGGCCGTATTTGTCCTTGTGCGGGTTCGCCTTGCCGCTCACCTTGTCCTGGGTCTTGTTTATCACCACCGGAGCATAGTCCAGGTATCCTTTCATTGAATATGGACGGCCTGTGAATGGCGTTCCCCATTCGAGATATGCAGTCATATCGCTGAAAGAGAACTTGTTGAACTTGCCCGTGAATATGTTGCCGGCAGCGAAAACCCCGAACGGAGTCATGCTCTCGAGTCTTACGGCAGTGCCGCCAGGCACGGCTACATGGCTGTATTCCGGACGTGTAGGGTTCATTGCGTTCAGGAAATTCGTTCCAGGATTGGCAGTGCCCCATATGCCGCTTGACTCTCCGGCTGGGAACGGATACCAGCAGTCATTCGGGTCGGCCTGATGCCAGGTCTCGAAGTCCATGTTCTCAAGCTGCTGGGGCTTTCCGGTGCGGAAAGTCATCTCGCTGCTGACATCCGTGCCGTTTGCGAGCCTTACGCAGTATTCCGTATCTTCGGAAAGGCCTTCAATCGTTCCATAGGCTATGGTACCCTCTACGGTTATATCCTCCAGAGACTTCCATTCCTGAGCCGAGGACTCCCTGTATTCGAACATCGGGGTACCTCGTCCATCTGTAATCCCTTGCACCTCAGCTGAATAAGTCCATGCGTTCACATCTTTCACCTCAACGCTTACCGGCTGCTGAAGGAATGTGACAGACCATTCAATCTGGTCTCCTTTGTATTCTACATAGAATTTGCGGGTGACCGAACAGTCGAGTACCATCGGGAAATGGCATTCCTCCACTACCGTATGGCTTGTGCCATTCTCTGATATATGACCCGAGGTGTATCTGACCACGGACCCTTCCGGCTCCAGCTTGACATCGGTGAATCTGATGGTATTTAGAGGCTGGCTCTCCACGACTGTGACATATGCGGTCTTTTCCTCCACATTCAACAGAGCTTCTCCTATCTGGTTGTCGCACCTGATATGCCGGTCAATAGGCTGAGCCGCAATAAGGCACCAGTCCTCAACCTCATACATCTTCATGCGGAACCTGTATGGCTCCCTCAGGTCCAGGACCTGAGGGAATTCGCCGTCAGGGAAGGTCGCTCCATCGTTGATGCGGAAATCCGTCACCCTCGCGGCGGAGATTTCCACAGTCTCGCCGAGGATTACGGAGATCGCATGTGCATTGTAGTCAATGGTCTTTTCCTTCAGGCCGTCCATCTCGAAGGCGACGATTTCAACCTGGACATCAGGATATGAAAGGTCGTTCTCGATGCAAGAGCCGAGCAGAAGTACCATTGCGGCACAGATTATATGGATGCTTTTTCTCATTTGATGTTGTTTTTCTTCGCCTTCTTGCTGTGCGGGCCGGTGTAGAAATAGAAACTCGTGCCCAGCTCGATTGACAAAGGATTGATGCGGAAGTTGGCTCCGCTGGTAGTCTTTACGCTGTGTTCCACCTGGTTGCGGTATTGGTCAACCCTCGAATACTCAAGGCCGAGTACGCCTATCGCAACCTCAACGGCTACATTGTCCGTGGCGAATATGCAGATGCCCGGCACGAATGTAAGTGCTCCCTTGAGGGTCACGGAGTATGTGCCGTATTTATCCTCCTCCACTACCTTCCATAACTTTGATTGTCCGTAAACCCCGGTAGCCCGTGCTTCGACGAACACTCCGAACCTCTTGCTGTTGGCCAAAGGCATATAATATCTCGTGGTCAACGATCCGCTGAAAGTATGCTGGAACATGTTGTAGTCCGTAAGGCTGAACCCAATGTCGTCACTTATTGACAATGATGCACTGTTCAGGGTGAGGAATGACCTGTCGTAGTCGAACCTGACACCAAGGGACAGGTTGTCGGCCAGGAAATATGATACCTGAGGAGCGACACCGAATGTGTACATGCTGCCTTTCAGGTCTCCGAGAAGACCGAAAAGCATCGAGTAACCGAAGTCATCGCTCGAATTGCCACCCAGATCAATTGTCTTGTAGTTGAAGTTGATACCCGTGGATACAGTCCCTTTCGGCACAAAGACTCCCGTCAGTGTCCCGCCAAGCCCTCTCTCAAACGGCTCAACGGTCTTGGACTTCTTGTTCGAGACTGCGAAAGCACTTGTACAACCAAGCAACATTGTCAATATGAAAGCGATTTTTCTCATAGTTCCTTTCAGAATGGTTCAACCTTGCTGAATACCGTGTCGAATTCGCTTTGTGTCAGTTCCGCAGGGTCATAGACAAGTTCGAATTCGTCAATCTGGAGAACCGAGCCTACACCTCCGGTGAAATAGTCTCCATATCGGCTTGATGCAGCTGCAATCACAATATATGTCGGGATGCGGCTTCTGTCGCGGTACACGAGAGGAAGGGTGAACTTAACATATCCTGAATCCGTATCCGAGGAGTTCAACTGGCCAAGGGCTATTATCCCAGCGTCGTTGTCCAGGTCAACGAAAGTCTTTTTGCTGGTGTTTACCCTGAATGCGGTGGACCAGTCGGTCAGGAATATCAGGATCTGACTCTCGTCGGTCTGGCCAGCTTTGTCGGTATAAGGATCCCTGGTCTTGTCGATGGTCTTAGGGGCATATTTGTAATATCCTCTCAAGGCAATCGGCCGTGAAGTGAACGGTACACCCCAGTCTAGTTCGGCTCCGAGTCCTGCGAGTCCCACGAATTGTCCTGTGAAGATGTTTCCTGCAGCCATGAGTCCGAATGCGGTGACACTCTCCAGCCTTGCAGCCTTTCCGCTTACGGCATCGTCAGTAGGGGATGTCGTCGTGGCGGCGCCTGCGGAGTTGGCGGAATCCCAGATTGCATAACCTTCGGCATCAGGCATCTTGTCGTTGCTTGACCAGTTGTCGAAGCTTAGGTTGTGGAGCGTCTCGGCTGACGAAGTCGTGAAACTCATTTCCTTGGTCTCCTTGTCCTGGGCTGATACTGCCCTGAACACATATTCAGTCGATGGCTTCAGGCTCTTCAGTATGGTGGTGAACCTCTTTGTGGAGCTGTTTACAGATACTTCGGAAATAGGGACCTCGTTCCAAGATGACGCTGATGCTTCCTTGTATTGGAATGTAAGGCCTTCAGGAGCAGGCAATACGAAGAATCGTCCTTCGAGCCTTGCGAATGATGCCCATCCTGCACTTGCCCCGACGGCATCGGCTTCAATGTCGGATATGATTTCAAATACGAGGTTGAATGTGCTGAAATGCTTCTTCGTGTCGATGATGGTGAAATCCATCTTGTAGTCCCCGACTGGAACTTGGGCGATGAAGTCGGTGATATCCAATGAGATTGCCGTAGCACCTTCCGTAATGGAACGGGTCAGGACATCGCTTGCATCTATTCCTAGTGCATCCAAAAGACTCTCTGTCTGGGCATCTGCTCCTACAAGTTCGACAACTTCAGGCAGGCCGAGGTCGGAAAGCTCCTGGCTCTCGTGGGATATCCGGAAGCTGACTATTCCTTCCGGAGCAGACATCGTGAAGCCGATAGGCTCCGTATTCCCGAAAGGTATAGGGGCAGTCTCTCCTGAAACTATTCCGGACTCTTCATCGGTCGTGATTGACGGCAGATTGCTTGTGTCGTAGTCGAGGATTATGTCATGGCTGCTTTCATCCATGCTGCTGTCAAGCGACACCTTTATGGTGAAGGCTCCATCCTCGCTGTCCTGAGGACCGAGGTTGAATGTCAGATGATAATGCTCCTTTGCTGCCACATCGGTGTATGTCTTCTTGAGCTGGGTGTATTCCCCGCCGTCCTTGTTGCGCAGGTACAGCTCCCAGGAGAGAGTGCCCGTGACAGCAAAATAGGCTTCGGCGTCAAATCCCGCCTCGTTCGGATTGCCCTCGAGAGGGGAGTTGCTCAGGACGAGCGCTTCTCCGACCCCGTTTGTGACAGACACCTGGTAAATTTCGAAGAAATCCTGGAAATCATCGGAGAAACTTGCTGAAAATACCGTGTTTGCGAGCGTACAGGTTATGTCGGCTGTGACGGTCTGGTCAGGGATTATCCTGATTTTGCACCTGCCTTCGTAATAAGGGTTGCCGAAGGAGGCGTTGAGATTCTCCCCATTGTAGGCCAGGACCTCGTATGAACCCGAATGAATCATGAGAGGGTTCTCTGCTGTTACCGTGCGATGGTCGTCCACGTGTGCGACTGTCTGCCCGACGACATTGACCACATCCACCGAGAACGGGATGTCCTGCTCTTCGGAAGATTTCACAATGACATCGGCTGAAAGGTCGCTGTCCATGTTCAGACAGAGGTAGCCGTAGCTTTCCGGCTCTATCAGCTCCCTGTTGCAGGAGGCAAGGGCCAGCAGCGGCAGCGCAACCATCAGGTATGAAATATTGTGTTTCATGATATGATGTCTGCGTTAATGCTACTCTGATACGAATGTGACTTTCTGGTTCATTGTCTGGTCCTTCTCATCGGTGACGATGAGTGTGAAATGATGCTGTGTGCCGGCTTCTGGACCGTACATGTTTATCATCTGCACCAGGCTCGTGATGAAGAAATCGACGGATGTCTTGCCGACGATGTTCTCTCCGGTAGGTATTCCGAGATTGGCAAGGAATTCTATTATCGCCTGGTCGTTGACAAGGTCCATCGTGGTCGAACCGTCTGATGTGAGGGCTGCGATGGCATCTCCGAGAGTCGGGGAGTCGACGTTTACCTTGAACTGGCTGATTCCTTCCGGTGCCTTCACGACGAGGTCTGCGTTCAGGTCCTCATTGATAGGCATCGGTGCGAATGTCGGGTTGGCTTCCCATATCATTTCAGGTGCGGTGGATGGCTCAGGATCAGTTCCCGGTCCCGGGTCAGGGTCAACTACTATGTCATCACCAGGAACCGGTTCCTCATCGAAACCAGGGACTTCGACGGGGTATGAATAGTTGTTGACGCTGTGATCCAGGGTGATGCTGATTCCATTGAGTGTTCCGGTGACCTTCGCATCCAGGTTGAGGATATGGTGGTCAGCGGCTGCAACTTCGTCGATGTAGAAGACGGTTGAAGCAGTAGAGTTGTCGATTGCCCTGTGTCCTGCAACCTGTACAGTGAGCTTGCCGACCGTGAAATAGCCGGCCTTTGCGCAGGTGTAGTATGTCTGTCCGTCTATGATGACCGGCTTGAAGTCATTCTGCTCTGAATTCTTCTGCCATGAAAGATACCCCTTTGAGCTACCAATGGTTACGGTGTAGTCGGAGAGTTCCTCAACAAAGTTGGCAGACAGATTGATGGACACTTTCATGTTAGTGATGGCGCAAACGAGGTTTACCACGGTCACCTGGCCTGTAGCGATATCAAATCCTTTTGAGCCGCTGTATATAGGCTGCTCGAATGCGACTTCCTCATGGTCAGGTGAGTATGCCTTGATGATGTAGTCTCCGGAACCGAGCTCTATGACGGTGCCTCTTATGGAACTGAAAGGAGCGTATGTCTTTGTCAAACCGTCATATGTGCGTACGATGTCGATTGTGAGGCCGTTTATGATGTCTTCGTCCGAATCGGCCTTGGTCGTGATTTCATTGAAATTGTTGCTGCATGACAAGTCGAGCTGCAAGGTACCGATGGTCTCAGGTTCAAACATCTTGCGGTTGCATCCGGACAGTATTACTGCGGCAATTGCTATATGGTAAAAAATCTTTTTCATCGTCTTATCTCTATTCGTAAATTAATTCTATATCATCTATCTTGAACATCGAACCGGCGTGTGCAGTGACAGTTTCCTCTCCGAGTTCGAATGATTGCTGTGTCGAGACACTGCCTTCTCCGTTGCAGCTTCTGAACAGTATGTAGATTGATGCTGCCTTCTTGTCAGTAGCTGTGTAGGTATAAGTCATCGAATGCTTCGTCCATTCATCAGCAGCCGGACCGGATGTCTCTTCTGCTGTTGCAATTACCTGTCCTTCTGCATCTTTTATCCAGCTATATACATAGAATGTCTCTGAATCGTGCTGGTCATATTTATACCAGAATGTCAGTGATGACGGGCGGCTCGTGAATGAATGTCCTTCGGAAGTGCGGTTGCCGCTGTCGTCGGCGGTCCCTATCCAAAGTTCTCCTTCGGTGGTGTTGCCATCCGCAACGGAATTCGTGTTGGCGTTCCCGACATTGACAGAGAACACCAATGCCGACTTCGAACCGCTGTACGCATCCTTGACATAGCCTGAAGACGGGAAATTCTTGCACCATGTGGATGTCCATCCGGTGTGTCCGTCAGGCATCGACTTCCTGCTGTTGCAAGCCCACCAAGGGTCTGTCTCTCCAGATTTGTAAGGAAGATACCAGTTTCTTGTATATGTTCCTCCTCCCAGGGAGCCTCCTGCAGGTGTGAACTGTGTCTGGACAAGCTGGTAGTCCTCGAAACCTGCATTCCCGACCTGAGCCTCGCTTTCAGTAGTGATTGTCACTACATTGCTTGATATCGTTCCCCCATTGTAATTGGCCCTGATGTAATATTTGGTGTCAGAGCCGAGGCTTATTCTTCCGAAATCCAGGCTGTTACCTAATTCCGTTCCATTTTTGGCGCAGTCCGTCCAGTGGACTCCGTCGGTAGAGGCCTGAAGCTTTATGAGTGATGGTATCCCGTTGGAGAATGTCACCGTCTCGGACACGATCTTCGTGGCCCATACATCGTAGTCGTTGATTGCAATTGTCATATCCACTCCGAGTGAGACGATTGAGAACGATCTCGTCGCAGTCTTTCCCACTGCATCCTCTATGGTAAGGGTGAATCTTGCAAGCGTGTTGTCTTCCTTCGAGGCCTTGCAGCTTGTAATCATGTCCTTGATGATCTTCGAGAAGTCGATGTATGAGTATGTTCTCGTCCCCAGCATGTTCTCATCCCAGCCGAAACCGGCATTCCTGAGTACTGCTGCAGCCCCTGAGTCAAGGTTGGCGAAGTCGATGGTACCGGATACATCCTTCGCGTTGAGGTAGATGGACTCGATGTCCAGATAGCAGTGGGCTATTTCTGCCTTGGCGATGAAACTTGCGGTGGCCATGACACCGTCAGCGGAGAATCCCTCGACGAACTCGAAGACATTGCTTGAATTGTCGAATCCAGCAAGGCTGATGCCCGGGGCGTCCTGCGGAATGGTATATCCCGGGACGGTTATTGACTCATCCTTCCTGTCCACTGAATTGTCGATGGTTAGGTTTATGAGGAGCCCACCCTCGCGAAGGTCGGTGGTAATCTCGAATGTGACGGCATCGTTAGGCTTGAATTCCGTGGCCGGGGCCGTATATCTTTTCAGTACGCCTTCCTCTGTTACATAGACTTCGAGGATGAGGGCACCTCCTGGAATATAGCCGTAACGTGTCTCATCCTTTGCGAACTTTACCTTTTTTGTCTTGTAGTCGCTATGTCTGACGATTGCATAATAATCCGTGTACATGCCGGTTATGCTTTCGTCGAATACAACGGACATCCTGACATTGGCCATTTTGGCCGTTGCCTTAAGGGTCTGTTCGCCGGACTTGATGGTGAACGTCGGATCGGCAAGGTAGTAAGGCTTGTCAAAACCGCATCCGAGCGAGTCCCCGAGCTGGGCTACGAGCCTGTATTCGCCTGCATTCAGCTTTATAGTCCTGTCAACCGTGTTGGCATAGCTGTCATTGTACAGGCGCATCTGATTTTCAGTCTTGTAGATGGCAAGCCTGAAATCATCCAGGACAAGGTCGTCTCCGGACGCCCCGTCGGCTTTCGTGCCTGTCTCAGTGTCGGAAGTCAGTGAAATCCTGAGTGTGCCGATTCCATCCTGGTCTTCCACCGGAACAATCAGATGTTCCGAACATGAGACGCACAAGATTGCCAGCATTGCTGGAATGAATCTTATTCGACGCATAAACTATTATAAATAATTAGTTAAGAATTCTTTTTCCTTATCGAAAACCTATATGTCAAATTTATATTCGCGTGTGTAATTCCTACCCTTTGTTTCGATTGGAAATCATATATTTCCCATTTTTCGGACACTTCGTTGAAGCGTCCCACGTTCTGGCTGCTCTTCTCATATCCGAGTCCAAGCTCGAATTCGAGACCCCAGGCGGCCTTCCTGCCCAATCCGAGCGAATAGCCATAGGAGAATCCGGCACTCCATACAGGTGCGGAGTTGCCAGCATCCGTGTTATATTGTCCTTCCTTTCCGTTCTGGTACAGGAGTCCGTCCCTCCATTGCATCGTGTACCACATGCAGGCCCCGTCAATACCGAGATAGCTTCCCCGTTTCATCGTCTCCTTCCCGAACCATATCCTGAACTGAGGACGGAATCCATATACATTCACAGTCTTGTCGTCAGGAACGAATATGTTGAACGGAGTGTACCAACCCTCCAGGTTGAGTGAAAGATGTCTTCCCAACTGGAATTCTATGCCGAGGTCAGGAATCACCATTGCATCGGAAAGAAGGTTTGTCTTGAGACCGATATGCCAGGCCGGCTTCTGCCCGGTTACATCAATGGCAGGCGTCCTTGATGCTTTTTTCGACCTTGTGGTGGCTGTCCCGGTCTCGGTGGCGTCATTCATTGACGATGTCTCCGTCGGACGGGTCTGCCTTACTTCTGGCTGTTCCCTCACGATGACCTTCGGAGCCTCCCGTATCAGTTCCTTATATATATATACGGTGTCCCTGATATATACGGTATCTACCCTCGGTTTTGCAGGCTGTGGCTTGACCTTGCAGAAGATGCCGAACCTTACGCTCCTCATCTCAGGGAAGAAATCCTTTTCGAGAATCTTCCAGACCTTCCCGCCTCCGAGCTTCCTGAGTGCGGTCTTCCTCTCACCCCAGTCCATGGTCCTGATTATGCGCAGGGCTTCGTATTTATATGGGATGTCGGATTCCTCGATCATGTCGGCGAGCCTGTCCCAGTCCTCCACGAGACTTTTACGGATTATCTTGGATTCAGGGATGTCGAGGGCGTATTGGATGTATCGCGCCACATTCTCGGTGCGCGCCTTGCTTAGTGTGACATTCTCGCCCCAAAGACCTTCGGGGGATGTGCTGCCGCATACATATACCCTGTCAAGTTCGATTTCCGGGTCCTCGAGCATCTGCATCAGTTCGAGGGCGGCTATGTTGATTTTGGGATAATTCTGGAGATTTGAGACCGCGTGCGGGAAAGGAATACGCACAAGAAGGCTGTCTTCGACAGTCCTGGAATAATCTATTTCTTCGTGGATGAGCCTTACAAAATTCTGTCCGTTAGCCGTCTGGCACACAAGCATCACGCCGGCAACGATCGTCATTAAGACCCATCGAATGTCTGTTCTATTCATTGGTCAAGAATCTTTCAATCGGCAAAGGTATGATAAATTGGCCAAAAATACAAACTTTTTGACCAACTTGGAGGTGGCTGCCATCAGATCCCTCACATTCGTTCGGGATGACAGGTGGAATTGATCTTAAATGAATAGGTAGGCGGCGAAGCCGACTATGATGGCGATCCCGCAATTGATGAGCTTGGCAACGATGAAGCTCTTCTTGCTCTCTGCAAGCAGGGGAATCGAGGCATGCCCGTCCTGGGATATGCAGCTTGCCAGAAGTACCGGCATAGGCACGAGCCCGGCGGCGTACAATGTCACAAAAATGAGATGCGGCCCCGATTCGGGGATGATTCCGACGGCCGTGGCGAGCAGGATCATCAGGATGGTGTTGTCGCTTATCCAGTTCTCTATGTCGATGTACTGCAAGCCTATGCCTATCACGAGAAGCACTCCGAATGTCCATGCGAATATGGTCGGGAGATGCTTTTTCACTATATGGTTCCAAAGATGCTCCTCGATGAAATGGTCGGATGCCACCACAAGCACGATGAGCACGATCACGCTCAGCCCAGCGAAAAGCACGTTCATCCAGTCCTCGCTCAGAAGGTCTATCCTGAATGTGGCGTGTCCGTCCTCATGCCCGTGTATCTCTCCAACCTCCCCGTCATGGAACTCTCCGTGAGCCTCCCCACCGTGGGCGCAGGTACATTCAGTATGGTCGTGACCTTCATGTCCCCCATGTCCTTCCGCTCCGTGCTCATGGCTCAGGCGGCCTGTGGCGAGGGCGGCGATGAAAACGGCGAGCCCGACGAACATCACGCATCTTTTCCACCCGAAATGCCTGCCTTGGCCCTTGGCCCCGTGATTATGCTCCCTGTCAGGTTCATGGACCGCATATCCTTCCTGACAATCAGGCACGTCATGGCATTCCGAATGGTCCTCCTTGTGGCATTTCCTCCTATGCAGCCTGTCCTTCACCAGGTCCGTGAGGATACCGGCGGCCACGGCCACCACGAACAGTATCATGAAGATGGTCAGGGCCTTGTCGGGCACCATTGCGAGCATCACGAAGGCTTCGTCCCCGGAGGATGCTATCATCATTGCAATCAGCGCCCCGAAGCTGAAAAGTCCGTGGGTATATAGGGAGACCGTCGCGAATCCACCCATGCAGCCCGGTATGGATCCGAGCAGTGCGGCAATCACGACCTGTCCTGTCTTTGTCTTGCGCAATCCCTTGAAAACGAGTCCGTTGGATTCTATGTTGAGTGACTCTATCATCATCATCATGACCGTCACGAGGCCCGTGATGAGTATCGAGTTCCTGAGAATGTCTATGAAAAGGTGCATCTGAATCTGAGTTGTCTGTTGTCCGTTATTCTATCCAGCCTGCTATGAAAAGGTTCACTATCGGTCTGAGAGGGGAGTTGGTGGTGAGGGTGATGACGGCAAGTGCCTCTCCTTCAGGCATCGGAGAGGTGTCGAGCCTGACCTTGAACTTCACGGTCTGCCCTGGCTTGGCGTCCGGGATTGATCCGCAGGACCATTCCTGTGCGTCGGAATCCGCCTTGTACACCTTGAAAACCTGCTTTCCGCTGTTCTTGAATTCGAATTCTGCGTCGATGACGGTGCCTTTCTTCACCTTGCCGAAAGAGAATGTGCTGTTCTCGAATGTCGGACGGGGACCGTCTGCCTTCTGGTCCTTGGTGAGAGCGTCGAAATTCTCCTTCGTGAAGGCACGGAACGACAGCACTCCGTCCAGGGCTTTCCCGTCCACGACAGGGGTTGCCTTGTAGATGTTGTCGCCCCATTTCTCCCTGGATGCACGGACGGTGAACTTCATGTCGGCAGTCTCTCCTGCCGGGACAGGATTGGGGGATATGCTGACGGAAAGCTCAGGTGAGACAGATGTGAATGTTATGTTGATCGGCCTGGAGGATATGTTGGCAATCTTCACGGCATTGCTTTTCACTCCGCCCTGCTCCAGGTTGCCTGCCTTCGTAATTTCATCTTTGAGCCCGATCGGGCCGATGTGTACTGGGTAACGCTCCCCAAGAGGGAGCTTCTTGGCCATGCTCGTGCCCCTGAGCTTCAATATCACTGGTTTCCTGACATCCGAGAAATAGACCGTGAGGCTTTTGTCGAAAGGGTAGGGCCCCTCGTCGTTGGAATATGTCGCCGAAATCGTGCCCTTGCCGCCCGGCCTGATTGGCTCCCTTGTCCATTTTACATCCGTACATCCGCAGGAGGATGACACATTGTAAATGACTGCAGGCTTGTCGGAATTGTTGGTGACAGTGAACGTGCAGGATACAGGCCCGCTGTCTAGCATGATGTCACCGAAGTCGTGTACCGTCCTGTCTATCTCGAGCCCGTTCCCTATCTGTTCCTGGGAATGCAACAGAGGGGACAGGGAGAGCGATGTCAATATCACCGCAAAGTATGCACATATCCGTTTCATGTCGCAAAGATACTAAAAATGCCCATTCCGTGTTTGATAATCGGAAATAATGCTTAAATTTGCGATGCCTTTTGCCTCAGGCGTAATGGCAGAGACACTAACAATTAAAACAAATAAGACATGGCTTACAAAATTACAGACAGCTGCGTAGCTTGCGGAACCTGCATGGGTGAGTGCCCTTCAGGAGCGATTTCAGAGGGCGACATCTACAAGATCGATCCCGATGTATGTGTTGACTGCGGTACCTGCGCAGACGCTTGCCCTATGGGTGCCATCGTTGCCGAATAACGATCAGCGACGATTCCCATCAAAGGAAAGGGGTTGCCGGACGGCAACCCCTTTCCTTTTTCCTTGTACCTTATTTGCAGACCATTATGTCCAGGATCATGTTGTCTGTGTTCTGCATACCCACGGAGCCTATCCGGCCGAGGTTCCTGATGGTCTTCTCGATGTCCTTCTCGATTATGCCGTCATTCTCCGACACGCAGATACCCTGCATCGCAAGCACCGCCGACTGAAGCGAACTTGACACTCCGGATGCCACCTTCATCGCGCATCCCACCTTCGCCCCGTCGCAGACCATCCCGGTTATGTTGCCTATCATGTTCTTGATGCAGTAGCATACCTGTTCGTACGAGCCACCCCTCAGATATACGAGCCCGCAGGACGAACCTGTCGAGGCGATCACGCATCCGCAGAGAGCAGACAGCTTGCCGAGGTATCCCTTGATGTGGATTGCCACCAGATGGCTCAGCACGAGCGCCCTTGCAAGTTCCTCGTCACTGCATCCGTATTTCATGGAATATGCGATTACAGGCATAGTCACCGTGATGCCCTGGTTACCGCTACCGGAGTTGCTCATCGCCGGCAGGGTGCATCCTGCCATCCTTGCATCAGAGGCGGCGGCAGTCATCGACATCGCGTAGCTCAGGAAGTCGCTTCCGAACACCTCCCTGTTGGAAGCTGCGCTGATGGTCTTTCCCACCTGAAGCCCGTACCTGCCCTTCAGCCCTTCGTTCGCGAGGGCGAGGTTCATCGTCCTTGATTCGAGGATGAAGCTGATCTCGTCGAATGACACGCTTTTTGCGAAATCATATATCTCCTTTACAGTCAAGTTATAATCGAGGGTGTCGCGCTGCTCGTCCCCGCATCCGTCCTGCCTGTGGGTGGAGGAAAGCACGGTACGGTCGAAGCAGGTCTCGACAATGTTGTCGTGGTCGTCCTCTATCATCGCGCTTGCGCAATGGTCTCCCGACACGTTTACCGATGCCTTTACATAGAGCTTGTGGTCGGTTTCGGCGAGAGCTACTGTCACGGCCTTCCTTTCCACAAGTTCCTTCGCCCGAGAAATGGAGGCTTCATCGAGGTCATGCAGGACCTCCAGACCGTATCTCGACTTTCCGCAGACTGCCCCGAGGGCTGCGGCGATGTGCAGGCCTATCATGCCCGTGCCTGGGATTCCGACGCCCATGCCGTTCTTCAGGATGTTGCCGCTGACTTCTATCCTGATTTCGAAATCTGCGCCCATCCTCCATCCGCGGCATGCGCAGTCGCACCTTTCCTCGATGATTTCCATTGCCTTGGCGACGGCGAGGGCCACGGCAATCGGTTCGGTACATCCTAATGCCGGTTTAACTTCCTTACGGATAAGTCCGATGATTTCACATTCTCTTGGTGTCATAGGTCAAAGAATTCCAAAGTTGCTGATATCGTGTCATACAGGTCTTTCTCATCGATGAGACATTCCAGAGGGAATCCGTAGCATACGGTCCTGTATCCGTCCCCCTCGAAGCTGACACCTGCGGAAACTCCCGTGTCAGCATATCTTGCGAATGTCCTGCCTCTGTCGTCGGACGGCACGATGCCGTCAGGGCTTTCAACGCAATAGATATCCGGGTTCGGAGTATTGCTGTAGCACATCGTCCTGCCTGGACACTTCGCATCCTTCGCCACAATCTTCACGGTGGCACTCCTGCTGGCGTGGTTGGTCATCCATCTGAATCCGAGCACATCCTTGGCGAACCTGATGGAACTTTCCGTGAATATGCTGTCCTTCCTGACCGGATATATCCTGTCCCAGATATCCGTGCCGATGTTCGATCCGCTTGCCATCACATTCCCGCCCCTGGATGTGAACTTCCTGAGAGCATCCTGCATCCCGGAGGTAAAAACCGTGAACTTTCCGTCTGACGTTACGGAGGCGGTCGTCACCTGCTTCCCGCAAATCAGGTCCACGCAAGAAGCCCCGTCGCTGATGCCATTGACGGAGCAGAACGCATCCGCGCTGCAGGAGCAGAATGCCCTTCCGGCCTTCAGGAAACCTTTCCCGTGGATGGAAGGATAGTCGAATGTGTTGCCAGCCAACGCGTTACCGGCATAGTCCGTATATGAAGCCCCGAATCCAGGGTTGTCATCGTCCGTCCATTCCATATTCCTGCGGAACTGGAACATGTCACCTGTGTAGGTTATGTCCCTAATGTACGGAACACCCCTGTCGGTCCTCTCGTCGAATCCTGCGAATGACGGAGTGTCAATGTAGGCAGGGCAGCTCACCCTGTCGAAATTGTTCACTATCAGGATGTCGCCACCTTCCTTGCGCTCAAGCGGGATTCCCGCGCTCAGAATCTCTGAAGGGAAGCTGCGTCCTCCGTCATTGAAGGCCACTATCTTCCAGCTGTAAATATGCCCCGGCTCGATTTCCACCTCCGTGCTGAACCTTCCACCCTCGGCCTTGCCTGTCCTGACTACCCGTCCAAGGTCGAAAGCCCCTGAATCAATTCTTGTGTAGAGTATGAAGCCGTCAGCCTTTGCGGTTGGCTCGATCATGTCATCCGTCTCCTTCCAGCTGATTGTGACCTTCTGTCTTGAGTCCTCGCTGAAAACGGCGGACATAGACTGAACGGGAAGAGGCTGGACTACATACGGGCATCCGAAACGGTTGGAGAGATATTTCAGCATCCCTTTATATACGGCCCTGCCCGCTACGAATCTGAAAGTCGGGTCGAGCCCGTATTTCATGTCTGCGAAATTCTGGTGCGAAAGCAACTCAAGGAGCATCGACGGTGCAGAAGGGGTCCGGGACTCACGGTAGCCCCTGTCCCAGATTTGCCTCCGGCTCCAGTCCGGGTTCAGATTCTCCCTCACGTCATTGACGATTTGGCTCTGGACCATGTCTGCCAGCTCCCTGCTTGTCATCCTGCTTTCCTTGGACGGCAGTTCCGTGCGCCCTTCAGACTTGTAGGTGTATATTGCGAGGGTGCCTATGATTGAATCATTCGGGGTCACGCCGGCATCAGAATGGAATCCGAGGGACAGGTCCACAGGGATTCCCTTGCCTGGTTGCCTCTCAGCCTTTCCTGCCGTCTCAGCCTTTCCTGCAGACTCCGCCTTTCCTCCACGGGATGACATTCCTCCCTGGTCAGCCTTGAATGCCTTGGGCGGATATACCCTTGAACCTTCCGATATCCACGATGACCAGTCCCCACGGGACATGAAATCGTCTTTGTAATCGTCCTTGCCCTCGTTAGGGGAGAATACAGTGCTGTCCGCTCCGGACCACTGCAGCCAGTATCTGGCACCTTCGGAGTTCCTCGGCATTCCGGACACCTCCCCGTTCCTCTCTATGTTTCCCATGCCGCCTCCGAACTTCACACCGTCAGCAGTCACGACAGAACCTAAGTCATGCCTGTATCCCTTTGGGGTCCTGGCCTCGAGGGTGATGCAACAACCCTTGTCCTTGGAGAATGGGAATGTACCGAGATATATCCACATCCCTCCACCTATCTGCTGGTTTACGACGAAATCCTGCTCGCCCCCGGCGTGCCTTACCTTGTAATGAGCGCATGAAGTGCTCTGAGGCAGAGTCTTATATGAGACATATACCGCATATTCACCTTCCACCTTCACGTCCGGACTCCATACAGCCGTGGCAGCCTCTCTCCTGCTGTCGGCAGGCAGGCACTCAGCGCTTCTCGCAGTCCCGAGGGTGAAAGGATTGTCCATTCCGGAATATACCGGCCTGATGTCTCCGAATCCTGTCCCTGCATCCTCCCATTCTCCGCTTTCCTCATATCTTCCGGCAGTCCTTGCAGGGAAATCGGTACCATATCCATATTCCTCCCCGGACAGTCCTGCGTCAATCCAGGTCGAGTCGTTGTCCGCTATTATCTCCTCCTTTCGGAAATCCCTCTCGCGCGGCAGCATCACATATGCCCCTGCGTTCTCCAGCATCGGAACGAGGAACGGCAGCACGAAACCCTGAGTGAACATATCCTCGACCGTCTGGAACAGACAAGGTCTCTGCCACTCCCATCTGCCCAGTTTTTCCTCATAGTATCTGCCATGGCTCTGCCAAAGGGTGATGACCCTGCCTTCGAGTCCCTTCCCGGCCTCCATCCTTCCGATTTCCCTCACAGGAGAGCCTCCGTCCGGGTTCTTTGTTCTCTGTCTGGTCTGCGAAGGAGTACCGTCGAATCCCAGTGTCGGGGTGGTGAGATGGGCAAGCGGAATCATCTTGGAATAGATTTCTCCCACCTTGCAGTTCTTGTATTTCTCCGGGAACAGTTTCCTGAGGGTGGAACGGAAACTTTGAGGATCGTAGTCATGCCAGGGAAGGTCGCCGAGGCTTTCCGTGAAATAGAAATCGAGGAAGTTCCCCCTTTTCATCACGGATTTGAGCTTCAGTTCGCTCAGGACCCCCGTTCTTTCCTGCATTATGATGGTAAGGCTGTCGCAGACAGGTTGGAAATCAGTCACTATCCTGCTCTGGGCGTGGACTGCCGGCGGGAACATGGCTGCCAGCAGGATTGCTGCTCGCAGGACCAAGTATGATTTTTTGTACTGCTTCATCATCTGACGCGCCTTTTTCGTGACAGGTAGGAAACGAGGATGACCAATGCGAGTCCGGCTGCCATTCCAAGGCAGTCAGCGGCGAAGTCGAGAATATCGCCGTCCCGGTATTCCGTGAATGTCTGTGCCACTTCGGTCCCTGCGGCGAGAACCATCCCGCAGATCAGTATGATGGCGCAGAGACCTACTTTCTTCCATTTTATCCTTTCCTCCTTGAAGAAGGCGAGCCAGGTCAGGACAGGGAAAGGCAGGAACATTACGAAATGCACGATCTTGTCTGTAGGTATGCCGAACCATTCCGCCTCAACCTGCGGCAATGACTCAGTCTGAATGATGCAGAGCGCAATCAGGGAGACGATATACAGCAGAAGTATGCCTGAAGAAACATATTTGACCGTATTGCTCATATCGTCAGAATCTTATTTCTCCGAAAAACTCTGGTCTGTGGAAATCAGGGGAAGGTGTGCCTACAGGGTTCCAGCTCAGGAAATGCGGATGCGCCGTCTTATCGGCGCATTTGTAGAAATTCACCCTCAGCGATGCCGGAAGATTGTCAGGGTCAACCCCAATCAACTCAAACGGAATGCACATTCCCACGTTCCAGCTGAATACATTCCCGCTTATGTCATATTCCTTCCTCTCGAGGCTCGAATGGCGGATGATCCTTGCCAGGGCCTCGTCCGGAAGGTTCGCAGGGTCGTTACGCCCGGTCCTTTTGGAGGCGAGGAGCGAACCGATGCAGGTCAATTCGAAATTGTAATATGTGCCGTCGGACGGATGATCCACGAAGAACTCGCAGCAGCTGTCTTCCCAGGAACGGCCCTGGTCCTGCAATGCCTTGGCCCTGAGGTCGAGACCCCTGACGCTGTACATCAGGCACAGATGGGTTTCGCTTCGGGCTACCGTTACGGCTGCCACAGGTGTGTACGGGAACTGGTCCGGCCAATTGTTCTGGTCAATGAAGGCTTTGGCCCCTTTCTCCTCGATGGCGTTCTCCATCGCTTTCGGGTCCATTTCCTCTATTGACTTGATGAATGGTATATATATGCTTTTCATACCGTCAGGGATTTATGCTTGTTATTGTTGTATGTCAGTTAAAGCGCCTGCATGTCGTTCAGTTTCTTGTAATATCCTCCGAGGGCGAGCAGTTCCTCATGCTTGCCTCTTTCGACAATCTGCCCCTCGTGCATCACGCATATTTCATCGGCATTCTTGATTGTCGAGAGCCTGTGGGCTATGGCGATGGTGGTGCGGGAGTTGGTGAGCTTGTCGAGGGCATCTTGGACGATTCTTTCGGATTCTGTGTCGAGGGCCGAGGTGGCTTCGTCGAGGATGAGGATAGGAGGGTTCTTCAATATGGCCCTGGCAATGCTGATGCGCTGCCTCTGGCCTCCTGAGAGCTTGGAGCCGCGGTCACCTATGTTGGTGAAATAGCCGTCCTCTTTCTCCATTATGAACTCGTGGGCGTTGGCAATCTTGGCGGCCTCGACGACCTGTTCAAGCGTAGCTCCTTCCACGCCGAAGGCTATGTTGTTGAAAATCGTGTCGTTGAAAAGTATGGCCTCCTGGTTTACATTGCCGATGAGGCTGCGGAGCTCCCGTATGCTTACATCCCTGATGTCCTTTCCGTCAATGGTTATGGAGCCTCCCGTCACATCGTGGTAGCGGGGAATCAGATCAACGAGGGTGGATTTGCCTGAACCGGACTGTCCAACGAGGGCTATGGTCTTGCCTTTAGGGATTTCCAAATCTATGTTCTTTAGCACCTGCTTGCCGTCTTCATATGTAAAATTGACGCCACTATATCTGATGCAGTCTTGGAAAGCGTTGATGCTTACAGGGTTTGCCGGTTCCTTGATGTTGTTCTCGGCATTCATTATCTTGTCCACCCTCTCCATCGATGCGAGTCCCTTAGGGATGTTGTATGCAGCCTTGGACAACTCTTTCAGAGGGGCGAGTACGCTGTATAGGATGACCATGTAGAATATGAATGTAGGGGCGTCGATAGGGGAGTTCTCACTGAGGATGAGCGTACCTCCGAACCACAGCACCACCATTATCATTATCGTTCCGAGGAATTCGCTTACGGGGTGTGCAGATGCCTGTCTGACTGCTACCCTGCTGGCTGCATCCCTGTATTCATTGGCAGTCTTGCCGAAACGCTTTATCATCTTCTCCTCTGCGATGAACGCCTTGATTACACGCAGGCCTCCGAGTGTCTCTTCGAGCTGGGACATCGTCTCGCTCCATTTCTGCTGGGCCTCCAGAGATTTGCGTTTGAGTTTCTTGCCAATGGTTCCCATTCCCCAAGCCATCAGAGGTACCACCGCAAGGGTGAAAAGGGTCAGCTCCCAGCTTATGAAAACGAGTGTGGAGAAATATATGATGATAAGAATCGGATTCTTGAGCAGCATGTCGAGGGAGCTGGTGATGGATGTCTCGATTTCGTTCACGTCGCCGCTCATCCTGGCGATTATGTCACCTTTCTTCTGCTGTGAGAAGAAACCGAGAGGCAGGTGCATGAGCTTGTCGTAAACCATTATCCTGATGTCCCTTACTACACCGGTGCGAAGCGGGACCATAATGGCGGAGGAACCGAAGTAGCAGGCTGTCTTCATGGCAGTTGTGACCCCGAGGAAAAGGCCGAGGAAGAGCAGGGTCAGGGAACCTCCGAACTTTGCCATCAGGACTGAGGCATAGTAATACATGTTGTTGGTCAGAATATCCTTGATCGATGCTCCGCTGTCCCATGGGATGAATTCATATACCGTAGTGTCGATATTGAATAACATCTGTAGAATCGGGATTATAAGGGAGAATGAGAATATGTTGAATACGGCGGACAGGAGGTTCAGTATCACTGCTCCAGAGATGTATTTCTTATATGGTGAGGCAAATCTTACAAGTATGTGCCAGAATTCTTTCATTTTATCATTAAAATATTATTTTCAATCAGATGTCCCGGCTTCGCTCTACATTACATCCTTTATTGTCATCTCGACTAAGCGAAGCGCACGGAGAGATCTAATCCACAAAAATAGCAAAAACCACCGTCATTCCAAAGCGCTAAAGCATCTTGGTGAGCCAATGGTATATCAGCCAAATCCTTTTTACCATTATTTCTGGCGAGAGCGAATCCACCGTATCCCTCGTCCTGTTGGTGTTCATCGTGATGCCGGAGGTGAAAAGCACTGCCGGGACCTGATGGTCCCTGAATACCTTCTGGTCGGACAATCCATAGAAAATCCGGGTGAAATTCTCGCTCCCGTAATAGTCAAGCCCGATGTGCAGGTCTATGGAATACATCCTGTTGCATACCTGCAGCAGCTCCCTCTTGTCCCGTGGCAGGGAATGGGTTCCGAGCATTATCATATAATCCTCACGGTCTTTCCTCAGAGGCGCGAGGGTGCTTCCTATCTGGTCGATGTTCACCATCAGCCTTATCTTGCCCGGGGTGACGGTTTTTCCGCTGAGCGGATCCCTGAGCTCTCCCTCCTCGATCATTCTCCAGAAGGCTTCCGACCCTGCCATGTCATATTCCTTGGCATCGAATGCCACGAATATGATGTTGCTGTCGTATATCTTCCCTATGGTCTTCATCGCCGAGAACATGTCCGCCAAGCAAATCATTGCCACTGTACCTGAAGCATTTGCATCTGCACCCGGATAGATGTTTCCTTCGAGGTTTCCGAGATGGTCATAATGTGCCCCGACTATCACATATCTGTCACAAGGATTCTTCAGCGAGCCTGGCAGCATCCCGACGATGTCGTGCCCCACCATACCTTTACCCACATAGAAATGCTTCACAAATGTGCTGTCTAATGGCAGGAGACCCGCTTTCTGGAACTGCCTGTAAATGCGGAAAGCTGCTTCCGCACCACCTCTGGTGCCTGTAGCCCGCCCCTGGCATATGCTGTCCGCAAGGAAACCGACATTCCTCACGATTTTTTCCTTCCATACCATGTTACGCGCCGGTTCATGCTCCTTCACAATGCTTCCCTGCGCCCAGCCTGCGATTGAAATAATCAGCCCGCTCAATATGAAAAATGTCTTTTTGGTGTATTTTTTGATTATTTTTGCCATCCGAGCATTTAAATTGCGTACATTTGCAGAATTGGCTTTTTCATTGAAGCCCGATTCCGGGCGCCAAATTTAGGAAAAACTATTAAAAGGAGGAAATTATTGTTTATGCACAAAGTTTTGAAATCATTCCTGACGGTATGCCTGCTGGTCCTTGCAGGTGCAGCAGAACTTTATGCACAATATGACAAGGATGTCTTCTTCGCAAGAGGTAGACACGCCCTTGCAGAAGGCAAATATTCCCTCGCCATCGAGAATTTCAACATCCTCTCCCAACTCGACACCGCTGACTACTGGACGTTCTTTTTCCGGGGCATAGCCAAATACAACCTCGGAGACCTCCGTGGAGCCAGGAACGACTTCGACCGTTCGGTACGCATCAACCCGGTCTTCACATCAGGCTTCCATTACAGGGGCATCACCCAGAGCCGCTTCGGCGACTACGAATCCGCCCTCGCCGACCTCCAGCATGCCATCGAACTGCGTCCAGGATATATCGGCCTCTATTTCAGCCGGGGAGTCACATATTTTCTGTCCGGCCAGTTCGACAAGGCCGTCAGCGACTTTGACAGATATATAAGGAAAGAACCAAAGGACCCGTCGGCCTATCTGAACAGGGGAGCCTCATGGCTTTTCCTCGGCGACACCCTCAAGGCAGTGACCGACTACAACAAGGCAATAAAGCTCGACCGTTTCGACCCTGAGGGATATGTCCGCAGGGGGCGCCTCTATGCATCGCAGAAGAAATACGACCTCGCGATTGCAGACATGAACAAGGCCATCGAGCTGGACACCACCAACACCTTCGCCTATTTCAACAGGGCCATAATGCAGTATGAGAGAGAGAATTACCGCGAGGCTATGGCTGACCTGAACAGGGTCCTCCGTGACGAACCGGGCAACGCCCTCACCTTGTACAACCGAGGTCTCATCAGCGCACAGCTCGGAGCATACGAGGACGCCCTCGCCGACATGGACAGGGTGCTTGACATCAATCCGGAGAATGTGCTGGCCTATTTCAACAGGGCTTCCATATTCATAGAGATGGGCATGTACCGCGATGCCCTCGAAGACTATGACAGGGCCATCGAACTGTATCCCGATTTCGCCAAGGCATATATGAACCGTTCCTATGTCAAGAACCTGCTCGGGGACTACAAGTCCTCGAAGAAAGACTACGAGACGGCCCAGAACAAAATCAAGGAATACCGCGAGAAGAATGTGTCCGACGAAGGCTCATTCGCCGACACTACGAGGAAATACAGTTCACTGATTGCCCTGGATGCGGATTTCGCCAAGAAGGATTTCAACGACGAACTCCTGCAGCACAGGGACATAGACATCAAGCTGAGGCCTCTGTACAGATTCGTGATCACCGGGCAGAAGCAGCAGACGAGCTATGCCCTCAGCAGGGGATATGAGAATCCTTTGGTGTCCCGTTTCGTCGCCTCGATGCCTGTGGGTGTAGCGGTCAGGAATACGGATGGCGTGACGGACAAGCGCGTGCTTGACGAGGTCGAGAATGCCGGATGGGCAGGCTCATCCTCGAAGGAACTTTTCATGAGGGCCATGAATGACTATTCCCTCAAGCAGTTCAACTCCGCGCTCAACTGGTACGGCCAGGCGATAGAATCCTCCGAGGCTGACGGCGGAGTGGAAAGGCTCTACGGGGCTTTCTACCGTGTGAACAGGGGAGTGCTCAGGGCGGAGATGATTGATTTCATCACTTCCATCGAGAGCAATGTCCAGGTGCTGTCGATGGATGACACCGGCAACACGAGGGCGAGGGTGCGAGACCAGGTGTCAAGGCAGTACGACTATTCGGACGCCATCGAGGACATGAAGGCAGCCTCTGCAGCCGTGCCGGACATACCTTATATATATTTCAATCTCGGCAACCTGTACTGCCTGTCGGGAGAGCATATCAATTCGATAGACAACTATACCCGTGCCATAGGGCTGTATCCATATCTCGGAGATGCGTATTTCAACAGGGGACTCGTGCTCATATATCTGAAGGACAAGGAGAAAGGTTGCATAGACCTGTCCCGTGCAGGAGAACTTGGAGTGTCCGACGCGTACGGGGTCATCAAAAAATATTGTGAAGAGGAAAAATAGATGAAGGAAGCGATAATTTTCGATATGGGAGGCGTCCTTGTGGACCTTGACCTCAAAGCATGCAGCGATGCGTTCAAGCAGGAACTTGGATTCATGAAGATAGATGAAATCCTTGATGCGTGCCATCAGAAAGGGATTTTCAACGATTTCGAAGGCGGACTCGTGACGGCTGACGAATTCAGGGCATATGTCCTGGCAAATTCCCGTCCCGGATGTACGTCTGAAGATGTGGACAAGGCAATGTGGAAGCTCCTGGTCGGCATTGCCCCTGAAAAGGTGGAACTGCTCAGGAGGCTCGCGACGGAACGCCGCCTATATATGCTGAGCAACAACAATCCGATCTCGATGGTCTGCGCCCGCAGGATTTTTGCCGAAGCCGGCATACCGATTGACAGGATTTTCTCCAAATGCTACCTGTCTTTCGAGATGAAGATGCTCAAGCCTTCCAAGGAGTTCTATGAGGCCGTGGCGGCGGACATCGCCCTGCCGAAGCAGGACCTGATATTCATAGATGATTCATTGGCAAATGTAGAGGCTGCGGCTTCGGTGGGCATCCGTTCCCTGCACTACAAGCCGGGTGAATCCCTCTCAGGAATGATTGAAAAGACTCTGGAGGGCCGCTGCTGATGGTCAGGTTCATGAGTTTTTCAAGCGGTAGCTGCGGCAACTGCTATTATCTCGGAAATGATTCCGGTGCTGTGCTGATTGATGCGGGGGTGAGCCTCCGCAGACTGAAGAAATCCTTTGCCGACAACCATCTGGACCTGGATTCCGTCAAGGCCGTGCTCGTGACGCATGACCATCTTGACCATATAAGGCATCTCGGTTCGTTCTGCAAGCGTCTCCATCTGCCTGTCTATACCACGCCTGCCATCCACAATGCCCTTGCACGCCACACATTCACTGCCGACTGGATAGCTCCATGCCGTCGTGAACTCGAGGCGGGGCAGACCAGGGAAATCGCCGGTATGACCGTATCATCTTTCGTAGTCCCGCACGATGCCACCCAGACAGTGGGCTATTCAATCGTGATGGACGGTTGCAGGTTCGTGATAATGACCGACATAGGTCGGATGACGGACGAGGCGGTATCCTTGGCCTCCGAGGCGGACACCGTGGTCCTCGAATCGAATTATGATATGGATATGCTTATGGGAGGCCCATATACCTACGACCTGAAGATGAGAATCGTGCAGGGCTGCGGCCATCTCAGCAACGACGAATGTGCAAGCGCCGTCTCGCGTTTCCTGCATCCTGGTCTGAGGAACATATTCCTCTGTCATCTGAGCGAGAACAACAATACGCGTGAACTTGCCTACGGCTGCACCCTCGACGCCTTGAAGCGCTGCGGAGCAGAGCCTGGGACCATTGCTCTGCGTTGTCTGCCTCGTCAGGTCCCTTCCCAGTTGTTCAACCTGTAACTACAGGCCGAACAATAAATACCTTCTTGTCACAGCGTGGCGAGCACGATGATTCCGCTGATGCCTATGTAGGCGTAAACCAGATAGTTGAGAATTTTGGCAGGAATGTGCCTGAATACGATCGCCCCGATGGTGGTCCCGATGGCAACTCCTCCGAGACCGAAGATATATCCCTTTCCTACGGCCCCGGTCACGAATCCGTTACCGGCCCTTGCAAAAGTCATGAACAGGTTCCCGAGAACGAAATACCATTGGGTTATGGCGATGTAATGCTCCTTGTCAGGCTCCGAGGAGATGAAATAAAGGACTGCCGGAGGGCCCTGCATCCCGAAGAATCCTCCCATCAGGCCGCTGAGCGCACCGGCTCCTATCTGCACGCCGAGGGTTGGACGCAGGTGGATTCTCCTGCTGAAGAACATAAAATACAACGATGTGAGTATCAGCACTATCCCGAGGATGCACCTGAGCAAGGTGTCCTGCATCCTTGCCAGGCATGAGACTGCCACCGCGGAGAAAACGGCGAAGGTTATAAGGATGGGCAGGAGCCTTTTCCAGCTCACCACCTTGCGCATCCTGATAGCGGTTATCAGTGATGTCGTCAGAGCCAGCAGCCCGGACAGGGCGGTAGCCTCACCGTAAGAGGGCATGAGGAAAGGCAGCATTGTCATGATGAATATGCCGAACCCGAATCCGATGGTCCTCTGGATGAAGCTGGCGCAGATGCTCAGCAACAATATGTACAATGCGTTCATTATAATAAAAAAAAGGATGACCCTTCCGGGCCATCCCTCTTTTTTTATTAAAGCTTAGGTCCTGCTGCTACGAGAGCCTTGCCGAGGTCGTTGCCTGTGAACTTGTTGAAGTTCTTGATGAAGCGGCCTGCAAGATCCTTTGCCTTCTCCTCCCACTGGCAAGCGCAAGAGTATGTGTCGCGTGGGTCGAGAATCTTAGGGTCAACTCCTGGAAGCTCGGTAGGAACCTCGAAGTCGAAGTAAGGAATCTTCTTTGTAGGAGCCTTCTCGATTGAACCGTCGAGGATAGCGTCGATGATACCACGTGTGTCGCGGATTGAGATACGCTTTCCTGTTCCGTTCCATCCCGTGTTCACGAGATATGCCTTTGCGCCTACAGCCTGCATCCTCTTCACGAGTTCCTCTCCGTACTTGGTCGGGTGGAGTGAAAGGAATGCTGCACCGAAGCAAGCTGAGAAGGTAGGGGTCGGCTCCGTGATGCCGCGCTCAGTACCGGCAAGCTTTGCGGTGAATCCTGAGAGGAAGTAGTACTGTGTCTGCTCAGGGGTGAGGATGGAAACTGGAGGAAGCACTCCGAATGCGTCAGCAGAAAGGAAGATCACCTGTTTTGCGTGAGGACCCTTTGATACCGGTTTTACGATGTTGTCGATGTGGTAGATAGGGTAGGAAACGCGGGTGTTCTCAGTCACGCTCTTGTCAGCGAAGTCAATCTTGCCGTCCTCGGCAACGGTTACATTCTCAAGGAGAGCGTCTTTCTTGATGGCGTTGTAGATGTCAGGCTCTGACTCTGGGTCGAGGTTGATGACCTTTGCATAGCAACCGCCCTCGTAGTTGAAGACTCCCTCGTCATCCCAGCCGTGCTCGTCGTCGCCGATGAGCAGACGCTTAGGGTCGGTTGAAAGGGTGGTCTTTCCTGTTCCTGAAAGTCCGAAGAAGATGGCTGAGCTCTTGCCTTCCTTGTCGGTGTTTGCAGAGCAGTGCATTGAAGCGATTCCACGGAGAGGGTTGAGGTAGTTCATGATTGAGAACATACCCTTCTTCATCTCACCACCATACCATGTGTTGATGATGACCTGCTCCTTGGAGGTGAGGTTGAACACGACTGCGGTCTCGGAGTTGAGTCCGAGCTCCTTGTAGTTCTCAACCTTGGCCTTTGAAGCGTTGAATACAACGAAGTCAGGCTCGCCGTATGCTGCAAGCTCCTCCTCTGTAGGACGGATGAACATGTTCTTCACGAAGTGTGCCTGCCATGCAACCTCCACGATGAAACGTACTTTGAGGCGGGTTGCAGGGTTTGCTCCGCAGAATGTATCCACTACATAGAGCTTCTTGTTTGAGAGTTCCTTGACAGCGAGTTCCTTGAGAGCTTTCCAAGTCTCAGGGGTAACAGGCTTGTTGTCGTTCTTATACTCCTCTGAAGTCCACCATACAGTATCCTTGCTGGTCTGGTCCATTACAAAGAATTTGTCTTTAGGAGAACGGCCGGTGTAAACGCCAGTCATTACGTTTACGGCTCCAAGCTCAGTAAGGGTTCCTTTGTCGAAACCTTCAAGTGCAGGGTTGAGTTCGTCGTTGTACAGAGTATCGTAGTCAGGGTTGTAAACTACCTCTGTGGCACCGGTGATGCCGTACTTGGTCAAATCGATTTTGCTCATAAAATTTTTATTTAGGATTTATTTGTTTTCGTTTTGTTTTGTTTTGTTTCAAATATATTTTCATTTCGGGGTCATGCCCCTTTTTAGGCGATGCAAAAATAAAAATTTTTCATGATTGTACAAAGCCCTTCGATAAATAAATTTGCTACGTCGGCAACCTTCCGTCCCGTGGCCCCTGACAACCGGAGCCCTTGTCTTCCTGCACAAAGCATGCCGCAGCAGGCGCTTCCCTTTGTCCGTATTGCAGGTTGTCATATCTTTCTCCCCAAACATTTGTAAGGCACAGCCAATCGCCTTGCGGAAATACCTGTGTGTCTGGTTTGCCGTTTGGCAAACTTTCCCTAAATTTGAAACCTTGTTCGGCGGAACCCTTCCCGCCAATGTGTGAAGGGATATGGCGCCGGACGGTTTTGTGACGGTATGACACCTTTGGAAGTACTCAAGAAATACTGGGGATATGATTCCTTCCGTCCTATGCAGGAGGAGATCGTGACCTCAGCCCTCGAAGGGAAGGATGTGCTCGCAATCCTTCCGACGGGGGGCGGGAAGTCCGTGTGCTTCCAGGTGCCGGCCCTGATGAGGGAGGGTGTAGCGATAGTAGTGACTCCTCTTGTGGCACTGATGAAGGATCAGGTGCAGAATCTCCGTGCGAGGGGCATCAAGGCCCTGTGCGTCAATTCCGGGATGGGGCGCAGGGAGGTTGACCTTGCCCTGAACAATGCCGCCTACGGGGATTTCAAGTTCCTCTATGTCTCCCCGGAGAGACTCGGTACGGAGCTTTTCAAGAGATATGTAGGGCAGATGGATGTCAGCTTCATCGTCGTGGACGAGGCGCACTGCATATCCCAATGGGGCTATGATTTCCGTCCTGACTACCTTGCCATCGGCGACCTGAGGCAGACGGTGGATGCTCCTGTGATAGCGCTTACCGCCACGGCAACCCCACAGGTCGCGGACGACATAATGGACCGTCTCGCATTCAGGCAGTACAACCTCCTGAAAAGCGGTTTCGAGAGGCCCAACCTTTCATATATAGTAAGAAGGTGCGAGGACAAGCAGGGCCAGCTCCTGTCAATCTGCAATTCTGTCAAGGGAACGGGAATCGTCTATGTCCGCAGCCGCAAGAGGGCGGAGGAACTTGCCGCCTTCCTGACATCGTCGGGCATATCCTCGTCGTTCTACCACGCAGGTCTCGGTCCGGAAACCAGGTCGGCGAGGCAGGAGGCGTGGAAGGAGGGACGCATCAGGGTGATGGCCTGCACCAACGCCTTCGGGATGGGCATCGACAAGCCGGATGTAAGGTTCGTGGTGCATTATGATGTGCCGGACAGCCCTGAGGCATATTTCCAGGAGGCAGGACGCGGGGGGCGTGACGGAAAGAGGAGCTTCGCCGTGATGCTGTGGAATGTGACCGACATCAGGAGACTGCGCCAGTGTGCGACCGTGTCGTTCCCGGGGCTGGACTATATAGAGGATATATATAATAAGGTGCATACCTTCTACGGCATCCCGTACGAGGCCGGGGCGGGGAGGCAGATAAGGTTCTCGCTCGAGGATTTCTGCAAGCATTATTCCCTTCAACGCTCAAGTGCTTGGTATGCAATCCTTTATCTTGAAAGAACAGACCATTGGACCATTTCTGAGGATGTGGACATTGCCACCAGGGTGCAGATTGTCGTGGACCGCAGGGATTTGTACGACATTCATCTCGAGGACGGGCAGGAGGCTGTGCTCGAGACGCTCATGCGCAGATATTCCGGGCTGTTCTCGTATCCAGTGCCGATAGATGAGGAATATGTCGCCGCTTCTGCCGGGATAGGGGTGCCTGTCCTCCGCCAGGTTCTTTACAGGCTGTCGCTTGAACATATCATAAGGTATGTGCCTTGCGCGAATGCCACTGTCCTGTTCCTGCACCACGACCGTCTCAGGCCGAAGAATGTGTTCCTCGACCCTCAGAAATACAATCTCCTGAAGGAATCGATGCTCGGCAGGGTTGGGAAGATGATAGACTATGTGCAGGAGGATGATGTCTGCAGGAGTTCCTATCTGCTTGAATATTTCGGGCAGGAGGGGGCTGCCCCTTGCGGGAGCTGTGACGTCTGCCGTGGAAGGAAGGCATCGACCAGGAGTAATGAACGGCTGATGAAGGAAATCAAGGAATATGTTGAAGGCAAGGGAGGAAAACTGGACCTGGAGGATGTCCTTGGGCATTTCTGCCCTGATGCGGGTGCCGATGTGGCTGAGCGTGAGCGGATTGTGGCTTTGGTCCGCGCCCTGCTCGATGAGGGGGAGATCCGTCAGTAATCTGTCATTCCGAACAAAGGGAGGAATCTGCGGGGAAAGCCGTTCATCACCTATGGTTCCGGCTGACGCCTGAATGACATGAAGGGGGCCTCCGTTTCGGTTGACCCCTAAAATTTTTCAAAAACTATTGCATATGTCATAAAGATGTATTTATTTTGTGGTGTATTACTACACTAATACATAAATAAACAAAAAAATAAATACTCGAAGAAATGAAGAAATTATTTCTCTGCCTGATGGTTTTGTGTGTGTCGTTGCTGGCAGAGGCGGCATCAGTACCTTCTTACAAGGTTTTCAAGGGAAAAGTGGCGGATGCCGCAGGAGTTCCCGTGGATTATGCCACGGCTGCAATCGTGGATACGGCTGGAGTGGTGACGGCAGGCTCCACCGCCGATGAGAATGGTGAATATTCAATGGCCGTCAAGCCTGTGCAATCTCTCGGCCACCTTCGTCTGGTCTGCTCATTCGTCGGTTACAAGGAATTCGTGGCCCCATTGGAGGAATATGTACAGAGGAGCGTCGCGGATACGGTGTTCCTGAAGACCGTGGTGCTCGAGAACGATGCCGAAGCCTTGGCATCCGCCGTGGTTTCCGGCAAGAGGGAACTCCTCGAACATCATTTCGACAAGATAGTGATGAATGTGTCCGAACTTGCAGTCGCCAAGACGGGAAACGCCCTGGATGTTCTCAAAAGCTCCCCTGGGGTGACGATAGACAAGGACGGCAATGTGCAGCTGAACGGACAGACCGTGTCCGTCTGGATAGACGGCCGTCCGTCGAATCTTTCCGGCAAGGATCTGGAAATCTATCTGAAAGGCAGTCCCGGAAACACGATAGATAAAGTGGAACTGATGTCGAGTCCTTCGGCAAAGTTCGATGCTGAGGGTTCTGGCGGTATCATAAATCTCAAGACAAGGAAAGGCTTCATGCAGGGCTTCAGTGGCTCTGTCACCGCAAACGGAGGATACCTGCTTGATTACAGGAGCGTCCAGAATGAAAACGGAATGTCTTTTGACGGGTCGGTCAACCTGATATACAAATCAGACAAGACATATACGATGCTTTCATATTCCCCGAACTACGACAATATGAAAACCTTGTTGAGTGAAAGCAAATGGTATGGCGAAGACTATTCCAGCCTTCAGCGTTCCAATACCATGTTGCATTCGAGGAGTACCGGTCATAATGTCAAGTTGCAGAATGACTGGAATATAACCTCGTCCGATGTGTTTGGAGTGATTGTCAACTTCCGCTCCAGTGACGGCAAGGCGGACACCGATGACGGCAGTACCATCGGCAACTGGCTCAATTGGAACACACCTCAGGAGGCCCTGTTCTCCGAGATGAACAGCGCCACCGCAACTACCGAGAAAAGCCGCTTCCTGTACGCCAACCTCAACTATACCCATACCTTCGATCCTCAGAGGTCGTCATCCATAACCATAAACGCCGATTACAGCCGCAATTATTCGGGACAGGACAACTCCCAGAAGAATGTCTGGCTGCACAGGCCTTCCGACATAGGTATGCCGGACGGAGACGGGTACATGGATTACGGATTCCTCGAGGATACGGACCGGGTCCTGGACCTCATATCCCTGAAATCTGACTACACCACGGTGTTCTGGAAGCAGACAGGCCGTATCGAGGCGGGATTCAAGGGCGCGATATCCCTGACGGACAACAAATTCGCCAGTTATGACAACGACACTTCCACCAATCCTTGGACTCTGTCCGAGACTCCTGCCCAGGTAAACAACTTCCAGTACAGGGAATATATCGCAGCGGCCTATGTCAATGTCGCCAAACAGTTCAACAGCAAATGGAACGCACAGGTGGGGCTCCGTGGCGAGATGACCTTCACCAAGGGGCTGTGGCAGGATGCACCTCACACATCAGAAAAATATTTCGATGTGTTCCCGAACGCTACCGTCACCTGGATGCCGTCCCAGAAATATATATTCTCCCTGAATTATTCATACCGTATCAGCCGTCCCAAATATTGGCAGCTCAATCCTTTCGTCAGTTATATAAATGCCACGACATATGTGCAGGGCAAGGCTGACCTGAAACCGGCATATACGCACAATGTCTCGCTTACGGCCATTCTGATGGGCAGGCTGTCCATCAATGCCGGCTATGGAAGAGTGAATAATTTCAATGACATGCAGGTGCCGAAGTTCGACATGACCAACGGAAAGATAGGTCTGATATATGACAATGCAGGTACTCAGGACATAGCTTTTGCTTCCGTGACGCTGTCGGAGCAGCCTATTACCAAATGGTGGAACATAACATTCTCAGGGTCATACAGATATACCTATTTCCATTCATATCCAGGGCTGGAAACAGGCCTGAATGACAACTATGTCAACAAGGGAAGCAGCCTTTTCGCCTATGCCGCAACATCCTTCTACCTGCCCCTGAACTTCAAGACCGGATTGTCAGGCTTCTACTGCACTCCACAGCAGATGGGATACTATAAGGTTGACAGTATGTGGAACGTGGATTTCGACCTCTCCAAGACTTTCCTTGACGGCAAGGTCTCCCTGAATTTCTATGTGAAGGATGTCTTCAACTCATTGGATTCCAATGTGAAGATATATGACGGGGAAAGATTGTCCTATGCGCTTGACCAGGGATTCTCAACGACCAAGTTCCTTCTCGGAGTCACATGGAGATTCGGAAAGAGCACCAACGCTTCAAGGCGCAACGTGGGCAACCTCGACGAAAGCTCGAGGATGTAGGCTACAGAAGCCCGTATATCAGATTCCAGATAAGGAAACGGGAAAATTTGCCGACCAGCATCAGGACGATGGTCCAGAAGGGCCTCGTCCTGTAGAAACCCAAGGCGATGGCTACGACATCGCCTATGACGGGTACCCAGCAGATCAGTGCCAGCCATACACCGTATCTGTCCACTTTCTCTTTCTGCCTTGCAAGTGTCTCCGGCTTGACCTTGAACCATTTCTCGATCCATTCCCACTTGCCGAGCCATCCTATGAAATATGTCAGAACGCTTCCGAGCCAGTTGCCGAGCGTGCCGACGATGAGACATCCCACAGGATTGGATGTGGCTGCAAGGATGGCTATGTACAGTGCGTCGGAACTGAAAGGCAGGATGGTGGCTGCGAGGAATGTCCCGATGAAAAGGCCTATGAGGCCGAGACTCTGTAGCCATTCCATGGTCAGCTCCTCTTGGCTTTGAAGAAATCCCTGACCAGAGCCCCACATTCATCTGCGAGCACTCCGGAGATCACCTCTGTCTTGGGATGAAGCAGGGTAGGGGAATACAGCGAGAATCCTCTCTTGGGGTCGTCGGCCCCATATACGACCTTGCCGACCTGTGACCATGCGAGAGCCCCGGCGCACATCGGACAAGGCTCCACGGTGACATATATCGTGCAGTCGTTGAGGTATTTGCCTCCCATCGCCTCTGTCGCGGCGGTGATGGCTATCATCTCGGCATGGGCCGTAGCATCGTGCAACTTTTCCGTCATGTTGTGCCCTTTGCCGATTATCCTTCCGTGGCACACCACCACTGCGCCGACAGGGACCTCGTCCTCCTCTGCCGCCGCCAGGGCCTCCTTCAAGGCCTCCTTCATGTATTTCTCGTTTTCGTCCATCTCAAATCTCGGAAGAATGTCGCCTTGCCCGACATGGCGGGAACTCAGGGCTGCCTATCAAACCCAGTAGGGCGTGAACCAATCGGATTGGTCACGCCCTACAGTAAAAATCTACCCCTGAACAATGAAAGACAATCCGGGGGAAGGGACTTACCACCTGTCTTCAGATGATACGGTCAGTTTCTTGCGTCCGTGACGGCGGCGAGCTGCGAGCACGCGGCGTCCGTTCGGAGTGGACATACGCTCGCGGAAACCGTGTTTGTTGCGGCGTTTACGCTGCGATGGTTGGAAAGTTCTTTTCATTATTCTTATGTTTTATATATTCTCGTAAAAATGGAGTGCAAAGGTAGTCTTTTTCGGAATATTTACAAAATATTTTCTTACTTTTCTATAAATATTACCATTTTCTCATTGAAGAACGGGTCCGGAATCCAATTGTCGATATTCCACGTATGTACCGAGCCTTCCGGAAGTCTGAACCTTCCCATCGCCATTGAAATCTCCTCTACGACATCCCCTCCCTTCAGGTACAGGATTCCTTGGGAGTACTTGCCCTTCACCCAAGGGATGAAGTTCTCGAGCGATGTGACGGCCCTGGACACAATGAAATCGAACTTCTCTCCGAGGCTTTCCGCCCTTGCGTTCACGACCTTCACATTCTTCAGGCCGAGCTCCCTTGCCACTTCAGACGCCACGACGGTCTTCTTTCCTATCGAGTCGCAGAGCGTGAAGCGGACTCCTGGGAACAGTATGGCCAATGGTATTCCGGGGAAGCCTCCTCCCGTTCCGAGGTCCAGCACGCTTGTCGGCCTGTCTTCGGAGGAAGCCAGGAATGAATCGTAATGTCCGGGGAACTGGAATTTGAGGAAGGCGGCGATTGCGAGGGAATGGAGCACGTGGTGGCTGTAGAGCCCGTCTATGTCCTTCCTCGAGATCACATTTATCCTGGAGTTCCAGTCACGGTACAGGGCCTCCATCCTGAGGAATTGTCCGGTCTGCTCCGGCGTCAGGTCAGGGAAGGTCCCTCCTATGAATGTCATGAATTCTTCAAATGTCATGTCAGTGGTTTTTTATAACAGTTCGTCAGAATAGTCCATCATCCTGAGCAACTGGGCCTTGGCCCTGCGGATTTTGGTCTTGACCGTGTTTATCGGCATGTCGAGGGCGTCCGCAATCTCCTTGTAGCCGAAATTGTCTATGAGGTTCATCTTCGCCACCGTCCTGTAGTCGTCCTTCAGCTTCTCGATGTTGGTCAGCCACTTGTCATACTCCTGCTGGTTGATGATGTCTTCCTCCGGATTGTGCGTGGTGGCCGGAAGTTCCTTCAGTTCGGCGAAATCCTCGCTGATGGATGTGGTGGGCATGTTGCTTTTCTCGCGGTCGTGCCTGCTGAGGTGGTCGAAGGCGGTGTTGCGGGCTATCCGGTAGAGCCAGGTGGAGAACTTGTAATCCGGATTGTAGGACTCAATCTGGCTGAACGCTTTCTGGAAGCTTTCAAGGCATATGTCCTCGATGTCCTCCTTCTGGGTGACATAACGGGCTATGTGGCTCCTGACACCGATGTTGTAGCGGGTGTAGAGCACGATGAAAGCGGCCTGGTTCTGCTGGGCCGCAAGGCGCACGAGTTCCGTGTCGCAGAGTTTAGTGAGCTTCGAGCCAGTTGTTTCCATGATTGCATTCCACGGTTAAAGGTACGGACAGGGCGATGACATTCTCCATCTCCTCCTTCACGAGGGCCTGGAGGACATCCACTTCCTCGCTCACGGCGTCGAAGACGAGTTCGTCGTGAATCTGCAGGACCATCCTGCTCCTGAGGCCTTCCTCGGCTATCCTGCGGTCCACATTTATCATCGCAATCTTGATGATGTCGGCAGAAGTGCCCTGGATAGGGGCGTTGATGGCATTCCTCTCTGCAAGGGCGCGGACGGTCCCGTTCCTGGAATTGATGTCCGGGAGGTATCTCCTTCTTCCGAAAAGGGTCTCCACATAGCCGCATTCCCTCGCGGCGGCGAGAGTGTCGTTTATATATGAGGAAATCGCAGGGAAGTTTGCGAAATAGTCCTCGATGATTCTCTTGGCGTCAGCACGTCCCATCTTCAGCCTTTGGGAGAGTCCGAAGGCCGAGATACCGTACATGATTCCGAAGTTGGCGGTCTTGGCGATGCGCCTCTGCTCAGCCGTGACATCCTCGAGCGGAATCCTGAAAATCTTCGATGCGGTTATCGCGTGGACGTCCTGACCGTTCCTGAACGCCCCGATAAGATGACTGTCGCAGCTGAGGTGGGCCATGATGCGCAGCTCGATCTGCGAATAGTCGGCAGACACTATCATTCCGTCAGGCCTGCTCGGAACGAATGCCTTGCGGATTTCCTTGCCCCTCTCCGTCCTGATCGGGATGTTCTGGAGGTTCGGCTTGGACGAACTGAGGCGTCCCGTGGCGGTAAGTGCCTGGTTGAATGTGGTATGTATCCTGCCGGTCACCGGCGATATGTAGTTCGGGAACGGCTCGATGTATGTGGACAGGAGTTTCTTCACGCCCCTGTATTCGAGTATCTCGTTGATTATCGGATGCTTGTGGGAGAGGGCAGTGAGGGTGTCCTCGTCGGTCGGATATACATATCTCACTCCAGTCTTCGGCTTCACTTTCGGGTCGAGGTTCAGCTTCTCGAAAATCAGTGCGCCTATCTGCTTCGGCGACAGTATGTTCAGGTCCGGTTCCCCGGCCATCTCCCTCACCCTGTCCTGGATGTCGTTCATCTCCTTGGCGAGCGAGGCGGCATATCTGCGGAGCTGTACCACATCGACCTTCACACCCTCGGTCTCCATCTTCGCGAGCACCTTCAGAAGCGGTTCCTCCATTTCGGAATACATGTTCCCGAAACCGAGGCTCTCCATATCCTCCATAACCTTCACTCCGAGAAGGATCGTCACCGCAGCCTCCTCCGTGCGCTCTCCCTCAGCCTGCTGTGCCGGGGTTTCGTCGAACAGCGAAAGTGGGATCTCCTCCTGTCCCTGCCTGCCCGATTCGGATATGTTCAGGTCGAGGTATGTCCGCGAGAGGATGTCGAGCTTGTGGCTTTTCTCCGGGTTGATGAGATAGTGCATCAGTTCGATGTCATACAATTTCCCTGATACTGTCATACCGTTGTATGCCAATATGTTGAGCTGATATTTCAGGTCATATCCGAACTTTGCGACAGACTGGTCTGAAAGGACCGGAGCGAACTCTGACGGCTCTCCTTCCGCCGCGAGGCATTTCATCGCCGTGGCGGTCTCCACGGCCATCGTCACCTTCTTCACAGGTGTGAACAGTCCCGGATGTTCTCCTTCGGCGATGACGGAGCACCTTCCCGCTCTCCGGGCCTCCTCCATGACTTTACTTGGAGATACCTTTTCCACCGTGAGCTTCCTCTCCTCCTTCGGACCTGTCTCTACATGGCTTATATATTTCTTCAGCGAACCGAATTCATATTTCTCGAACAGGTCGGCGACCTTCGGGTCGAACTCGAAATCCACCACCATGTCGTCCCCGGTCGTATCGAGGGGAATGTCGGTCTTTATGGTGACCAATGTGTGGCTCAGTCCGATATGGTCCTCGGCATTCCTGAAGGCTTCCTTCTGTTTCGGAGTCAGCTCGTCAATATGTGCGTATATGTTCTCCACTGTGCCGTACCTTGCTATCAGCTTGCCTGCACCGACCTCGCCCACACCCTTTACACCGGGCACATTGTCGGCTGTGTCTCCGCATATCGTCAGGATTTCAATGACCTGCTCAGGGCGTTCTATCCCGTATTTCCCGCATATCCCGGCCTTGTCCACCAATTCGTTCTCGCTTCCGGACTTACCTGGCTTGAACTGGAATATGTGGTCCGATATGAGTTGGCCGTAGTCTTTGTCCGGGGTGACCATATATACGGTGAAGCCTTCCTTCTCGGCTTTCCTTGCCATCGAACCTATCACGTCGTCGGCCTCGAATCCCTTCACCATCAGGACGGGGATGCGCAGGGCCTCGCAGATTTCCACGAGAGGTTCAAGAGCATCTATGACCAGTTGAGGGGTCTCCTCCCTCGTACCCTTGTATTCAGGGAACATCTCATGCCTGAACGTGCGCCCCGGAGGGTCGAAGGCTATGGCAAGATGGGTCGGTTTCTCCTTCTCTATCAGTTCGAGGACGTATTTCGTGAAGCCGAACAGGATTGACATGTCCGCACCCTTTGAATTTATCATCGGATGGCGCAGGAATGCGTAGTACATCTTGAATATCAGGGCGTGGCCGTCTATCAGAAACAGTCTCTTTTCCATTTGGTTCCTGTTGAAATGAAACTCAAAGATACAAAAAGTTTCATATTCTGATGATTTTTTTTCTTAACTTTGCTCGGATAAATCCATTTCTTACATTTAGTATAGAACGATATGGCACAGAAACCATCAATCCCAAAGGGCACGAGAGATTTCGGACCGGCCGAAATGGCAGGCAGGAACTATATATTCGACACAATACGTTCAGTTTTCAGGACTTACGGCTATGCTCCCATCGAGACACCATCCATGGAGAACCTGAGCACCCTGCTCGGCAAATACGGTGACGAAGGGGACAAACTCCTTTTCCGCATCCTCAATTCCGGGGACGCATTCTCGCACATTAGCTACGACGACTACAAGGTCGAGGGAACCGAAGACCTCTACAACAGCAAGGCTCTCTCCCTGAAGGTCTGCGAGAAAGGCCTGCGCTACGACCTCACGGTGCCTTTCGCCCGCTTCGTGGTTCAGCACCAGAACGAAATATCATTCCCTTTCAAGCGTTTCCAGATCCAGCCTGTCTGGAGGGCAGACCGTCCTCAGAAGGGCCGCTACAGGGAGTTCTACCAGTGCGACGTCGATGTGATCGGTTCGAAATCGCTGCTCAACGAACTTGAACTCGTGCAGATCGTGGACAGGGTCTTCACGCTTTTCGACGTGAATGTCTGCATCAAGATAAACAACCGCAAGGTCCTGACCGGAATGGCGGAAATCTGCGGTTTCCCTGACAAGGTGGTGGACATCACCGTCGCCATCGACAAGATCGACAAGATAGGCCTGGAAGCCGTCGAGGCTGAGATGAAGGAGGCGGGGCTGAGTGACGAGGCCATTGCGGTAATCCGTCCGGTGCTCACTCTTTCAGGTTCGACATCAGAGAAAATCGCATCCATGCGCGAACTGATGGGTGGTCGTTCCGCTTCCGGAATAGTGTCCGAGACCGGCCTCAAGGGACTTGACGAACTGGAGGAACTGTTCGGGCTCGTCGAGGCGGCAGGCATCGGGCAGGATGTAGAGATGGACCTCTCGCTTGCAAGGGGACTGAATTACTATACGGGAGCCATATTCGAGGTCAAGGCCAAGGATTTCGCCATCGGAAGCATATGCGGAGGCGGAAGGTACGACAACCTGACAGGGATATTCGGACTTCCTGACATGTCCGGTGTCGGCATCTCCTTCGGCGCGGACCGCATATATGATGTCCTCAAGGGGCTTGACAAGTTCCCTGCCGAGGTCACCTCATCCACCAAGCTGCTTTTCGCAAACATGGGAAGCAATGAGCTCCGCTATCTCATCCCGATAGTCAAGTCGCTCAGGGACAGGGGAGTGGCCTGCGAAATCTATCCTGAGCAGACCAAACTCAAGAAGCAGTTCGACTATGCCGACAAGAAATCCATCCCGTTCATCTCCATCGTAGGCGAGACGGAGGCGGCGGAAGGCCGGGTCAACCTGAAGAACCTTTCGGACGGCCGGCAGGAGAGTTTCGCCGCTTCGGACATCGAGGCCATGCTCGCCTTCCTTTCATAACGGTACTGCAATCTCGGAACCTGGGTGATGGACAAGGATTCATTGGTAGGATATGGGGCCGGCATAATCACAGGAATTTCCTACGGCCTCAATCCGCTTTTTGCAATGCCTCTGCTTGCAGCAGGAGCCCCCGTCGAGAACATACTTTTCTTCAGGTACGGCCTTTCGGTCGTACTTCTTGCAATATGGCTTGGCGTCACCCGTTGCAGCTTCCGGATAACTGCCCGCCAGGCATCCCGCCTGCTGATCCTCGGCCTGCTATACACGGCAAGCAGCCTCTTCCTGTTCGAGGCCTATAAATATATTCCTTCGGGACTTGCGACCACGATAGTCTTCCTCTATCCTGTGCTGGTGGCCCTGATAATGGTGTTCATGAAGGTATATCCCACCTGGCAGGTCTGGCTGTCAATCCTGCTCACATTCGTGGGGGTTGTCATCCTCACCGGAAACGAAACCTCATCGGTGGGTTTCTCCGGCATCCTTTTCTCGGGCGCGTCCGCCCTCGCCTATGCCATGTTCATTGTAATAGTCAACAGGAGCAAGGCCATCCGGAGCGTCCCGAACACCCTTCTGACATTCTATGCCTTGATTGTCGGCACCGTGGTGTTCTTTGCCCGTGCAATGTTTGCAGGACATTCTCTCGTGACGGGATTCAGCGGACCGTCAGCCTGGTGCAATCTTTTCGGACTGGCAGTGTTCCCGACCATAGTCTCCACTGCCACCCTCGCCCTCGCGACGAGGAAGATAGGGGCGACCAAGGCTTCCGTGCTCGGTGTCTTCGAGCCTGTGACTGCCATCGTGGTCGGGACCGTCGCATTCGGGGAGCCGCTCACGGCCAATGTCATCGTAGGCATCGTCCTGACAATGGGAGCCGTGATCTTCATGGTGCTCTCTTCCTCGAAGAACTGAACCCGGACATGGGAAAAGCAGAAGAAAGAATAAAAAAGTTTTGGAGTTTCAGAAATTGTCCTTATATTTGCAGTCCAATACCGCGGGGTAGAGCAGTTGGTAGCTCGTCGGGCTCATAACCCGGAGGCCGGAGGTTCGAGTCCTTCCCCCGCTACCAGGAAAGCGTGGCTCCTTTCAAGAGTTGCGCTTTTTTAGTCAGAATAATACTGAAAATCAAAGGATTGCGGGCGTGTTGAAATTGGTAGACAAGCCAGACTTAGGATCTGGTGCCGCAAGGCGTATGGGTTCGATTCCCTTCGCCCGCACTCGACAGAAGTCCAACCGCGAGGTTGGGCTTCTGTCGTTTCATGCCGTGCATGATAACGTTCCGGCGAGGGGAAGCTTCGATTTCTTGACTCCAGTCAGCTATCGCTGACAGTATTGGGTATTGAATTTACATTTCAAAGAACATCATTGAATATAGAATTAATTTCCTATATTCGCGGGCTGAACTGTCAAACAACTGAACTGACTGAAATGAAATTCAATGAAATCCTTGCCCAGACGGGCCGGGCTCTCGCAAGCCTGAAGTTCTGGAAAGAATTGCTGATAATGGTCGTGGGACTGATCGTCGGAGCTGCTGCTGTCTATTACTTCTTGATACCCAGTAAGATAGTTATAGGAACCGTGTCCGGTCTGGCAATGGTGCTCAACTCCATTGTTCCTGCTGTGAAGGTCTCGCAGTTCGTCCTTATCCTAAATGTCATTCTTGTTATCCTTGCGGTGTTTATTGTCGGCAAGGAGTTTGGGCTCAAGTCTATATTGGCATCAATCTTCCTCGGACCTGCGATGGACCTCTGCGAATGGATCTACCCTGTGAGCAGGCTCATCGAGCCCGGACAGACGAGCGTAATGGGCGACCCGTGGTTCGACCTCTGCTGTTTCGTACTGATGCTCAGTGCCTCCCAGGCATTCCTGTTCCGCATCAACGCCTCCACAGGCGGACTTGACATCGTGGCTATGATAATGAACAAGCTGATGCACATAGAAATAGGAACCTGCGTGACATTCGCCGGCATCGCAGTCTGCCTCACAGCGTTCTTCATCCCGGGCAACACCTTCAGGATGGTGGTCATCGGTATAATCGGCACATGGCTCAACGGACTTGCAATCGACTATTTCATGTCCAGCCTGAACAAGAGGAAGAGGGTATGCATCGTCTCGGAGGAATATGACGCGATAAGGAAATTCATCATAGAGGAACTTGTGAGAGGATGTACCCTCTATGATATAAAGGGAGGATATTCAAAGACTCCCGGAGTGGAAATCCAGGCCCTCCTTACCCAGCACGAGTACGGAAGGCTTCTTGAATATCTCGAAAAGAACAATATCCACGCCTTCATGACCGCTGGCAACTGCAGCGAAATCCATGGCCTGTGGTTCAAGCATAGCGCCCAGAAATCTTTAAAGAAGAACGAAGTTCCTATAAAATGACTTTAACGATACAAAAATCCCCGGCACCAATGATGCCGGGGATTTTTATTCAACTCTGGAATCAGTCCTGAACGGTCTTGAGGACTTCCCTGATCCTGGCCTCGATCTCCTCGCAGAGCTCCACATTGTCGGTCAGAAGCTGCTTCACGGCCTCCCTGCCCTGGGCCAGCTTGCTGTCCCCGTAGCTGAACCACGAGCCGCTTTTCTTGATGATGTCGTATTCGACTCCGAGGTCGATGATTTCCCCGATTCTTGAGATTCCTTCCCCGAATACGATGTCGAACTCGGCCTTCTTGAAAGGAGGGGCCATCTTGTTCTTCACGATCTTCACCTTGGTGCGGTTGCCGAGAGCCTCGTCGCCATCCTTGATCTGGGTGGTCCTGCGCACATCTACCCTGACGGAAGCATAGAACTTGAGGGCGTTTCCTCCTGTCGTGGTCTCAGGATTGCCGAACATCACCCCGATCTTGTCCCTGAGCTGGTTGATGAAGATGCAGCAGGTGTTGGTCTTGCTGATGTTTGCAGTGAGCTTCCTGAGTGCCTGGCTCATGAGCCTTGCCTGGAGACCCATCTTCGAATCACCCATCTCACCCTCGATCTCCGCCTTCGGCGTGAGGGCTGCGACGGAGTCGATGACGATGATGTCGATTGCCCCTGAACGGATGAGGTTGTCGGCAATCTCGAGGGCCTGCTCCCCGTTGTCCGGCTGTGAAATCAGCAGCGTGTCGAGGTTCACCCCGAGATTCTTCGCATATGTGCGGTCGAATGCGTGTTCCGCATCGATGATGGCGGCGATTCCGCCCTGTTTCTGTGCCTGTGCGATTGCATGGATGGCGAGGGTGGTCTTACCGCTGGATTCCGGTCCGTAGATTTCAATCACCCTTCCCCGAGGATAACCGCCGATCCCGAGGGCGGCGTCAAGCGCAATGGAACCGCTCGGGATGACCGAAACCTCCCATTTTGGCTGATCTCCCAACTTCATGATCGTACCTTTGCCATAATCTTTCTCAATCTTGTCAATCGTAGCCTGCAGAGCCTTAAGCTTCGCGGCGTTCACTTCGGTACTTCCCTGTACTTCTTCCTTAGCCATAAATGTAAAATTTAATTATTGGTTCAATATGTCGCCGTTATTGACAACAAGATGAGCAAAAGTAATGAAAAAAGCCGATACTCCGTGCATAATTTTTGCGTATTTTTGCATCTATGTGTTGAAGTGTCCTTGCAAGGGCATCAGGTGCGAAACATAACGAACGGAAGCGGATGAAACAAAGACTTTTGGGAAAGAATCTCGATGAGCTGAAGGCTCTAGCGGAAGCCGAGGGGCTCCCGTCCTATACTGCGAAACAGATGGCCAGATGGCTGTATGTCAAGAAAGTACGCACGATAGACGAGATGACCGACCTGTCCAGGACGGCCAGGGCTGCCCTCTCCGGGAAATACGAGGTGGGCGTCACTCCTTGGTCACATCTCCAGAAATCTTCCGACGGGACCAAGAAATACCTGTTCCCGGTCCGATGCGCCCGGGGCAACGCCCTCAATGAGGCTGAGACCCTTCCCGTCCAGTACCTTGAGGAAGGGGCAATCGAGGCCGTGATGATACCTGATGACGACAGGGCGACACTCTGCGTATCCTCCCAGTCGGGCTGCAAGATGGCTTGCCGTTTCTGCATGACAGGACGCCAGGGTTTCCACGGCAACCTTTCCGCAGCCGACATCATCTCCCAGTTCATCGCCGTCGAAGAGTCTGACAGCCTCACCAATGCGGTGTTCATGGGGATGGGAGAGCCTCTCGACAACTACGAGAATGTGATGAGGGCGATAGAGATACTCACTGCCGACTGGGGATTCGGATGGAGTCCGAAAAGGATAACCCTCTCCACTATCGGGGTGCTGCCGAACCTGAAGCGCTACCTTGACGAATCCAGGTGCCATCTGGCTGTAAGCCTTCACAATCCGTTCCCTCAGGAGCGTCTTGGAGTGATGCCTGTCCAGAAGGCCTGGGACATAAGGGATGTGCTCGACCTCATACGCCGATATGATTTCTCCGGACAGCGCAGGGTCAGCTTCGAATACACCATGTTCGCCGGATTCAACGACACGAAAGCCCATGCGGACGCCCTTGTGCGCCTGCTGAAGGGGCTCGAATGCAGGGTGAACCTCATACGTTTCCACAAGATTCCGGATTTCCCATATGGGACATCACCGGACATTGTGATGGAGAACTTCAGGAACAGACTGAACAACAGCGGAATAACCACGACCATACGCGCTTCACGCGGGGAGGACATCCTCGCGGCTTGCGGAATGCTTGCCGGGGAGCACAAATCGTAAAATATCAAGGATATGAGATACTTGACCATTATTCTGGCACTCTGTGCCGCAATTCTGACGGGGTCGCCTCCGGCATCTGCCAACGGCATCGACCCGGTGGCGGATTCGCTTGCCGTGGTCAGGATGCGTGAGAGGATGGACCAGGTCAGGAAGGAGCGTCCGACGGTGGCGCTCGTGCTCAGCGGGGGAGGTGCGAAGGGGGCTGCACACATAGGAGTCATAAAGTATATAGAATCCCTTGACATACCGATAGATATGGTGCTCGGTACGAGCATGGGAGGTCTTGTGGGCGGACTCTATGCCCTCGGATATACTTCCGACCAGCTGGATTCGCTTATCAGGAACATCGACTGGAACCTTATGCTCACGGACAAGCTGCCCCGCCGCTATGTCTCATATGAGGATACGAAATACAATGAAAAATACAACCTCTCCATCCCGTTCTTCTACGACAAGGATTATTACAAGATGAAGAAGGCGGATGAATACCGCTACGATCCCCTGGCACAGCGCAAGGAAACCCTGCACATCGGAGCGGACAAGGACGAGGACCATGAGTTCGTCAAGAACAACTTCCTCGGAAGCCTGCCTTCCGCATTCATATACGGGCAGCATGTGAACAATATGATAAGCTCCCTTACGGTAGGTTACCAGGATTCCACCGATTTCGCGGAATTCCCGATTCCTTTTGCCTGCATTGCAGCCGACATGGTATCCGGAAAGGCGAAGATATGGCACAGTGGCAGGATAAACGATGCATTGCGCTCGACTATGTCCATCCCGGGAGTGTTCGCCCCCGTGAGGGTGGACGGCATGGTTCTCGTGGACGGAGGAATGAGGGACAACTATCCGACCGGCCTTGCACGGCAGATGGGAGCCGACATAATAATAGGTGTGGACCTGTCCCAGGCAAAGAAGACATATACCCAGATCAACAACATCGCCGACATCGTGAACCAGGGCATAGACATGCTCGGTATGGATGCCTTCGAGAAGAATGTCACGATTCCGGATGTCAAGATAAAGCCTGACCTGAAGGAATACAACATGATGAGTTTCTCGAAAGAGAACATCGACACCATAATTGTAAGGGGATACAATGCCGCCGTTGCCCAGGACTCCCTCCTCAGGGATGTGGCTGCGAGGACTGCCGGAAAGTCTGCCGTCATGCGGGCTACTCCAGCCGTTGACTTCAGACGGGACTCCGTTACCATCTCCGAGGTGGACTTCGCCGGCATGAACAGCCAGGAGAAGGCTCTGCTGAAGGAGAGGATGCACCTGAAGGCCGGGCAGAAAATATCCTTGGACGAGCTGGACGACGTGGTTTCCCAGCTTTTCGGTACCAAGACTTACGACTATGTCAATTATCAGCTTCTCGGACGTGAGGAACCGTTCAGGCTCCTGATTGACTGCAAGCAAGGCCCGATCCACCAGTTCGGAATCGGAGTGCGCGCCGACACTGAGGAGATCGTGTCCGTCCTCCTGAACCTCGGTTACAATACCCACAAGTTCTATGGACACACCCTTGACCTTACGGGAAAGATCAGCGCCAATCCATACTGCACATTCAGGTGGTCCTTCGACTCGCCTAAATTTCCTACGGTGAATGCCTCCGCCTCAGTCAGATGGACCGACCTCGGCATGCTCAACCTTGGCGACAACACGATAAGCCTCAACTTCCTGAACTGCAGCCAGAACATATATCTCTCGAACATAAAGTGGAAGCTCTTCGCGTTCAACGCCGGAATCAAGAACGAATACATCAACATAAAGAACATAAAATCCACCCAGATTGACGGAGACTACGACTTCGAGCAGCTTAAGAACGATTTCGTGTCGCTGTTCGCCGATGTCGGGGCCGACACCTTCGATGACGGGTATTTCCCTACGCACGGGTTCTCGGCAAAGGCTTCATATGCGTGGACGTTCGCCGGTTTCCCGAACAGCTTCAACAACTTCCACGCTATCAAGGCCGAAGCGAAGGCAGTGTTCCCGATGGGCGAGGTGTTCGCATTCATCCCTTCGGTGAATTTCCGTTTCCTGCTTGGCTCCGAGGTGCCTGTGGCATATTTCAATGCCATCGGAGGATCACTCGCATCCCGTTACATCGACCAGCAGATGCCGTTCGTGGGAATAACGAATGTGGCTGCCATGCAGAATATCCTCACGATATTCCGTACGGATTTCCGCTTCCGGATAGCAAAGAACCATTATATCACCGGCATAGTCAACTATGCGAGGGACAGCAAGACCTTCAGGGAATATCCTCAGGGCCTCGGATATTTCGGGGCTGCCGCAGAATATTCTTTCGATACCATTTTCGGACCTCTGAGCTTCGATGTGCATTGGTCCAACATCACGAAGAAAGTAGGGGTATATATAAGGGCTGGATATGATTTCTGACAATGAGACCCCGGATGGGAGGAAACCGGCCCAGCCGCAGAAGGTGCTGGACAATCTGCGCAGACAGTGTTCCCGCAGGGAATATTGCCGTTCAGATGTGTTCCGGAAGGCAGTGAAAGCCCTTGACGGGGACAGGGTGAAGGCCCAGGAGATTGTGGATTCCCTTGTCAGGGACAGGTTCGTGGATGACATGAGATATGCCACGGCCTTTGTGCGCGACAAGTCCTCGCTTGCCGGATGGGGAGGGGTGAAAATCCGGTATATGCTTGGTGCAAAGGGCATTGAGCGGGATGTGATTGAGCAGGCGATTGGGGAAATCGATGATGATAAGGCTTCGGCAAGGCTTGAGGGACTGCTGGAGAACAAATACCGTTCTCTCCGTGGAGACCCTCAGTGCAGGATGAAGCTCCTGAGGTTTGCCACAGGCCGGGGCTATTCCTATTCCGAGGCGGAGGAAACCGTGTCAAGACTTATGAATGAATTATTGTAATAGAATAGATATATGAACGACTACCGCAAACTTACCGCGGATGAGATTGCCGCATTGAAAGCCAACATGTGCTTTTGTCCGGACTGGACCCTGATTGATGTCCATGAAGGTTTCTCTCCTGAATATGTGCACCATACGAGATTTTCCGGGAACATAAGGCTCGGTGCTTTCCGCAAGGAGTTCTCTCTGCCGGGGGGAATGAAGAAACATTCCGGTCTTTTCCACACGACCTTGCACAATGTCACGGTCGGGGACGACTGCTGCATCGAGAATGTCAAGAACTATATCGCCAATTATGTGATAGGAAGCGGGACTTTCATCGAGAATGTGGACATCATCCTGACTGATGGGGTGAGCAGTTTCGGCAACGGCGTCGAGGTGGCAGTGCTGAATGAGACAGGAGGCCGCGAGGTGATGATATATGACAGGCTGTCCGCCCAGGCTGCCTACATAATGGCTCTCTACAGACATCGCCCGGGACTGGTTTCTGCACTCCGTTCGATGATATCAGAATATGTTGCCAGGGTGTCTTCCGACACGGGTGTCATCGGGTCGAACGTGACGATTGCCGACACCGGCTACATAAAGAATGTGAAGATAGGGGATTGCTGCAAGATCGAGGGCGCTTCAAGGCTGAAGAACGGAAGCATCAACAGCAACAGGCATGACCCTGTGCATGTGGGCGTGGGCGTCATCGGTGACGACTTCATCATTTCAAGCGGTTCGAGTGTCGAGGACGGAGTCACGTTCTCCAGATGCTTCATCGGCCAGGCCTGCCACCTCGGACACACCTATTCCGCTTCGGATTCGCTTTTCTTCAGCAACTGCCAGGGAGAGAACGGAGAGGCCTGCGCAATCTTTGCCGGCCCATATACGGTCACTCACCACAAATCCACCCTGCTCATCGCCGGCATGTTCTCTTTCATGAATGCCGGCTCGGGTTCGAACCAGAGCAACCATATGTACAAGCTCGGTCCTATCCATCAGGGAATCATGGAAAGGGGAGCCAAGACATCTTCGGACTCATATATATTATGGCCAGCCAAGGTCGGAGCGTTCTCGTTGGTGATGGGAAGGCACGTCAGCCATCAGGACACTTCAGACCTGCCATTCTCGTATCTGATTGAGCAGCAGAGCACTTCCTTCATCATGCCGGGCGCGAACCTCAAGAGTGTCGGAACCATCCGTGATGCCAAGAAATGGCCTGGAAGGGACAAGAGGAAGGACCCTGACAAACTGGACAGCATCAATTACAACCTTCTGAGCCCATATACCATCCAGAAAATGCTCAGGGCCGTGGACATTCTCAAGGACCTCCAGAGGGTTTCCGGAGAGACATCCGACGCCTACACATATCAGAGCGGCAAAATCAAGCGTTCTTCACTTGTGAACGGACTAAGATATTATGGGATGGCTATTGATAAATTCCTTGGCAACTCCTTGATTACGAGGATCATGTCGTCCAATGCAAAGACTCTTGACGAACTCAGGGCCTATTTCGTGCCCAAGTCGGAATATGGAGAAGGCGACTGGGTGGACATTGCCGGGATGATTGCTCCGAAGGCCGCTGTGACCGCCGTCCTGGACGATGTGGAGAACGGGAATATCAGCGATGTGGATGCCCTCAATTCGAGGTTTGTTCAGATTCATTCATCTTATTATGACTATGAGTGGCGTTGGGCATTCCAGGTAATCGAGTCATATTATGGTGTCGATCTTGCCACCGTCAGTGCTGACACTCTGTCATCCCTTGTACTCAGATGGAAGGAATCCGTGACCGGTCTTGACAGGCTGGTATATGAGGATGCACGCAAGGAATTCTCACTGAGCGCAATGACAAGTTTCGGGGCTGACGGAGACGCGGCCCAGAGGGAAAGCGATTTCGAGCAGGTGCGCGGATCAGTCTTCGAAGCCGACCCGTTCGTCAGGTCCGTGAAGGAGCATATCAGCATCAAGTCAGCCCTCGCCGACACCGCCCTGCAGACAATAGCCTCTTTGTAGCCTTCCGCTCCCCACCATTCCACGCCTCGACGAATCAGTACGATGATTCCGTAAGGCTGTCATTCCGAGCCTCCGCGAGGAATCTGAGGGCGGTTTTATACAGTCAATGGCGATTCAGGAAACTGGATGCCATTGACTGTTTTTGAGCCCATTGGAAAAAACTGCAAGAAATTTCAACAAAAATGATACTCCCGGAACGATTCTGAACGAATCATATACATGATTTCCTTCCCGTCAACGCAATCCTAAGTACTTTTGCAAGTAATTCAACCACTTAATTGATTGTAAGATGACCAAGGAAAAAATGTTGGGGGAGGTAAAGTACACTTCTCCTGCTGTGACCACTATTGAGGTTGTCAGCGAAACCATCCTATGTACAAGTTACGACGGAGACAATGAGAGTTATGGCGTATCAGGCGGTCAGGACTGGTAAATTCATAGGAGGGAATAAAATGAAAATCAGAAATATATTTCTTGCAACTGCGTTTATCTTTGCAGTGGCTTGCGTAAAGGAAAATCCTGTACAGGAAGACGGTGGCAAAACCGATGTGGATGTGACTCTTGTTCCGATGGAGTTCACAACCGAAATAGAGACCAAGACATCTCTTCAGGGTGGAACGGATGTCCATTGGATTAGCGGCGATAAGATTTGCATTTTTACCGAGGACAATACAAATTCCTCGTTTGAAACATCATCTGAAGGTGAGAGCGCGGTATTTACAGGAACAGCTCCTGTTTCATCTTATTATTATGCATTGTACCCATATCGTTCAGGTGCCAAATTTGATAATTCGACAGAACAGATAGCAACTACTCTGTTTGCTGACCAGAAGGCCAAGGTTGGTTCATTCGCTGACGATGTGGCAATCATGGTTGCAAAGGCAGATGCTAATAAATTGTCCTTCAAGAATGTATGCTCGCATGTCAAGTTTACTCTTCCTGCTGACTTCACAGAAGTGAAATCCATGACCCTTATGGGCAACAAGAATGAAGTCCTCTGCGGTACTTTCTCAATTGACTGGAACGGGGGAAATCCGACAATCACCATGACATCTTCAGAAACTTATGTGACATTGAGGAATGAGGGTGGCACAGCGCTTACTCCTGGAGATTATTACTTCACCGTTCTTCCTGTCACTTTTGAAGACGGCTTCACTGTCATTCTTTCTATGACAGACGGTTCTCAGAAGGCAATTACTACGACCAAGACGTTCGACTTCATTTCCTCCCGGAATAAGATACTTGTGATGAATACTCCCGCTGCTGAGAAATTCACGGACCATATGAATTACTTTGTCAAATACAATGACGGGTTCAGCCTTGATTTCGGCGGTGTTGCAATCAATAAAGAGGCTTATCCTGGCGGAGTATTGGTGAATGATACTAAAGGAAATCTGACAATCAAAACTGATGGCGTGTATTTCATTTGCACCATTAGTGAGGCTCATCTTAATTATAATCTGGCGAAATCATTGATTTTTATCGGAGAAGATGAAGCAAAACGATCTACTCTTATTATGGATAAACAAGTGCAACCTGCCGACGAAGGTACATTGGTCTTATTTGCAAATCTGAATCTATCAGCTTCACAGAGACCGTTTGCTCAAAATAATTCATCTCCATATAAATCATTTGGATCAATTATATGTTCTAACAGTCATTTCAAGATATCTAATGATAATTTTATCAGACTTAGCGTGGGAGATAGTGTAACAGAAAGGATTGTTATAGAAGATTGCGAAATCGGTTGTGGCAGTGCGACAATGTATGTTGTCAACTTAGGCGCTAAAGCCGGTTCAATTAATAATCTTATTATAAAAAACAACGTGTTTTATCCTCTTGTGACTGTGACCATGACTGATTTTAAACTCGTGAATGGAACAAACTCAGAAGCAGTATTGAATGATTTTGAAGTGTCCAACAATACTTTCTATAAAACTGTCACCAAGAATACTGGAGTCATCTTAGCCGGAGTCTTCAATGGTTATACTACGGTTACTAATAATTTCTTTGTAGAGATACATCCTGCAGCTTCTACCGTTATATATTTGGTTAATCCAACAACTGTTACAAATTCTAGTAATAGGACTATAAATAATAATTATATATATAGTTCATTATCCGGTGCTAAGAATATGACGTTCAACACGAATTTATTCGTAAATACTGAGAACAAAACTCCTCAAGTTCCAAGATTACTGGATGCAAATCCATTAAATGAATCTTGGGATCCCGAAAATGGTGTATTTGGAGCGTATAAGTCGGTGACTTATAATAGCAATGTGGATAATATTGTTCCATCCGGAGTTGGTGCCCAGCGTGCCGATATGTCAGCAACCCCAGGTACCGCAAGCTACCGCTATCCGTCAGTAGATCTCGGAACCTTCTGATACCTGCATACATACCAGAATCCCCGGCATTCCGCCCACGACTAAAACCCAGTCGTCCCGGTCCGCCGGGGATTTTTTTGCCCCCAACCCCTTCCATGCCATTCCGGCCAATCCCTTAAACCTGTCATCCCAAGCCCCGCGAGGAATCCGCGGCCAACAGCGTCCCCCCCCCCATTCCCGTAATCCTGTCATCCCCCTCATTCCCGTAATCCTGTCATTCCGAACAAAGTGAGGGATCTGCGGCCGACAGCGTAACTCTGTCATTCCGAGCCCCCGCGAGGAATCTGTGACTAAAGTTGTTACTACCCTCAGATTCTTCGTCGCTTCGCTCCTCAGAATGACAATGGGGCAGTCCTCCTAAGAATGACCCACAGCCATCCCGAGCACACTCCCGTAAGGCTGTCATCCCGAACGAAGTGAGGGATCTGCGGGTGAGGACGTCCCTTACCCTTGGACTTTACGAACAGAAAACAACAAGCACCGAAATGCCATGCCATGCATCTCGGTGCTTGCTGTCTTCTTGATGAAAAAACTGGACTACAATGTCCGGACAGTCTCAATCGGCAACTCAGAGATTTTCGCGACCATCTCTATCGTCAGTCCGTTCTCCAGCATCCTCCTTGCCGTAGCTACCTTTTCTTCTTCCATTCCTTTCTGCATGCCTTCTTCTCGTCCTTCCTCTCGTCCCTTCGCCAATCCTTCCTCCAGTCCTTCCTTTCGCTCCATCCTTTTCTGGAATTCAAAGTCCAACTCGTTCATAATGTCATTCTCGAATCTAAGTTTCTGATCAGGTGTCATTGAAGCGAGCTCGGTGGCGTCTATCAGCTTCGAGACGAACTCATTCCTGGCGATTGTCTCCGGGATGATGTCGATGTCTCCGCAGTGGATGAACCAGTACAGCAGGCAGTCAAGCTCCGACTGACATTCGTCTGCGCTCTTGTCGAACCGCTCCAGTTCTGCAAAGTTAACACTAATCGTCGAACTTGCAAGTTCCTTGGTCCTTGTTTCCATGAACTGGTAGTGTGAGATGAGGTGGTCGGCATCCCATTGGTTTTCATCGTCATGCGGCAGCCTGTAGTCTGTGATGCTGATGACGTGGACCGGTCTGAGGGCGAAGTACTGGTCGCCCTTCATGAGAGGGTTGCGGTATGTCCCGGCCCCGTAATAGACGAGCCTCTCGAAATAGGAGTCGTAGAACTTGCGCTGCACCTCGACTATGTACTGTGAGCCGTCTGGTCCCTTGCAGATGAGGTCGAGTATGGTCCTTTTTGATACAGGTGTGTCCTGCTGCTGTTCCCTGTCGCAGTATTCAACGATGTCGTCAACCCTGACTCCGTCTGGGAGTAGGTGGTTCAGGAGTCCTATGAGCAGGTCCTTGTTAGACTTCTCCATGAATACTGCCTTGAAGCCGGAGTCGCTTCGTAGCGGGACGAACCGGTTCGGATAGATTTTTCGTTCCATTATCATGACAAATGCTTTTTATGTTCAACCGGGAGCAAAGTTCGGGAGGATTATCCGTGTACCGAAAAAATACACGGATAAGTGCAGAAATCGGCCTCCTACATTGATGGGAAGCCTATTCATCAATCGAAATTTGTCTGATTTTGCTGCAAAATGTAACAAATATTGGCGGAATCCAGGTACCGTGACAGGAAAGAGATGTCTCACTTCGTTCGACATGACAGAGGAGCAACCTCCTCAGAATGCCCCAGCCATCCGAGCACTCCCGTAAGCCTGTCATCCCGAACGAAAATGAGGGATCTGCGGGCGACGTCGTAGGGCTGTCATTCCGAGCCCCTGCGAGGAATCTTCGGGCGAAGGCGGTTATAAGTGATGCCTTCTGTTTGCCGTGACAGGAAAGAGATGTCTCACTTCGTTCGACATGACAGAGGAAGGCGTTGTTACCCTATGGTACCGGCTGCCGCCGGCTGCGCGCTACAAAAGCCCACAGGGCTGTTTGTCCTTCGCTTGCGACCTCGTCGCTTCGCTTCTCAGAATGACAGAGAAGCAGCGCTTCATAATGACGCAAAAAGGCCGGCAGGAAATCCCTGCCGGCCTTTTTGCATTGTTGAATACTGAATTATTGTTCATCGACATTATTGTCAGGACCCTGTGGACCTGGCTGAGGACCGCCCTGGAATGGACCCTGAGGGCCGGCCTGACCGCCCTGTGCAGCCTTTGCCATATCCTCTGAAGCTGCATGCCATGCTGCCTCAAGCTCTGAATTGTACCTGTCGATATCTGAAAGGTTCTGGTTCTTCACAGCCTCCTTGAGGTTGTTCATCGCAGACTCGATTGCACCCTTCTTGTCGGCAGGAATCTTGTCGCCGTACTCCTTGAGGTTCTTCTCCGTCTGGAAGCACATTGCATCAGCATTGTTGATCTTGTCGATACGGTCCTTCTCGGCCTTGTCGGCAGCCTCGTTGGCCTTTGCCTCGTCCCTCATCCTCTTGATCTCTTCCTCTGAAAGACCTGATGAAGCCTCGATCCTGATGTTCTGCTCCTTGCCGGTAGCCTTGTCCTTTGCAGATACATTGAGGATACCGTTTGCATCGATGTCGAAGGTGACCTCAATCTGAGGGATTCCCCTTGGAGCAGGAGCGATGCCGTCGAGGATGAACTTGCCGATGAGCTTGTTGTCCTTTGCCATCGGACGCTCTCCCTGAAGTACATGGACATCGACTGCAGGCTGGTTGTCAGCGGCTGTAGAGAATACCTGTGACTTCTTGGTAGGGATGGTCGTGTTTGCATCGATGAGCTTTGTCATCACGCCGCCGAGGGTCTCGATACCGAGTGAAAGAGGAGTGACATCGAGAAGAAGCACATCCTTCACATCACCTGCGAGCACACCGCCCTGGATTGCAGCACCAACTGCCACCACCTCGTCCGGGTTCACGCTCTTGTTAGGAGTCTTGCCGAAGAATTTCTCAACGATGGCCTGGATTGCAGGGATTCGGGTTGAACCGCCCACGAGAAGCACCTCGTCGATGTCTGATGCGCTGAGGCCTGCATCTGAGAGCGCCTTGCGGCATGGCTCTACGGTCTTCTGTATGAGGTTGTCGGCAAGCTGCTCGAACTTAGCCCTTGTGAGTGTCTTTACAAGGTGTTTAGGAACACCGTCAACCGGCATTATGTAAGGGAGGTTGATTTCGGTTGAAGTCTGGCTTGAAAGCTCGATCTTGGCTTTCTCGGCAGCCTCCTTGAGTCTCTGGAGGGCCATAGGGTCCTTCTTGAGGTCTATGCCACCGTTCTCTGAAGCGAACTCGGCTGCGAGCCAGTCGATGATAACCTGGTCGAAGTCATCACCTCCGAGGTGGGTGTCACCGTTGGTCGAGAGCACCTCGAACACACCGTCGCCGAGCTCCATGATAGAGATATCGAATGTACCGCCACCGAGGTCATATACAGCGACCTTCATATCCTTGTTCTTCTTGTCAAGACCATATGCGAGTGCTGCTGCGGTAGGCTCGTTGATGATACGTTTCACATCGAGACCTGCAATCTTTCCGGCTTCCTTGGTTGCCTGACGCTGAGAGTCCGAGAAGTATGCCGGAACTGTGATGACAGCTTCTGTGACTTCCTGGCGCAGATATTCCTCTGCAGTCTTTTTCATCTTCTGGAGAATCATTGCTGAAATCTCCTGCGGTGTGTACAGACGGCCGTCAATGTCAACACGCGGAGTGTTGTTGTCACCTTTGACAACCTTGTAAGGCATCCTTGCAATCTCTTTCTGTACCTGGTCGTATGTCTCACCCATGAACCTCTTTATCGAGAACACGGTCTTGTGAGGGTTGGTGATTGCCTGCCTCTTTGCAGGGTTACCGATTTTCCTCTCGCCGCCGTCGGTGAATGCCACTACTGACGGGGTTGTCCTCTGTCCTTCGTTGTTGATGATGACGGTAGGCTCATTTCCTTCCATCACGGCCACGCATGAGTTCGTGGTTCCAAGGTCGATACCAATAATTTTTCCCATAATTTTATCTCCTGTTTTTTATTATTATCATTTTATTTGTCCTGTCAGTCCTTTCGGACGACGCCGGGATAATATCCAAACTTGTGCCATTGCATTTATCCTGGAAATATATGCCAAATTGTCAGTTTTTTTGTGTCAATATAGATGTGTATTATGACAGAATTGCTAATTTTGCAGCCGCTGATAACCTCCGCCTCTGTCATGGTACTTGCTGGTCCTGTCATGCCGGGCGAAGTCGGCAGCGAACCCGACAGTTGTCATGCCGGGCGAAGTCGAGACATCTGATTAAATAATAGGACGATGATATACCGCCAGCTATCAACCGAAGAATATGCAGACCTCCAGTCCCGTATCCTGTACGAGGACAACCATCTTCTGATTGTCAACAAGAGGGTGGGGGAGATAGTGCAGGGGGACAAGACTTCCGATGAACCGCTCACGGAGAGATACAAGGCATTCATTGCCATGCGTGACTCCAAGCCGGGTCAGGTGTTCATCGGACTGCCGCATCGCCTGGACCGTCCTGTGAGCGGAATCACGGTGCTTGCAAAGACATCCAAGGCTCTGGAGAGGCTTGGGGCGATGTTCAGGGATGGGGAAGTCCACAAGTTCTACTGGGCTCTGGTATGCGCTGAGCCGTCTCCTTCTGCCGCAGTCCTTGAGGATATGATGTGGCGCAACGAGAAGCAGAACAAATCATATGTATGTCGTCCCGGGGCGGCGCGAAAGGATGCCAAGCTTGCAAGGCTGCGTTATGGACAGATCGGAAGGACTGACAGGTATTTCCTTGTGGAGGTGGAACTTATGACGGGGAGGCATCATCAGATTCGCTGCCAGCTTGCCAACATAGGATGTCCGATCAAGGGTGACCTGAAATATGGGGCTCCCCGTTCCAATCCGGATGGCGGCATCAGTCTCCACGCGCGCAGGATAACTTTTGTACATCCGATAAGGAAAGAGCCTCTGACGATTGAGGCACCAGTGCCTTCCACCTGGAAGGGAGTCGATTCTGCCGCGAATCCTAATTGTTGAAAAAATTTGTAGGTTTACAGGAAAATCCCTACATTTGTCATCCCAATGCTGAAGGCATCAGCCTGAATCGCTGGATATTGCGGAAATAGCTCAGTTGGTAGAGCATCAGCTTCCCAAGCTGAGGGCCGCGGGTTCGAATCCCGTTTTCCGCTCAACTGAAGCCGCAGATGTTCGCAGAACATCTGCGGCTATTTTGTATGAAGAGGTGTCGAGCTCGCTAGAACACCTCTTCATACAAAATAGCCCGCCGGTTTCCAACCGGCGGCTTCAGTTGAAAGTGCCCCCCTGGCGAAGGGCCAGGGATGTAGCTGCCCCCGCAGCTAAATCCCGTCAAGTAACAAAATTTTATAGTCAAGCGTTCCGTCCAACCGGCGGCTTCAGTTGAAAGTGCCCCCCTGGCGAAGGGCCAGGGATGTAGCTGCCCCCGCAGCTAAATCCCGTCAAGTAACAAAATTTTATAGTCAAGCGTTCCGTCCAACCGGCGGCTTCAGTTGAAAGTGCCCCCCTGGCGAAGGGCCAGGGATGTAGCTGCCCCCGCAGCTAAATCTTGGAAAAGACCTCCATGAATGGTTTTGTCTTTTAATTCAGTATCTTTGTGGCCTGAAACCAATGTCGTCTGTAAGAGGCAAAACGCAAGATAATATAAATGAGAACAGAAACCGGTGAACTTTTCAGGTTGGGGCTTCCGATCATGGTCGGCCAGCTCGGAATCATAATCCTGAGCATTGCTGATACGATGATGGTAGGCAGGTTCGGCACTGACGAACTTGCCGCTGCTTCGTTCGTGAACAATATGTTCAATCTGGTCATAATTTTTTCGACGGGATTCTCGTACGGACTTACCCCGCTCGTCGGAGGGATGTTCGGCAGAAATGATTTCCACGGTGCCGGCAGGATTCTACGTAACTCTTTGGCCGTCAATGCTTCCGTTGCCTTTCTGCTGATAATCATGATGACTGTCCTGTATCTGTTTATCGGACATCTGGGACAGCCTGCGCATCTTCTTCCTCTGATGAAGCCTTATTTCCTGATACTGTTGGCATCTCTCCTGCCGGTGATGCTTTTCAACTCATTCAAGCAGTTCTTCGATGGGATAACCGACACGGTTACCCCGATGTTTGTCCTGATAGGAGGAAATCTTCTGAACATCGTCGGCAATTGGCTGTTGATTTACGGTAAATTGGGCTTTCCACGGATGGGGCTGATGGGTGCCGGTGTCGCGACGCTTGTATCGAGATGTCTGATGCTGGTGTGCGTGGCTATTATATTTTGTGTATCGAAAAGATATGCAGGGTATAGATCCGGCTTCCGAATGGCAGGGGATGACAGGAAGGATATGACGGATCTGTGCCGGATGGGGTTTCCGGTCGGGTTGCAGATGGGGATGGAGACAGCGTCGTTCAGCCTGACGACGATAATGGTGGGGTGGCTTGGAGCCACTGCTTTGGCAGCCCATCAGGTCATGCTGACGGTGGGCCAGCTCGGTTTCATGATGTATTACGGGATGGCTGCAGCATTGGCTGTGAGAGCGAGCAATTTCAAGGGACGCTCGGACATGGATGGAGTCGCCCGTACTGTTTCAACCGGATTCGGAATCATTCTTTGCATGGCTGCTTCAATAACCTTTATCATGCTGATTTTCAGGAATGACATAGGATATTTGTTCACCGAAGATGATGCTGTGGCATCTATGGTTGCCATGCTTGTCATCCCGTTCGCCCTGTACCAGTTCGGAGATGGTCTCCAATGTACCTATTCCAATGCGTTAAGGGGTATATCCGATGTTAAAATGGTGACATGGTATGCTTTCATCGCATATTTCGTGGTCTCCATACCTTCCGGATATGTTTTCGCATTTGTCCTGAATCTCGGTCTTGTCGGTATCTGGCTTTCTTTCCCATTGGGACTTACCTGCGCCGGTTTCCTTTTCTGGAGAAGATTCCGCAAATGCAGAGTGACGATGCATAAAGAATAGCAAAAGAAAGCCACCATCCCGATAACTCGATGGTGGCTTCGTGTGACCCGCACAGGATTCAAACCTGTAACCTTTTGATCCGTAGTCAAATGCTCTATTCAGTTGAGCTAGCGGGCCGGATGCAGTCAAGCTGCTATTTTACTCCTCAACCTTGACGGCTGACTTCTTCTCCTTGATGCGGGCTTTCTTACCTGCGAGGTCACGAAGATAGAAGATCCTTGCCCTGCGGACTTTGCCGACTTTGTTGAGCTCGATTGAATCGATGAACGGTGACTCGAATGGGAAGATTCTCTCAACTCCTACACCACTGGCAATCTTGCGGACTGTGAAAGTCTTGGTTGCTGGGGATGCTCCGCGAAGCTGGATAACCGTACCTCTGAACTTCTGAAGTCTCTCTTTGTCACCCTCCTTGATCCTGTAAGTGACTGTGATTGTGTCACCTGCCTTGAATTTAGGGTAGCTGGCTACTTTCTCGTTTGCGAATGCCTGCTCTACAACTTTGATTAAATCCATTTCTCTATCAAATTAAGGTTTTGTGGCAACATTGCGTTTGTTTTCACCCTGCGCAAGAGGTTGCTTTGATTTTGGGACTGCAAATGTATGGATTTATTTTTAATCTGCAAAACTTTTTTAATCTTTTGATTGGCTTTACCCTCGGATTCCTCACTTCGTTCGGAATGATAGTAATGATGCTAGTCAGATAATGCGTTCGGAATGACATCCTAAAACATATCCTTCAGCTTGTCGAAGAAGCTCTTGTCCTCCTTGGAAGGATTAGGCTTGATGTTCTCGGAATTCTTCAGCGACTCGATTATCTCCTTCTCCTTGCGGTCAAGCTTCTTCGGAATCCACACGGCGAGCTTGACATAGAGGTCACCCTTACCGTAGGAATTCAGGACAGGAAGCCCCCTGCCCCTGAGCTTGATGACGGTGCCTGACTGTGTCCCCGGATCGACGGTCACCTTGTAAGTGCCGTCAAGACAAGGAATCTCCACGTCTGCACCGAGGATGGCATCGGTGAGCGAAATCACCTTTGTGTAGAAGAGGTCGCATCCGTCCCTCTTGAAATCAGGATGATCCTGCTCCTCGATGACCACAAGAAGGTCTCCGTTGATGCCGTTGTTCTTGGCTGCATGGCCCTGTCCCTGCAATGTCATTTGCATGCCGCCCTCCACGCCTGCAGGAATCTTTACCTTTACTGTCTCACGCTTGCGGACAAGACCTGTGCCTCCGCAGTTGCGGCAAGGATTGCTAATGACCTTGCCCTCGCCACCGCACTGCTGACAGGTTGTGTAAGTGACTCTCTGACCGAGAAATGAATTGGTGACCATGGTTTGCTGTCCCGTTCCGTTGCATGCAGGGCAGGTCTTGATGTCGGAACTGTTTCTGGCTCCTTTGCCACCGCATTCCGGACATGGAACGCTTTTCTCAATGTTGACTTCCTTTTCAACACCGGAAGCAATTTCCTCAAGAGTGAGCTTTACGCGGACGCGTATGTCCCGTCCCCGGTAAACCCTCTGCTCCGGTCTGCCTTTGCTTCCGAATCCTCCGAAACCGCTGAACCCACCTCTGAATGCACCACCCAGAAAATCGTTCAGGAAGTCGTTGAGGTCACCGAAACCCTGGCTGAAGTCAGGACCTGCTCCCTCCACGCCGGCATGACCGTACTGGTCATACCTTGCCTTTTTGTCAGGGTCGCTCAGGATAGCATAAGCCTCAGCCGCCTCCTTGAATTTCTCCTCGGCTTCCTTGTCACCGGGATTCTTGTCAGGATGGTACTTTATGGCCATCTTCCTGTAGGCCTTCTTTATTTCTTCCGGCGAGGCATTCCTGTCCACGCCAAGCACTTCATAATAATCTCTTTTGTTTGCCATAGTTTTTTCCTCCAAAAATATAGGGAGTCATCTGAAGTTCAGATGCCTACAACCACCTTTGCGAAGCGGATGACCTTTCCGTTCAGGGTGTAGCCTGTCTGCACGACATCGAAGACCTTGCCTTTCTTGTCTTCCTCCTGCACCGGGAACTGGGCTACGGCCTCGTGCATATCCGTGTCAAAGACCTGATCCTTGGCCTCGATCACAGCAAGCCCCTTGCTCTTGAGATATGCCATGAGCTTCTGGTATATGAGGTTGGTGCCTTCCTTGGCAGCATCGCTGTCAGTCGATTCGTTGAGCACGGAAATCGCCCTTTCGCAGTCGTCAAGGACCGGAAGCAGGCCTTTTATGGTGTCCGTGGAAGCCATTGCCACAAGGTCGAGCTTCTCCTGAGCGGTGCGCCTGCGGAAATTGTCGAACTCGGCCATCAGCCTGATGTAGTCGTCCTTCTCCTTCGCAAGCTTGCCTTCAAGCTCCTCTATCCTCTTTTCGAGGTTTCCTGCCTGAGGCTCCCCGGAGGTTTCCTCCTCAGCCTCCTCTGTGACGCTCTCTTCGGACGATGCCTCGACATCCTCCTCAGCCTTCTCCTGCACCGTTGTATCCTCCTGAGGCGTCAAAACCTCTTCTTTCAATTCTTTTTCTTTATTTTCCTTTGCCATATCTATAATATCTTTTTATCACGTTGAAAGGAACTGACCCAAAAGCCTGTCATATCGAGCGAAGCACGAAGTGCGTAGCCGAGATATCTATTAAAATCAATTAGCTAAGCCGATCTCTCCGTGCGCTTCGCTTAGTTAAGATGACGGAAAAGGAACTTTTGGGGTCAGCCCGGCCGCAAAGATACAAATAATCTGCCAATTGCCGGTGACTGACATATTGGCAGATTATCTTCGTTCCCAAGCCTGGGAAACGGCAGTCAATGTAGGTTCTCACTCCTGTCGTTCAAGTTCGGCGATGCTCATCAGACGGATGCCGAGTCTCTCAATCACGGCCTTGACCTCTGGACTTGTCATGAAGTCCGTGACTCCCTGGCGGTCCTTTGCCACATTTTCATAACCGATGTGGAAAACGGATTCCATCTCGCAGTCATCGTATGCCGGATGGTCTATGAAATAATATCTCTTCCCAGGTTTCATGGATTCGAGCGACTTGATGAAGCTGCGGATCTTGTCCTCGGAGGTGACGCTCTCCCCGGTGTAGCCGAGACCTTCCAGAAAGTAAATCTGCATTCCCTCGGTGACATCGGTGTCCCGAATTATTTCAGATATTCTTCGGATTTCCATCCGCCAGGCTCTTCGACTTGTCCACGATTGTACTTGAAAGTTCAGCGGTTAATGCTAAATTTGTAGGGATAATATATGAACATATAAAAACAAAACAGTCATGTTGAAGAAATCAATGATCGCATTCGCGGCATTGGCACTCACTACAGCCCTCAATGCCCAGCAGGCCCTCTGGAGCAGCGTACAGGTGGAATCTCCAGTAATCAATGAAGACGGGACCGTGACATTCCGGTACTTCGCGCCAAAGGCAGTAAAAATAACCGTGTCCGGAGATTTCCTCCCGACACAGAAGATCCAGACTCCATTCGGAGAGTTCGACGGCCCAGGAGTGGCGGAGCTCAAGGAAGGAGAGAAAGGCGTATGGGAATATACCACTGACTTCAAGGTAGCTCCCGAGATGTACGGATACACCTTCAACGTGGACGGACTCAACCTCATCGATAACAATAATATATGGGTCAACCGCGACATCGCATCGATGACCAGCACATTCATCGTGCCGGGCGGACGCGCGGACCTATATACCATCCAGGATGTACCTCACGGAACTGTTTCAAAGGTATGGTATGACAGCCCGACAGCTGGATTCGACCGCAGGATGAGCGTATATACGCCTGCAGGTTACAATCCTTGCGGCAAGACCCGCTATCCTGTCCTCTATGTGCTCCACGGTATCGGAGGTGATGAGAATGCATGGCTTGAGCTCGGACGCGCTTCCCAGATTCTCGACAATCTCATTGCACAGGGCAAGGCCAAACCTATGATCGTCGTCTTCACCAACGGGAACATTTCCCAGGAGGCGGCTCCAGGTGAGAACTCTACAGGATACACCCGCCCTACGACCCAGCTTCCAAAGACCATGGACGGTACATTCGAGTCCTCATTCCCCGAAATCGTGAAATTCGTGGATGCCAACTACAGGACAATCGCCAAGAAGCAGGGCAGGGCAATCTGCGGACTCTCAATGGGCGGATTCCATACCCTCTACATCAGCCTCAACTATCCTGATATGTTCAACTATTCGGGAATGTTCTCGGCTGCCATAGGTGTGAGCGAGCAGCAGATGACTCCGCTCTATGACAATTTCGATGCAAAGCTTGCGACCTATTTCAGCAAGAAACCTGCTCTGCTGTGGATTGGATGCGGCAAGACCGATTTCCTCTACAAGGCCAACATCGATTTCATGTCAAAGATGAAAGAGGCTGGTTATCCGTATGAATATATGGAGACCGACGGTGGCCATATATGGCGCAACTGGAGGATTTACCTCTCTGAATTTGTTCCACTCCTTTTTTAATAGAAAGATCTCTATGAAGAAATCCGGTATTATTATAATGACCGCCGCAGCAATGATATCATGTGCCCCCAAAGGCGATCCCCAGCTCGGCAAAGCCCCGATTGACAAGGTAATAGCCGCGATGACCCTCGAAGAGAAGGCCCATCTTGTAATCGGCACCGGAATGGCAGGATTCTCAGGCGAAGCTCCTGTAATCGGTGAAACCCGCAACCTCGTGCCCGGAGCGGCAGGAACGACATATCCGATTCCTCGCCTCGGCATACCTGCCATCGTCCTTGCAGACGGCCCTGCCGGCCTGCGCATCAATCCGGTCCGCGAAGGCGACGACCATACCTATTACTGTACCCATTTCCCGATTGGAACCCTCCTTGCTTCGACATGGAATACCGAACTTGTCGAACAGGTGGGCGAATCAATCGGAAATGAAGTACTTGAATATGGAGCGGACGTGCTTCTCGCCCCGGCCCTGAACATCCACCGCAACCCTCTGTGCGGCCGCAACTTCGAATATTATTCAGAAGACCCTCTTGTGAGCGGAATGATAGCAGCAGCCTATGTGAACGGCATCCAAAGCAACGGAGTGGGCACATCCATCAAGCATTATGCCTTGAACAATCAGGAGACCAACCGTATGAAAAATGACGCCCGTGTAAGCGCGCGTGCCATCCGCGAAATCTACCTCAAAGGTTTTGAAATCGCCGTTAAGGAGTCCCAGCCGTGGACCGTAATGAGTTCATACAATTATGTAAACGGAGTCTATACCTCTGAAAGCAAGGATCTTCAGACCACAATGCTCCGCGATGAATGGGGCTTCAAGGGGATGGTTATGACCGACTGGTTCGGCGGAGCCGATGCTGCTGCCCAGATGTGGGCCGGAAACGATATGCTCCAGCCAGGCCGTCCGGGTCAGTTTGAGGATATTGTTGAGGGAGTCCGTTCAGGCCGCCTGAACGAAACTGACCTCGACAGGAATGTACGCCGCGTACTCGAACTTATCGTTAAATCGCCTCGCTTCAAAGGCTACAAGTTCAGCAACAAGCCTGACCTGAAGGCTCATGCCGAGGTTACAAGACAATCTGCTGTTGAGGGAATGGTGCTTTTGGAAAACAATGGTGCTCTTCCTCTTGAGGCCGAAGTGAAGAATGTCGCACTTTTCGGAACAACATCTTATGACTTCATAGCCGGTGGCACAGGCTCGGGCAATGTGAACCGTGCCTACACCGTTTCCCTCCTTGAGGGCCTTTCAAATGCCGGATACGCTGCTGATCCTGAACTTGAAACTGTGTACAACAAATACATCACCGAAGAAACCGAAAGGCTCAATCCCAAGAGCGACGACCCGATGGCCATGTTCATGCCTAAGGTACGTGCAGGGGAGTTCATTCCTGATGCCAGGCTGCTTGACAGGACTGCTCGCTTGAATGATGCTGCAATCATCACCATCGGACGCAATTCAGGAGAATTTCTTGACAGGAAGGTAGCTGATTTCACACTCACTGCCCAGGAGCAGGGAATGATGGCTGCCGTATGCGACGCTTTCCACAAGGCCGGCAAGAAAGTCGTGGTTATTCTCAATGTCGGGGGAGTGATTGAGACAGCCTCATGGAAGAATCTTCCTGATGCGGTGCTTCTTGCATGGCAGGCCGGTCAGGAAGGAGGAAACAGTGTAGCCGATGTGCTCAAAGGAGTGGCGAACCCTTCAGGAAAGCTTACCATGACTTTCCCTGTGCAGTATGCCGACCATGCATCGTCCAGGAACTTCCCCGTGGACCTCGCTTTCGGCATGTTCGGCAAAGAAAAGGGTGCGGAACCTCAGAGAAATGTGGATTATACTGAATATGAGGAGGGCATCTATGTCGGCTATCGCTGGTTTGACAAACAGTCCATGGAAGTGTCATATCCGTTCGGTTACGGTCTTTCATACACTTGCTTCGAATGGTCAGACGCTACGCTGAAGTCCTCACGCGGTGAGACGACGGTGACTGTCAAGGTTACCAACTCCGGCAGCCGTCCGGGCAAGGATGTTGTCCAGCTCTATGTGGCGGCTCCTGATTCAGAACTTGACAAACCTGTCAGGGAACTCAAGGCATTTGCCAAGACCCGTGAACTTAAATCAGGTGAGTCACAGGTGATTACATTGAAGGTGAAGAATGATGACCTTGCCTCCTATGACGAGTCCAGGAACGCCTGGGTGACAGATGCCGGAGAATACGGCTTCCTCCTTGGAGCCTCCTCCCGCGACATCCGCGCAACCCTCAAAACTAGCCTGAAGGCATCCCTCACCAAAACTCACGCCCTAGCCTTCGACAAATAACCCACATATCGCAACCAAACTTAAGTCATCCCCGGCATGTCCGGGGATTTTTTTTGCTATTCCGACAATTAGAAAATTTGTCAAATAATCGTATATTTGTCATCGGACAAAATGACTGCGTGATATGTTGTACCCGATTGGTATTCAAAATTTCGAAAAAATAAGAACAGGCGGCTATACTTATGTGGATAAGACAGCTTTGATTTACAAGTTGGTATCCTCTGGTACTTATTATTTCCTCAGTCGCCCGCGAAGATTTGGGAAGAGCCTTCTGATATCCACGATGCAGGCATTTTTCGAAGGGAAGAAGGAACTGTTCAATGGCCTCGCTATTGATGGGCTTGAGAAGGATTGGAATGAATACCCGGTGCTGAGAATTGATTTCAGCGGTGAAAATTTCTCAAACCCGGACTCTCTTGGGAAGATTCTTGAAACCACTCTCAGTGCCTGGGAACATGAATTCAAGGTTTCCTGCAATGCTGGAACATTCGCGTTGCGGTTCAAAGCTGTCATCGAGGCCGCATACACATACACCGGACACCAGGTAGTTATCCTTATAGACGAATATGACAAGCCAATAGTGGATAACATTGGTGACGACTCCCTCGTCTGGGCATTCCGCAAGGAGCTGCAAGGCTTTTACAGCGTGCTGAAGGCAAAAGATGAATTCATCCGCTTCGGATTCCTGACCGGAGTGACGAAAATTGGCAAGGTAAGCGTATTCAGTGGATTGAACAACTTGAATGATATATCGATGGATGCCCGATACTTCGATATTTGTGGTGTATCACAGAAGGAGCTCAAATCATATTTCGACACGTCAGTGGAAGAACTGGCGGCAGCAAACGGAATTGATAAGGATGCATGCTACCAGAAACTTGCAAGGATGTATGATGGATACCATTTCCACCAGAGAGTCCCTGGAATGTACAACCCTTTCAGCCTTCTGAACACCTTCCAGAAACGTGAGTTCAGGGAATACTGGTTTGAGACGGGCACGCCGTCCTTCCTTGCAGAAGTGATGAAGAACACCGACTATGATGTCACAATGCTCTCCCATGAACAGGCCGACTCCACGCTCCTTACTGACATTGACACAGTTTTTCTGAACCCGATACCTCTTCTGTATCAGAGCGGATATCTGACAATTACCGGTTATGATGATCTCTCCGGCATCTATAATCTCGGATTTCCGAACCTTGAAGTCAAGCACGGTTTCCTGAGCTATCTGCTGAACTATTATACCACCGTGCGCAAGGGCACTGGCAATCTTCTTATCCGCCAGATGAGCATTGACCTCAGAATGGGTCATCCGTCAGATTTCATGAAGCGCATGGAGGCATTCTTCGCAAGGCAGAACTACCAGATTCAGGCGGATGTGGAGAAGGATTTTCAATATGCCATGAGCATTATCCTGCAGCTTCTCGGCGAGTATTTCACAGTGAGGACTGAAGATGCTTCATCCTCAGGCAGAACTGACATAAGCATAGAGACTTCAGACTTTATCTATATAATTGAAATAAAGAGGGATGACACGGCGGACTCTGCCCTTGAACAAATCGAGGAAAAAGCCTACGGGCGTCGTTATGCAGACGACCCCCGCAAGCTATTCAAAATCGGTGTCAGTTTCTCAACCACCTCAAGGGGAATTGAGGATTGGAAGGTTTCATAAATATCCTGCAGATTTACGTTGCGATTTGATAGGATTCTGATAATGTGGTGCTAAAATTGTTGTACCTGAATCGAAATTCGAAAGGGCCGGAAGTCATCGCGACTTCCAGCCCTTTCTCTGAATGATTATAGATAATGGTATTATGGATTGGTATTTTTACAATACAATCTTCTTGTACTTAGGTACGAGGGCCTTCATAATCGACCATGCAAGTACATAAGCAAGACCGCAGCAGCAGAACACGATGAAGTATCCGCCCTGTTTTCCGCTGAATCCGAGGAAGTTGAAAGCCTCTCCCAATCCGTCTGTGTAAGTGAACAGCATACCTGCTCCCTTCTGGATGAGGAATGAACCTATACCGCCGGCCATTCCGCCGATACCGGTGATGGTGGCGATGGCGCTCTTAGGGAACATGTCTCCGATGGTGGAGAACAGGTTTGCGGACCAAGCCTGATGTCCTGCACCGGCGAGACCGATCAGGATTGCAGGCCACCATGCCGACTGCACTCCGAGAGGCTGTGCCAGCAGGGCGAAGAGAGGGAAGAATGCGAAGATGAGCATCGCGAGCATCCTGCCCTGATAAGGGTTCATATGTTTCTTGTCCACGAAGATCTTAGGAAGATAGCCGCCGAAGATGGAAATCACCGTCACTATGGCATAGAGGGTGATGATCAGGGCCATACCCATTCCTGATGATGACTTGTAACCGAACTGGTCTGAGAAATATGCAGGAGCCCAGAACAGGAAGAACCACCATACGCCGTCAGTGAAGAACTTGCCGACGATGAATGACCAGGTCTGACGATATTTGAAGCACTGCCAGAGAGAAATCTGTTTCTCCTGACCCTCGGCCTTGACGGCCTCTGCATCCTCCTTGTCGTCCTGGTGGATGTACTCGAGCTCTGCGGCGTTCACATGTTTCGACTTGTTAGGCTTGTCATACATGAATACCCAGAATCCCATCCAGATGTATCCGAGGGCACCGATGATGATGAATGCCATCTCCCATCCGCCGCCTACTCCGATGTTCTTGAAATACTGTGCAAGAAGCGGAATGGTTGCAGGAGCCACGAGAGCTCCCACTGATGCTCCGGCATTGAAGATTGAGGTTGCGAAAGCCCTGTCCTTCTTAGGGAAGTATTCTGCGGTCACCTTGATTGCTGCCGGGAAGTTGCCGGCCTCACCGAGTGCGAGCACGCAGCGGGCCGCTATGAACAGCCATACGCTGGTTGACGCCACTGCGAGAGCTGCTGCCGAACCGGTCTCCACTGCTGCCATTGCCGCTACATTCTCAAATCCCTGGATGTGCATGGTGGCCCATCCGCAGAGGGCGTGGAGGCAGGCTCCGGTGGACCATATTCCGATTGCCCATAGATAGCCTTTCTTTGTTCCCATCCAGTCCACGAACTTGCCTGCGAACAGCATGCAGACAGCATAGACAATCGAGAAGATTGCTGTGATTGTACCGTAGTCGTTGTCAGTCCAGTGGAACTCAGGTGCGATGAAGTCCTTCCAAGTAAGTGAAAGAACCTGTCTGTCCATGTAGTTGACGGTAGTGGCCACGAAAAGGAGGACCACCATCCACCAACGCCAGTTGGTCATCAGTTGTTTGCTTGTGCTATTATTGCTCATTATGGATTTGTTTTCTGATTGTTATCTAACTTCTGCTATGATGGCGAGGGCTCCCTTGCAGAGCTCTGTGATCTTGCTCCACTCCTTGGCTGCGATTACTTCCTTAGGGAAGAGGTTGCTGCCCATTCCGACGCAGGTCACGCCGGCTTTGAACCATCCTTCGAGATTCTCCTTTGTCGGTTTCACACCGCCTGTAACCATGATCTGGCTCCAAGGCATCGGTGCCCTGAGACCTTTCACGAATGCAGGGCCGAGAACGTCACCGGGGAACACCTTGCAAAGGTCGCATCCGAGTTCCTGTGCCTTGCCGACCTCGGACACGGTGCCGCATCCAGGGCAGTAAGGGACGAGCCTGCGGTTGCATACAGGTGCAATCTCCGGGTTGAAGAGAGGCCCGACCACGAAATTCGCTCCAAGCTGGAGGTAAAGTGCTGCCGTGCCAGGGTCAACTACGGAACCGATTCCGACAATCATTCCCGGAAGCTCTTTGTTGGCGTATTTTACAAGTTCAGCGAAAACTTCCTGTGCGAAGTCGCCCCTGTTGGTGAATTCGAAAGCGCGTACACCGCCGTCGTAGCATGCTTTGAGAACTGCCTTTGCAGTCTCAGCGTCAGCGTGGTAGAAGACCGGAACCATGCCGGTCTCCTTCATCGCTGCTATAACCTGTTGTTTGTTGTATTTTGCCATTTTTCTTGAAATCTATCGTGAAACTCGTCCTGAACCGTCGCCCTTCATGAGGTTCTCTACCTCGGCCACTGTAACCTGATTGTAGTCGCCGAAGATGGTGTGCTTCAGGCAGGAAGCCGCAACTGCGAAGTTGAGAGCCTTCTGGTCGTCGCCCTTGTATGTGAGCAGACCGTAGATGAGACCTCCCATGAAGGAGTCTCCTCCACCGACGCGGTCAACGATGTGGGTGATGTCGTAACGTGGTGACTGATAGAGCTTCTCACCATCGAAAAGTACGCCTCCCCAAGTGTTGTGGTTGGCATTGATCGAACCGCGGAGGGTGATGATGACTTTCTTTGCCCTCGGGAATTTTGCCATGAGCTGGCGGCATACGCTCTCGAATTCGGCAGCGTTCACCTGACCCTTGGTTGCAGTCACGTCGAAGCCTTCCGGCTTTATGCCGAATACCTTCTCTGCGTCCTCCTCGTTGCCGAGGATCACGTCGCATCCCTCTACGAGTGCCGGCATCACCTCAGAAGCGGTCTTGCCATATTTCCAGAGGTTCTTGCGATAGTTGAGGTCACATGATACGGTGACTCCGAGCTTGTTTGCAGCCTTGATGGCTTCAAGACAAACGTCTGCTGCACCCTGGCTGATGGCAGGGGTGATACCTGTCCAATGGAACCAGTCAGCACCCTCGAACACCTTCTCCCAGTCAATCATTCCTTTTTCTATCTGTGAGATGGCTGAGTTCGCCCTGTCATATACGACCTTGCTCGGACGTGCCACCGCACCGGTCTCGAGGAAATAGATGCCGAGACGGTCGCCGCCCTCTACGCAGAACCTGGTGCCTACACCGTAGCTGTGGAGGTCCTTGATGCAGCTTGCTGCAATGTCATTCTTAGGGAATCTTGTCACGAATTCTGTCTCAATGCCGTAATTGGCAAGTGAAACTGCGACATTGGCCTCTCCGCCACCGAATGTGGCCTCGAACTGTTTTGCCTGTGAAAATCTGAGATAACCTGGAGTAGAAAGCCTGAGCATAATCTCTCCGAATGTAATTACTTTTGGCATAGTTTGTATGGTTTGGTTATAATTATCTATCAGTCAATTAGTTTGTGTTAAAGGTGCTCCTATGGGGTAGCCACAGAACGACAATATCGGTGCAAAAGTAACAATTATTTCCGTATTTCCGTGCCCGTTCACGGGAAAAGTTGAATAAATTTTCTATATGCCCGTTTGACCGATGAATTTTTTTTCAGATATTTGTATGCTCAAAAATCCGGAATAATGTGAAATAAAGGCTGTGAAAAGTGTCTTTTTTAGTTTAATGCAATGTCTGATAATAAATTAGGTGGCAAGATCACCATCAATGATGTGGCAAAGGCTGCCGGGGTATCCAAAGGAACGGTTGACCGTGTCTTGCACGAAAGGGGAGAGGTCTCACAGAAAAGCAGGGAGAGGGTGCTGCGCGTCATTGACGAACTTGGTTTCAAGCCCAACCTCTATGCTTCACTCCTTGCGACACGGAAGGAACTTGTGATCTACTGCCTGATTCCGGAATATTTCACAGGCGAGTTCTGGTCGCTCACCGACAAGGGAATCCAGGAAGCCTCGGAGAATGTCGCCAGATACGGAGTCAGGGTGGAGCCTGTCAGATATGACCAATACAACCTTGAATCCTTCCAGGAGGCTTGCAATTCGATACTTGACAATCCGCCGTCAGGAATACTGGTCGCCCCGATGTTCAGGACGCAGACCCTGCAGTTCGTGAAGGAACTCTCCAAGCTCGGCATACCTTATATGTATATAGACTCCAAAATCGAGGATGATAATTATCTGGCATATTTCGGAATGCCGATGTATCAGAGCGGATATCTCTGTGCTGACATACTTTCCATTGGGCAGGAACTGAAAAAGGTATATATCGTCAGGATTGCGAGGGACAAGAGGGGACTGTCGGACCCTACCGTCACCCGGAGGACGGGTTTCCTTGACTATATGGCCGAACATTGCCCGGATGCGGAGATCGTCAATGTGTTCATCAATCCGATTGACAGGGACGAGATGGACGCGACCCTTGACCAGACCATAGGCCGTGATGCCGGACACAAGAACATAGTGATGTTCAATTCGAGGGTGCATCTTGTGGCGGACTATCTGTCCCGTCGCGGAATAAAGGACTGCCGCGTGGTGGGGTTCGATGTGCTTGACAGGAATCTAGCCGCCCTGCGTGCCGGCAGTGTCCAGGTGCTCATAGCCCAGCATACCGACAAGCAGACCGTCGCAGCTGTCAATGCCATGGTGGACTACCTCCTCCTCGGCAAACCTGTATCCCAGAAGGATAATTACACCCAGATGGACATCCTCAACCGCCTCAACTGCGACTACTACATGTAGCGCTTCATCCAAGTCACATCTTCTCTGACAGTTCCAGCCAGCGGAGTTCCTTTTCGTCGGTTTCGGATATTATGGATCCTATCCGCTCCGATGCTTCCTGGAGCTTGTCGAACGGCAGGGTGCCGCTGCTCAGGCTCTCTTCCAGGGAGGCCTTCTCGGCGGCGAGGGTTTCGAGTTCCTTTTCAATCTGCTCAAGTTCGCGCTGTTCCTTCCAAGTCAGTTTCACCTTCCTGGCCGGTGTCGCAGCCTGTCCTTTGGCTGTCTCTTGCGTCGCAGCCTTCCTTTCCTTGTCAGCCAGTTCCTGGGAGCGTTCCCTGGCACGCTGCTCCGCCTCATACTCTTTTATGTATTCCCTGTATTCGCTGTAGCTTCCGACGAAGTCCTTCACGACTCCGTCTCCGCAGAAAATCAGCAGATGGTCCACGAGCTTGTCAAGGAAATGCCTGTCGTGAGAGACAATCAGCAGCGATCCGGAGAATTCCTTCAGATATTCTTCGAGGATGTTGAGGGTCACGATGTCCAGGTCGTTGGTAGGCTCGTCAAGAATCAGGAAATTAGGCTCCTGCATCAGCACGGTCAGCAGGTATAGCCTGCGCCTTTCTCCTCCGCTCAGAGTCCCTACCTTGTTGTTGAGCATGTTGTGCGGAAACAGGAACCGGTTCAAAAGGCGCGTGTCATTGACGACATCCAGCACGGTGTCTTCCGGGCTGAAAGACATTCCGCTCTGGCGGTAGTATCCTATCTTGAGGGATTCGCCCCGGTCAATCGTTCCTGTAAGGAGGCCGGGCAGGGTGGCCTTCTGTTGTGTCTCGCTGCCTTCCGCCACGCAGTCCGCGGTCATCTGCCGATAGGCCTCGGGGTCGGTGCATACCATATCCGGTGTGTAATTCCCGGTCATCAGGTTCAGGAATGTGGACTTGCCTGCTCCGTTGCGTCCCACGATCCCGACTTTGTCGTACCTCTGGAAATTGTATGTAAAAGAGTCCAGATAGCATTTGTCTCCATAGAAGAAGCTGACATCCTTGCAATTGATGATTTTAGTGCCGAGCCTTGTCTGCCCCTTGATGTCCGACATGTCAATCTGCCTGCTGGTATAGACCTGTTCTGCCCTGTCCTTGAGTTCATAGAAGGCGTTTATCCTGTATCTGGCCTTTCCGGTGCGTGCGCAAGGGGTGCTGCGAATCCACTCCAGTTCCCGCCGAAGGATGTTCCGTACCTTGTCGGTCTCGGCGTTGTAGTTCGCTATGCGCTCCTCGCGTTTTTCGAGATAGTTCTGGTAGTTTCCTTTATATGTATAAATGGCTCCCCGGTCCATCTCTATGACCGTATTGCACACCCTGTCAAGGAAATAGCGATCGTGCGTGACCATCAGCAGGGTGCAGCGGGAACGGCTCAGCCAGTTCTCGAGGTATTCGATGGCATCAATGTCGAGGTGGTTGGTAGGCTCGTCCATTATGAAGAAGTCAGCCTCGCTTGCAAGCATCTGGGTCAGGGCTACCCTCTTGACTTCGCCTCCGGAGAGTTCCTTCATCTTCTGTGACTTGTCAGGAAGATTGAAATTCGTCAGGAACTTGACGATGCGTCTCTCGTATTCCCAGAGATGGTCCTGGTCCAGGCCTGAGACGTAGTCGTGGCTGGAGTCCATTATCTGGTCGAAGATACTTTTCTCCGGGTCGAAGTCGTAATCCTGTTCGAGGAAGGCTATCCTGATGTTTTTCAGGAACATGATTCTGCCGCCTGAGTCGGATTTGTCCTTGCCGGCGAGAATCCTCATCAGGGATGTCTTGCCTGTCCCGTTCGGGGCTATGAGGGCAATCTTGTCGCCTTCGTTGATGTTGAAGCCGATGTGCTCGAAAAGGACCTTCGGCCCGTATGACTTGGATATGTTCTCTATCTGGAGGTAGCTTGCCATTATCTGAAGAATTTGTCAACTTCCTTGACTGCTTCCGGGAGGGCGAATACGGCAACGCGGTCGTATGCCTGTATGTGCGTGTCGCCCACGGCGATGAATGATTCGTTACCCCTTATCACTCCTCCGACGATTGCATTGCGAGGGAAGTTCATGTCCTTCAGAGGCATCTTGGTGATCTTGGTGTCGGGTGCCACGATGAATTCGAGGACTTCGGCGTTGGTCCCGCTCATGTACTTGATGAATCTTACCTTGTTGCTGAGGGTGAACTTGAATATCCTTCCGGCGGTTATGAGCTTCTTGTTGATGACGGCATCCACTCCCATCCCTTCGGCGAGGCGGATGTATTCGAGGTTCTCCACTTCCGCAATCGTCCTGCTCACGCCGAGTTTCTTGGCTGCCACGCAGGCGAGGATGTTCGTCTCGGAGTTGTTGGTCACGGCCACGAATGCGTCATATTCCTTGATGGATTCCTCGAGGAGCATGTCGGAGTTGCGTCCGTCCCCGTTCACGACTATCACGTTGCCAGGGAGTTTCTCCGACAGTTCGAGGCATTTCTCCTTGTTTATTTCGATTATCTTGACTGAATCGACCTGTTTGCAGAGCTGCCTTGCCACCATTTCCCCGATAGGGCTGCCGCCGAGTATCATTACATTCCTGACCTCGATGTTCTGCTTGCCGATATATGACATCAGCATATCCATTCCTTCTCTCTTGGAGATGATGAAAACGAGGTCGTGGTATTTGAACTTAGTGTCGAATTTCGGGATGATGGTCTCTTCGCCGCGTGCTATCGCCACCACCCTGAATTTCTGGCCTTCGGCTTCGGCCACCTGGCTGAATTCCGCCATGTTCATGCCGATGAGAGGGGATTCGTCTTCCAGACGGAACACGGCCATGTTGAGCTTGCCACGGGCGAAGTCCATCGAGTCGGTCGATGCGGTGCGCTGGAGCAGGTCGATGATTTCGCCGGCTGCTATTTTCTCCGGGTAGAACAGGAGGTCGATGCCCATCTCTGTGAAGAGATATTTGTTCTCGTAGGACAGGTATTCCTCCGTGTTGATGCGGGCTGTGGCTTTCTTGCTTCCGAGCTTCTTTGCCAGCATGGCGCTGACTATGTTCACATCCTGGGATTCGGACGGGTTCACGGCTATGAACAGGTCGGCATCGGATACTCCGGCTTCCTGAAGCACCTTGATGGCTGAGGGGTTGCCTTCCACGGTGACCACATCGGTATTTGCGGCCAGGGTGTCGAGTCGCTCACGTGAGGAGTCGATTACTGTTATGTCGTTGGCTTCGCCGCTCAGCATCTTTGCCAGGTGGGAGCCTACTTCGCCGGCGCCGGCTATTATTATTTTCATATTTTTAACTTTTGTGCCTTGTTCTGGGTTGGTCTTGTGCGTAGGTCGGGGCTGGTTGGACGGGGTGCCGGATATGAAAATATGTCTTAACCCCTGTCACTTCGTGACATCCCCTATTAGGGGAATGCCGACCGCTCCCTCTGGTCGGGTCGGGTGCCATCGCTGCTGCGACTTCTCCGAAGTCTTGCTGACGCGAGTGGCACGGCGCTGGGGCGCCTTTGCTGCTATAATGTTTCTTGTCTGTGTTTTATTGTTTTATGTTTTGCTTGTCGCTCGTTTCACATCGCTTTTTGGTTCCTTGTATATGCTCTGTTTTTTTTGTTTGCTTTGGGCTATGTTATCGCGTTGCTTGCGCTCGTTTCACATCGCTTTTTGGGTTCCTGGTATATGCTATGTTTTATTGGTTTGCTTTGAGTTATGTTGTCGCGTTGCTTGTCGCTCGTTTCACATCGCTTTGGGTTCTTGGTATATGCTCTGTTTTTTTTGTTTGCTTTGGGCTATGTTATCGCGTTGCTTGCGCTCGTTTCACATCGCTTTTTGGGTTCCTGGTATATGCTCTGTTTTTGGTTTGCTTTGGGTTATGCTGTCGCGTTGCTTGCGCTCGTTTCACATCGCTTTTTGGGTTCCTGGTATATGCTCTG
>JBJEBR010000061.1:90764-101562 GCA_051870255.1 Candidatus Cryptobacteroides sp.
TTTGGTTTGCTTTGGGTTATGCTGTCGCGTTGCTTGCGCTCGTTTCACATCGCTTGGGGGCGTTTCTATTCTGGCTTTGGGGTGATGGGAGGGTTGTTTCCCAGTGGCGGAGGGTGGGGAATATTCTGGAGCGGCGAAGGTAGAATTGGAGGACTATCCATTTGGGATAGATCCTGTCCGTCCTGGCCTTGTCGCCGAAATCTTGCAGGAATGCCTCCACCTTGGCCGGGTCAGGCTCCGTCACGAGCCTCCTGTATTCCTTGTGAGCCCTCACGACCGCCTTGAAACTCTCCATCTTGAAAGTCAGCAGATAAACCGCCGCCGACATCCCGTCCAGCACCATCCTGCCGAAAATCCTCTTCCTCGCACGCCGCACACCCTTTCTGGCTGCCTCACTTGCCACGGCTCCGCCGCGAAACTCCTCCACGGCAAAATGTGTCGGAAGGTTGTTGCTGAGCATCAACAGGTTATTCCTGTAATTCAGGAAAAGCTTCATCGGGGATGAACTTGGCAAGGTACCCCCTCCGAGATGCCAGACCACCGATGACGGCACCACATTCACCGAATATCCTCTGAGCCTCATCCTCCAGCACAGGTCGATTTCTTCCATATGTGCGAAAAACCTGTCATCCAACCCTCCGAGCGACGCATATACCGATGACCTGACCATCAGACAGGCACCCGTTGCCCAGAATACCTCCTCCGGGGAATCATATTGCCCGAAATCCTCTTCCACTTTGGACAGCACCCGACCCCTGCAGAATGGATAACCGAACCTGTCTATATATCCCCCTGCCGCTCCGGCATATTCAAACATCTCCCGCCTTTGGTAAGAATGAAGTTTCGGTGCACATGCCCCACAGAGCGGATGTGAATCCATCCATTCCACAAGCGGCGAAAGCCACTTTCCGCCCACCTCGATGTCCGAATTTATCAATACGAAATAATCCGGAGCCTCATCCTTGGGAGCCTCAGTCACAATCCTTCGGAAAGCCTCGTTGTATCCGCCTGTGAACCCAAGGTTCCTGTCGAATACGATAGTCCTCACCTGCGGGAACATCTCCCTCATGACCTGCATGGACCCGTCCGTCGAGGCATTGTCAGCCACCACGACCTCCGCTCCCTCAACCATTTCCACCGACGACAGCAATCCCGGGAGAAACCTTTTCAGGAATCCCTCGGTATTCCAGTTCAATATGACCACCGCTATTCGCATGACCGTGAGTCCAAAGCTTATATGTATAAACCTTGCAATTTATGAAACTCTTTGCAAATATTCAAGTGCCGAGGCTCACGCTACTTGCTCCCGAGCCAAATAAAGAGCATTCCGAGCAGGACGAGGGCGAGGTCGAGGGCCTTTGCTTTCAGATTGCGTTCCCTGAAGATCACCGCACCGCAGGCAAATGATATGATGACGGATCCCCTGCGCACGAGCGATACCACAGATATCATTGAGTCAGGGCTGCCAAGCGCATTGAAGTAAGCGAAGTCGGCACCTGCTATAAATATGGAAATCAATGGAATAGCCCAGCTCCAGTGGAACGGTGTAGTCTGCTTGCGGGTCGGATACCATAGCACTGCGCAAACAACCGACATTATGATAAGCTGATAAAGGTTGAACCAGCTCTGTACGAACATAGGACTCAATTCCTTCATGATATATTTGTCGTACAGGCCGCTCAGGGCCCCTAAAAGAGTTGCCGCAATCACGCATAACACCCATTTGTTGTGTGCGAAGTCAATCTGTTCCTTCTTGCTCGATATGCTCATCAGGAAAATCGAGACGGCTGCGAGTATCACGCCCATCCATTGGAGCAGGTTCAGCCTTTCTCCGAAGAACAACATCGCGCCTACCAGGACAAGTACAGGCCTGGTCGCATTTATAGGCCCTACGATCGTTATAGGGAGATGCTTCAGCCCGAAATATCCTGCTATCCAGGACGACAGCACGATGAACGCCTTGGCGATGACGAGCAGATGGGCGTGCAGCTGCCCTCCCGAAGCGAGTTCCGCGCTCTTGTAAGTGCCTGAATCAAGGACGGTCCCGTCGAAAATGCCAAGCCCGGCGGCATTGTCGATGATGAATGGCGAGAATATCAGGGTGGAGAACAATGTATTCAGAAGCAGCACAGGAAGGACTGCATTGTCTTTCAATGCCGCTTTCTTGGATACATCGTAGAATCCGAGCAGCGCCGCCGATATGAATGCGAGTGAAAGCCACATGGCGGGAATATGCTAATGGCAATCGCAGCCTCCGTCATGGTGACAGCCGCATCCGCCGTCGCCATCGTGTCCGTGACATCCCTCGTTCCCGTCGTGGCAGCCACATCCGCCTTCACCGTCATGCCCGTGACACCCTTCTTCTCCATCATGTCCGTGACATCCGCCGCAGCCGCCAGAATGGCATCCTCCGCATCCGTTGGAGTGGAGATATTCTCCGTGCAGTCCTTCCTTCAGCTCCTTCTCGGTCGCCTCGCGGACGCTTATGATTTCTCCGCTGAAATTCAGGGTCTTGCCTGCCATCTCGGAGTTGAGGTCCATCTTGACGCTGTCCTCGGTAACTTCCAGCACGATGCCAGGGATGACAGCCCCCATGCTGTTGAGCATCGGAATCCTGTTCCCCGGGACGAGCAGGTCCTCACGGATTTCCCCGTTCACCTCGAAAGCCGCCTTCGGCAAATCGATTATCCTGTTCGGGTCCACTTCCCCGTAAGCCTCAGACGGCTGGAGGGTTATCTGGAATCTGTCGCCCGGCTTCATGCCTTCAATATGCTGTTCGAGTTTCGGGAGAATGCTGCCTGTCCCGTGGATATAGTCCAGCGGCCTTTCCTTCGTGGCGCGGTCAACTATGCTTCCTTCTACTTCGAGTTCGTAAATGAATTCTACTACCTTGTTTGTACTTATTTTCATTTTTTTCTGTATGTTGTTATTAATCATTCAATTATAGATGCCTCGACTTCGCTCGGCATGACATCCTGCCTGTCATTTCGACTGAGCGAAGCGAATGGAGAAATCTTCCCGTAAACAGTCTCCAGTCCCGTCTCATTTGCAATATCAAGCGGAGAATGACACCCCGTCGAACGCAAGAGTAGGGATCTGCCACCTCGTGCAAGGCCTTGCATCGCTTCCGACTGCCTCCAGGCTGTTCCAAAGCTCCAGCAGATTTCCCGTAATCAGCATCTCCTTCACAGGATGCACTATGCGCCCCCTGCTGAACTTGAATCCCTCAATACCGAAGGAATAATCCCCAGTGACCGGATTGCAGTTGCCACCGTTGAAACCGGTGACATAGATTCCGTTCCTGCAATGCTTCAGAATCCTGTCCAGACCTATCCCGGAGGCATCCGCACACCCATTCAGCCAAGGTTTCAGGCAAGGACGCGACACATCCTCGACATTAGGCTCGGCCCCCGTCTTTGCAGACATATATGTATCCGTGAAATAAATCTTCACAACCCCGTTCTCCACGATCGGGACATTAGCCGTGGCCACTCCTTCCGAATCGAAATACCTTGCCCCGAGTTTTCCCCTCTCCCGTGCCATATCCATTATGGTCAGATTATCCGGGAAAACCTTCTTCCCGAGAGAATCCCCGAGGAAGGACATCTTCTGCTGGAGCGCATTCATGTTCAGGGCCGAAATCAGAGGCGACACCAGCCTGGATGCCACCGTGCTGTCAACGACCATCCTGTGCCTTCCTCCCCTCGACGGCTTGGGACCTAACTGCCCCAGCACCTTCTCCAGAGCCTTTCGGGCACATCCCTCCATATCTATCCCACGGGACGAAAAGGACGAATCCCACCAATAACCGCTGTACTTGTTCCCATCAGGGTCGGATATGTTCATCTCGCAGAAACAACCGGCGGAAGTCTCTATATGCCTTGCCTCAAGCCCCTGTGAATCAATCAGCCAACTGTCATCTACGGAGTCGGAATATTCACATTCCTCGGATATGGGCGTGAACCTGCCATCCCCGTCAAGGCTATGGAATATGGACATCCCCCTCGCCTTCGCAATCCTCGAATCCATATCCTCATCGAAATACGACTCGTCATAGATCCCGGTCTCGATGCCGCTCACGGCGTCCTTGACCGTCCTCCTCTCGTCAGGAAGCCTCCTGCACTCATCCTTTTCCAGCATCCTGACCGTATCCACGGCCTTCCTCACGAAAGCAGAAAGCTCGTCCCTGTCGAGACGGTTGGTGGAAAATGTCCCATATCTTCCGTCAACATACAGATACAGATAGACAGACCTGTCCGAAGAATGAGTGACCTTGTCAAATTCCCCGTTGAAGAAGGTCACGGAATCCAGCACATTCTTGCTCAGGGACACCCTGGACGCTTCCGCCCCGAGTTCCCTTGCGCGCGCTACGCAGTACCGCGCCATCTCCATTTCATGTTCTGTGATGATTCCGGCCATCCTGTTGTTCCTGAAAGGCTGCAAATTTACATAAACTTGAGCAAAAACTTTCATTTTGCAATCTCAAAAATATCTCCTAATTTTGAAAAACCGGTTTTATGATGATAAAGTAAATGATACAATAAGATGAAAAAGACGTTTGTAGTATTGGTATTGGCAGCAGCGACGATGCTGCCTTCAAAGGCTCAGCAGAGGGCAGGGGAGCCCGAAGGTGGAATCACGGCTGAAATGATGGAGCGCATCAGGACCGCATATCAGGCCACTCCGTCAGACAAGGCGCTGAAGAATGCGCTTGCAGGCACTTCTATCGCGACGCTTGCCATAAATTCGGACAATGCCGCCATGATTGACACCCATTTCTCCGACAGGGTGAAGACAAAAGGAATCACAGACCAGAAATCCTCAGGCAGATGCTGGCTTTTCACTGGACTCAATGTCCTGCGTGCCAAGATGATAGACAAATATGAACTCCCATCGTTCGAGTTCTCCCAGAATTATATATTCTTCTACGACCAGCTTGAGAAGTCGAACCTTTTCCTGCAGGGAGTCATCGACACCCGCGACCTGCCATTCGATGACAGGAAGGTGGACTGGCTGTTCTCCAACCCGATAGGTGACGGCGGTCAGTTCACGGGAGTATCAAACCTGATTGTCAAGTATGGAGCAGTCCCTTCCGATGCGATGCCTGAGACATTCTGCAGCAACAACACCTCGCAGATGTCCTCACTCCTGAAACAGAAGCTCCGCGAGGACGGCCTGAGGCTAAGGCAGACCTGGGCTGAAGCATCGTCAGGGAAGCCACAGGCAAGGAACGCTGCCCTGAAGGCGATGCAGAAAATCAAGGAACAGTCGCTTTCTGACATATACCGTTTCCTCGTCCTCTGCCTCGGCGAACCTCCTGTAAGCTTCACATGGACCAGATGCGACAAGAATGACAAGATTGTGGATGTCAGGGAATATACCCCGAAGTCATTCTATGCTGAATATATCGGCGAGGACCTCGAGAACAACTATGTGATGATCATGAACGACCCTTGCCGCGAATATGGGAAAGTATATGAAATCGACTATGACCGCCATGTCTATGACGGACACAACTGGCTGTATGTCAACCTTCCGATAGAACGCATCAAGGAGATTGCCATAGCCTCCATCAAGGACAATACCGCCATGTATTTCTCCTGCGATGTAGGCAAATTCTACAACCGTACAAAGGGAACTCTCGACCTTGCAAACTTCGATTACAGGTCACTCTCAGGATTCACCCTCGGGATGGACAAGAAGGAAAGGGTTCAGACCCACGCAAGCGGCTCGTCCCATGCGATGACCCTTATCGCCGTCGATGTTGACAGCGAAAGCGGTGCGACGAAGAAATGGATGGTGGAGAACAGCTGGGGTGCGGCCTCAGGCTACAAGGGATGTCTGATAATGACTGATGAGTGGTTTGACGAATATATGTTCCGTCTCGTCGCCGAGAAGAAATATGTGCCTCAGGACGTCCTCGACATGCTCGGGAACGAACCGGAGAGGCTCCCTGCCTGGGACCCGATGTTTTCCTCCGAGGAATAGCTGACTGGGGGACGCTCCTGAATATGATTCATTCCCCGCCTACGGTCAGGCTGCTGACGAGTACGGTGGGGATTCCGCAGGTTACCGGGACGCTTTGCTCCTTCCCGCAGGTCCAGGTGCCATTGTCTATGCGCAGGTCGTTGCCGACGGCAGTTATGTCGGCAAGGGCCTGCGGTCCGTTTCCGATTATGTTTATATCCTTGACAGGCATTGTCAGACGACCGTTCTCGATGAGGAAACCGCTCTTGACGAAGAATGTGAAATCGCCCTCGCCGATCTTGACCTGTCCGTTGGAGAATTCGTCCACGAAGATACCTTTCCTCACGGATGAAATGATGCTTTCGGGAGCAGCGTCGCCGCTTTCCATATAGGTGGCCCTCATCCTCGGAATCGGATTGTATCTGAATGACTCCCTCCTTCCGTTGCCTGTTGACGGGACTCCGTACCATGCGGCGCTCACCCTGTCGTGGAGATATGATGTGAGAATGCCGTCCCGGACCATATATGTCTTTTCCGCAGGCACACCTTCATCATCGTAATTGCCTGATCCTCTGTTATATGCCACGGTACCATCATCCACTATGCTGATGTTGTCCGCACATACCCTCGTACCCATCCTGTCAGAGAAAATTGACTGGCCTTTCCTGTTGAAATCAGCCTCGAAGGCATGGCCCATCGCCTCGTGAAGCAGGATGCCTGATGCACCCGCACCCATCACCACGGGCATCTTCCCGCCTTTTGGCCTGCGTGCCTCGAACCTTTCGTCTATTCCCCTGACGGCTTCCTCCGCAAGCAGGGAGGCGAGCTCCGGGGACAGCATCTCCGAACCTTTCCTGAAACTTCTCGATACCGTCTTGGTCTCCGTCTTGTCTGCGCTTGCGTAAACGACGGTCAGGGTGACGCTTCCCATAGGCCTCGTGTCGAATGTCAGTTCCCCGAGCGAATTGTACATCATCACATCGCTCATGGAGTCGGAAGCCCTTGCGATGACCTTAACGATTCTCCCGTCCTTGAGTGAAACCTTCGCTGCCAGGTCCTCCAGGAATGTCCTGACAGATGCCATGTCAGCCTCCCTCCAGTCGGAAATCCCTCCGTACAGGTCATGTCTGGCGGCTGCTGTCGCGGCATAGCTCAGCGGTTCACCTCCTGCAAGGGCAATCGCGGAGGCTGCCTTTGCTGCGGCAATCATGTCGGCAGGGGCGGTGGTCTCGGAATAAGCGTATCCGGTCTTCTCACCCTTCAGCACCCTGATTCCCACTCCGTAGTCCGTGTGGCATCCGCCTGAGGCGACGGCACCGTCCTTGAGCAGAAGGTTGGAATATACGGTGTTCTCAAAATACAGGTCGCAATAGTCCCCACCGTGTGAGAGGGCCGTCGCGACCAGTCTTTCGAGCATAGGGACATCCGTCCCGAAAATGTTGAAATAGTATCTGTCTGGATTCATCTTGTGTCTTGCGGATGTCAGTCTTCCCCTGCGGCTTCATCATCCCCGCCCTGGATGCTGGCTTTTATGAGCTTGAATGTCTCCTCGTCCTTGATGTTGATGATGGTGTCCTTCGAACCTTCTGCGATGACGCGGAAAGGAATCTGGGAATTGTCGGCCAGAATCCACCTCTCGCACACGGGAGCATAGTCATTGAAAAAATATGAGAGTCCTACCTTATAGCGCCTGCGCACAGTCTCCTCAGGGATGTTGTGCCCCCCGGCCTCCACCCTCGCCTTCACCCTCGCTATGGCAAGTTCAGGAGAGTTGAGCCAGAAATAGAGGACTGTCACGGTGTAGCCTGCCGACTGGGCAATCTTCACGGTTTTTAGCAGAGTCCTCGTGGCAAGCGTAGTCTCCACTGCGAAATCCTTCTGTCTTGCAAGCAGATAGCGTATTTTCGCAATCATATACCGGCTTGCAAGGATTGAGGCCTTGCCCGGGTCGAAAGGGGAGAAGCCCTTGGCGAACTCGTCCGAATTTACAAATTCCCTGCACTCCAGCATCTCTGGCAGCACGGAATATGATGCGGTCGTCTTTCCCGATCCGTTGCATCCTGATATTATGAACATTCTTGGCATTGCAGTATATCTTGATAGCTGTGTCATTGATTTGTCACCCCATAACCGAACAGGGCGAAGTCCCCGAGGCACGGATCGTCCGGAAAGATTTCCTTGAAGGCATCCGTTATTTCCTGAGCCGTCACTATGTCCTTCGGCTTGCGGCTGGTGAGTCCAAGGGCGACGGCCTGAGTATATACATGGACGTCCAGAGGAATAAGCAAGTCAGCCTTCGATGAGTTCTTCCATACTCCCAGGTCCACTTTCCCGTCATCACGGACCATCCACCTGCGCATCATGCTGATTTTCTTGTTCGGTGCACGACGGTCCTCCTTCTGCCCATATACAAGGCATCTTAACTCGCTGTCAGTCATGCCTTCCAGGCTTCCTCTTTCCTGATACAGCCCCCTGAGCCTTCCACATATTCCTGCGAACTCACTCCATTTGACTGTCCGGTGCATGCTGGCATCCTCATCCCTGTAGTCTCCTGACATCACATAGTCGTACGGCCTCCACTGCATCTGGTCGAACATCCTCGTGCAGTCCCTGACTATCATTGCCCTGCGCCCCCACGCAAGATGAGCCGAAAGCAGGGCGCTTATCTCCACGTCCTGCAAACACGCCTGGCCGGATGCCAGTTTTCGCGCAAAATGAGTCGGGAATACAATCGGATCCTCCTGAAAATATTTAGGATCATTGTACTCCTGCGCCCACTCAATCAGCTGATTTCTTATCAATTCTTCCATTTTGTGAATTGATTTATTCTTTTCTTCAAAGATAGTGAATTATATGAAACCGAACATGAAAATCTTTGATATATTTTCGCCCAAGGGCGATATCAAATGATTTTCATCGTGAGAGTGAGCGATAGCGAACGGCTATCATACTCTCACAAAATTTTTATAGATGTAAAAATTTTTGATAGTATGAAAAATCAGCGATACTCAGCCAAAATCGCATCAAAAGCATTGATTTTGGCTGAGTATCGCCATCTTCACCGGACTCTTGCCATCATACAAAAAGTTCCATATATTTACGGGCACAAACGAACTTACCTATGAAATACAACATTCTTTTTATTTCTTTTGCTGCCAGCCTGTGCCTCTTCAGTTGTCAAGGCAACAGTCTTTCGCTTCTCAGCCAGGTCGAATCATACATCAATGACCGTCCTGACAGCGCCAGGGCAGTTCTCGAAGCCATGGATGTCAGGAACCTGCGCAGTAACAGAGCCAAGGCAAAACATGCCCTGCTGTATTCAATGGCCCTTGACAAGAATTATATTGATCTCGAAAATGACAGTATAATCAATGTCGCAGTACGATATTATAGGGATAAAGGGACAACCATGGACAGGATGCTATCATATTATTATCTCGGCAGGATACAGCAGAACTGTGGAAATTATACAGGTTCTATCATTTCTTTTACAAATGCTCTCGACAATGCGGAATGTACCAATGATCTGTTTTACAAAGGTCTGATTTATAGAGGACTTGCAGATATATCCGGTTTGACATACAATCGCAAGGAAAAGCTGCGTTACAGGCAGCTGGAATATGAGTCTTTTGTCGAGGCCGGAGCTGAAAGACATGCAGATTTTGCAATGAAGCAGCTTGCCTCATCATATGCTGCAATCCATGATTTTGAGAATAGCCGTATCTGCTATGATAAAGTTATAAATCTCGCAAAAGAAAAACAGGATACTTCCCTGCTGGTGGAAAGCCTGTTGGATTTTGCTCACATGCTTACGGTCAAGGATAGCCCGGAACCTGCGTATGCGTTAGAAATATATTCGTTTGTTCAGGATACCCTGAAAAGAAAGATGTCATTATATGACATGATTACAATGTCTGCGGCCTATCGTCAGTCAGGCATGGATGAACTTGCCGGAAAGACAATAGATAAAATCAAACCATATATCGGAGAGGACAGGACATTGTTGGCCTTAACTTCTCTTAATGAATACTATATTGCCAAGGACATTGGGCTATATGAAGATGCCGTCAAGTATATTGATGAATTCACAATGCTTCAGGACTCATTATATTATTTGGCATTCGACAACTCGATAACGGGTGCTCAACGTGATTATATTCATCAACAACTGGAGCATGAGAAATACAAGTCCAGAAGTTCAATGACGATATTGATTCTTATTATAGTATCATTGTTGTTGCTGATGTCGGTTCTTGGATATGGCTTTTATCGGTATAGGCAAAAGACAAACTGCGAGATAGTGAACAATCTTAATATGCTGGAAGAGGCGAGATGTCATCTGCAGCAGAATAAAGAGACAATTTCCGGATTCTCGCAACAAATAGGACAACTATATAGAACGAAACTGGAGTTGATAGGAGGAATATGCGAGCGTTTTTACGAACATGAAAACATTAGCAACCGGCAGAAATTCGTTTATCGGGAAGTTGAGTCTGTAATTGACAAGTTGACTGCTGATGAAGAATCTCCATTGCTTGAAAATACTCTCAATGAATACAGAGATGGTATTATGTTGAAGTTGAGAAATGATCCGGCATTGAAACTGAAACCAGATGATCTTCGTCTTTTGGCATATTGGTTTGCGGGTTTTCCTCCAACAGTGATGAGTCTTTTGTTGGGAAAGGACATAGATGTAATATATAATATGAGGTCCAGAATCCGTGCAAGAATCAGAAACTCAGATTCAAAATACAAGGATTTGTACCTGATGTCCATGTTAACCCACATTGCAGCTAATAGAGATCTAACCACCTGATTTTGAGGGAGGGTC
>JBJEBR010000062.1:0-241616 GCA_051870255.1 Candidatus Cryptobacteroides sp.
TTTGTGTCCCAGACGCACAAATAATGCAAATCAACCGGGATTTTACGTTGAGCCTCAGAAACATCATGTAGCCAACCTCCGGAGTCCTCTCATAAGCAAGCTGTAGCCTCTGCGGAGTTCTGCCTACCAAAAAGGGGATGACCATTTTTGGTCACCCCCTTTTTGAACTATAACCCTATTATTAACAACTAAACTAACTCGACTCTTTAATTTGCAAACCCCGTGCCAAACTAATCCATCCTCTCAACTTTAAGATGCTGTATCTTGTAATCCTTGTCGTTGAAATTCACGAAAATCGTCACGAGGAACATCTCTCCGCCGGCATTCATCGTGCCAAGGGCATATTTCATGTTCGACCGTCCAGCCTTGTGTGTGATCTCGAAGGAACGAGGCGTATAGGACTTGAAGAACGATTTCATTATCTGCTTGGCCTGGGACCGGCTTGCATCGTTGGAGGATGTGAATATGGTGATTTCCAGGTTGTCCGAAAACCATGCGGACAGTTTATCCGCATCGCCTTGGCTCATATATTTTGCAATGGGCAGGAAGACATCGTAGCTGTTGTCCTGGGCAAGCATCTTGGTGCATCCCAAAAGGACGGCTGCCGCCGTCGTCATTCCTTTTATCAGTAATCTGCTCATGAATACAATTCTTGATTCCGGACCGCTTCTTGCAAATTCCAAGCCAATTCTGTTGTTTCAAGCAAGTTAGAATTATAGAGTTATTTTATTACCTTTGCTTTGTTTTATTCTCGGACAGGATGAAGATGACGCTGCTTACAGTCGGCAAGACCGACAGGGAATGGGTGAAGGAAGGACTGGACATATATGTGTCCAGGCTTCGTCACTATGTCCCGTTCGCATTGATTGAGATACCGGAGCTGAAGAATGTCTCCTCCCTGACCAAGGAACAGATAAAGTCGAAGGAAGGCGTGCTGATACTCAAGAATATACGCCAGACGGACGATGTCATCCTTCTCGACGAGAGGGGTGTGGAGCATACATCCGTCCAGTTTGCCTCCTTCCTGTCCGACAAGCTTTCGACTTCCTCCCGTGACATCGTGTTCGTCATAGGGGGCGCCTACGGATTCTCGCAGGAAGTCTATGCCCGCGCGGACGGCAAGATGTCCCTTTCACGGATGACATTCTCGCATCAGATGGTGAGGACCATATTCGCGGAGCAGCTTTACAGGGCCTTCACGATAATCAAGGGAGAACCATATCACCACGAATGAGCCATGTCCGTAAGAGATTTCATAAACAGGAAATTCACGCTCGCGACATTCGTCACGGCACTTGCCCTGTTCATACTTTCGATGGCGGGGAACAACTCCGTGAATGACACGGACAAGGTGGCGGCCAAGCTCGGAAGACGCATCGACAAGCGGGTGGAGCTTCTCGACCGTTATATCGGGGAGGCCCTCGCCACGCCTCCGGACCAACTCATGGAAATCCGCAACCTGCCGGAGGACATGGTGATATACCGTTATGTAAACGATTCCCTCCAGTCGTGGTGCAACCAGTTCTCCGTCCTCAATGACGACATTTCCTCCCGACTCGTGTTCCAGCGTCTGACCAATCTCAGGAGCCGGATCGTCTCACCTCTGTCGGAGGTTACGGAAGAGCTTTCATTCATGAATTTCGGACCCAAGTGGTACATCGTGAAGATGTCTGTAGGGGACTGGAACGAGAAAGTGATCGCCGGAATTGAAATCAAGAACAGGCTCGTGGACGATGTACGCAAGTCTGACAATGGGGTGAACCCGAAGCTGAGGCTCGACGGACGATACTCCGTGATGCCTGTCAATTACAGCGGCGGGTCTGCAGTGGAAATCGGCGGCAAACCTCTGTTCAAGATATTCATCGAGACCTCGGGGCAGCCTGCACCGTTCTTCGACAACTCCATCCTCAGGTGGATAGCCCTCGCCCTCTTCACCCTGGCTTCGCTTCTTTTTCTCGCGATGCACCGCACCTTGAAAGTATATTTCACGGTCCTGGCGACACAGCTTGTCCTGTTCCTGATGGCATTTACCTGGGGATTGCAGATGGTGGGCAAGTCAGAGATGTTCTCGCCTACGATCTACGCGGACGGCCCTCTGATGTTCTCCCTCGGAGCCCTTCTGCTGATAAACACCGCCATCACGACCTTCAATTTCTCGACATTCCTCATAAGGGGCCGGCTGAACTCGATGATAATGCGAAGCGGAAAGGCAAGGCGCCGATATCTGGCCCTGTACGGCCTGCTGACGATATTGGCTGCCATAGTGACATTCGCCTATACCCACCTGAGCCTCAGGAGCCTTGTCAACAATTCCAATGTCACCCTCGAACTATACAGGTGGAACACGAACATTTCATATACCATATTGATATATCTGTCATATACGGGCCTGCTTGTCTGCATCCTGCTCCAAATCCAGACCCTGCGTCCTTTCATGCGCGAATTCTTCAAGCTCCGCTACAACATCTTCGACACCCGCTCCCTTGTGGCTTGCGCCTTCCTGTTCGCACTTTATTTCACCGTGACCTCGAGTGTCCTTGGCTTTGCCAAGGAACAGGACAGGGTGCATCTCTGGGCCAACAGGCTTGCGGTTGACAGGGACCTGGGAGTGGAAATCCAGCTCCGTTCGGTGGAGGACGAGATTGCAGGCGACCAGGTGGTCCGTATGCTTGCATCGCTGGACAACACCTCAGGACTCATCCAGAACCGTCTTTCAGAGTCCTATTTCCAGCGCATCAGGCAGATGTATGACCTGAAGATAACATTGATACGGGACAAGGACAAGAACGGAATCATACATTTCAACAACATCCTGCGCACCGGCAGCCCGATTGCCGACGGATCACGCTTCCTTTTCATCTCAAAGGAAAACGGCACGAACTGTTATGTCGGCGCCTTCCTCTTCTGGGTGGAGGATGTCGGTCTGACAAGGATGCTCGTCACCCTCGACTCGATTGCCAACAGGGAGGACAGGGGATATGACAGCATCCTGGGCAAATTCTCATATCCGGGGGAAATCCAGATACCATATTATTATTCATATGCGAAGTATATAGGCAGCAGGCTCGTATCCTACAAGGGAAACTATCCTTACCCGACGGTGTTCCACAGCGATGATTTGCTGCGCCCCAACAAAATATATACGAACCGCGACAAGGGCTTCGTACATTTCACAACGGCCGTGGCCGATGACGAACTCATCACCATATCCCGTCCGACCAGGAGTGAGATGACCTACTTTACGGCCTTCTCTTACCTTTTCCTTGCCCTTTTGGGCTTCCTGATGCTCTTCTCCCGAGCCAATCGCAAGCCGAATGCATTCAAGAGCAACTATTTCCGCAGACGTATCAATTCCATCCTCTTCGGCTCGTCCTGCCTGATACTCGTGAGCATGATGTCCATAAGCGTCATCTTCGTGTACAAACGAAACGAATCGAACATGCAGAACCTGATGTCCACCAAGATCAGCACGGTGCAGGCGCTGGTGAATGTCAGGACAAGGAACATGCAGGACTGGCAGGACATGCAGACACCTGAGTTCGCCGGAGCCTTGGAGAACATAAGCAACACCACCAAGTCCGACATCACCTTCTACACGCCATCAGGACTCGTGTTCAGGTCCACCACGCCAGAAGTGTTCGAGAAGATGATTCTCGGATGCCGCATCGACCAGGATGCATTCTACAACATAAGGTACCTGAATCAGCGATTCTACATCCACAACGAGAAGATAGATGACATGGCCTATTGGTCCCTGTATGCCCCTGTTTTCAACGACAAGGGGCAGACATTGGCTATCATGAGCATTCCTTACACGGAGAAAAGCTATGATTTCCGCAGGGAGACATTCTTCCACGCGGCCATGATCCTGTGCATCTTCCTGCTTTTGCTGATAGGTTCGCTCCTGTTCAGCACGAAGGAGGTGAATTCTCTCTTTGCCCCTCTGATTGAAATGGGCCGGAAGATGAGCAGCGCGGATATCCATAACCTGGAATACATCGTCTATAAGAGGGAAGATGAATTGACATCGCTTGTGGATGCCTACAACAGGATGGTCCACGACCTGTCGGATTCCACAAGGCAGCTCGCCCAGGCCGAAAGGGACAAGGCATGGAGTCAGATGGCAAGGCAGGTGGCTCACGAAATCAAGAATCCATTAACCCCGATAAAGCTTGAAATTCAGAGACTTATAAGGCTCAAGCAGAAGAATAATCCTGCATGGGAAGAGAAGTTCGACAAGGTTGCCGGTGTGATATTGGAGCATATAGACATACTAACAGATACAGCCAATGAGTTCTCCACTTTCGCCAAACTTTACAGCGAGGACCCTGTCCTGATGGATATTGACAAGGCTTTGAAGGACCAGCTTCTCATATTCGACAACAAGGAGAACATCAGGATCCAGTACATAGGGATGGAGAATGCCTGCGTGATGGCTCCTAAGCCGCAGCTCATAAGGGTGTTCGTGAATCTGATTACCAATGCCCTCCAGGCAGTCGAGATACAGCAGAAGGAGGCCATCGACAAAGGCCTGGAGCCGAAACAGGGGCGTGTGGTGATATGCCTGCGCAACAGCACCAAGGACGGATGCTATGACATAGTATTTGATGACAACGGACCAGGTGTGAGCGAGGAGAATCTCGGCAAGCTCTTCACTCCGAACTTCACCACCAAGAGCGGCGGCACCGGTCTCGGCCTGGCAATCTGCCGCAACATCATAGAGAAATGCGACGGCGAGATACGCTATTCTCGCTCATTCGCCCTCGGAGGGGCCTGCTTCACGGTAACGCTACCCAAGAATACCGGCGGGCAAAGGGCTTAGACATAAGCTTTTACATCCGCAGCCGTGATGCGTGAACCTGACAGGATCAGGAGTCTCTCGACCACGTTGCGAAGTTCCCTGATGTTCCCGGTCCAGCTTTTTTCCACGAGCATCTGCATCGCATCGTCGTCTATGCTGCGTTTTGGCATACCAGTCTCGTCACATATCTGGTTGATGAAATATCCGACAAGCAGAGGTATGTCACCCTTGCGTTCGTCGAGGGAAGGGACATTTATGACAATCACGCTGAGCCTGTGGTACAGGTCTTCCCTGAAGTTTCCTTTTGCGATTTCGTCCTTGAGATTCTTGTTGGTGGCGGCGAGTACCCTGACATCCACATTGATGTCCTTGTCGCTCCCGACCCTCGAAAGCTTCTTCTCCTGGAGAACGCGCAGCACCTTTGCCTGGGCTGCGAGGGACATGTCGCCGATTTCGTCGAGGAAGAGCGTTCCCCCGTCGGCCTGCTCGAATTTTCCCTTGTGCTGCTTGATTGCCGACGTGAACGCGCCTTTTTCGTGTCCGAACAGTTCACTCTCAATCAGTTCGGAAGGAATTGCAGCGCAGTTGACCTCAATGTACGGCATGGCGGAACGGTTGCTTTTCTGATGCAGGTTCCTCGCCACGAGCTCCTTTCCTGTACCGTTCGAGCCGATGATGAGCACCCTCGCATCCGTCGGGGCAACCTTGTCTATCATCTCACGTATATGCTGCATAGGTTCGGACTCTCCGATCATCTCCTGGCCATACACCTTCTTTTTCAATATCTTGGTCTCCTTGACGAGGGAAACCTTCTCGGTGGCGTTCTTGATGGTAATCAGTATGCGGTTCAGGTCCAAAGGCTTCTGGATGAAGTCGAATGCGCCTTTCTTGATGCATTCCACAGCCGTGTCGATGTCGCCGTGGCCCGAAATCATGATTACGGCGGCATCTATACCCATCCCCACAAGCCTGTCGAGCACTTCTATGCCGTCCATCTCAGGCATCTTGATGTCGCAGAATATGACACTGTATTTCTCCTTCTCCACCATTGCACAGCCTTCAGCGCCGTTCTCGGCCACATCCACATCATAGCCTTCATCTGCAAGAATCTCCTTGAGGGAGTTCCTGATAGAGCGTTCGTCGTCGATAATGAGTATTTTCATGAAGCTTCGATTTTTTACAAATATCCGCAATTTTGTGCGTTTGAGCAAAATTTTATAATTTTGCCCTTCCGGACAGTTTAATGCCCGGAAGGCACATCCGTTCAAAAGTCGGTCCAAAGTCCGGCTTGCGGAAAAGAAAATCTGAAAACCGCATCGCACCATATGCAAGTACCAGACATTATCATAGCCGTGGACGGCTATTCCTCCACCGGGAAGAGCTCTTTTGCGAAAGAAATCGCCAAGGAGTTTTCTTTTCTCTACCTTGATTCCGGGGCCCTTTACAGGGGCGTCACTCTTTTTGCCATGGAAAACGGCTACATTGATGACGGTTGCAGGATCGATGTGGAAGGCCTTGCAAAGGCGCTTCCTTCCCTCGACCTCCATTTCTCGGAGCAGGGGACCTGCATCGCTGACCGTTGCATTGAGAAGGAGATCCGCTCCATGGCCGTAGCTGACAAGGTAAGTCCGATTGCCGCGGTGCCTCAGGTGCGCAGTTTCGTGGATGACAGGCTCAGGGAGTTCGGGCGCAGCAAGAGGGTGGTCATGGATGGCAGGGACATCGGTACGACAGTGTTCCCGTATGCCGAGCTGAAGATCTTCATGACAGCCGACCCTCTCGTGAGGGCCAGGAGAAGAGCTGCCGAGCTGGAGGCGAAAGGGATTCCTACAACACTCGAGAGTGTCCTGAAGAATCTTCAGGAGAGGGACTATATCGACTCCCACAGGGAGACATCTCCACTTGTGAAGGCCGATGATGCAATCGTGCTTGACAATTCCGACATGACGCCTCAGGAGCAGATGGTGTGGCTCAAGGATGTGATAAGGTCCAAATTTGGTTGCTGAGAATATATGTTGACGGTTGATATAGACAGGAATTCCGGATTCTGTGCAGGAGTCATCAGCGCAATAGGAAAGGCTGAGGAATTTCTTGACAACGGCAATGGAAGTGCCCGCAAGCTTTTTTCGCTCGGGGCCATAGTGCATAATGATGCTGAGCTTTCCCGCCTGATGGACAAGGGACTCGTCACCATAGACAGGGAAGACCTCGACGAGATGGTGGATGCCCGCGGCGAGACATTGTTGATTCGGGCCCATGGGGAGCCTCCCCAGACATATGCCAAGGCGGAATCGCTTGGATTCGAGATAGTTGACTGTACATGCCCAGTCGTCCTCCGGCTTCAGAAAAGCATAAGGCAGGCCTATATGGCCCAGAAGGCCAGGGGAGAGGGACAGATTGTCATATTCGGCAAACCGGGTCATGCCGAGGTGCTCGGACTGATAGGTCAGACGGACGGTACCGCCGTGGTAGTCGAGAGCCTCGCGATGCTTGAGAAGGCCTTCGCTGACGGGCTTCTCTCGGACTCTGCCCCCACCGAGGTCTTCAGCCAGACCACCAAGAGCCCGTCCGAATATCAGGAACTGTGCGGCAGGCTGGCGGAAATAGTACCGGAGCTGAATGTGCACGACACGATATGCAGGCAGGTGGCCACAAGGCATCGCAACCTTGCCAGTTTCGCAATGGAGCATGATGTGATAATCTTTGTCTCCGGCAAGGCAAGCTCTAATGGCAAGGTGTTGTGCGATTTATGCAAATCCATGAATATCAGGACATATCATGTCACCTCGCCATCAGAGATAAAGAAGGAATGGTTCAGGCCTGACGACCGTGTGGGAGTCTGCGGGGCCACATCCACTCCAAAGTGGATTCTGGAGCAGACGGCTTCACATGTACTTGATTTCGGGACGTTGCAGGCCTAGATTCTGGCAGCTGTAATATTTTTTTTGAAGATAGGATACAATTTTATATTTTTGCAGCCGATTCGGGCGGCTAAGCCTCCGCATTGACCTTATTATGAATAATTTATAAACCCAATATTTTTATGGCAACAACAGCTGATTTCAAAAACGGACTTTACATCAACTATAACGGCAAGCCATGCTCAATCGTATGGTTCCAGCATGTAAAACCAGGCAAGGGCCCTGCTTTCGTAAAGACCAAACTCCGCAACCTCGAGAACGGTCGTATCCTTGAGAACACTTTCACTGCAGGTGCGAAGATCGAGACCATCAACGTGGAGAGAAGGCCTTACCAGTTCCTCTACAAGGATGAAGACGGATTCAACTTCATGCATGAGGAGACTTTCGAGCAGATTCACCTCGGCACGGACCTCGTTGACAATGCCGACCTCATGAAGGAAGGACAGCATGTGGAGATGATGTTCCTCGCTGACGAGGAGAGATGCCTCACTTGCGAGCTTCCTACCTATGTGGAGCTTGAGGTGACCTATACCGAGCCAGCCGTGAAGGGTGATACAGCTTCCACCAATGCCCTCAAGGAGGTCACTCTTGAGACCGGTGCCATTATCATGGCTCCTCTCTTCATCAACCAGGGCGAGAAGATCCGTGTGAACACCACTGACCGCAGCTACGGCGAGCGTGTTAAATAACACCAAAGAGGACGACCAGGAATTCTGGCCGTCCTCTTTGTATTGTCGAACCGTCTTGATTGTATTCCAAGATTTTCCTCCTTTGATATTCTTCGTATTGTTCGGAGGTAAAGTTAGCCAATTCCGCCTTTTCAAACAATAGTTACCTTGGGTTTCCGGCTGCCGCCGGCTGCGCGTTACAAAAACGTGCTGGGCTGTTTGTTTTTCGCTTGCTACCCTCAGATTCCTCTTTGTCTTTCGCTGTGTTCATTCCTTGGAATGATTCTCTGGTTATTTCAGAGCCAGGAGCCATGCAGGGATGGTGCCGAGGCGGGCCTGGAGCTGCTGTTCGTAGAGGGATTCCGGGAAGACGGCTGCTCCGTTGGAGATGTCGCATTTGCCGCTGGTAAATGTACATGATGCTCCATGGAAACCTACTACTGTTACTGGAAGGAATTTCCAGGAATGTCCCGAAAGGGTCCACCAGTCCCAGGTCGAAGTATCAACTGAAGTGGCTTCAAAGTTCCAGATGATGAGATCGGCGAGGTGGTTAGGGAGTTCATTCGCGGCTCCTCCCTGATGCATCTGGTTCCATCCACCCTTGCAGCAGTCGATCAATGTAGCGCGCGGCTGGCTTGCATGGGCTTCAAAGCAGGAATTGCTGCCCCATGTATTTCTCCAGAGGACGGTTCCTATAGCTGGTTTGGAAACGCCGACTGCATGGTCCTGTCCCTGACCTTCTCCGCTGGTTTCGCGGATTTTACCGAGGAATACCCTTGAAGAAGATTGTGAGCGAATGGATGAATGCCCTCTTTCTCCGTCTATTTCTACATCATAGACTGAAACCTGTGCACAGTCAACAATGCTTGATGCCTCACTGACGCTGGTGAATTTTACCCTGCGCATCCAACCGTTGACGATGCGCTGCATGTTTACAATCTTATATGCACCGTCGTAATTTTCAGTATGATGCACATATCCAGAAGGAGCATTTCCTTTGAAGGTGATGTCCTCTATGCCGACCTCGCTGTAATGAGAGTAAGTATGCAGGGTCCATCCATAGGTGCTTTTTACCTCATGCATGATTGGCTCGACGAATGTGACAGTATTTCCGCTGATACTTGCAATCTGATGATATTCAACCACCTTGACAGTTGTTATGTCGGTCCATGAAGATTCTGCGGTCTGGCCCCCAAGTTCCTCGGAAACGGCATTCTCATTGGTTGTATTCAATTTCAGGCAAACCCAGCTCCCCTCCGAGAATCCTGTAACGGATTCCACCTGAATTGATTTGGAACCCTTCTCAGCATCGGCAGAGACATTCACGGCATCACCCAGGCCCGACTGATTCTTGAAACTGAGCATTACAGGTCCGCTGTAGAGCTGTCCATCGGTTCTCGGTGTATTTTCGGATGCCATTTCAATGATTGTCCCATCGCGGCTCTCTCCTTTGAGGATTATGTCACTGCCTTCGATGAAGATGGTCTTCTGTGCTGTTTCATCGCCTGATGCTTGAAGGATGTAATGGCCGTTCGGGAAATATATAACTACTTTGCCGCTACCAGTTTTAGTGAATCTCAAATCCCCATCGCCAGTAGTTTGGTAGTTTGAAAATTTCTTCAACATTTCAATGAATGCTGCCCTGTCGGAAACCTCATCAGTGCCATTCAAACCATGCTCCGTGACATTATATATCGTGTATCCGTCATCTGCCAGTTGTGCAATGCTCCTGTCCTCCGGAGCAGATTCACCGTGGTTGTAGCCGGCGTAGGAGAAGTCGATGTCGATGCCGGCGACTTGTTCAGGGTCTTTCAGTTCGGCAATATAATAGTTGTCGTTGCTTTTTACGGTTATGGACTGGGTGTTCTTGTAGGCGACTGCCTGGCCGGATGTGTTGGTCATGGTGACTTTCAGGCCGTTGTAGGTGCCGGGAAGGACTACGAAGCTGTAGGTGGATCCTTTGGTGAATGTGCCTTCGAGGGTTACGCTCTGGGAACCTGTGCCGGTGGCTGTGCAGACTACCTGACCTTTGCTGTCGAAGCTGACTGAACATGGTCCTGCGAGTCTCTTGCCGTCCTCAAGCGGTTCGAGGACGATTTTTGTGATGTTGGCAAGGCCTACTTTGAGGCTTAGGAGTGCACCTGCATTGCGGTAGTACAGGGGTTTGGAGAGGTCTGTCACTTCGGCTATGGCGAGGTTGACGCCTTGGGCGAAGCTGCCCTCCACTGCGGTCTGGATTGCTGGAAGCGTGGTGGTAACTGTTTCGTCTGAATATGTGGCGTCTTCATCCTTTGGATAGATGGCAAGAGAACCTGATGTTCCGGATGGCATCCTGAAGGTGGCTACACGACCTGCGTCCGTGATGGTTATGCTGGTGGAATGGTATGCCCCGGCAGAACCGAGCACGGTAATGGCGTCAGTGGCGTCCCAGAGGACATAGCGTTCGTCCTGAAGGTGGGTTTTGGTCTGGTTGGTTATAGTGTCGTCTGTATATGCGGTAAGGAACAAGGAGCCGGTTTCTTGTTCCGGCTCCTGTTCTTGTACGCATGAGGCAAACAGAATTGCCAATGACAATGTGGTAATTATCTGTCGTTGCATTGCGTGTTATTTGGATTTATCAAAATGTCCATCCTGATGCTCCGCTCCAGGCCTGTCTTGAGGAGAGGGTTTCGGTGCCGGTCTGGGTGCGCTGGGCGCCGTAGGTAGAGTAGTCTCCTGTTTGGCTAAAGACACCTTCGGAAAGGTTGTATGGGTCAAATGGATTTGTATTATTTATAGTATTTGTATTTGGAGTTATTATATTATCTTTATAAAGGAATTTAATGGCTTTGTCTGAATTACTAAATGCAATGTTATCTTTTACTGTTGCACCAGAATACACCCCATCAATGGCTCTTAAATAACCTGTTCCATTGGTTGTTATTGTTGTCGGGAAATACCATAAATTATTTTTTATCGTTGCACTTTTAATTGTGTTTATATAAATAAGATAAGTTGTATTAGCGAAAACATTAACAAATGTATTGTTATTCATAGTCATTTGGGTAATCGTAGATGTCTTTGCTTGGTTATCGCAGAATACCTTAAAAGTCGTATTATCTGTTGTCTCAAGAGCTGTTGGGTTATATACGACATTCTGACTGAATGTTATTGATGGATATGTATTTGTTGCATATCCTTTAATAAGTGCTATCCCATTTGATTTTACAACAATATCGCAATAGTTGATTTCTATATTCTGAATCTGATAGTCTGATTTATTACTATAAATGAAATTGCTGTTCAGTCCTTGAACTGAGCAACCATCAATGATTATATCAGAAATTGTGCTTGTTGCATCTGCTGTATCTATGGTCCGATTGCCATCCATTGGCGTAATAGACAAATTCTTTAATATCAAAGAACCCGAATTTACTTTTGATATTTGACTATATTTAATTTTTGCTGGAGCATCCTGATATCTACCAATTACAACCACATTACTTTGAGTTGTAGTATAGGAACCCAATTCAAAATCGCAGGTTTCAGGAGTATCAATGAAGAGATATACATCATTACTTTGAGTATGTATTTTCGTTCGTAAAGTTGCATCGCTCGCTTTCGTCGCTGTCAACGTAGTAAATCCCTTATAATTGGTCTTATTTATAACTTTCGATCCCGCTTTAATATTATGCCCATGCAAATATGCGATGTAAAGGTCGTTAGGAAGGCCATCTGCCAATGGAAGTTCGCCAAGGTTCAGGACAGAGTTACGAGAGAGTGCTTGTGATGCATTTGCTGATGATGCATATTTGCATGAACCGTCTTTATATTTCACTGTCAGGGTAATACCATTTTTGAATGTCACTGGTCGGATTGCAAAGAAGTAGTCCTTCACACTTTCAAAACTTCCTGTCAGTGTTACATAGCTTTCGGCCTCTCCCCTGATATAGTCAATGTTAACTCCCTCTCCAGCAAGATATAAACCAACATTTCCAGCAATGTATTCCAATGCATTACCAGACAATGATATACTCTCTATATCTGATGGCTTGTCTGTGGCTTTGATTTGAAATTTTACAAGGCTCAATGCATTTTTGAAACTAAAATTACCATCTGAATCAGAAGTAGCCATAGAAAGAAATGCATTAGACGGCATACTTCCAGCAACTGCTGTCTGCTCTGTAGGGATTGTAGCTTTTATTGCATTTGTTCTAGTCGCACTTTCAGTGATAACCAGACTTGCGTGGAATGTCGCTGATTCCTGATAAGGATAAAGCGCATAGTAAGTATTTGCAGATGGGTTTGCTACGCTTCCGCTGAAGGTCGCTGAGGTTGTGCCTTCTCCGGATTTGATCGTAAAGGCATCCAGGGACGTTTCTGTGTCATCAAATACTTTGATTTGGTCTCCTGATGACCAGAGGACGCTCTGACTTTTAAGGGTTACCTTTGTGTCAGATGCAGAGCCGTCATCAGCTCCGGCTGTGAAGGTCATCGGATAGAGCTTTACTTCAGGCTGGCTGTTATTCCCGTTCTCGGAAACAATTTCCTTAGTGCAGGCTGTGGCAGCTATGGCAGCCGCAACCAGTAGAATGTTAGAATATCTCATAATTGCGTCTCCCATTTTACCATCCATAATTGATGTCATCGCCAATGTTTTCTGTTGTGCCGTTATTGCCACTGCCTGAGAGGATTGCCCCGTCGAGTTCGATATTGATTACTTTGCAGGTGGGGGCGGTGTAGGGGCCTGCAAGGGGGGGTGTGTTTTGTTTCATGTTTGTTGGTGTTGGGTTATAAGATTTGATTATTCTTTTGTCATCTCGACCGAGCGAAGGTCACTCTTTTGTCATCTCGACCGAGCGAAGCGAGTGGAGAGATCTTGATATGGTGTTGATGTTCAATAGATATCTCGACTTCGCACTTCGTGCTTCGCTCGATATGACAAGTAAAATATTTTCGCTCGATATGACAAGTAAAAAGTCGTCGCTCGATATGACAGTTAAAGCTTTTTATCGATATGACAGTGTATTCTTAATTAGCGCTGTGGGCCGTAACCGGTATTTGAACAGGAGAAAGTACCCTTTTCCCAATCGATTGTCAGAAGGTTATCTCCGGCTGCATTTTTCATATATGGATTCAAATATCCTGATATGTCTGTATAGAATGACTTGAATGCTTTCTCATTCGTGCCATATGTTGTATCGTACCACATATAATCCCTTGCTAAATCGATTGTTGCCGGGTTCGTATCCGTGCGTACTATACCAGTATATTTATCTGTGGAAGCATAAGCCGAATCAGCATATTTAGGAAGATGGAAATAATTGTTTTTAATTGTGTAGTCACTTAAAGACTTCACCATAACATAGTAATAATTAGGGGTCGGATACAAGCCTGCAACTATATTTCTTGCAAAAACCAACTTCTCTATGCTTGCATTTCTTGTGGTGTTGGAATTTGAGAATATTGCAACTTGTCTGTCGTAGTTATTCTCGCAGTATAGCAGGTTTTTCTCTATGTCAATATTCGGATAGGTGACTGTCTGGTTTGATTTGATAATTGCAGAGGCAACACCTGTGTTGGATGCTGTAGCTTTAAATACAAGATCAGAATTCAGTATCTCAATATTACTTATAATACCGCTTCCAGTGAAGTCAAACAAATTCAAATCAATATTAGTAATTTTACAACCATCAAAGACAAGGGCGTCCACCGTTGTAGCCTGATTGTAGTTGTAAATAAAACATGTAATTGTATTAGAGCATACTATATTTATATTCTTAAAATACAAAGAACCGGTCTTTGCCAGCACCCTGGCTCCATCAGCGCATGATATTGTCGCCTTTTTGTCTGGATAACGACTGACAAGGAGGACTCGCTCGAGAAGATTTGCCGTCTGTCCAAGAACAAACTTCCTGTCATTGCCCTCAGACAAGAAAACGATTTTGTTTTTTGATGTTCCGTTGATTGTGCTATAGACATCGACATCCTCTGCTCCGTTAGAGACTGAAAGGCTTGGGGTCGGAGCTCCTTCCGCAGACTTGATGAAGTCGGTCGTTCCAACCTTTACATTCTTGCCCATAAGATAGCTGGCGTAGAGGTCACCTGCAATGTCATTTGATGGAGAAAGCTTTCCGAATGATCTGATGTGATTGCGGGAACCACTTGTAAAAATCTTAGAAGAGGAAGCGCAATATTTGATTGTGCCATCTGTATATTTTACACAGATTGTAAGGCCATTTACAAATGAATTTGGACGAACAATGGCATAATAATCAGTGTCTTCTGCAAAGGTTCCCTGAACTCTGACAAACAAGTTGGTAGTAGATGGACTTGAATGAGAGACAGTTTCCACATTCACTGCCTTGGCAGTACAAGCCATGTTCTCATTGTTGTTGCCAATGAATGTAACGGATTCAACATTTTCTGCATCTGTAACCTGGAATTTGAGGAATGCTCCGAGTGCCTTGAAACTGAGGGATGATTTGTCTGTACATTTTGCTACAGCCACATAAGCCTTAGGGTCGAAGCTGCCGGCTGTCGCGGTCTGGATTTCAGGAATTTTTACCCCTGCGAGAGTACCATCGTCGTTAAGTGTGATTTGGCTGCTGTAAGGATAAACCGCATAAAGCGTTTCGTCGCTGAGGTCGGCGAGGCCGGAGAATTCTACGCTTTTTCCGGAGGTCTTTGCAACGAATTGCTGGTTGCCGGTTGATGTTCCGAGGACGCTGATTGCATCATCTGCTTTCCATTCGATGACAGGGTATTCTGTCTCTGAGAATGCTGCCTTGGTGTCTTCTTCACCATTGTAGGCCGAGAGGGTGAGAGGGGAGAGGTTGAGGTTCTCCTCAGGTGCGTTGGTCTGTGCTATTTCCTTAGCGCAGGATGCTGCTGCCATGGCTGCCATGGCAATAGCGAAAAATTTGTAAGTCTTCATAATTGCCATGTCTTAGCTTAATTCGATGAAACCTTCGTCTTCGATCGGGAGTTCGAAGGTGCCTGATGCTGCGAGGATTGCCCCGTCAAGTTCGAGATTGATCACCTTGCAAACGGGGGGCGCATAAGTCCCAGCAAGGTTCTTGTTCAGTTCAGTGTTCATATCTAATTTGGTTTTTAGTGTTTGTCGTGATAAAAATAGGGGATGTGGCGATAGGCCACAACCCCTCAAAGTTATCAAAATATTTTTTAATATCAAATATTATTATCGCTGGGCACCGAATGACTTGTATGTATCGGTCTGGGTGAAGATGCCGTTTGTGAAGTCAGCGGTCGCAAGTGGGTCGTCAGTCCCGAATTTTCCATAGAGGCCATTGGCTGGGTCATTAGTATAGTAGTCGCATTTCATCCTCGGAGAAGGCAGGGCTTCAGCATCATAGTATGCAAGGTTGGAAGTGAAAGTGAACCCGGTATTGACTTGGTCAGTGGCATATACAATTCCTGCATACTTGGTGGCCCCGTCAGAACCTTTCACGAGATCAGTATAGTCCGGAATATAGAACAGGTTGCTGACAACATCGGCAGCAGTGATGGAGCTCGCTGCGAAATATCCGTTTGCGGCTTTTGGATATACCTTTGCAAAGGTGTTCTTTGATACTTCAAGCGATGATATCGTGGCATTGGTGTTCTTGAATACCTGATAACCGGTCACATCTCCGTCCGTGCAGTAGATTATGTTGTTCTTGAATGTGAGGGCGTATGCCGTGGTGTTGTTGGTATTGGTCGAGAGTATGTTCTTTTCTGCCGTATTGGCGTGGAGCCTGACATCGCAGTCAACCATGCTGAAACTTGCGATGTTGTACTGTGCATACATGAAGTTCATATCCTTCGGAACTTCAAATTCGCAATTCTCGAACGAGACGGACTCGAAGACAAATGTCTTTGCTTCGTCACCGTTGACACCGAGCATATTGCCGGAAGTCATGCCGGTCACATATTTCACATTATACATGTGGAAATAATCCTTACCTTCTGTTGCTTTCACCGAGAGTTGGGTCTCACGGTAAACGGTAACCCTTTCCTCAGTGTTGGATGCTACGATGAGGTTTGTGATACCAGCATTAATAATGACATCATTCAATGCCGGGTCAATGAAATATACTCCTGTTGTTCCGATTGTTTTGGTCTCGCTTTCGGCCGTGATGAAGTTGACCTCAGGGAATGTGGTCTTGTTTATTTTGATGCCGCCGATGACAATATTCTCGCCCTTCATGTATTTGCCGTAGAGACCAGGGAACTCCGGTACCGGCTCCGGTTCTGTCTTGCCCGTTGCAGATGCAATCGTGCCGAGGGTCTCACCGTTGATCGGGAGCACATAGAGGGTGTATTCGGTCTCAGCCGTGAGGCCTTCTACTGTGACGGTGCTGCCTGTCCCGGCTGTGCCGTCAGCTGCAATCTTGGCTGCATCCGGTGCGGCTTCTGAAGCGGCCTGGCAGATGTATTTCCACTCGGTCACATCTATTGTGCTGACCTTGAATGTGATGGCGTTGACATCGGTTGATTCCACTGATACGATTGCTTCCGGATTTACAACCACCGGGGCGTCGCTGAGCTGGACCTTGACTTTCGAGATTGAAGAGAATCCTGTCGTAGAAACAGCGAGGATGCAAACATCGGTCTTGCTGTCAGCAGAAACGGCCTTGGTCGATGCTGCGGGGGCAGTCACGGAGAGGGTTGTCTCGCTGAGAACCGCCGTCCATCCCTGAGGGGCGGTGACGAGGGCGGAAGCGACTCCGTTCATCGTAACGGTGAAGTTCTTTGATTCTCCTGCGTTGAAGAGCACGGTTTCCTCGGCATTGCTGATTGAGCAGAGGAAGTCGGCTACGATCGGGAGGGAGTATGTCTTGTCATCCTTGGTTACGACGACGATCTTGCCGTCCTTGACCTCTACGGAATTGAACCATTTGTCCTGGATGCCGCTGTCCGGAATTGCCTTTACAGGGTTGCCGTCAGCGCCTTTGACCTGCTCAACGGTCTTGCCGCCGTCGTAACTTACGGTCCAGTAGCCGTCTGCATTCACTCCGAATACAGGGGTAATGCCGTCAGAGCCGACTGCTTTCACCTTCTGGCCGCCTACGAGGATGTATTCTGCTCCACTGCCGTAATTGACCATCCAGTATCCTTCGGAATCGATGGACATCACAGGTGCATTGGCGACTCCAACGCTGCCCTGGGTGAGGGTCAGGATCGTCCCGTTGCCCATGGTGATGGTATAGACTCCGTCTTTTTCCGAAACACTGCTTATGATGCCTCCTTCTGCAAGCGCCTGGAGTGTCTCTATATTCAGGTTGAGGGTATTCACCTGGGTTTCAAGTGCTGTCACCCTGTTTTCAAGTTCGTCCACTCTCTGCTCGATATCAGCAAGATCGGTGCAGGAAGCGAAAAGGCCTGCGATGAGTGCAGGAATGATGATTGAAAATATCTTTTTCATGATTTATGATGTTTCGTTTGTTATTTCTTAAGTGATGCGAGCCATGCCGGTACAGCTCCGAGCCGGAGCTTCAGCTGTGCTTCATATAGTGACTCCGGGTTCACCGGTATGCCGTTGCTTTCTTCAAGCTTGGCCTGCGAGGCCTCGAACGTGGTTGCCTGACCATGGAATCCGACCACTACAGGAGGCAGGAATTTCCACCATTTGCTCGTGTGGTCCCACCAGATGAATGTCTCCGATTGCGGGGTGGTGGATTCGAAGTTCCATACCGTGAGGTCTGCGAGGTGGTTAGGTACCTGGATTTCGTCACCTCCCTGGCGCCATCTCATCCAGCCGCCCTTGCAGCAGTCTATGAGGGTGGCCCTTGGCTGGGTGGCGTGGGATTCGAAACAGCTGTCGTCACCCCATACGTTTCTCCAAAGCACCGTACCCATTGATTGCTTGGACACTCCTACTGCATGGTATTGTCCTGCGTTTTCGCAGAAAGTCGAAGGACTGTCGATGAGGTAGCCGGAAGCATTGTCCACCGTTGCACCGATGAATACCCTCGACGATACCTGCGAACGGATTGCGGAATGCCCTCTCGTTCCCTTGAAGGTCACGTCGTAAACGGAGATGTTGGCGCAGTTCGTAAGGGAACTTGCCTCGCTGACGCTGTCGAAACCGACTCTGCGCATCCAGGAGTCCGTAAGCCTTGTCATGTTGATTGGCTTGTAGGCTCCGTCGTCCTCCCAGCTTCCGTGATGGACGAAATTGTCCTTGCAATTGCCCTTGAATGTAAGGTCCTCGATGCCGACATTCTCATAATGAGGGTATTTGGCTATGCGCCAGTTGTAGCTGGTGCCGGTGAAGGCCGTGTATTGCAAATCCACTTCGTGCATGATAGGCTCGACAAAGGTGACGGTGTTTCCGCTTATCTTTTCAATCTGGTGATAGTCATAGACCTGGACTCCTACACTTGTGATATTTGTCATCCCTGCCATTTCCGTCTCGGTGGGATTCCCGGCGGCAAGCTCGGCCTTCACGAAGGCCGGGTCGTTGTTGACGGTCGTCAGGCATACCCATTGCCCTTCGCTCAGTCCGGCAGTAGATGCCACTTCCACGGAGAAGGAACCTTTGACGGCGTTCGCTGTCACATCCGTCAATGCCGTCAGTCCGCTGTTGTGCTTCAGCTCAATCATAGCAGGCGAGCTGTAGAGGGCGGAACTTGCCGGCTGGTTCGGGTCCTGCATTATGATCGTGGTCTTGTCACGGCCAGCTCCCCGCAGAACGAAGTTGCCGGACCGTATCTGGATGGTCTGGCTGTCGCTTGCAGTCTCGCTTGCCACATCGTCATCTGCAGTGTGGAGTATGAATTCCCCTTCAGGAAAATAGACTATCGCATTCGCTTTCTCTTTATGTCCGAATGTGATGATATTGTTTGCGTTTACTTCATAATCAACGCCGAGTGCGGCTTTCAGGCAAGCCAGAAACGCCTCTCTATCCGACTTGCCGTCGTTGGGGACCGCACCATAGTCCGTCACGTCATACACCGTATAGCCGAGCATTGATGCCTCAAGCGGAGCAGATTCTCCGTGGGCATATCCCGCATACGAGAAATCCAGAAGCACATTCTCTTCATTCCCGGCGGTAAAGTCGTTGAAGACCTTGCAGTAACTCTCGGTCCAGAATTCTGCTACAAGGTTGAATGTCAGGTCAATGCGTTTGAGCAGTCCTTCGACGGATACTACGATTACGGACACCGTATATTCGCCTGCATCACCGCTGCGTCCCGAGGTCACGCTCAGGACTCCGTCGGCATATTCTGCACTCCAGCCGTCAGGTACCTGGAACATCATGTCAGCAACACCTGTGAGCTCGGCGCCATAGCTGAGAGTCTGGCCAAGGAGAATCCTGTCCCCGGCCGTATAGCCATCGATCTTCATGTCGAAATTGTTGACGACAGGCACCCTGACTTCCATGCCGTCAGTAGCGAGGATGAATACCATCTCTTCCTTGGCTGCGTCATAGACGACATCGCGGAAAATGGTGTAAATCCTGCCTGCGGCCGCTCCGTCAACGGCACTTATAGGCTTGCCGTCCGCACCGAGGATGTCTGTCCATGTCGTGCCACCGTCGGTGCTCACCTGCCAGCTGCCATCGCTGCCTACTCTTACCTGTGGTGTCATGCCATCTTCCGCATCGACGTTCTGGGCTCCTTTGATGACTTCGAAATTCTCTCCGTCATAGGACATGACCCATTTCCCGTCCGCATTGATGCCGATGACAGGAATGATGGAGGTAGCCGTCTTGCCGAAAATGACAATGATGACGGTTCCGTCGCTCAGGGACAGTGTGTAGCCATTGGTACCGTCGTAGGTGTAATCAACGATACGCATGCCTGCCTTCATGATTTCTCTGACGGCAGTGGCGTTACTGTTCACTTCTCCGACAGTGGTCTCGAGGGCGGCTATGCGGTCCTCAAGGTCGTTCAGCCTGTTTTCAAGTTGTGAAGTGTCACAACTCCAGACGACGGCTGCTGCCAGAATCAAGGTTGTCAGTTTTGTGATTGTTTTCATAACGCTTTATTGTATCAATAAGTTTTGCAATATATTGTTCCTGTGCCATATGTCATCGGCTTCCTCAAGTTTTGCGGAGAGCATCCCGAGAAGTCTCCCGAACAGTTCAGGTTCCTGCCTGTAGTCGATAGGCTTCATCTGATAAGGGTCTGCCTTGTCGTCGAAGATGAGGATGCGGGAAAGGCTCCCGTCCCTCTTTATGGCAATCTCCATCGTGTGTGTAGCCGTCCTGATGCCTCTTGCGACAGGGAAGAATCCGCTGACCGTCCCGTCCGGGGCGGTCGTCCCGTTCACATTCCTCATGTAGAGGACGGCCTGAGGCGCCTCGCAAGGCTTGCCGTTTTCCATGATGACAGGGGAAAGGTCCCGGCCTTCTGCACTTTGAGGAATCCGGTCACCAAGTCCTGCCATCGAAAGAAGGGTCGGCATGATGTCCACCGAACTGATGAGTGTGGTGTCCACATGATGACGTATCTTCCCCGGATAGCGGATGAGCATAGGGACATTGAACGATTCCGTATATATTGAGTTCTTCGGGTCCAGGGTTCCCTGGCTGCACATCGTCTCGCCGTGGTCGGATGTGAACACCACGATTGTGTTCTTGTCGAGTCCTGATTTCCTGAGTTCGGCGAGGAGTCTTCCGAATTCCCTGTCCACTCCGGTCACATTCGCGAAATAATACCTCGCCGCAGGTGCCTTGGACAGGGTGGTGTCTGCATTGTCCCTGACATACAACTGCTTGTATGTCATGTCTTTGTAAATGTTGTAGTCCTTCTCCATGCAGTCGTCTGTGCTTTCGTACGGGCTGTGCGGAGGGTTGTATGCCACCACAAGGAAGAAAGGAGCGTCCTTGCGTCGTTCCCCGTTGCGGTTGCGCAGGAACTCGATGGCTTTGTCTGTCTCGTGCGTCACGGAGTATTCGTGAGGGTCATGCCGGACTCCGTCAGTATCCCAGTAATGTGGGTTCTTGTGTACGTCGAAGGTGCCGTATGAATACCAATAGTCGAAGCCGTGGCGTCTTTCAGCCGGTGTGTAGGCATCCCATTCGGGACGGCGCGAGCTGACGTAGTTGCCTGGGTTCGCAGGGTCGTTCGGAGTAGGGTAGTCAGCATGGAGCTTGCCGATGTAGCCACAGCTGTAGCCCTGCGCCTTGAGCACATCGCTTATGCAGATGGCATCCTCGCGCAGAGAACTTTCAGGCCTTTCCGCCATGCAGTTGAGGGTAATCCCGCTTCTTTCGGGATACATCCCGGTAAGGAATATGCCTCTGTACGGGCTGCTCAGAGGGCAGTTGCTCATTGCCCTGCTCATCACTGCCGATTCAGATGCGAATGAGTCGAGGTTCGGAGTGACCACCGGGTCGGCCTTCCATCCGGCGAAAGGTGCATATTCCGGTTCATTCCAGAATGCGAGTGCCTGGTTGCGGAACTGGTCCGGAAACACATAGATGATGTTCGGCAGGCTCTCCTGCGCCTTGCCGCATGATGCGGTGGCCAAGGCGGTAATCGGAAGGAGGCAGCTTGTGATGCCGTTCTTTATCTTGTCGATTGAGTTCATAATGCAATCCTTCTTAATCTGATTTCTTCCGTGCGGCCCTCCCTGGTAGTGAATACGAGGGTGGTGCAGTTGTCTTCCATGGAATCCGTGACAGAGGAACTTCCGCTATCCTCCACATCCCAGAGACCTTTCACCGTGACGGTCACCTGTGTCGGGGCGCAGCCGTTGTCAATCCATCTGCGGCCATAGACGCTTCGTTCAACCCTCTTGCCGTCCAGGTCATACACTTCGTCAGGCTCCCCTTCGTAGAGGGCGAGGTCCGGGTTGCTTACGCTCAGGCTGAGCGTCTGTCCTTCAGAGGAATACATGATCATGGCCGGCGTGCAGCTGACGATGAGTGAATCCACCCTGCCTTCTTCGAATACCGCAGCTCCCGTGACGGAGGTCTCCATATCCTTCACCTCATGCACGCGACTGTCGTGGCGGATGACCTTGTATGGCATATCCCCAGCGGACGATGCTGCCCTCCCGGATTCTGACGATTCTCCGGCGAGCCTTACCATATATTCATAGCTTCCTCCCCTTACGATGTCCCCGTGGCAGATGTATGCCTTCTCGAAGGTCCCTGCCGTCGGAGCATCGGTTTCTTCGTGGAGCGAGTCCTGCATGCCCCTTGTCACCTGTACCGTGGCGTCCTTGACATGATAGGTGTTGCCGAAGCGGTCGCACAATACGGTCAGAGGTCCTTGAAGGGTTTCTGAATAGTCCATGGAGGCGATTTTCTTGCCTTGCACGGTCGTAGGAGTCTCGGATGTGACGGTGTTCTGGAACAGCGTGGTATGGAGCCTGGACCCTTCCAGAGAGTTCTCCAGGTCGGTGCCGAGGGCTATGATTCTGTCCCCGAAGGCGAAATATGACTTGCGGGCCCTGAGGCTGCCGTTGTATTTGTCGTGTTCATGGAGCTTCATGGCATAGGTTCCGTAAAGCCCTTTGTGGGTCACTCCTCCTGCAAACCATTCATCGGAAAGCAGCATTTCCTCATAGCCTGAGAATTCATCGACATTCAGGACATTGGCTTTCATTTTCTCCATCGGAATCTCCGCTGCAGTCGTGCCCGGTATATGGCACCAGTCCCAGCCTTCCACTTGATAGCCGCTTGTGAATGAGTCGATTACAGGGTCTCCGGATCCGAGAATCTGCATGCTGCCGTGGGTGAGATAGCGTCCGTAGTGGTTGGCGTTGTTATATATTTCCGCCGACCAGAGGTAGCGGCTGTGGCCTGCGAATGTGACCAGGGCCTCCCCACAGCGGTGAGAGAGCGAGCAGTTGTAAGGGTAGTTGCGGCTGCCCTGAGGTGTTGATTCCGGAGAATATGAATTAAACAGACTGATGAATTCCTTCTCTTTTCGTGGAGAATCAGGAACAAGCCTCATGTATGCAGAAGCGAGTTCCTTGTCTATCAAATCTTTACCGTCCGGGCTCCCTGAGAGGGCAAGACGTGCGAAGTGCCATGGAATCAATTCTCCCTTGCCGTCCGGATGCCTTCCTGACATGGCAAGAGGGAATGATCGCAGGTTGCACCAGAAACGCATTTGCATAAGTGCATCCTTGAGGGTCTGATGGCTTTGCTGCGAAACGGCAATCTGGGTGCCTCTGAGCATCCATACCGAGTTTACTGCACCGTCGAGGCCTCCGACTGCATAGGCCGGGTACGATTTTCGGTGGTGGTACATTGATCCGTCTTCCTTGAAGCAAGGCCTTGTGCCGTCCACGAGGGCGAAACCGTTGTCAATCCAGCGGGACAGGGCCTGCAGATATGCCCATTTGTATGGAGTGTCCTCAAGCATGAGAACCGATGCAACCCTGCCCATGAGGGATGTGTTGAAGGCGTCGATGTCCATCCCATCCTCCTTCGGAGCCACTTTCACTTCCCCGACTCCGCTGAACCATTCCATGGCCTCCTGCACCTGTCCTGCAAGTCCTGCCTTCCGGAGCACATCCTTCATCAGGACCGGGGCGATGTAGAAGTTCCTCATGCTGTAGCCCAGATGATGGAGGGTACCGAGAGCACTTCCGCAGGCAAATCCCTGGTCGAGAAGATGCCTTGTCATCATGACATACATCTGCGCAATCTCCTCTTTGTCAGATTCATTTTCTGTGTTCAGATATGAACATGCCATCTTCAGGAGGTTGTCGTTGTAGTCCCTGAGCAGCTGTCCGTTTTTCCTGAATGTTTTGGATGCGTCCTTGATGCCGAGGTTGATGAATGTCTCACCGTAACGTGTGAAGAAAATCGGTTTTCCGGCAATGGTCCCGTCAGGGTTGAGGCGGATGTCATATTCATCGTAAATCTTGCGAAGATTTTCAACCTTCCATGAAATGGGCTGGCGTACGATGTCCACGAAGCGTCCGGTGATGGTGGCGATGTCTTCCTTGTCCTGCTGTTCCAGGGCATGTTTCGGTTCTATGTCAAGGCTGAGGTTCCAGCTGTTGTTCAGAACCAGCCAGTGACTCGTGGTCTTTTCGTTGATGAAAGGTGCCTGGAAGTCAGGGGTATGGTGCCGGATGTCTTCAAATGCTGACGTGATGATTCCGTCAAACCAGAGATGTCCTTTGCGGACAGAAGACGGGGCGGTAATGACCACTTCGTCCATTCCTTCCTCCGGTTTGCCCTGCATGTCCCTGTCGAATGCCACCCACGCGCCTCGCCATCCGGTGAATCCGAGGTGGTAGTCGAAATGGCAACATTCGCGGCCCTGCTTGAGGAAGGAAAAGCGGAGGGAGCCGTCGATAGGCCTGTCAGCATATACCCAGAATACGAAAGTGGACACTGATGTCTCCTTCGGGTCGGGATTCTCCTTCGAATACGGAATCTCCCCGGGAAGGGACAGTGTCTCGCAAGGTCTGTTCCATTTCCACGACAGCGAATGTGTGCCGAGTTTGTAGTGAAGGTCAGACAATTCCAAAGACGAATGTCTGCCGCATGAAGCAGGGGCAACGCCGGTCTCGAACGACAGCACTCCGTTCTCCGGCCCGTAATCAGCGACTTGTGCCACAGCGCTCCATCCAAGGAATGCTGCGGCCACAATCGAGATGATTGACCTTGGCCGTCTGTACATCTGCAAACAGTTGATGGCTGGTTGAATATGCTATCTGACAGGGTTTTCTCCCTTTTCCACCCTTCCCTTGCGGATAAGCGCTTCGAGGAAATAGTAGTCAGCGTAGTTCAGCGGTACGTCGATGTTGTGGGCGGCAGGGTTGGTCCTGATGTTGATTACGGAGTGAGGAAGACTGCCGACTGAATGCATGAGGATGAATCCGCCGTTCGTGCCAGGTTCAGCCCTGTATGCAGGGGTTGAGAGGCTTTCTATCATCTTGTCTGCCTTTTCCTTGTATATAGGGGTCTTGGTGAACCAGTAAAGTTCGTAGAGTGCGGAAGCTATGATGGCTGCAGAAGATGCATCCCTGATTTCCGTGTAAGGAAGCATGGCGTTCTTGTCGTCGAAGAGCTTTACCATCTCATCCTTGTCGTTGGCGAACTGGACTACGTCGAAATCCCACAAAGGAACGAGGTCTTCCGGCATATTGTCCTCATTGACAAGAAGATATTCTGCTACATCCTTTGCCCTCTGGAGGTATCTTTCATCTTTTGTGAAACGGTAAGCCACCGTGTAACCGTAGATTGACCAGGCCTGGCCGCGTGCCCAGCGTGATTCGTCAGCTATGCCCTGTGCGGTGCATCTGCGGCGGACAGCTCCTGTCTCGTCATCGTAGTCAACTACATGATATGTGCTGAAGTCGTCGCGGTAGTGGTTCTCAAGGGTCTTGTCGGCATGGCTGATGGCAATGTTTGCATAAGTCGGGTCGCCAGTCATCTCGCTGACCTTGAAAAGGAGTTCGAGGTTCATCATGTTGTCGATGATGACCGGGCATTTCCAGCCTCTGGTGGACTGCCATCCGTTGTTGACTACATTCCATGACTGGAGGATGCCGGCTGCAGGGCGGAAGCGGGTGGAGAGGGACTTCGCCGTGTTCACGAGTACGGTGTCATATCCCGGTATATTCTTAAGCCTCAGGCCGTTGCCATAGCTGTCATAAACCATGAATCCAACATCGTGATGCCATTTGAGGAACTGGATTTCACTAAGGATTTCCGTATGCTTCTGAGCGTGCTCGGCCCATTTCTCGTCTCCTGTGAGCTCATACATGTACCACAGGGTGCCTGCGAAGAAACCGCTTACCCAGTCGTCTGTCGGCACGAATTCGATTTCACCGTTCTTGTAGGTGGAAGGAATGCGTACAGTGTCTCCGGCTTCTGATGCGTCGAGTAGGTATTGGAGCTGGATTTCAGCGTTTCTGACGTTGTCACTGATAATGTCGCTTTTCTTTGCACACTGGAGCGAAGTCGCTGCAAGTAGAATGATTGCAAGATGTCTGATTTTCATGTCTTGGTTATTACTATGTTGTTAATTATATTGGTCGTTACCGGGTACGGCGCAAATGCAAAGATAAAAAAAGAAATAACAAGTTTTGCGATTTGTTCAACGATTTTACATTTATGTTCGAAAATTATAAATATTGCTTCGGTTTGTTTTGAATTTTATTATTTTTGTGGACCAAACATTGATATATGAGAAAATTTTCCACCCTCCTTTTGGCCTTGACACTGTCGGCTTCAGCATACGCAGCAATCAATTCCCAGTATGATTTCGAGGGCTCCATGCCGTCATTCGTGAAAGTGACCGGTAACGGTTCTGCGTCGATTTCGTCTGACAAATTCAAGGACGGTGCACAATCGGTCAAGTTCTGCTGGACACCCGGCGCGGAGTTGGTTTTCTCTAATTACTCCGACATCGAGGCCTCGCTGAAGGTCAATGGAGCCGGGCTTATGATGTGGGTATATAACACTGCTCCGATGTCCGATCCGCTGAGGTTCACATTCTATGACTGGTCGGGCAACGAGATATGCCATTTCGACTACGGAATGGACTATAAGGGTTGGCGTACCATCTGGCTCAAATATATTGACATGCTTACCCCGGAAGGACATTACGGCGATGTCAAGCTTGCTGAAAGGAACACTGCCGCTGCAAGGATGGTCATAACTCCTCCGGCATCATGCCCCGAGGGTACCATATATATAGACAGGGTGACATTTTCCAAGGGCAAGCTGCACGATCAGATAACTCCTGACAAGCAGCTGCCTGAGAACAACTGGAATCTCCAGAGAGACATGTGGCAGTGGTGCCGCCTGTGGGAGTGGGAGCAGTATAAGGAACCTGAAATGACTGCTCTGACTGATGATATGAGGAAGATGCTGCGTGCTGTCGAGGAGAGGATGGATGCATGGGCAGCCACTGGCAATCCGGGCAAGGAATATACGGCAGGGACGCTGATGGGACGTGCCCAGGCCCATATGGACAAATATGGAATCAAGAGGCTTCCAGACGGTTCAGTGACAGGTGCTCCGCTCCTGAGCGACGATGAATTCAACCATTCGAAGGGTGAGATGCGTATCCGTTTCATTCAGGAAATCGTCTATTGGTATGCCCTTGACTATCTGTACACTGGCAATACTGCCAATATCGGCAAGGTTATCGATGCGATGGATCATGCCCTGGATCAGGGATTCGCATACGGTAGCGGCCAGGGAACGAACCATCACTATGGTTATCAGGTGCGTGACCTGTATAAAGGAATATGGATTCTCCGCAAGCCTCTTGCCGAGGCCGGGAAACTACAGGATTATATATCGGCTCTTACATATTGGTCTGGCCTGCAGGAGGTAAGGATGCCTTACGAGCAGACCAGGGACGGTATCCTCGATGCCTGGCACACCCTGCACAATTGTCGTGTGATATCTGCCATGCTCCAGCCACAGGATGAGGTCAAATATGCTTATATGAAGGCACTTGGCACCTGGACATCCGGATCTCTCGCCTTTACTGACGGTACGCTCGGCGGTCTGAAGGTGGACGGTACGTCTTTCCACCACGGAGGACATTATCCGGGTTATTCTGTCGGCGCTTTCGCTAGTCTGGGTGATTTCTTGTTCTTTACGGCCGGGACTGATTTCTCAATCGATGTTCCGGCGAGGGAGAATCTCAAGTTCGCGCTGATGACTCTCTATGACTATACGAACGGACGTGACTGGGGAATTGGCGTTTGCGGAAGGCATCCTTTCAACGGGAGGATTCCGGATGCCGACGTCGAGGCATATGCCCGCCTTGCTTTGCTGGGGGACCTGACCGGAAGCGGCAAGAATGTCGATCCGGAGCTTGCAGGCGCATATATGGCCCTCGGTGGCAAGGACAAGCAGACAATGGCCGCTTTCAAGAAGGCGGGCGTGTCGCCTTATTGCCAGAGCGACGGGTTCAATGTATATAACTACGGTGCGTTCGGTATCCATCGCCGCAACGGCTGGATGCTCACTCTCAAAGGGTTCAACTCTGATGTCTGGGGTACAGAAATCTATGCTGCGGACAACCGTTACGGACGATATATCGCCTATGGTTCAGCCCAGATCATCGACAACTGCGGGGCCGAGAAGAGCGGCTATAGCCAGGAAGGATGGGACTGGAACCGTTACCCTGGAGTGACCTCCGTCCATCTTCCTTTTGACTTGCTTGAGAATCCGCTCAAGGGTACATTGATGGAGAGGAACTCATCTCGCTTCCCGGGAGTTTCCTCCCTCGAAGGCATGAACGGATGCCTGGCATTCACATATGTCGAGGGCAACAGGCCTAATTTCTGTGCCGGTGCAAAGGCTACCAAGAGCGTGTTCTGCTTTGACAACAGGATAATCCATATAGGAACCGGAATTTCCAATTCATCCACCTATCCTACCGAGACTACGATTTACCAGCTGAGGCTTGAGGACAAGAATGCCGAAGTGGACATAAATGATGAGTTTTCCGATGCGTTCCCATATTCCTACAGATATACCGACAGGGATCAGGTGGTCCTCACAGATATAAAGGGGAATATATATATAATAAAGGACGGATTCGGGCTGATGGTGGAGAAGAAGCATCAGTCATCACCTTCCGATACCAAGAAAAAGACAGGTGAGGGCGATTTCATTACGGCCTATATAGACCATGGAACGTCGCCGAAAGATGCATCATACGAGTATATGATGCTGGTGAAGCCGTCAGGAAAGGAGGCTGGGAAATATGCCAAGAAATTGCCTTACAAAGTGTTGCAGGCCGACAATTCTGCCCATGTCGTAAAGGATGACATCACGGGAATTACGGCATATATCAGCTACTGCGGCTATGAATCAGGTTCCACTCTTGCCTCTTCCATCCAGCCTGAGACAATAGTGATGGAGAAGCGACGCACAGACGGTGCCGTAGTGATGAGTGTCTGCACGCCTGACCTTGGAATCACCAGGAAAGGTTACACCACCACAGAGCCGAGCCAGCCGATTGTGAAGGTCGTGTCTCTCAACGGCAACTATGCCCTCAAGGATGAGTGCAAAGCCGTATGCGCGACTTGCGCTGACGGGAAGACAAGGCTCGAAGTCACCTGTGTCCACGGGCAGCCTGTGGAGTTTTTGCTTGTACAACAATAATAACTATCAACACATAATTCCTAATACTAATACTGAATTGACATGCAAGGATTGACTAAATTTGTGGCGGCCCTGCTGTTCCTGACTTCCGTCGTGACAGCTTCCGCACAGAATGTGAAGGTCACGGGGCGCGTCGTCGATGAGGCTGGCATTCCGCTTATCGCCGTGACTGTCTTTGAAGATGGCAATACATCGAACGGAACTGTTACCGACATCGATGGTAACTATGTCATCACGGTGTCCTCCCAGAAGGCTACCCTGGTATTCTCATGCCTCGGATTCGCGGAAATCAAGCAACTTGTCGGAGGGCGGGCAGTGATTGATGTCACGCTCAAGGAAGAACAGCTTTCCATTGATGCCGCCGAGGTGGTAAGTGTCGGTTACGGCACTGTTTCAAGGCGAGACCTCACGGGTTCCGTCAGCAAGGTGGACATGGGTGAGCTCATGAAGGCGCCGGTGACCAATTTCGACCAGGCCCTCACGGGTAAGGTGGCCGGAGTGGTTGTAACGACATCCGACGGTGCCCTGGGTGCCGAGGCAAACATAACCATCCGAGGCAACAACTCCCTCACCCAGAGCAGTGCACCTCTCTACATCATAGACGGATTCCCGACTGAGAGTTCCATGGCGACTGCACTGAGTTCATCTGACATCGAGTCCATTGACATCCTGAAGGATGCATCTGCAACGGCTATTTATGGAGCCAGAGGTGCAAACGGCGTGGTTGTGATTACGACAAAGCAGGGTACTGAAGGTAAGCCAAAGGTCAATTTCTCCGCATCCTGGACGATGAATCAGATCGCGAACAAGGTTGACCTGATGGACGGATATGAGTTCGTTCAGCTCCAGACAGAGATGTATGAATACAATGGCAATACCAATCCTTACCTGAAACCATCCGATGCTGACCTTGTCGCAGGAATCGAAAGCTATTCCGTGGAGGATTACAGGAACATTCCTTACAACGACTGGCAGGACAAGCTGTACCGTACCGCCCTCACCCAGAACTACTCCATCTCGCTTTCAGGAGGAAGCAAGGAGGCGGGCAACAGATACAATGTCAGCTTCTCGGCAATCGACCAGGACGGTATCATCATCAAGTCCAATTTCCAGAGATATCAGGGAAAGGTCAATTTCCAGCAGAAGATCGGAAAGAAATTCACCATTGACGTGCTTGCCAACTATTCGCATGCAGTCACCAACGGTGTGACTCCGACTGATGCCCAGCAGTCTTCATCAGCAACCGGATGGCTCATGTATTCCGTATGGGGCTACAGGCCTGTGAAGCCGATTCGCTCCGGCAATTCCGATGACCTTTATGATGACCTCGTGGATTCAGAAACCACAGGTGCGAACGACTACCGTTTCAACCCTGTCAAGACAGCCCAGAACGAGTACCGCAAGACCATCGTTGATTATCTCAACGCCAATGTCGGAATCACCTGGGAAATCGTCGAGAACCTCAAGCTCAAGGTAACTGGAGGTTATACCCTGAACAAACGCCGCAGGGAAGAGTTCAACGGTACCCAGACCTATACAGGTTATCCTGGTTCGCCTTCAGGAAAGGGCATCAACGGCGCAATATATTGGAACGACAAGATGACCTGGCTGAACGAGAATACCCTCACCTGGACCAAGCATATCAAACGTAACCATCACCTGCAGCTTATGGGCGGTTTCACCATGCAGGGTGAGACTTTCGACTACAAGGGCACTTCTGCCACACAGATGACTACCGAGTCCCTTGGACTGAACGGTCTTCATACCGGTAACTATCAGTCAGTCAAACCTTGGCAGTATGACTGGACAATGATGTCAGGCCTGTTCAGACTCAATTACAACTACCGTTACAAATACTATCTCACCGCTTCGTTCCGTGCCGACGGTTCATCCAAGTTCCCGGACGGCAACAGATGGGGTTACTTCCCTTCTGCCGGTGCATCATGGAACTTCAACCGTGAGGATGCACTCAAGGATTTGTCCTGGCTCTCCAACGGTAAGCTCCGTGCATCGTGGGGTCTGACAGGTAACAACCGTACCACTACTCCTTACGATTACTATTCACAGATTTCCACTCTCCCGGGTGATCCGAATTCATACGACTATGTATTTGGCGGCCAGCATGTTTCAGGATATTATCCGTCAAATATGGCCAATGACAAACTCAAATGGGAGACAACCGAGCAGTGGAACGTAGGTCTCGACCTTTCATTCTTCGACAGCCGCATCAAGTTTACGGTAGACTGGTATCTCAAGAACACCCGCGACCTGCTGCTCCAGGCTACGATACCTGCATCTTCAGGTTATACCACCACGATGATGAACATCGGTTCGATGCAGAACCAGGGCGGTGAGTTCACCCTCGACGTCATACCAATCCAGAAGAAGAATTTCCAGTGGAACATCAACTTCAACATCGCCCTCAACCGCAACAAGGTGACTGCCCTGACCAACGACCAGTACTCACTCCTGAGCAAGGTGTCTTGGGATCAGAAATTCAACGGCCAGTATGCCTATATCACTCAGGTCGGCAAGCCTTCCGGACTGATGTACGGTTACATATATGAAGGTACATACAAGAATGACGAGTTCAATTCCGGAACATCACTCAAGGATGGCATCCCATATCTTGCATCTGTAGGTAAGGCAGCTGTCCGTCCGGGCGACCCTAAGTACAAGGATATCAACGGGGACGGAATCGTCGATGACAATGACCGCACGGTAATAGGCTGCGGCCAGCCTCTGCACACCGGTGGTTTCAGCACAGGATTCAACTTCTACGGATTTGACATAAACCTTGCATTCTCATGGAGCTATGGCAACGACATCCTCAATGCCAACAGACTCTATTTCGAGAATGGTAATGTCGTGAACACCAACCAGTGGAAGACCTACACCAACAGGTGGACCGTGACCAATCCTGACAGCGACATCCCTCGCGTAGGTGCAAACGGTATGTATGAATATTCTTCAAGGGTTGTAGAGGACGGATCATTCCTGCGTCTGAGGAATGTATCAGTGGGATATACCCTCCCGAGAAAGGCTCTCAGAAAGATGCATTTCGACACAATGAGGGTATATGTGTCTGCCGACAATGTATTCTGCCTGACCAATTATTCAGGACCTGACCCTGAAGTTTCCACAAGGAACTCGGTTCTGACTCCTGGATTCGACTGGTCTGCCTATCCTCGTGCCTTCGGCCTTACCGCAGGACTTTCATTCACTTTCTAAATCGCTGAAAATATGAGAAATATATACAGATTTCTGATTGGTGCGGCGGCTGTGACCTCACTCTTTTCCTGCAGCTTCTTCGATGTTGAACCGCAGGTAATCTGCTCCGAGACTTTCTACAATTCGGAATCGGAGGTCAAATATGGCCTCGCAGGAGTATATGGAGCCATCGGCAAGGAACAGTTCTATGGTAACTATTACTCCATTATGTACGCCAACATCGACGACTTGTGCTACTTCAACAGGGATGTGAGCACCAACTATCTCCAGTACTGCCGTCACAATGCCAGTACGGTTCAGGTATATGATATCTGGACTGCAATGTATCAGGGCGTGAACAATGCCAACTCCTTCATGGAGGCCGTTGTGGAGACGGAATATGACAAGGAAGGCAAATATTTCAATGAGGCACGTTTCCTCAGGGCTTATTATCATTTCCTCCTTGCACAGTCATTCGGTGACGTGCCTCTCAGGACCAAGGCAGTCAAAACCCCTGACGAGGTGATGAGCCCGGCTACTTCCCAATATGAGGTCCTTTCATGGGCAGCCGAGGAAATGGAGGCTTGTCTGGAGCTTGCAGCAGAAGAGATTACCGATCAACCTTCAAGGGTGACAAAGACCACGATCCAGGGTATCCTTGCAAGGGTTTATCTCTTCCTTGCGGGAGAGAGCGTGAAGGGAGGCGACAAGACGGCATTCCTCACAAAGGCTCGCGACTATGCGAAGGCTGTCATCGACAGCGGAAAGCATGACCTCAATCGTGACTACTCGAGGGTATTCATCAATATGATTGAAGATGAATATGACACTGAGTATCACGAGTCCATGTGGGAGGCTGAGTTCCTCGGCGACCGCTCAAGCGCCGAAAACTGGTCGAACGGTCGAATCGGCGATTTGCTCGGACTTCAGAGCGGCGACAGCGCTTCTTCAAAGTTCAGCGAGTTCACCTGCAACTATGCCTATGGACAGTACAACGGTTCCCTTAAACTCTGGGACTTGTATTGGAGGGATGACAGGACTGATGAAGAAACCGATCTTCCAACAGTGACCGACAAACGTCAGGAGTGGAATATGCCTCCTTACAACTATGCCGGTCATGCAAGTCAGCCGCCTTACGGAACGACCGGGAGCGGTTCATGCACCGCAGGTATCGACAAGACTCCTTATGTCTATTCCGGTAAGACCACCACTGCAGACCCAGTAACCGCACAGGCCATCCGCAACTGTGGCAAGTTCCGCAGGGAAGTCCAGTACGAAGGTCAGAAGACTTCCAAGCTGCTCTATACGACGATCAATTTCCCTATTCTCCGTTATTCTGATGTGCTTCTGATGTATGCCGAGGCATCCAATGAGTTGTCAGGCCCAACACAGGAGGCTTATGACTACGTGAAGAAGGTCAGGACAAGGGCAGGTGTTTCAACCATAGATTTCGAGGACTATACCAAGGAGTCCTTCCGCGAACTTGTACGCAACGAGAGGGGCCGCGAGCTCTGTTTCGAGGCTCTCCGCCGTTTCGACCTCATCCGCTGGGGCATTTATGTCGAGCAGATGAACGGATATGCACAGCAGACTTCCGATGAGAGGTGGGCTTCAAGTGCTTCCCTTGCTTCGAGGGCTGCCAACATGGGCACCTATATTGAGAAGAGGCATGAGCTGCTTCCTATTCCTTCCATCGAACTTGGAGTGAACAAGGAGCTTGTCCAGAACGAATTGTGGAGATAATAATCATGACAGGAAAAATGAAAAAAATATATATGATATGTGCAGTTGCGGCTCTTGCCGCAGCCTGCACACAGGATGTGGTCTATGAGATTGACTACGCTGTTTCACTTGACAGCGGAAATACATATACCGCTGGTGAGCCTGTGCGTTTCAATTTCGAAGGCAATGTTGACAATATCGTCTTCTACAGCGGCGAAATCGGTCATCAGTACAAGTTCAAAGATCGGTATGAAGTGCCGGTTGAGTCTGTTCTGACTGCTGACATGAGTGTGGAGTATCAGGCCCGTTACGGTGAGGCCGGAGCTTTGGAAGTTTATGTAAGCGGTTCATTTGAAGGCCTTGACGGAAGTGACGGTGCCGCTGACAGGGCTGCAGTAGCAGCTATGGTCGAGGGTGGCATGCAGGGTTGGACAAAGCTGGATTACGAGGAAGGCGCAAGTACAAAATGGACTCATCAGGATTATGACCTGAAGGACTATATGAGCAGTTTTGCAATTGCATTCCATTGGTGTCCTCCGACACATGAAAAGACTCAGAGAACATATTGGATAAACGGAGAGATTACCCTTGACCTTGAGGGAATGACTCCGTCAACCATTGATTTCAGAGCCCTTGACTTTGTCACCGTGATGATGAATGAAGAAATCGAGGACCCGTACAAGAAGAACAGTGGCAATGGCAGCATAGTGATGAACAATAATTCTTACGACATTGTCATGCAGGGAGTTGGCGCGAATGCGCTTCCTTATGCGTTGGACGGATGGGTAATCTCGCAGCCTGTTCCTCTTAACAAGGTGGCCAATGACGAGGGTACCGTCATCAAGAACCTTCAGAATTATCTGCACAGTTTCGAATATACCTGGATGGAGCCTGGCACTTATACCGTGACTTTTGTTGGGACCAATTCGAACTATGCCGGTTCTTCACAGAAGATTTATGAGAAGACTGTGACCATTCTTGCTCCGGCTTGGGAGTAATGGATAAGTCCGACAGGACGAAGTCAAATAAAATAACGGGGTGGCATCTTAGCCTCCCCGTTATTTTATTTCTGCCGCAGGAAAACCTGCACCGGACAACCCTTGAAATCGAACTTCTCCCGCAGCTTGTTCTCGAGGAAGCGTCTGTATGGCTCGCGGATGTACTGCGGAAGATTGCAGAAGAACGCGAACGACGGAGACTTTGTAGGCAGCTGCGTTATATACTTGATTTTTATGTACTTGCCCTTCCATGCAGGTGGCGGGTAGTTCTCTATCTCAGGAAGCATCTCGTCGTTGAGCCTGGATGTCGGGATTTTCCTTGAATAGTTCTCATATACCATTTCGGCGGCATTGAGCACATCCATGATCCTCTGCTTGTTGATGACGGATGTGAAGATGATCGGAATGTCGTTGAAAGGGGCGATTCTGGCCTTGATGGCCTCGATATACTCCTTCATGGTATTGCTGTCCTTCTCGACTGTGTCCCATTTGTTCACGACAATCACGCATCCCTTCCTGTTCCTCTGGATAAGGTTGAATATGCTCAGGTCCTGGGACTCGATGCCCGTCTGCGCGTCCACCATCAGGATGCATACGTCCGAATGTTCGATGGAACGGATGGACCTCATAACGGAATAGAACTCCAGATCTTCGTGAACCTTGGTCTTCTTTCTCATCCCGGCGGTGTCCACGAGCATGAATTCATGGCCGAACTTGTTATAAAGCGTTGCTATTGAGTCTCTTGTGGTACCGGCGATAGGCGTCACGATATTCCTCTCACTGCCGAGCAGCGCATTGGTCAGCGATGATTTGCCGACATTCGGCTTGCCCACGATGGTGAAGTGCGGAAGTTCAGGACGCTCGTCCTTGTCAGGGTCCTCCTTAGGCATCAGCTTAACGATTTCGTCGAGAAGGTCTCCTGTGCCTCCTCCGTTGGCGGCAGATATGCTCCATATCTCACCCAGACCGAGTGAATAGAACTGGTATGCATCGAACATCTTCGCTCCTGAATCCACCTTGTTCACGGCGAGCACCACCGGCTTGCCGCTCCTGCGGAGCAGGTCTGCGATTTCCTCGTCATAATCGGTGATTCCCGTGGAGGCTTCCACCATGAAAAGTACCACAGAGGCCTCCTCGATTGCCAGAACGACCTGCTTGCGGATTTCCTCTTCGAAAATGTCATCGGAGTTGGACGTATATCCTCCGGTATCCACTACGGAAAACTCCGTCCCGCACCATTCACATCTGCCGTAATGCCTGTCACGGGTTACTCCGGCAGTTTCATCCACAATCGCCTGACGCATGCCGACAAGACGGTTGAAAAGGGTGGATTTGCCGACATTCGGCCTCCCTACTATAGCTAAAAGACTCATAATGAATATCTTGATTATCACCTCGCGGTGGTTGAACATACCGCCTCACGGCGGCTTACATCCCGCAGGCATGGCAGTCCCCACATCCGCTGCCTGCGCAATCCGGGGCCTTTTTCTTCCTGCCCCATATCTTCATCTCCTCCTCTTTCGCGCATTTGATGCCCCGCTTGCGCATCTGAGTGTTCCTCTCGATTTCCGTTTCCGGGAATTTCCCGTCCTTGCGGAAGATAATGTTGAAACACATTCCGAAAACGCAGAGCGCGACGAGGATTATGGCTGCGAAGAAGATTTCCATCAATTTATAAAGCTGGAGCTTATTGGCTCGTAATTGTAAACTTTCTCTATTATGTCGGCGAATGTCTCCGTCATGGAGAGCACCGTTATCTTGCTCTTGTCCTTGGCCGGGTCGGTGCTGAGAGGGATGGTGTCTGAAACGATGACCTCTTCGAGAGCTGAATCCGCTATCCTTTCATAAGCAGGACCGGAGAAAACGGCGTGTGTCGCACAGGCCCTGACGCTCAAAGCGCCCATCTCTTTCAATACATTGGCAGCCTTCGTGAGGGTGCCTGCCGTGTCTATCATATCATCGACGATGATGACATTCTTCCCTTCAACATCCCCGATTGCGGTGATGGACCCTACAACATTGGCCCTTTCCCTTGATTTATGGCAGATTATCACAGGGCACTGGAGGTATCTTGCATATGCGTTGGCCCTCTTTGCGCCTCCCATGTCTGGAGCTGCAATTGCGAGATTCTCAATGTTGAGGTTCTTCAGATATGGAAGGAATACTGAACTTGCATAGATATGGTCGACAGGGAAGTCGAAGAATCCCTGGATCTGGTCTGCATGCAGGTCGCAGGTCATTACCCTGTCGCAGCCGGCTGCATGGAGCACATTAGCCACAAGCTTGGCCCCTATGGAAACCCTCGGCTTGTCCTTGCGGTCCTGTCTTGCCCAACCGAAATATGGCATTACTGCTATCACCGTGTGTGCGGAAGCCCTTTTTGCCGCATCTATCATCAGAAGCAGCTCGAACAAATTCTCCACAGGAGGGAAAGTGGACTGGACGATGAATACGGTGGCTCCCCTGACACTTTCGTTGAAAGATGGCTGGAATTCACCGTCGCTGAAAGTCAAAACATCTGAAGCGCCAAGCTCGATGTTCATAGCCTTGGCTACCTTGACTGCGAAGTCCTTGGAGGCTCTGCAGGTGAAAAGCTTGATTTTGTGTTCGTTGTGCATTATTGTTGAGGGTGTTGGTTTTCTTGTTCAATTGTATTCAGAACGGAATCGATGTAGTCGAGGATTTCCTCTCTTCCCATACCGGTCTCCGCGGAACTTATGAATACCGGAGGAAGTTCCTCCCAATATTCCAGAATCTGCTTCTTGTTCTGCTCTATGAGCTCGGCAAGCTTTACGCTGCCGCTCTTGTCCGCCTTGGTGAATATGATTGCGAAAGGAATCCTGCTCTGTCCAAGCTCAATCAGGAAATCCATGTCAATCTTTCCGATTTCGTGCCTGGAGTCTATGAGTACGAAAAGCATCGTCATCTCCTGGGACAGGTTCAGGTAGTTGCGGATGACCTGTTCAAGCTTCTGCTTGCCTGTCGCGGAAATCTTTGCGTAGCCGTAGCCTGGCAGGTCCACGAGATACCACTTGCGGTTTATCAGGAAATGGTTTACAAGCCTGGTCTTGCCTGGCTTGGACGACGTGAGGGCAAGTTTCCTGTTGTTGCATAGCATGTTGATAAGGGAGGACTTGCCGACATTAGACCTTCCGATGAAAGCAAATTCAGGGAATTTCTGCTTAGGTTTCTCGGAAATCCTCGTACTGCTGCCAGCAAAAAGTGCTTCGGTAATCTTCATAAACGGACAGGTCTTGAAAACAGTCGGCAAAGATATTAAATTTTATCGAATAATGAGGGTGGTGTGAGAAATTTTGCTAATTTTGTACTCGCCTCATTACGGCCTGTGAAGTTGAAACATTGTGAGCTTTTATATGAAACGGGATTTTGTTGACCTTTTTGAGTTCCAGACAAGGATGAAGGAGGGGATAGAATGTCTGTTCCCGTCCCGTTTCTGGCTCAGGGCAGAGATCAGCGCCGTGAAGGCAAGGCCCGGGGGACATTGCTATCTCGAACTTTCCCAAAGCAATGATGAAGGCCTGATAGCCAAGGCTTCAGCAGCCATCTGGAGTTCAAAATACAGGTTCATCGCCCCATATTTCGAATCGGTCACAGGCTCTCCGCTGAGCGAAGGCATGACGGTACTTGTCCATGTGCAGGCCACATACAGCCAGCTCTACGGATTCACCCTCACAATAGATGACATAGACCCTGAATATTCCATCGGGCAGAAGGAGATGGAACGTCGCAGGACTATTGCACGCCTTAAGGAGGAAGGGCTGATGGATATGCAGGCTGGACTTTCCCTCCCTCCTCTGCCATATCGTTTCGCGGTGGTTTCCGCCGAAGATGCCGCAGGTTACAGAGATTTCATGAAGCATCTCCACGGGAATCCATATGGATTCACATTCAGGACCGACCTCTTTCCTGCCCTGATGCAGGGGAGTGGCTGTCCGGGGTCCATTGTTGCTGCCCTGGATTCCGTGATGGAGTCGGGAGTGGCTTACGATGCCGTCCTGATTCTGCGCGGAGGCGGTTCCAAACTGGACCTCTCCTGTTTCGATGACTATGAGCTTGCTGCCGTCATAGCACAGTTCCCTCTGCCGGTACTCACGGCGATAGGCCATGACCAGGACTACCATGTATGCGACATGGTGGCGCACAGGTTCGTGAAGACCCCTACCGCCCTTGCCGATGAATTGGTGTCGATATATGAGGATGAGGATGCAAGGCTCTCATCTTTCTCTTCCAGGATGAAGATGGCCTTTTCCGGACGCATCTCAGATGCTATGGGGGCGCTTGCCCTTCTTTATTCTAGGATAAGGTCCTCGTTTGCACTGAAGATTTCGGGGATGGAGTCTGCCGTGGAGGTACTCAGGACGAGAATCGAGGCTGCGAACCCTGAGAGGGTGCTGGAGAGGGGTTATGCCCTTGCTCTCGGACCGGACGGGGCAGTAATGAAAGGGGTGTCCTCCGTAGTTCCGGGCGACAGGGTGGGGGTGATGTTCGCCGACGGAGTGTTGAGATGCCGTGTTGAAAATGTTGAAGGAAGGAATAAAGATGGAAACAGAAAAGGATAGATTCGATTATGCTGGGGCTGTTGCCGAACTTGAGGCGATTGCGTCCAAGGTGGAGGATCCGAAGACTCCTGTGGAGGATATGGAGGCTATGATAAGGCGCTCGGTCGAGTTGATTGCGGCATGCCGTGCCTATTTGAGGGGTGCTAGGGAGAAAGTGGAGGCAATGGACAAGGACATGGACGGGCAGGCTGTCTGAGAGACCCCATGTATAGATTAAATGACCATAGAACTAATAACGCCATAAAACTAAATGAAATGACAAAGTCCACAAAGAAAAAGGCCGGGATGATCTACGACTCTGACAAATGGCTGATGCCGTTCAAGGAGGCGATTGACGCCCGGCACAGGAGGATTCTCGAAGCCAAGTCGAGAATTGCCGGCGAGGGCTTGCTCGCTGATGCGGTGAACAACCATATTTTCTATGGCATGCACCGTGACGCCGATGGACGTTGGGTATTCCGTGAGTGGGCTCCTAATGCCACAAAGGTATATCTTATAGGAGATTTCAACAATTGGAAGCGCTCCGAGGCCTATGCCCTCAGGCCGGTAGGCAACGGCAACTGGGAGATAGTGCTTGGAGAGATGTTCCTCAATCACGGTTCGTTGTACAAACTCTACATCGAATGGCCCGGAGGGGGAGCGGAGAGGATTCCGGCTTATGTGACCAGGGCAGTACAGGACCCCGTCACCAAGCAGTTCTGTGCCCAGGTATGGTCTCCGGAAAAGCCATACAGATGGCGTCACCGCAAGCCTGGCAAGAGGCTGCATCCTCTTATATATGAGTGCCATATCGGAATGGCAACGGAAAAGGAGAAGGTCGGTACATTCGAGGAATTCAGGACCGACGTGCTTCCTAAGGTTGCAGATCTGGGCTATGACACCATCCAGATAATGGCTCTCCAGGAGCATCCATACTACGGTTCATTCGGCTACCAGGTGTCCAATTTCTTCGCTCTCAGCTCCCGTTTCGGCACGCCTGAGGAGTTCAAGGCTCTCGTGGATGAAGCCCACGGGCTCGGGATAGCGGTCGTAATGGACATCGTACATTCCCATTCCGTTGACAACGAGGCGGAAGGTCTCGGCAAGTTCGACGGCAGGGAGGACCTGTATTTCTACCGCGGTCCTCAGGGACGCCATCCTGCGTGGGGATCGCGCTGCTTCGACTACGGCAAGGATGAGACCAAGTATTTCCTTCTCTCGAACTGCAAGTACTGGATGGAGGAATACCATATCGACGGTTTCCGTTTCGATGGTGTGACCAGCATGATTTACTGGGACCATGGCCTCGGAAAGGATTTCGTGGGATATGACAACTATTTCAATGCCGGTGTAGATGAGAATGCGGTAACATATCTTGCCCTCGCCAACATGCTCATCCACGAGATGAACAAGGATTCCTTCACCATCGCCGAGGATGTCAGCGGTATGGCAGGTCTTGCCGCCCCGTTCGATTGCGGAGGCGTTGGCTTCGATTTCCGTATGAGCATGGGTGTTGCCGACAACTGGATCAAATGGATAAAGACCCTCTCGGACGACCAGTGGAGCATGGGAGAAATATGGTGGCAGCTCACCAACAAGCGTGCTGACGAGAAGACAATCAGCTATGCGGAGTGCCATGACCAGGCGATGGTGGGTGACAAGACCATAGCTTTCAGGTTGATGGATGCCGAGATGTACACTTCGATGAACAAGGAGTCCCGTTCTCCTGTCGTGGACAGGGGCATCGCCCTCCACAAGATGATAAGGCTGGTGACCCTCGCCACATCCGGGGACGGATACCTGACGTTCATGGGTAACGAGTTCGGTCATCCGGAATGGATAGACTTCCCGAGGGAGGGGAACGGATGGTCGTACAAATATGCCCGCAGGCAGTGGTCACTTGCGGATCCTGATTACTTGAGGTATCGATATCTCAGGAATTTCGACAAGGCTATGATAGGGCTTGAAAGAGCGGAGGACTTCCTGTCCGTGAAGCCAGAGCTTCTGGTACAGGATGAGCAGAAAAAAATATTGATTTTCAAAAGAAAAAGCTGTATCTTTGCGCTCAATTTCAACCCCACATCCTCTTTTGCGGACTACGGTTTCGCGGCCCCGTCCGGGAAGTATCAGGATGTTCTGAATACAGATCGAAACGAATTTGACGGCTTCTCCAGAATAAAGGACGGTGAGGTTCATTTCACTGTGCCGGAGAAGAGCCCTAACGGGAACGGAAAATATGACTCGACCCTTTACCTCTACCTGCCTTGCAGGTGTGCCGTTGTACTGAAGAAATTGGATTGATTATAACCTAAATATATAAAGTATGGCTTTTCTTAAATTCAACAAGTCCGAACTTGTAAACCTTGAATACTCGCTCAAGAGGGAGATAATCGAGGCCAACAAGTCTGGCGCGTATTGCAACACGAGCATCGTGACCTGCAACACAAGGCGCTACCACGGACTGCTGGCCGTCCCTGTTGCAGAGTTCGGAGGCGGGAAGTATATGCTGCTTTCCTCCCTTGACGAAAGTCTGGTGCTCGGCGGCAAACAGTTTAACCTGGGCATACATTGCTACGGTGATACCTATGAACCGAGAGGTCACAAGTACATCGTGGACTTTGATGCGTTCCCGGTTCCTGTGGTGACCTACAAGGTAGGCGGCATCCTGTTCACCAAGACCATCATGATGGTTCCGGACAATGATCAGCTGCTGATTAGGTACGAACTTCTGGAAGCTCCTTCCAAAGTTTCCCTGACCCTCAAGCCGTTCCTGGCCTTCAGGAGTGTCCATGGCCTCACAAGCCAGAATCCAAAGGCTTATACAGGCTATGAGGATATCGACGGAGGAGTGGCTTTCCGAATGTATGACGGATTCCCTGACCTGAATCTCCAGGTTTCCGGCAAGGCTGCCTTCAAGTATCAGCCTTATTGGTACAATGGAGTCACCTATTCCGACGAATACCGCCGCGGCTTCGACTGCAGGGAGGATCTGTTCGTCCCAGGCGCGTTCACGACCGAGCTGAAGCCGGGGGATTCCGTAGTGTTCTCCGCTTCGGTAAACGAGGTCAGCCAGAAGACTTTGAAGAGGAAATTCACCGACATACTCAAGAAAAGAGGTGATGTGAACTCATATCATGAGCTCCTCGTCCGCAATGCAGATCTCCTCAAATGCGAGGTCGGAGGACGCGAGAGAATCAACGCAGGCTTCTCATGGCTGGAGACAGGCCTTCTCAGGGAGACCATAATGGCCCTTCCTGGCCTTACCCTCTATGCCAACGGTGACAAGGAGGAGTTTGAGAGAATCCTCGACACTCTCATCGCTGACGAGCAGGAGCGTCTTTTCAGGCGCACAACCCAGGTTGAGTCTCCGTTGAGACTGACTGACACAATCCAGCAGTACATACATTTCGGCGCTGACGAGAAACGTGTCTGGAAAAAATATGGTGAGACCCTCATGGGAATCATCGAGAGCTATGCCCCTGGATGCAGAAAGGAAGTAGCCATGCATCCGAACGGACTTCTCTGGGCCCAGATGGACGGTGTGGCTCTTTCATGGATGAATGCATATGTCCATGGCCGTCCGGTGACTGAAAGGGCAGGCTATCAGGTGGAGACCAATGCCTTCTGGTACAATGCTCTCTGCTTTGCCATCGACATGGAGACCAAGTACGGACCTAAGAAGAGCACATTCGTAGCAAAATGGACTCCTGTGCGTGACCTCGTCAAGCAGAATTTCCAGCCTACTTTCTGGAAACCGGAGTGGGGCTATCTTGCTGACTGTGTGGGCAACGGCCCGGTTGATCCTGCTGTCCGTCCGAACCAGCTCTTTGCTGTATGTCTCGACTATTCGCCGGTGGACGAGGAGATCGTTTCCGAGGTCGTGATGACAATCAATGATGAACTTCTCACCAAGAGGGGAATCAGGACATTGTCGCCGAGGAACGAGGCCTACAGGGGTGTCTATGAAGGTTCCCAGATAGACCGTGACCTCGCATACCATCAGGGATGTGCATTCCCTGCTCTACTTGCTCCGTATATTGACATCAACTTCAAGATGATGGGCAGCACCTTCTACAAGAGGGCTGAGTATCTTACAGAGGGCTTCTATCAGGACATCAACAAGCATGGTGTCGGACTCTTCTCAGAACTTTATGACGGAGACCCGCCTCACGAGCCGCACGGCGCCATCTCTTGCGCTTGCAGCACGTCCGCGCTTCTTAGGATAGATTATATCATGAACCAATACAAGGAGGAGAAATAATGAAAGTTCTGATGTTTGGATGGGAGTTCCCTCCTCATATCGCAGGAGGTCTCGGAACGGCCTGCTATGGTATGACCAAAGGTCTCGCCTACAATAATGTCGATGTCATCTTCGTGATGCCATCGGCCTCAGGTGACGAGGACCAGTCAGCCGTCAAGATTATCAATGCGAGCGATGTGGCCGTAGATACGGTGTCCGCTACTGTGGACGAGTTCCTCGGGAAGGTTCAGTTTGTACATATTGGGACCAATATGGTTCCTTATGTTGATCCTCAGGACTTTACCAAGATGGTAGAGGAGGAGAGGAAGCGCCAGGTCAAGAGCTTCCGCGTACAGTACGGACAGAAATACAAATTCTCCGGCAAATACGGCGCCAACCTAATGGAGGAAGTTGCACGCTATGCTATGGTCGGGGCGACAATCGCCCTCCAGCACAAGGATGAGTTCGATGTCATCCATGCCCATGACTGGCTTACATATCTTGCCGGTGTCGCTGCAAAACAGCTTACAGGCAAACCTCTTGTCGTACATATGCACGCCACTTCGTACGACCGTGCGAGCGACGACCAGGTGGATACCCGCGTCGTTGACATCGAGACGAAGGGCATGATGGCCGCCGACAAGGTGATGGCCGTGAGCGAGCTGACAAGGAACATCTGCATCAACCGCTACGGTATCGATCCTGACAAGGTGGTCGCAGTCCACAATGCCGTCGATTTCAGTGGCAGGGAGAAGCTTGAGGTTGAAAGGAATGTGAAGGAGAAGGTTGTTACCTTCCTCGGTCGCGTTACCTACCAGAAAGGACCTGAATATTTCATTGAGGCTGCCGCCAAAGTCCTGAAGAGATGCAACAATGTGCGTTTCGTGATGGCTGGAAGCGGAGACATGCTCAACAGATGTATCCGCCACGTGGCCCGTCTGGGAATTTCAGACAAGTTCCATTTCACAGGCTTCCTCCGCGGTATGGAGGTGCACAAGATGTTCGCGCTGTCGGATGTCTATGTGATGCCGTCGATTTCGGAGCCATTCGGAATCTCACCGCTTGAGGCCATGCAGACCAATGTGCCTTCGATCATTTCCAAGCAGTCCGGCTGTGCCGAGATTCTGAAATATGCCCTGAAGGTGGATTTCTGGGATGTTGACGCAATGTCTGATGCTATTTACGGCCTTCTGAACTATCCGGCCATTTCCAACCTTGCCGCCCGCTGCGGTTACGACGAGGTGAACAGCATCAAGTGGAATGATGTCGCAGCGAAGATCAAAGGTATTTATCAGGAAGTTATTGACAAGAATTAAAATTTGTTTACGATATGAAAAAGAGTTTATGTCTGTATTTTCAGGTGCATCAGCCGGCCAGATTGAGATTGTACAGATTCTTCGACATAGGAAAGGATTCACATTACTATGACGATTTTGCCAACAGGACCATCCTCAGGAGGGTTGCACAGAAATGCTATCTTCCGATGAACGCCCTCCTGCTTGACCTCATCAAGGAACACAAGGGAGAATTCAAGGTTGCATTCTCCATTTCAGGAACAGTCCTCGAGCAGTTCGACAGATATGCTCCGGAAGTGATTGAGAGCTTCCGCAAGCTTGCTGCCACAGGTTCTGTGGAGTTCCTGTCCGAGACCTATTACCATTCGCTTGCATCCCTCTCTTCAGAGCAGGAGTTCAAGCATCAAGTGCTCAAGCACAAGGCTGCCATCGAGCGTTATTTTGGGGTTACTCCTACCGCTTTCCGCAACACCGAGCTGGTTTACTCTGACGCAATCGGCCAGATGGTACACGAAATGGGCTTCAAGACAATGCTCACCGAAGGTGCCAAGCATGTCCTCGGATGGAAGAGCCCTAACTTCGTATATAGCTGCGCACAGGCTTCCGGCCTGAAGCTCCTTCTGAAGAACTCATCCCTGAGCGACGACATCGCATTCCGTTTCTCCGACAGGTCATGGCCTGACTGGCCTCTCACCTGCGACAAATATGTGTCGTGGATGAAGTCTGCCGCACAGAACGATGACATCGTGAACCTCTTCATGGACTACGAGACATTCGGAGAGCATCAGAAGGCCCAGAGCGGAATCTTCGATTTCATGAAGTTCCTTCCTGAGGCAGTGATTGCAGACGGTCAGTTCGAGTTCGTGACTCCGAGCCAGGCCACGAAGAAACACAGGTCAGTCGGCGAGCTCGATGTTCCGGATCCTATCTCCTGGGCTGACGAGGAGCGCGATGTGACAGCATGGCTCGGCAACGAGCTCCAGAACGAGGCGTTCTCGAAGCTCTACCAGCAGACTGAGAAGCTGTCCATCCTCAATGACGAGGCTCTTTGGGCCGATTTCGGACACCTCCAGGAGAGCGACCACTTCTATTATATGTGCACGAAGTTCTTCTCTGACGGAGCTGTGCATAAATATTTCAACCCGTATGATACTCCGTATGAGGCATTTATCAACTATATGAATGTTCTTAGTGATTTTATTTTGCGAGTTGATGATGCAATTTCCGTTTCAGATGTTAACTTTGCAGCCGCAAAAGAGGAAGCTCCTGTGAAGAAAGCTCCTGCCAGGAAGGCAGCGGCAAAGGCTCCGGCAACGAAGAAGGCCCCTGCAAAGAAGGCTGCCCCGAAGGCTCCTGCAAAGAAGGCTGCCGCCAAGACTTCAGCCAAGGCTGCACCTAAGAAGGCGGTGAAGAAATAATGACGGGAACCTCTTCCGCCACAAGGCGGAAAGTAGTTTGAAATACTTCCCCGGACAGGACTCTGAAAGTCCTGGCCGGGGTAAATTAAGTTAAATTATAAATAACAAATGGCTAAAGAACAAATCAAACCGGACTACCTGTTTGAAGTCAGCTGGGAGGTTTGCAACAAGGTTGGCGGAATATATACCGTGATTGCAACCAAGTCCCTCTACCTCAGCAGTGAATTCAAGAGAAATCACATCATGGTAGGTCCGGATGTCTGGATGGATACAGAAACGAATCCGGATTTCATAGAGGATCCGCTTCTATACAGGGCCTGGAGGCTACAGGCTGCCTCCGAAGGTCTCCGTATCCGCATCGGAAGGTGGAATGTACCGGGGAAGCCAACTGCTATTCTTGTTGATTTCAAGCAGTTTCTGACTGTCCAGAATGAAATTCTGACCGACTTCTGGAAAAAATTCGGCGTGGATTCCCTCACCGGCAACTGGGATTACCGCGAGTCCGCCCTCTTCGGCTATGCTGCCGGAAGGGTGATCGAGAGTTTCTACAGATTTAATCTCGATTCTTCGGACAAGGTTGTGGCACAGTTCCACGAGTGGATGACAGGAGCAGGACTCCTTTACCTGAAGTCCACCGACGTGCCGGTGGCTACGGTGTTCACCACCCACGCCACGGTGATCGGAAGATGTATTGCAGGCAACAACCTGCCGTTGTATGACCACATGGACCAGTACGATGCTGACCAGATGGCGCAGCGCTTCAATGTCATTGCGAGGCATTCATTGGAAAAGAAGGCTGCGCAGTACAGCGACATTTTCACGACTGTCAGTGAAATCACCGCCCAGGAATGCCGCCAGTTCCTTGGCAGGGAAGTAGATGTAGTGACCCCCAACGGATTTGAGCCCAGCTTCACACCGGCTACGGATGCAGAGTATGACCTGGCCCGTGAAGCGGCAAGACGAAGACTTCTTACTGTGGCTTCCGCAATGTGCGGAGAGGAAGTGCCTGAAAATGCACTTCTTGTCGGCATCGGAGGAAGGTACGAGTGGAAGAACAAGGGTATAGATGTGTTCGTGGACGCTCTTGACAAAATCAACCATACGGATTTCAAGGGCAAGTGCGTGCACGCTTTCATAATGATTCCGTCAGGCCACAACGGTCCTGACAAGCAGTTGGTCTCCAAACTCGCCGGCAACCCTTCCGGATATGTTACGAGGACTTCCCATTATCTGATGAATCCGGAGTACGATTCCGTCCTCAAAAGGCTCAATGAACTGAAGTTCAACAACGCCCTGGGAGACAAGGTCAAGGTTTATTTCATTCCTTCATATCTCAACGGAAATGACGGAGTGTTCAATATGACCTATTACGACCTCCTTGCAGGATTGGACCTCACCCTCTTCCCATCTTATTATGAACCTTGGGGTTACACCCCGCTCGAAAGCCTTGCTTTCAGGGTTCCTACCCTCACGACGAGCCTTGCAGGCTTCGGTCTGTGGGTACGCTCCCACTACAAGGGCGACCATCCGGGCATCACGGTCCTCGACAGGAATGACACCAACTATTTCGATGTCGTTGCCGGTGTCGCTGAACGTGTGATCCAGATGGCATCGCTCCGCAAGGATGTCAGGAAGAAATACATGCTCAATGCGAAGGATGTATCCAGGATAGCCCTTTGGGAGAACAATATCGTATATTATAAGGAAGCTTATTCCAAATCATTGGAAAAAATAATTTCGGTCAAGGGTGTATATCCTTCGACTAAGAACGAAAAACATATGCAGTACAGAAAATTTGAAGTAAACCAACCAACCTGGAACAGCGTATTTGTATCACGCCATCTTCCAGACAGTCTCAAAGATCTCGAAATCCTCTCAAAGAACCTCTGGTGGTGCTGGAATGAATCTGCGAAGAATCTTTTCCAGTCAGTGGATCCACAGGCTTGGGAGGCATCAGGCCAGAACCCGATTGCAATGCTTGACAGGGTGAGCCTGAAAAGGTATCAGAAACTTGAGAAGGATACTCAGTTCCTTGCTGACCTCAAGGCTGTTACAGATGAATTCAACGAGTACATGGCCCTCAAGGCGAAGAGAACCAGCCCGTCAGTGGCATATTTCTGCATGGAGTATGGTCTCGACACTTCCCTTAAGATTTATTCCGGTGGCCTTGGCATCCTCGCAGGTGACTACATAAAGGAGACTTCCGACATGAACACGAACCTTGTGGCTGTCGGCCTCCTCTACAGATATGGATATTTCAACCAGAAACTCACAGCCCAGGGCGAACAGGTCGCAGAGGATGTGGCACAGGACTTCATGAAGATTCCTGCCACCCCTGTACGTGACGAGAACGGCAACTGGCTTACCATCAGCGTCGCATTCCCTGGCCGCAACCTCAATGCAAGGCTCTGGAGGGTGGATGTAGGACGTACCGAGCTTTACCTTCTCGATACCGACATCCCTGACAACCTGCCTGAGGACAGGTCCGTGACTTACAACCTCTATGGTGGTGACTGGGAGAACCGTCTGAAACAGGAGCTTCTCCTCGGAGTCGGCGGTATCCGCGCCCTCCGCAAACTGGGAATCAACCCTCAGGTATATCACTGCAACGAGGGACATGCAGCCTTCATCGGCCTCGAGAGGCTCCGTGAGCTTATCAACGACCAGAACCTTGAGTTCCAGGAGGCATTGGAGGTAGTAAGGGCTTCGTCGCTCTTCACCACCCACACCCCTGTCCCTGCTGGACACGATGCCTTCGACGAGGGACTTCTCCGCAAATACATCGGCCACTATCCTCAGCGTCTGAAGATTGACTGGGAGACCATGATGGGACTCGGAAAGAACAACGGTGCCGATGTGCACGAGAAATTCTCGATGAGCATCCTTGCCGCCAACATCTCACAGGAGGTGAACGGCGTATCCTGGCTTCACGGAGAGGTCAGCCGCGACATCCTCGGACATATGTGGCCTGGCTACCTTCCTGAGGAACTCCATGTCAGCTATGTGACAAACGGTGTCCACTATCCTACATGGACGGCTCCGGAGTGGAAGGATGTGCATGCCAAGGTGTTCGGTGAGGAGTTCAAGACTCACCATTACGACAAGTCATGCTTCGACGGCATTTACAAGGTTTCTGACGAGGAGGTTTGGAGCATCAGGACTGCCCTCCGCAAGAAACTCATCGACGAGGTCAAGAGAAGACTCTCTGATCCGTCTGCTTCGAACCATTATTCTCCGCGCCAGGTGGTACGCATCAAAGAGACTCTCCGCGATGATGTCCTCACCATCGGATTTGCAAGGCGTTTCGCTACATACAAGAGGGCTCACCTTCTGTTCCGCGACCTTGACAGGCTCGACCAGATTGTGAACGACCCTAAGCAGCCGGTACAGTTCCTCTTCGCAGGAAAGGCTCACCCTGCCGACAAGGCCGGACAGGACCTCATCAAGATGATTGTGGATATTTCAAAACAGGAGAGGTTCATCGGAAAGATCGTGTTCGTACCGAACTATGACATCACCGTTGCCAAGTATCTTGTTCAGGGTGTTGACGTATGGATGAACAACCCTACCCGTCCTCTTGAGGCTTCAGGTACATCCGGAGAGAAAGCTGCCATGAACGGTGTCATGCATTTCTCAGTCCTCGACGGATGGTGGGTTGAGGGATACAAGAAAGGCGCTGGCTGGGCTCTTCCTATGGAAAGGACATACGATGACCAGAACTACCAGGACGAGCTGGATGCTGCTACCATCTACAATATCATAGAGAACGAGATTGCTCCAACATTCTACAACAAGAGCCTCTCCACAGGACGTTCAACCGACTGGATCGAGTACATCAAGAACACCGTGGCAATGGTCGCTTGCAACTTCACGACCAACCGTATGCTCACGGACTACATCAACCAGTATTATGACCCTCAGTCTGCAAGGTATGACCGCATCATTGCAAATGACTTTGCAGAGGCACGCGAGATTGCAGCCTGGAAGAAGAAACTCCGCCGTGAGTGGCAGAATGTCGAGGTCGTATCTGCGAAGATGCCGGACAGCAACAGCGACAATGTCGCCCTCGGAAACGACTACAAGGCAGAGGTCGTCCTCAATATCGGCAATCTCAATCCTGAGGAAATCGGAGTCGAGGTGCTCTTCGCTTCAGCAGACAACAAGGGCAAGCTTCACATCCAGGAGAGATATGAGTTCGCACCGGCTGAGTCACAGGATGGTCAGGCCAAGTATGTGGCAACCATAAATCCCGACAGATCAGGACTTTATCAGGTGGCCGGAAGAATCTATGCCAAGAATCCTAAGATGCCTCACAGACAGGATTTCGAACTTGTAAGATGGTTGTAGCAACCGGATTTTTCGACGGTGTCCATATCGGGCACCGCATTGTAATAGAGCAGCTTGTACAGGCTGCGGCAGTACGCGGGGATGAAAGCATGGTCATTACATTCTGGCCTCATCCCCGCAATGTATTGCAGCAGGAGGCCCGTTCCTTGCGGCTGCTCACCACATTGGAGGAGAAGAAGTCCATGCTTCTCGGACTCGGTGTGGATAATGTCGAGGTGCTCCGGTTCACCAAGGAGTTCAGCCGGATGACCACCGAACAGTACCTTGACGGAATCGTACGCGGGCGATATGGGGCTACGGCCCTTCTTCTTGGGTATGACAACAGGATGGGCTCGGACGCGGCGGCCAGCGACGATGTCGCGCAGGTAGCCTCAAGGCTCGGAATGGAGGTCATAAGGACCGGGATGGTGCCTTCGGTTGGAGGGAGTGCCGTCAGTTCCACCAAGATAAGAGAATGTATAAAGACCGGTGACATAGCCTCCGCCGAGGCTATGCTCGGATACCGGTATTCAATGAGAGGCGTAGTGGTGGAGGGCAACCATATGGGAAGGACCATAGGCTTTCCGACCGCCAATATGCAGTTGTACGAACCTTTGAAGCTTGTTCCTGGCAACGGCGTGTATTCTGTCGAAGTGAACACGCTTGGACGGACGTTCAAGGGAATGTGCAACATCGGGTGCCGTCCTACCCTCGGCGAGGGGAATGCACGGACGATTGAGACAAACATCTTCGATTTCGACGAAGACATATATGGACTTGACCTGGAATTGACTTTCATAGCCAAGATAAGGGATGAAATGAGGTTTGGCTCGCTGGAGGCCCTTGCCGTCCAGCTCACTTCCGACAGGAATATTTGCAAGCAATTATGGAAACTGTAATAGGCATAATCTGTATAGTCCTCATATTGGTTTTCAAACTGATAGAGAGGACCTTGCAGAAATCTTCCGACAAAGGGAAATCACGGAAAACATTTCCGGGGACTCATGTCCCGGAGAGTCTTGAAGAGGTGTTTCCTGTCTGGTCGGAAAATGCTTTTGAAGCGGACAAGGCGGATTCCCCCGAGGTTAAAAATGTACAGGTGGAAGATGCTCCGGTTTCCGGGTTGCCGGTCTTCAGGGAAGTTGCAAAACCGACGAAGCCGAAGGCTACCAAGATGATCTTTCCTTCGGCGGATTCGGAAAAGAAGCCTGAAAAACAGAAGATTGACCCTAAGAAGCTGGTGATTTATTCGGAGATAATGAAGCCCAAATATTAAATTATTTTCTTATCTTTGCAATCAGTCAAAGGGTTCTGTTCTCGCAACAGGACTCCTTGTTTATTATAGTAACACATAAAATTAAAAGTTATGGAAATACATTATATGACCCAGGACGGTCTTGACAAGCTGAAAAAGGAACTGGCGGACGCTATTGCTCAGCGCCCGGTGATTTCTGCGCAGATAGCAGAGGCTAGGGACAAGGGCGACCTGTCGGAGAATGCTGAATATGAATCTGCAAGGGAGGCTCAGGGCCTTCTGGAACTCAATATCGCCAAGCTTCAGAACCTTGTGGCAAACGCGAGGGTTATTGACGAGAAGCAGATCGGTACCGACAAGGTGCAGATGCTCAACAAGGTCAAGGTGAAGAACCTTTCGACAGGACAGATAATGAACTTCACTCTCGTGGGAGAGAGCGAGGCAGACTTCAAGTCAGGCAAGCTTGCCGTCAAGACACCTATCGGCCAGGCACTCATGGGACACTCAGCCGGAGAGATCGTGGAAGCACGCGTGCCTGCAGGAGTAATCAAGTTCGAAATCCTTGAAATCACATTGTAGCGCCATGGCAACGATTTTCACCAAGATAGCCAAAGGGGAGATCCCGTCATACAAGGTGGCGGAGAGCGAAGAGTATTATGCCTTCCTCGACATCAATCCGCTTGCTGCAGGACACACTCTGGTCATCCCCAAGAATGTCGAGGATGACTACATCTTCAATCTTGACGAGGCTACCTACTCCGGTCTCTGCGCATTCGCCCGCAAGGTGGCCCTTGCGTTGGGCAAGGCCGTGCCTTGCAAAAGGGTAGGGGTGGCAGTGCTCGGAATGGAGGTCCCGCACACCCATATCCATCTCGTGCCCCTCAATTCTGAGGCAGACATGGATTTCCGCAAGAAGAAACTTGAAATGACTCCGGAGGAATTCTCCAGGATAGCAGCATCAATATATGAGGAATATGTCAAGATTGCTTAGATTCCTGCCGGCAATGCTGGCGCTTTCATTGGCCGTGTCCTGCTCCGACAAGGCCACCATCAAAGGTACGCTTGCACAGGCTCCGTCTTCGGAGGTTGTCGTCAAGGTGTTGAATATGAACAGGTTCGATGTGGTTGACACAGTGGCTGTCGCAAATGACGGGCGTTTCTCCTGTCGCGTTGCGTTGGAGAAGGGCCAGCCGGAATTCGTGTATCTTTTCCACGGGGACACCAAGATAGCATCCCTGCTTCTCGAAAGGGGGGACAAGGTTTCCGTCGAGGCTGACACCCTCGGTAATTTCACCGTATCTGGTTCTGAGGAGTCGTTGAAGCTCGCGCAGGTGGAGAAGGATTATGCCGATGTGCAGCGCAGGTTCAATGCCCTGTCCGAGGCATATGCTTCCGCCAGGGAGGATTCCCCGGAGTCTGCCGAAATCAGACGTCAGATGGGACAGGAATATGTGTCGTACTACAGGAGCCGTGTGAGATACATTATGGAGAACAGCCATTCCCTTACGGTTGTGCCGGTCTTCTACCAGAAGATAGGGAACCTGCCTGTTTTCGGTCAGAGTACCGATGCTATACATTTCTCCAACATCTGCGATTCCTTGGAGACCGTCTATCCGGATTCCAAGTATGTGAAGGCTCTCAGGGCCGAGGCGCGTGACCGCAACGGATATCTGGAACTTGAAACCAGGTTGAAAGGCGCCCAGGAGATCGGCTATCCGGACATTACCCTCCCTGACGTGAATGCAGTCAAGGTTCAGCTCAGCTCAGTGGATGCCAAGGTCATAATGATCCAGTTCTGGAGTGCTGCCGAGGCTTCACAGAAGATGTTCAATCTCGATGTGCTGAAGCCGGTATATAATGAATATCACAAGAAAGGGTTTGAGATTTATCAGGTTTCCCTCGATGCCGACAAGGCGATGTGGGCACGCGTGGTGAAGGAGCAGAAGCTCCCTTGGATAAGCGTGTGCGATTCCAGGGCTTCGGCTTCCCCATATGTCGCCCTGTACAATATTCCAGGAGTGCCTGCAACATATATCATCAGTGACGGCGCCCTTGTTGACGGCAAGGTGGTTGACTCGAAATCCCTGAGGAAACTCCTCGATAACCTGCTGAAACAGTGACTGGGGCATACAAAAAAAGAGAGCGATTCGCTCTCTTTTTTTGCTCCTGAACCAGGACTTGAACCTGGGACCCTCTGATTAACAGTCAGATGCTCTAACCAACTGAGCTATTCAGGAATTTTGTGCCCTTAACGCTTTCTTTTCGTTTGGGATTGCAAATGTACGACAAATTTTTTAACCTGCAAACTTTTATATGAAATTTTTGCCAAAAATCAGAACCTTACATTTTTTGAAGGTGATTTGCCAGTCTGCCGATACGCAAAACGGATGTTTTTGTATAAATTTGCATGATTGCACTTTTGGATTCTAAAGAGAGAGTTACCATGGATATTGATTTGCTGTCCAAAATGGTAAAGGAACTGATCCTTGACAATGACAAGGTCGTCCTGCCTGGTCTCGGATGCTTCGTGGCCGAGATTGTCCCTTCCACGTTTTCGGACAAGGGATATACGATAAATCCGCCGTACAGGCGGCTATATTTCCGTTCAAAGCCGGACGAGGGCAACCAGCTCATCGATTTCTATGCATCCTCCAACAATCTGGAACATTCCTTGGCGGAACATATCATCACGGATTTCATATCCGGGCTCAAGTCCGTCCTGCATACCCGCAAGATGGTCATGTTCCCCGGCCTCGGCCGTCTTCGTGCAACTCGCGAGAACAACCTGTTCTTCGTGGCTGACGAGAACCTGGACATATATCCGTCCGGATTCGGGCTTGAACCAGTCTCCATGAAGAACCATCAGGAGACGAAGGAGGAAGTGTCCGCTGCTGTTGAGGACCTTGCATCCATGCTCTCTCCGACAGCCCCTATCTCCGAGGAACCAGCCCCTGTCTTCCTGGAACCTACACCAGTCCCTTTGGAACCAGCCCTTGATTCAGACACTCCAGCAGATGATGCTATAGACCTTGAGGTAGATGATTCGGCTTCCGTCATGGAACCGGAGCCTGTGCCAGAGCCCGAGATTGATTTGGCAGTGGAGCCAGTCCCGGAACCAGTCCCTGAGATACCGGTGGAAGAGGCTGCTCTGGAAGAGGAAAAGTCCCAGAGTGAATCGCTGTCAGGAGAAAAGGCCGCCACGACAGTAAAGCCAATATGGAAGAAGATTCTTGCAGCCTTGGGAATCACCCTCGCTGCCGTCGCCCTGCTGCTTGCTGCGTTCGTGCTGGTAGCCCACCTGGCTCCGGATTTCATGGACAGGCTGCTCTACAGCAAGGAGGAACTGGAAGTCCTACATTACAGATTCTGACGAAATAACCGTTTGCACACAATGAAAAGATACGAACAGGAAATAATCATCCCATGCTATTGCACGGATGCATCATGGAGGCTGAAGCCGGTCTCTTTCATGAATTATGCCCAGGAGGCCGCCAACAGGCATGCTACGGCAATCGGCTTCGGGTACGATGACCTGATAGCCTCCCGTACTGCGTGGGTACTTTCACGGATGCACATCATATTCTACAAGGCCCCGCTGTGGCGTGACGCCGTAACGTTCTATACATGGCACAAGGGAAGCGAGAGGCTTTTCTTCCTGCGTGACTTCCTGATGCGTGGGAAGGATGCGGAACCTTTGGTGGCTGCCACGACCTCCTGGCTCGTCCTCAACCTGGACACCCGGCGGCTTGTCAGGGACCCTGGGCTTGTCGATGAGAGCACTGTATGCAGTGACAATGCAATAGAGACCCCGTGTGACAAGGTGCAGATTCCCAAGGACTTGCAGCCTGAGTTTGCAATGGAGCATATTGTGGCATATTCCGATGTCGATATGAACGGTCATACCAACAATGCGATGTATGTCGAATGGGCAATGAATGTCATCGATTATGAATGTGCCGTCTCCAGACCTGTCAGGGAACTGAAAATCAACTTCAATCACGAGACACGTCCTGCAGACCATGTGGAGCTTTACAAGGCATCCTGTGAAGACGAGGCAGGCCTGCATTGGTTCGTAGAAGGCAGGGTGGAAGGCAATTCTGCCTTCTGTGTGGAAATCATATTCTGAACATGGCCATGACTGAACTCATATATCCTTGCAATCCCGCTCCTGTAATCCCGGCCTTGACAGCCGAGAACAGTGGCGCGATCCACAGGTGCGGCGAGATGTTCCCAGTGGTGGAGGAGAGCGGTCTTGTCGTGGGCCGCGCCTGCAGAAAATATTGCCACGGAGGGGACAAGCCGCTCCATCCCGTCGTCCATGTGCAGATAATGGACCGCTTCGGGCGCATCTACCTTCAGAAACGCTCGATGGACAAGGATATCCAGCCGGGCAAATGGGATACTGCCGTCGGTGGCCATGTTTCTTATGGGGAATCGGTGCTTGAAGCCGTATTCCGCGAAGCATCCGAAGAACTCGGCTTCACGGATTTCAATCCGGTTCATCTCAGATCCTATATCTTCGAATCCGCTGTAGAGAAAGAATTGGTGAATGTCTTCGCGGCCATCGGTTCCTTCGAACTTCATCCGGACCACGACGAGGTGGACGAAGGCCGCTGGTGGGAATTCTCCGAAATGGAACCATTGTTCGGAAAAGGCGTATTCACGCCGAATTTCGAAAACGAATTCAGGGAAATACGCCCTCTGTTGATGTCCTTGCTTTGATTATCAGATGACTACGCCACCATCGACAGGGAGAACTGCACCTGTGATGTATGAGGCATAATCGCTTGAAAGAAAGATGAATGCGTTCGCTATATCCTCCGGTTCGCCCATCCTTCCAATCGGAATGTGCTGAATGAGTGGCTGTATCATCGCGTCAGGCAGGTTCGCGACCATGTCGGTTCGTGTGATTCCCGGTGCAACGGCATTTACTCGTATGCCGTCCTTGGCAAGCTCCCTTGCAAGCGATTTGGTGAATCCGTTCACGGCATATTTGGATGCAGGGTAGCCGCATCCCGATGCCTGTCCGTTGAAGCTGACGACCGAACTTGTGTTGATGATGCATCCTCCGCCGTTCTCCTTCATGATTCTTGCTGCAGCTTGCGAGCACACGAATACAGCCTTGATGTTCAGGTCGATGATGCTGTCTATATCCTTTTCAGTATAGTTATATACAGGCATGTTCTGGGATATGCCGGCATTGTTGGCAAGGATGTCGAATCTGCCGTATTTTTCCTTGACTGCCGCGAATGCCTCAGCGACAGAGGACATGTCTGTAAGGTCAGGATGCATTGCATCCACATCGGCACCAGGCATTTCGGCCTTGACTTTTGCGAGGGCTGCCTGGGCAGTACTTTCCTTCGAGCCGCAGAGGACTACCGTCGCTCCGGCTTCGAGGTATTTCTTTACGATTGCATAGCCGATTCCGCGGGTACCGCCGGTAACTACAGCTACTTTTCCTTTGAGTATCTGTTCCATGATTCTGATTGTTTTGCCCGCATTGACGGGTCTGATTTTATCTTACACTATAAAGGTAATCATTTTCCTATGAAAACTGTGCCGCAGGACGGGCAAATCATAAAGATTGGCTATATTTGTAGGTAAAAAGACAATGTTGATATGCAGAGAATCGAATGTTTCATGCCGGAGATGTCCGGTGAGGACACGGCGGTCACGGTGGAGTCGCTGAGCCGTAGCGAGGCGTTTTCCGGTGTGACCTTCATTTCTGGTGCCTCATTCAGGACAACGGAGACTTTGAGAAGCATCGCAGAGGCGGTCTCGGAGAAATATCTGATGCTTTATGTGAAGGATACCCCTCTCGTGATGGGGATGTTTGCCCTTGACAGGATGATTTCCATCGTGCAGGACACGGGCGCGGACATGATATATGCCGACCATTACGACATAGCCGGTGATGAAGGACGGAAGCCCCATCCCCTCATCGACTGCCAGAAGGGGGCGTTGAGGGACGATTTCGACTTCGGCAGCGTCCTCGTGTTCCGGTCCTCGTCCTTCCGCCGGGCGGTCAGGTCCATGCAGGAAGACAGGCAGTGGGGAGCGTTGTATGACCTCAGGCTCAGGATGAAGAACATCGTGCATGTCAATGAGTTCCTATATACGGAAGTGGAGACCGACAACCGACGCTCCGGAGTCAGGCAGTTCGACTATGTGGACCCAAAGAACCGTCAGGTACAGGTGGAGATGGAGGAAATATGCACCGAACACCTCAAACGCATCGGCGCATATCTGAAACCGGTATTCAAGGACGCAGAGATATCACAGTCCATTCAGGGAGGCACATTCCATGTCACCGCCACAGTGGTGATACCCGTATATAACCGTGTCAGGACGATCAGGGATGCCGTGCAAAGCGCCCTCGGTCAGGAATGTCCGTTTCCGTTCAATGTTATAGTGGTGGACAACCATTCTGATGACGGCACATCGGAAATCCTCGAAGAACTTTCAGCCTCGAATCCTTCCCTGATACATGTGATCCCGGAAGGGGACGACCTGAAAATCGGCGGATGCTGGAATCTTGCAGTGCATCATGACTCGTGCGGCGAATATGCAGTCCAGCTCGACAGCGACGATGTGTATTCCGGCCCTGACACTTTGGCAAAGGTCGTGGAGGCCTTCAGGACCCTCAAATGCGCCATGGTGGTGGGCACATATATGATGACCGACTTTGATATGAACCCAATCCCTCCTGGAGTCATAGACCACAAGGAGTGGACGGAAGATAACGGACGCAACAATGCGCTGAGGATCAACGGACTCGGAGCGCCGAGAGCTTTCTGGACACCTTTGCTCAGGACCATCAACCTGCCGAACACAAGCTATGGGGAGGACTATGCCCTCGGACTGCGCATCAGCCGGGAATACCGCATAGGCAGGATATACGATGTGATTTATTGTTGCAGGAGATGGGAAGGCAACTCTGACGCAGCCCTCGACATCACGAAGGTGAACGCCAACAACCTTTACAAGGACCGCATCCGCACCTGGGAAATCGAGGCCCGCATTGCCATGAACCGCAAGGCTTCCCGCCAGAATGCCATTCAGAACGAAACCGACAGATGAAACAGGACAGGATACACAAGTTCGTAGGCGACCAGCTTTCACGCTGGCCTCTAGCCTGTGACAATTTCAGGGCTTTGAAGAATGTAAGGCTCAGGTATATGGACATAGGTGGGCTGGAGATCAAGCTCCAGTTCAACCCTGCAAGGATGATTTCTTCCGCTGCCAAACTGAACAAAGAAGACATTGCCGCCAGAAAATGTTTCCTGTGCCGTGAGAACCGCCCTCAGGAGCAGATTATGATGAAATTTGAGGGGCGCAAGGGCAAGAAATATCATATACTTGTAAATCCATATCCCATATTCCCAGACCATCTTGTGATCGCGATGGACAGGCATGTGGAACAGTCTATCTGGAAGAGATATGTGGATCTGCTCGACCTTGCCCGCAAATATCCATCCTGCACATTCTTCTACAACGGACCAAGGAGCGGGGCGTCGGCTCCCGACCATCACCATTTTCAGGGTGCGCCGCAGGGACTGATTCCTCTCGAGAACGATGTGGATACCGCACTTGCAAGCCGAAGCGATGTCCTGGATATGAAGGCTTCCCTGAATGATGCCGAACTGTATCATTATGGAAAATTCACGACTGGGGTGTTCGTGGTGCGGGCTGATACTGCAAAGTCGGCGGCCAAGCTTTTCTACAGGCTCCTGGACTGTGCGGATATTCCGGAAGGGGAGAAGGAACCGCTCATAAACCTGTTCACATATTTCAAGGACGGGGAATATCGTTCCATAGTGATATTCCGCAGATGTCACCGTTCACACCATTATTTCTCCACAGGGCCTGACCACCTGACGATGAGCCCCGGATGTGCCGACATGGGCGGTATGTTCATAGTTCCGGTGGAGTCCGAATTCGATTCCATCACACCGCAGCTTCTTTCGGAAATGGTTGCGGAGGTGTCGGTGCCGAAGGACGAGGAGGCGAGGATAATCAACCGCTTGGTAAGGACGCAGCCGAATGTGGAGGTAGGCATAATGTCCGCGAAGGAGATTGATTTCAAGATACTTTCCGACGGTGCAGGCATGCGCCGGGCAGTGTTGAAGGAAGGCAAGATAGAATATGACGGGGCGCTGTACGATGAACTGTATTTCGAGGCTCCCAATCTTTCGACGGTCTTTGCGGAGCCGTCCTTCGTGCTTCACGATGTGACAATCGGCAAGGATTTCCATTGGCAGAGGAAGGAGGACCAGACCTTCGCAGGTGCCTTGAAAATCATTGTTGCTGAAGGCAATCTGGTGGCTGTCAACGTGATAGGCGTTGAGGACTATCTTCTCAGCGTTATCTCGTCGGAGATGAGTGCCGCCTCGTCCGAGGAGTTCCTGAAGGCACATGCCGTGATTTCCCGTTCCTGGGTGATGGCGAGGATGGCCTCGGTCAGGGGAGTGGGGCATCAGGTCCCGGATTATGTCAACAACGTGCCTTCTCTTGTATCGGACATTTGTGGAAAGCAGCCGAATCAGGACAGCCGGAGCTCCGGGGATGTTATCGAATATGTCAAATGGTACGACCATCAGGACCACAGGCATTTCGATGTGTGCGCCGATGACCATTGCCAGAGGTATCAAGGACTTACCAGGGCGACGGGCAAGACGGTGCGCAAGGCCGTGGATGCCACCTGGGGGCAGGTCCTCACCTATGGGGACGATCTTTGTGACACGCGTTTCTCCAAATGCTGCGGTGGCGTGATGGAGAGTTTCGGCACATGCTGGGAGGATGTCGGACATCCTTATCTGCAGCCGCTTCCGGACACTCCTGGACATTCGCCCGGGGGAAGGTGCTGGTGCGACACTTCCGATGAGGCTGTCCTGTCGCAGATATTGAACAGCTACGACCTCGAGACCAAGGATTTCATGAACTGGGAAGTCAGCTATACCAAAGAGGAATTATCCTCACTCGTGGCACGCAAGAGCGGAATTGATATAGGTTCAGTCCAGTCTTTGACCCCTCTTGAAAGGGGAGGATCCGGCAGGATATGCAAGCTGGAAATCAAAGGTTCCCTCCGTACATTGATTGTTGGAAAGGAATTGGAAATCAGGCGTCTGCTCTCCGATACCCATCTGAAAAGCTCCAATTTTGAGGTCAGCTACCTCAAGGGTGGGGAAGTCTCCGACTGCCATGATTGGGACTGCATCCTGCTGCATGGGCGAGGCTGGGGCCACGGTGTGGGCCTGTGCCAGATCGGTGCCGCGGTGATGGCTTCCGAGGGGCATACATACACCGAAATCCTATCACATTATTATCCATTATCTCAACTTTCTTCAGGGAAAGCTTAATCCTGAAAGACAATGCCGGAAAATCAGAATGACATACGGAAGGGAAGGCGTTCCCCATGGCTGTGGATCCCTACCCTGTATTTTGCCGAGGGCATACCATATTTCATAGTCAACAACATATCCGTCATAATGTTCAACAATATGGGTATGTCGAAAGGGGATATGGCAATGTACACCAGCCTGCTCTATCTTCCCTGGGTGATCAAGCCCCTGTGGAGCCCTTTCGTGGACATCATAAAGACCAAACGCTGGTGGATAATGGCCATGCAGGTGCTCATGTCCGTCGCATTCGCCCTGATTGCCCTCTCAATCCCTTCGCCGTCGGCCCAGACGATAGCTTCAGGCTCCACTCCGGTATCGCTTTTCATCATAACCCTTATAATCTTCTGGATTACAGGCTTTGCATCGGCCACACACGACATTGCCGCCGACGGATTCTATATGATGGCCCTGAATCCGGGCGAGCAGTCTCTGTTCGTGGGAATCCGCAGCACATTCTACAGACTCTCTTCTATTTTCGGACAAGGGGTGTTGGTCGTGATTGCCGGTCTATTGGAAAAGAACCTCGGAGATATTCCTAAGGCTTGGTCAATTACCTTGATAATAAGCGCATTGATTTTTGCAGCCGTCACCCTTTGGCATACATTCGCCCTGCCTCGTCCCAAGGAGGACAGATCGCGTAACCTGGATGCAAAGGGCATATTGAGGGAGTTCGGCAGGACATTCTCCACCTTCTTCCGCAAGAAATATGTCTGGACGGCGATGCTTTTCATGCTGCTTTACAGGCTTCCTGAGGCTTTTCTCGTGAAGATGATGAATCCATTCCTCCTGAATCCGATTTCTGAGGGTGGACTTGGTCTGGCGACGGAGACCGTCGGAATCGTTTATGGTACGGCTGGCGTTGCCGCCTTGACTGTAGGCGGAATCCTAGGGGGGATCTTCGCATCACGGAGGGGACTCAAGAGGTCCATGTGGTATATGGCGGCCGCCCTCACGCTTCCTTGCCTCGCATTCGTGTTCCTGAGTATGTTCCAGCCGTCAAATATTTGGTTGATAAGCTCCTGCGTGGTACTTGACCAGTTCGGCTACGGCTTCGGATTCACCGCCTATATGCTCTATCTCATCTATTTCTCGGAAGGGGAGTTCAAGACTGCCCACTATTCTCTCTGCACCGCTTTCATGGCTTTGAGCATGATGCTTCCGGGCATGGTGGCAGGATATATGCAGGAGTGGCTCGGATATACGGGATTCTTTGTCTTCGTCATGCTGTGTTGTCTGGTGACCGTTGCGGTGACATTGATGATACAGGTGGATCCGGAATATGGTAAACATAAATAAATACGATGTTATGAAACCGAACATGAAAATCTTTGACAGTATGAAAATTCGCAAATCAGCTTTGATTGCAGCCACATCGCTTCTTATGTGCATGTCTTGTGGACAGCCACCAGTTGACGTTACAGTAGCCCAAGGTTCGGAGAGAGGGTTTGCCCTGTCATTTTTCAAGAATGTCATCAAGACGACATCCCGGTCGGAAAATGTTTCCGTTTCTCCATACAGTGCAGGTGTAGCATTGTCGATGCTCGCCGAGGGGGCTGACGGTTCAACTCTCGAAGAGCTGGACAAAGCCCTTGCAGGTTGCCGTCTGAAGGCGGAGGATTTGAGCGGAGCCGATTCTATTGTGCTTAAATCGGCCAATGCCCTGTGGACAAATGCGAATTATCCTGTCAGGAAATCCTATGCGCAGAAATTGTCAGATGAATATGAGGCTGTGGCAAGAGCACTTGATTTTGTCTCGGATGATGCTGCCGGCATCATCAATGAGTGGGCAAGAGCCAATACGGCAGGCAGGATTGACAATGTCGTCGAGAGACTGTCTCCGGATATGGTTGCCATACTGTCCAATGCCTTGTATTTCAAGGCTCCATGGCAGAATCCTTTCGATGCTTACAAGACTGCGGACGGGGTGTTTCATGGCATTTCATCAGACAGTCCGGTCCGGTTCATGAACGAAACGGGAGGATATGAATATGCTGAATATGACGGGAACCAGGTGGTCAGGATTCCTTATCTGGGAGGTAGGTTTGCAATGACGGTCGTGCTTCCTTCGGCAAAGGTGGGAGTAGAAGGCCTTGAGGCATATCTCAATGAATTCGGGCTTGATGAGCTTGAGAATATTCTTGAATACAAGAGGATAAAACTCAGTCTGCCGAAATTCAGGGTTGAAGCAAAACTGTCCCTAATCCCTGCTCTCAGGTCAATGGGAGTTGAGGCTGCATTCTCACAAGGTGCTGTTCTTTCGGGGATTGCGGAAGGCCCGTTGGTGGTCAGCGAGGTCAATCAGAAGACATTTGTGGACGTGAATGAATACGGGTCGGAGGCCGCGGCTGTTACAACCATAGGGGTAAAACTTACATCCATCAGGGATGACCGTGATATTCCTGCAATGAAGGTGGACCGTCCGTTCTATTATATGATTTCGGACCTTGAGTCCGGGCGTATATATTTCATAGGTCGCATAGTAAATATCTGATTTCCTTAATGCCGGATCTCTCTTCGATGCCATGTCGAATTCTTCCCTTTTGTCATGTCGAGCGTTCCTGCCTTGTCATTTTGAGCATCCCCATATTGTCATGTCGAGCGAAGTCGAGATATCTATAATTAATTGGTTATGAATAAAATTCTACTTCCATTCCTGATCCTGTCAGCCGCCCTGACCTCATCAGCCCAATCCCTTACTGCGGTGAAACCCGGCATAGAAGTCCTGCGCGAAAGCGGATTCGAGGGCCTTTGCGGGAAGCGCGTAGGTCTGGTGACCAATCCCAGCGGTGTGGATTCCCGTCTGAAATCTACAATTGACATACTTTTCGAGGCTCCTCAGGTTGACCTGGTTGCCCTCTACGGACCAGAACACGGCGTCAGGGGAGATGTATATGCCGGGGGAAAGGTCTCTGACACGGTTGATTCCGCCACAGGCCTGCCGGTATATTCCCTCTATGGAGCTACCCGCAAGCCTACTGACGAGATGCTCAAAGATGTGGATGTGATGGTATATGACATCCAGGATGTGGGTGTACGTTCATATACATTCATCAGCACATTGGGCCTCGTGATGGAGGCCTGCGCAGACAACGGGATTGAAGTGATGGTACTTGACAGACCCAATCCGTTGGGAGGCGACAAGATAGAAGGATGCTACGTCGAAGGCCCTTTCAATTCTTTCGTGAGCCAGTACCGCATCCCTTATGTATATGGGCTTACGGTGGGCGAACTTGCAAGGCTGATAAACGAGGAAGGACTGAACAGGGGACAGAAGGGCGATCAGGCTCCGTCGAGATGCAAGCTTGCCGTGATACCGATGGAAGGCTGGACAAGGGACATGACCTACAAGGATACCGGACTGCCGTGGGTGTTGCCGTCGCCAAACATCCCGTTCTGCGATACGCCTATGTACTATGCGGCTGCAGGGATATGCGGGGAACTGTATGGCTTCTTGAACATAGGCATAGGCTATACGCTTCCGTTCCAGCTTTTCGGAGCGGAATGGCTTGACCCTGACAGATTGAAACAGGCCCTTGAAGGATACGGGCTTGATGGCGTGTCATTCAGGACCATATGGTACAAACCTTTTTCAGGCTCGCTTTCAGGCAAGCTCGTGAAAGGGTTGCAGTATTTTTTTACGGACTATGGGAAGGCCCGCCTGACTGAAGTCCAATTCTATGTGATGCAGGCAGTTGCTGAGCTTTATCCTGACAAGGGACCCTTTGAGACGGCCACAGGCGTAGGCCTTTTCGACAAGGTCTGTGGTACGGATTATGTAAGAGAGAACTTTTCGAAACGATACAAGGTCTGTGACATTGAGGAATACTGGCGGAAGGATGAGGCGGCTTTCCGTGCCCTGTCACAGAAATATCATATGTATCAGTAGTGTTAATGAATCAGGTTTCGCTGAGGGACCTGATTGAAAAATTTGAAACCATGAAAAGATTAAGAACAATGATGGCCTCTATGCTGACATTGTTGGCATCGATGGCCCTGTGTACTTCTACCTACGCCCAGACACGCCAGGCTTCATCGTCTTCTCAGAGCAGACAGACGACGCGCCAGGCTTCTTCAGATACCAGGAAATCATCGGCAGCCACACGGACAACTTCGGCGACCCGTTCGTCTTCGGCTACGCGGACATCTTCGGCGACCCGCTCGTCTGCAACCACCACCTCGTCGTCCACTACCCGTCAGGGCACGACCACGACCCGTCAGACAACCACGCCTGCCCGTACCACCACACCGGCGACCCGTCCTGGCACACGCCCTGCCGACCAGTCCCGTGAGCCGGCTCCGAATGTCAGGCCTTCAACCACGACAAGGGTGCCGAACAGCACAGCCACGAGGACGACTACGACGGTGACACGTCCGACTGCTTCATCCACCCGCCCTTCGACTACTCAGACCCGCCCGGGTACAGATGAGGGCCGAAGCAATCCTTCTGGGACCCGTCCCGCTTCCACTCCGCCTCGTACCACCACTCCGGCGACCCGTCCTGGCACACGCCCTGCCGACCAGCATCGTGACCCTGCACCGAATGTAAGGCCGACAAACCCTGCCAAGCCTGTCACCGTGACCCGTCCGGGCAAACCTGTAGGTCATGGGCCGGATAACGGAAGGGTACATCCGAGAGAGATGGATTTCGTGACATACAACACCCCTTCATATTTCTGGGCACATCACCATCACTGCTACGGCCATAGGGTCAAGGTGCTTCCGAGCCATGTGGTAAGGCATTATTGGTGCGGTCATGTATATTATTGCTACAATGATATCTGGTATCGTCCTTACGGTGGATACTATGTGGTGTGCAGGCCGCCTTTCGGAACCCCTCTCGCCTCGGACATCATCGCCGACATGGCCTGGACAGCCGTGAACATGGCATATTACAGCACGGTGGCCCAGACATACGCCAATGTCCAGTCCAACAACGAGCTGATTGCGCAGCAGAATGAAATCATAGCCCGCAACAACGAGACGATAGCAATGAACAATGCCACCATAGCAGCCCAGAATCAGGCGATTGCGCAGGGCCAGGCAAAAGCGGAGCAGTCATATTCCCTTGCCAATGAGCTTGGTCTTGTGCAGAGCTATGCTTCTGCCTCGGAACAGTATTATTACCAGGACGGAGTATTCTATACCAAGGATACAGATGGGGAGTACAAGGTCATAATCCCTCCTGCCGGCGCTCTCGTCGAGACGCTCCCGGAGGACTATGATTTAGTAACCCTCAATGGGACTGAATATTACAAGGTGGATGAGACTGTATATAGGGTGACCATAAACGACGGCAAACCTTATTTTGAGGTCTTGGGACAGCTTTATCAGGGTTGAGTCATATCGGGCGAAGCGCTCAGCGCGTAGCCTGGAGTCCTGTCAATGCGGCGATGCGGGCGATTGTCCTGACATCGCCGCTTGCGTTTGTGAATGTCGGTGCGCCTTCGTCCCCGAACGGGATGCCTTCCTGCTGCATTACTTCCATTAGATGTCTTGTCACGGCAGGGGCGGGGTCTATCACCTGGATGTCCCTGCCAGGGGCCAGGAGGGCTGCCTGCCTGCGGATGGTCTCGGTCAGGAAAGGGTAGTGGGTGCAGCCCAGGACTATCGTGTCGGCTCCCTCCGCAATCAGGGGAGCGAGGCTTCTCGCCACGGTCCTCTCCGCCTCTGGGGAGTCCGTGTCCCATTTCTCCACAAGTTCCACGAAACCTTCGCCAACCTGCTCCACCACCTTCACATCCCCTTTGAAAAGGTCTTTCATGTCGTGGTATTTCTGACCTTTGAGGGTGCCTGCCGTGGCGAGCACTCCCACCACGCCCGTCTTTGTGGAGTTCACCGCTGGCTTCACCGCCGGCTCCATTCCGATGAACATCACATGGTCCATCCGTCCTCCGGTAAGTCCGAGAACCCTTTCCCTCACTTGCGGATTGGCCCGGTCTGAATATTTCTCCCTCAGGTGGGAGATGGCTGCCGCTGTGGCCGTGTTGCAGGCCACCACGATTATGTCAACGCCCTGCCCTGCATCGTACCTGTCTCCGTTGAGCCCGTCGGAGTCTCCTTTGAGCATCATTTCCGTTATGGCCTCAGCGCGGGAGATGACGAAACTGCGCTCCCGCGGACCGTACGGGCAATATGCGGTATCTCCGAAATACCATATTCCGGCCTGGGGAAGGGCTTTGCGCACTTCCCGATAGACGGACAGGCCGCCGACGCCGGAATCAAATATACCAATCATATTGAACTATTCTTGTGAGATGGATGCAATTTTGCAAAGGCGTCCGTTACGGTAATTGATGTAATATTCATACCCCTTCCTGGTCTTGAAGCTGAGTTTCGCATCCTTGAAGCATACAGTGCAAGGGGAACCAGCCTTTGAAAGTATGACAATATCTTCAGGCTTTCCGTCTTTCCATTCAATTGACACCTCAAATCCTCCGCGGGCGCAAAGACCTGATACGGAACCATTGCTCCAAGCCTCAGGAAGCGCAGGGAGAAGCCTGATTGATTCCTCCGAAGACTGGACCAGCATCTCGGCTACTCCAGCCGTGCCTCCGAAATTCCCGTCAATCTGGAAAGGGGAGTGTGCATCGAAGAGATTCGGATAAGTGCCCCCGCCCCTGACGGCGTCAGTTCCTTTATATCCGTCTGGACTTATGTATTTCAGCAAAGTCCTGTAAGTACTGTATGCCTTCTCTCCATTGTTCAGACGGGCGAACAGATTGATTCTCCATCCTGTGCTCCAACCGGTTGTCTTGTCTCCTTTCAGCTCGATGGTCTTTTCACAAGCCTGTGCAAGTTCCGGGTTCTCCTCAGGATTTATGTGCCTTCCAGGGAAAAGCCCGTAAAGGTGTGACTGATGACGATGCCATGGCTCGAGGTCATCCCAGTCATAATACCATTCCTGGATATTTCCTCTCTGGCCGATCTTGTAAGGAGGCAGTTTCTTCAGGGCCTGTCCGATCCTGTCCCTCAGGTCCTTGTCCAGACCGAGCACGGATGCTGCATCCCTCGTGTCCATGAGGCATTGACGGATGATGGCTATGTCCGCAGTGGTCGCAAAGGATGTAGATGATTTGCTGCCATCGGGAAGTATGAAGCCATGCTCCGGAGATGTGGCAGGGGATGTGACAAGCTCTCCCTCGCGCTCAATCAGCCAGTCAAGGCAGAACAGGGCAGCCCCTTTCAAGATAGGGTAGTTCTCCCTGAGTTCATCCATGTCCCTGCCGAACAGATAGTGTTCCCAGATATGTGATGAAATCCATGCTCCACCCATGTACCAGTTCGCCCAGCACGGGTTCCCGCTCCGGAGTCCGACAGGATTGCTCGTGGCCCAGATATCCGAATTGTGGGCCAATGCCCAGCCTCCGTTGTCCACGCCGCAGTAATTGCTTGCCGTCGTCTTGCCGGTGACGGAGAGGTTGCGTATGAAATCCAGCATAGGGCGGTGCATCTCTACGAGGTTGGTCAGTTCAGCCGGCCAGTAATTCTCTTCGAGGTTTATGTTGACTGTGTAGTTGCAGGACCAAGGCGGAGTCAGGCTTTCGTTCCACAGACCTTGCAGGTTTGCAGGGACTCCTGGTGTCCTTGAACAGGAAATCAGCAGATATCGTCCATATTGGAAATACAGTTCTTCCAGGTCGGGGTTCGTCTGGTTCAATTCCGTATATTGCCTTAACTGGACATCGGTGGGCAGTCCTGCTATCGAAGGGTCCGTAGTGCCCAGGTCAATCCTCACCCTGTCGAAAAACGATTTGTAGTCAGCCTCGTGCCGTGAAAGCAGCTCTTCATATGTCCGCGACGATGCAGCATCCATACGTTGCTTTGCAACTCTTTGATAATCCTTGCCTTCCGTAGCCGGGTCACGATTGAATCCATTGAAACTGGTGGCATTCGTGACCATTATGTACAAGGTCTGTGCACCCTCTGCCTTGAGCCCTCCTGCAACCGTGCTCCTGACGGTGCCTTCATCCGAGATGACCTTCACCATTGTCCTGAAACGGGTGCCTCTGTCGGGATCATATTGATGTTTGGGAGTGATTTTCACATAGCTCGGATATGATGAATAGGCGGCATAACCCGTGGAAATGATTTCATTCCCTTCCGATATCGTCGAATGTGGCAGCTGTGAGTCCAATTCTATGACCGCGTCGATGCCTGACGGATTTTCTGTATGCAGTTTCACTACAATGACGGAATCGGGTGCCGATGCAAAATATTCGCAGCTTGCCTCATAGCCTCCGACAATGTACCTGGAAGAAGCAATTGCCCGTGAAATGTCCAGGCTGCGGCTATAGCCTTCCACATTGCCTGAAGGGCGGTTCAGATATGTGACTTTCAATGTGCCCAATGGCTGGTAATCACTTGTATAGTGTCCTTGGATCTGCTTGTGCAGCTCGTTTGCCTTTGTGTATTCCCCCCGCTCGAGGGCTTCCCTTATCTGAGGGAGAGCCTTGTAGGCATCAGGCGTATATACGCCCTTTTCCGGTTCGCCTGTCCATAATGTGATGTCATTCAGAGACAGACGCTCCCCGGATGTGTCGCCATAGACGAGCGCTCCTATATTCCCGTTGCCTATCGGCAGGGCCTCTTCGAAATATTCTGCAGGACGGTTGTATCTGAGTGTTGATTCCTGAGCCAAGGCTGTGTGGACCGTTCCGGCCACAACTATCGAGGCAGATAGTAAAAGTCGCTTCATTCTTTGCCAATTTTTCACAAATATAATCAAATCGCTTTATGTTTCATATCATCAAAATTGTGTATTGCCTTGAATTTTGATTAAATTTGCAGGATTGAACAGCCTTCCGCCTATGCGGCTATGGCCACGAAACGACACGAAATGATTACGACAGAGCAGATAAAGGAGTTGCAGCAGAGGGTTCAGACACTCGGCAGATGCATCAATGTGGAGCAGAAGAGGGAGGATGTCGCCCATAAGCAGGAGAAGACCCTCGCCCCAGATTTCTGGGACGATCCCAAGAAGGCAGAGGCATTCCTCAAGGAATTGGCAGGGGTGAAGTTCTGGGTGAACGGTTATGACAAGGTCTATTCGGCAGCCGAGGACCTGAATGTCCTCTACGATTTCGCGAAGGAGAGCCTTGAAGGGGCAGGAGAGGACGAGGCGACAGACGAGGCACGCGAGCTGGATTCCGCCTATGCCTCCGCGTTGCAGGGCGTTGAGGAACTGGAGCTTCGCAACATGCTCGGTGACGAGGGAGACAACCTCGGGGCTGTGCTGACAATCAATTCCGGAGCCGGAGGGACAGAGGCGAATGACTGGTCTGCGATGCTGATGAGGATGTATATGCGCTGGGGCGAGAGGAACGGCTACAAGGTTACCGTCACCGACGAACTTGAAGGAGAGGATGCCGGAATCAAGTCAGCGACAATCCAGTTCGAGGGCGACTATGCCTTCGGCTATCTGAAGGCGGAGAGCGGGGTGCACCGTCTGGTGAGGATTTCCCCTTTCAACGCCCAGGGCAAGAGGCAGACGACATTCTCTTCCGTGTTCGTATATCCTTTGGTGGATGACACCATCGAGATAGAAATCAATCCTGCTGACCTTGAGTGGGATACATACCGCTCAAGCGGTGCCGGCGGACAGAATGTCAACAAGGTGGAGACCGGAGTGAGGGTGAGGCATATCCCGAGCGGCATCGTGGTGGAGAACACCGAGACACGTTCGCAGCTCGACAACCGCAACAATGCCCTGCGCATCCTCAAGTCGAGGTTGTACGACATCGAGCTGAAGAAGCGTCAGGAGAAGCAGGCCGAACTTGAAGGTCAGAAGAAGAAGATAGAATGGGGCTCGCAAATCCGCAGCTATGTGCTTCATCCGTACAAGATGGTGAAGGACCTGCGCACAGGACACGAGACCTCCGATACTCAGGCCGTCCTCGACGGTGACCTGAACGACTTCATGAAGGTCTATCTGATGGGTGAAGGAAAATAACGACAAACAAAACAAATATGGAGTTCAAATATGCACCGATGTTTCAGCTTGGCGAGGACAAGACTGAATACTACAAGATTCCGGATTCGGAGAAATTCGTTTCGACATCAGAGTTCGAGGGAAAGAAAATTCTCAAGGTGACTCCCGAGGCCCTTACCCTCATGACCAACACGGCTTTCCGCGATGTGAGCTTCCTTCTGCGCCGTTCCCACAACGAGCAGGTGGCCAAGATCCTGAGCGACCCGGAGGCTTCCGCGAATGACAAGTATGTGGCCCTGACCTTCCTGCGCAATGCGGAGGTGGCTGCAAAGGGCAAGCTTCCTCTGTGTCAGGATACAGGTACCGCCATCGTCCATGGAGAGAAAGGCCAGCAGGTGTGGACGGGATTCGAGGATGAGGAAGCCATCTCCCTCGGAGTGTTCAAGACCTATACCGAGGAGAATCTGCGCTATTCCCAGAATGCCCCTCTGGACATGTACAACGAGGTCAATACCAAATGCAACCTTCCGGCACAGATAGACATCGAGGCAACCCAGGGCGACGAGTACCGCTTCCTCATGGTCACAAAGGGTGGCGGATCCGCCAACAAGAGCTATCTCTATCAGGAGACCAAGGCTCGTATTCAGAATTCAGGTACCCTCATTCCTTTCCTTGTGGAGAAGATGAAGAGCCTCGGTACTGCAGCCTGCCCTCCATACCATATCGCTTTCGTCATCGGAGGTACTTCCGCCGAGAAGAACCTGCTTACAGTAAAGCTCGCATCCACTCATTATTATGACGGGCTCCCTACCACGGGAGACGAGACAGGCCGCGCCTTCCGCGATGTCGAACTTGAGGAACAGCTTCTGAAGGAGGCCCACAAAATCGGTCTTGGAGCTCAGTTCGGCGGCAAGTACATGGCTCACGATGTGCGTGTCATCCGTCTGCCCCGTCACGGAGCCAGCTGCCCTATCGGATTGGGAGTCAGCTGCTCTGCGGACCGCAATATCAAAGCAAAGATCAATGCTGACGGTATCTGGATCGAGAAGATGGATGACAGGCCTTATGAGTTGATTCCGGAGGAACTCCGTCAGGCAGGCGAGGGTGATGCAGTGAAGATAGACCTTGACCGTCCTATGGCGGAGGTATGCAAGGAGTTGTCAAAATATCCTGTAAGCACCCGTCTTTCATTGAACGGTACCATCATTGTGGGCCGCGACATAGCACACGCAAAGATCAAGGCCCGTCTGGATGCTGGTGAGCCTATGCCTCAGTACCTCAAGGACCATCCTATCTACTATGCCGGTCCTGCAAAGACCCCTGCCGGAATGCCTTGCGGCTCGATGGGACCTACGACTGCAGGCCGTATGGACCCTTATGTCGATGAGTTCCAGGATCATGGAGGCAGCATGATAATGCTTGCCAAGGGCAACAGGAGCCAGGCCGTCACGGATGCCTGCAAGAAGCATGGCGGATTCTACCTCGGTTCCATCGGAGGTCCTGCCGCAATCCTTGCCCAGAACAACATCAAGAGCATCGAGTGCGTCGAGTACCCTGAGCTTGGAATGGAGGCCATCTGGAAAATCCGCGTTGAGGATTTCCCTGCCTTCATCCTCGTGGACGACAAGGGAAATGACTTCTTCAAGAAGATAGGACTCTAATCTGAAATTTTATATAAATTTGCAATCATCTGCCGACGGGGAAAGAAACCGTCAGCAGATGATTGTCGTATTGTCCCGGAGACACTGACAAGGTCATCGCGAAACTCGAGGCTGCCATGAGGAATCCTGAAATCTGGCAGAACCCGGATTTGCCCCGGGATGTCGCTGTGAATTGTCAGTTGTTGTAGGCGGTCTCCCCGTGCTCGTAGATGTCGAGGCCTTCCTCTTCAACCCTTGCTTCGACGCGGATGCCTTTGACCTTGTCCAGGACGAACATCATCAGGAATCCGAGGCCGAATGCCCACGCCGCAATGCTCGCGATCCCGATTGCCTGGATGCCGAGCAGATGCCATCCTCCTCCGTAGAACAGTCCTCCGTCGAGCGAGAACAGCCCTACGGCGAGCGTTCCGAGGATTCCGCATACTCCATGAACAGAGACGGCACCTACAGGGTCATCTATATGCAGCACATTGTCAAGCAGATATACCGAACCTGTCATGGCAAGTCCGCAAACGGCCCCGATGATAGCCGCTCCTGCGACAGACACTGCGTCACAGCCTGCGGTAATCCCGACGAGCCCTGCCAATATGCCGTTGCACACCAATGAAAGCGAAGGTTTCCCGAACAGTATCCAGGTGAATACCAGGGTAGCAATACCACCAGTGGCAGCTGCCATGTTGGTCGTACAGAACACCTTGGATATGGCCCTTGCATTCTCCGCACCTTCGGCTCCGAGTTGCGAACCCGGGTTGAAGCCGAACCATCCGAACCATAGTATGAACACACCGAGAGCTCCGAGGGCAAGATTGTGGCCGGGGATTGCCACCGCCTTGCCAGAGGGAGTGTATTTCCCGATTCTCGGACCGAGTATCATTGCTCCGGCGAGAGCGATGACTCCTCCGCAGGTGTGGACTACCGCCGAACCGGCGAAGTCATGGAATCCGAGCCTGCTGAGCCATCCTCCACCCCAGGCCCAGTGTCCCTCAATAGGATAGACCAGGACGGAGATCAGGATGGAGATGATGATGTAGGCGGAAAACTTCGTCCTTTCGGCCATCGCTCCAGAGACGATTGTAGAAGCGGTTGCGCAGAACATTGTCTGGAAGCACAACACACATTCTTTGGGGAGGTTGCCGTCCGGATAGAACGAATAGTCGAAAAGATGAAGTCCGCCGATGAATCCGTTGCCTTCGGAGTGCATCAGAGAGAAGCCGAGCATCCAGAAGAATACCGTGCCGGCCATGAAGTCAACGAAATTCTTCATCAATATGTTGGCTGTGTTCTTGGAACGGGTGAATCCGGCTTCCACGAGTGCGAATCCGGGTTGCATGAAGAAAACAAGCATCGATGCGAGGAGCACCCATACGGTGTCGAGCCCGCTTATTGTATTTATGTCCATAAGTCGTTCGTTTCAAGTTTTTTTTCTGGGGAGTAATATTGTTATTTCTTGTCTGCGAGGACGGAATCACCGTGTTCTCCGGTGCGGATTGACCATGTGTCATCCACCGGGCTGACGAAAATACGCCCGTCGCCTACCTCGCCTGTGTGGGCAGCCTTCAGGATGGCGTCGATTGCCGGCTGTACGAACTGCTCCCTGCATACTATTGTGATTTCAATCCTGGAGATGATGTCAGTGCTGTACATCACCCCTCGGTAGATTCTCTCCTGACGGTCCTGGCCTATGGCCTTCACTTCCGAATAGGAGAACCAATTGATGTCGGCGGCAAAGAGCGCCTCCTTCACGTCTTCGAAGTGCGTCTTCCTTACGATTGCTTCGATTTTCTTCATTGCCATAATCTGATGTTTTGTAAATGAAAAAGGCCGACCCCATACGGGACCGGCCTTGAATATGAATGATTATATTACGCTTCAAACGATGTTACCGACCAGAAAGCAACAACCCGAGCGGGACCTGCTGGCCCTGCTGCTGCATCTGCTGCTGTGCGTTCTGGAGTGAAAAATACATGTTCGTTTCTGTTACGGCTGACAAATTTAGCGATTTCTTTCTATTGTCAAACAATTCTGGCGTTTTTTTCAATGTCATTGTGCGATGAAACGGTAGACGATTTCGCCGCTCTGGCGTGGAGGTGCTGTCGGCGAGGCGGAGAATCGTGAGAGGCGGGCTGCCCGTACTGCGAAATTGCGGAGGCACTGGTCCTCGGAGGAAACGGCGTCAAGGACCTTCGCGTTTACAACCGTCCCGGAATTGTCGACAGTGATGATGACGGTTACATCGCCGCTCCCGTAACATCTGTATGCCGGGATGTTGAGATGGCTCGCCTTCCTGCCTTCGAGAGAGTAGGAGACCACTGACGGACCACTGTATTCCTTCTCCGGTTTCTCGTCCTTCTTCTGGCTTGAAGGCATTTCTACGGTCTCTTCCCTCGCGTCTTCATGAATCGCATCCTTCTGACCGTTCTTCAGGTCAGCGGCAAGCCTTTCAGCATCCTTGTAGAGCTGCTCGGCATCCGTACCCCTGTCATCCTTCAATGTCGAGCCGGCATCCACGGCGATGTTCCTGATCTGGGACGAAGGGACGTTGCGTGACATCTCTATCAGCTCGTCAAGCTTCCTGCTGATGTCCTCCTTGAAGATTTCCTCCTCCCTCTGCCTCTCGATTTCCTCCTGCTTGGAGAAATCCAGCACGAAACTGTCCTCCTTGCGGATGGTCGAATCTATCCGGAATGCAAGCAAGACAATAATCACCGTGAGATGGAATATCACGGTGATATACAATCCTGCCTTATTTTCCTTTTTTATCTTCAAATCATCGGTTTGACATGGTTCATTTCAGACCGTCACTTGCGGCTGTTGGCCAGGGATTTCTCGATGGTGGCGGCAATGACGTCTATCGCAACCTTGTTGTGCCCTCCCTGAGGGATTATGATGTCCGCATATCTCTTGCTCGGCTCGATGAACTGCAGATACATAGGTTTCACGGTCTTGGTGTATCTTTCGATGACCCAATCCACGGTTTTGCCTCTCTCTATTATGTCCCTCGACATCACCCTCATCAGCCTGTCATCGTCGTCTGCATCGACGAACAGCTTGATGTCCAACTGTTTGCGGAGTTTCGTGCAGGTAAATATGAGGATGCCTTCCACGATAATCACATCTGCCGGGTTGACGGTGACGGTCTCGTCCGCCGAACGGGAACAGGTTATGTAGGAATAGACAGGCTGTTCGATTGACTTTCCTTCCTTCAATTCCTTGAGATGCTGGCACAGAAGGTCGAAATCGATGGAATCAGGATGGTCGAAGTTATGCTCCCTCTTTTCCTGCTCCGTGCAATGGCTCAGGTCCTTGTAGTAGGAATCCTGCGGTATTACGACAACTCTGTCCTTCAACTGTTCTGTGATTGCCTTCACCACAGTGGTCTTTCCTGATCCGGAACCTCCGGCTATACCTATGATTAGCATGGTTGTTGGGTATTGCTTGGCTTGCGCCTGTTAATATTCTGCGTTCTTTGGTGTGCGAGGGAATGGTATCACGTCGCGGATGTTTGACATACCGGTCACGAAAAGCAGCAGCCTCTCGAATCCGAGACCGAAACCACTGTGAGGGGCTGCACCGAAGCGCCTGGTGTCTATGTACCATTCAAGACCCCTGCGGCTCATTCCAAGTTCGTCTATGCGGGCTTCAAGCTTTTCAAGCGATGCCTCTCGCTCCGATCCGCCGATGATTTCCCCGATTTTCGGGAAGAGGACATCCATCGCGCGGACAGTCTTGCCGTCCTCGTTCTGCTTCATGTAGAAGGCCTTGATGTCCTTTGGATAGTCAGTGAGGATGACAGGCTTCTTGAAATGCTGCTCGACAAGGTACCTCTCGTGCTCGCTCTGGAGGTCGGTTCCCCAGTCCACAGGGTATTCCCACTGCACGTCTGCCGCCTTCAGTATCTTCACGCCCTCGGTGTAGGTGAGTCTTACGAACTCAGTGCCGAGGACTCCCTCAAGCCTTGAAATCAGTTCGTTGTCATACCTGTCATTGAGGAATTTTATGTCATCGGCGCAGTTGTCGAGGGCATATTTCACGAGATATTTGATGAATTCCTCAGCGAGGTCCATGTTGTCGTTGATGTCGTAGAATGCCATCTCCGGCTCTACCATCCAGAACTCTGCGAGGTGGCGCGGAGTGTTTGAGTTCTCTGCCCTGAATGTCGGTCCGAAGGTGTAGATTTCCCCCAGGGCCATTGCCCCGAGCTCGCCTTCCAGCTGGCCGCTTACGGTCAGGCTCGTCTCCTTGCCGAAGAAGTCCTTGGTGTAGTCAACCTGTCCCTTCTTGTTGCGTGGCAGGTTCTCCAGGTCGAGTGTGGTGACCTTGAACATCTGTCCGGCTCCCTCGCAGTCAGATGCCGTGATGAGAGGGGTGTGGACATATACGAAACCTTTGTTGTGGAAGAATTCGTGGATGGCGAAGGCCATCTGGTTGCGGATCCTGTATATCGCCCCGAACGTGTTGGTGCGTGGTCTCAGATGAGCCACCGTCCTGAGAAATTCAAATGAGGTATCCTTCTTCTGGAGAGGGTATCTCACCGGATCGCACTCGCCATATACCTCTATCTCGGATGCCTGTATCTCAACGCTTTGCCCGCCACCGACGGACTCGACAAGCTTTCCGCTCACGCGGATGCAGGCTCCGGTTGTAACCTTTGCAAGAATAGCCTCGTCTGTCGAGGTCTTGTCGACAACTATCTGTATATTGTTGATTGTGGATCCGTCATTCAATGCAATGAACGCCACATTCTTGTTCCCTCTCTTTGTCCTTACCCAGCCTTTGGCTGTTACTTCCTGACCAGGCTCGCATTTGAGCAGGTCCTTGACTTTAATCCTTCTTTCCATTTGAATCTATTGTTTGCAAGGCTGTTCAGCCAGAATTTTCCCTTTTATTTCCGTGTTGTCCATCCTTCCGCAGAATCTCTCCGCCCCTTTGCCGATTGCATAAACGGGAACGCTTACTCCCGTGTGGTCGGAGGTCGTCCATCCGATTCTCGACTTGGCATTGAGTTCCCTGTTGGCTTTCTGGTCAAGCAGGTTTGTATTTCCTGCTGCGGTGTAGGCACTGTCAACAGGGCCCCAATCGACCGTGTAAAGATGAGTGTCGCCGCTTCCTACGCAAGCTCCTCCTGTTTCATGGTCGGCTGTCACTACCAACAAGGTCTCGTCCGGATGCCTGAGATAGAATTCGTAAGCAGTCTTGACAGCCTCGTCAAACGCCAGGATGGACATTACGGTCGGCATCGTCTTGTTTGCATGTGCTGCCCAATCAATCTCTCCTCCTTCACACATAATGAAGAAAGGATCTTCGCCGAAGCGGTCAAGGGCATTGATGACGAACTCGTTCAATGTCATATGACCTTCCGGGACTGCACCTCCGGCAAAATATACCTGAGGCTCGATATTGTTGTTATATGGCTCGCACAGCAATATTCTTGCATCTTTGCCGGCCTCTGCATATTCTTCCCAGGAATAGCATACGGTCATTCCGTTTTCGCTGAGATAGTCACCGATGTACTTGCCTTCCTTGTCCTTGTGTTGCTTGAATCCGTTACCTGCGAAATACTCGAATCCTGACGTCACGATCTGGGTGGCTATGTCGAAACCGTTGCCTCGTGACTCATTATGGGCGTAAAACGCTCCGGGAGTCGCATCGTTCACTGTCACCGATGTAATGATGCCCACCTTGTATCCCTCTTCATGAAGCGCCTCCGCCATGCTTTGCTGAGGTTCACCGTTCGCATCCACTCCGAGACTGCCGTTGTTTGTCTTGTGACCTGTTGCAATTGCAGTACCGGCTGCAGCGGAGCATGTTATGTTCTGGCTTGCAGAGTAGGTCGTAGCCGTACCGAAATACGGGAACCTTGTAAAAGTCAACTGTTCGCCTCCAAATTTTCCTGCCTTGTATGAAAGATAGGATTCGGTCATGTCGACGCTTGATGTGCCCATACCGTCTCCTATGAACAGGAATATGTATTTGGCTTTTGAATCATCGTTGTGTTGGCAGCATGCGCTGAAGCCCAGAGTACAGAGTATAAGCAGGGCGACTGAAAGGTATCTTGAAGGTTTCATTGCAGTATTTTTGACTAAAATCTCACAAAATTACCTATTTTTCTCCAATCTTCCACTTGTTTTCAAAGAAAATAGTTGCCCATCGGATTTTCAAATAAAAAAAGCAGCCTTTTCAAAAGACTGCTTTTTTTATTATCATAGAGGCATGCTGAACTATTCAGCCGATGCCCTTCTTGCAGAGTACATGATTTTGAGTGCTGAACATCTGCGGAGCTCCTGCTTCACATCTGTCACGATACCCATCCTCGTATTCTCGTCAGCCCTGATGGCTACGGTCATGAACTGTCTGTCGGCTTCGCTCATAGCGTCGCGCTCTGCTGCGATGAAGTCGCGGATTTCATCCACGGTCTTGAAAGAGTCGTTGAGCTGGATACGCGCATCGTTACCGTACTGTGCCTGAAGATGTCTTACAGGGGTACCGATATTGATGTACGAAGTCAGGTCCTTTCTTTCGAGCTTGGCAACTTCCGTTGCTTCCGGAAGTTTCACCACGACCTTGTTCTCAGTTTCGCGCATGGTGGTAGTCACCATGAAGAAGAACAACAGCATGAACACGATATCGGACAGTGAGGATGTCGTGATGCCCGGCATCCCTTTCTTATCACCTTTCTTGAATTTTGACATAACTATGTTCTCCTTTATTTCTTGGCTATATCCTTAGGCTCTGCCTCGGAGATGTTCTGAGGCACGGCCTTTCTGACGATTGCCTGTCTGTCCTCATCAAGCTGTGCGTACTTCTTTCCGAAGTTGACCATTGACCAGTCGTCGCGAAGCTCGTTGATAGCTGCAACAAGCTCGTTCTGCACGGCAATGTATGCCTGGTAGCTTGTACCACGGTCATTCTGGAGAGAAATGACGCCCTTTGAAACCATGCACGGTCCATATCCTTCGATGTCGATTTCCGACTTCTCAGGGAGGTCAGGATTGTTTGCAGGGTTGGTGAGGAATTCTTTGATCTTATCTTTCAGTTGGCTGACATGGATAGGCTCACTACCAGCAAGAAGTCTGTCTGCGGAGTTAATCTTCACAATGATGATATTGCGTCGGTTAACCTTCTGGTCTTCGACTTTCTGATTCTTGTCAGGCATAGGCGGCAGACGACGCTGCAGACCCATATCCTGGTTCATTGTGGTTGTCATCAGGAAGTAGCAAAGCAGGAGGAACGCGATGTCCGCCGTAGAACTTGAATTGATTTCTGGTGTCTTTTTTGCCATGGTGTCAGTTATTTACGAGTTGCAGTAACAATGGCGCCCACAATTATCGATACGATTGCAAGACCACAGCTGAGGTAGGTAAGATTCAGAAGAGTATCAGTGAGCTTGAGTGTCATGTCTGACACTGGTTCTCCAAGATATCCCACTGCCGGTGTGCCCGGAGCAAGTAAGTATGCGCCTGCGATGATAACTGCAGCACCAACAAGGTAAATACCCAGTTTGATGAGGGATTTAGGGTTGTTGATCGCGGAGATTACAACAGCGCCGAGAAGTACGGCCAGGATTGCAATCGCTACCATTGCGTACGCGCAGTAGAGCATCGTGTCAACCGGCATGTTGCCATTCTTGTCAAAGCCTACTACGAAGCCGAAGAAGCTGGCAACTACGCCTACGATGAACAACGCCCAAGCTATCCATTTGATTACTTTTGCGTACATTGTAAAGTCAATTATTTATTTTCCTGATATTTAACCAAAATGTCAACCATTGAGATCGAAGCGTCCTCCATTTCAATTGTGAGGGAGTCGATCTGCGAAAGGATGTAGTTGTAGAAAATCTGAAGGATAACGGCAACGATCAAACCGCCGACGGTTGTGATCAAAGCGACCTTCATACCTCCTGCTACGACATTTGGAGACATATCACCGGCAACCTGGATGGCATCGAATGCCTGAATCATACCGATAACCGTTCCCAAGAATCCGAGTGAAGGAGCGATGGCGATGAAGAGTGAAATCCATGAAAGGCCCTGCTCCATCTGGCTCATCTGCACTGAACCGTATGAAACGATGGATTTCTCCACGGTCTCGATTCCCTGGTCCATACGGAGAAGACCCTGGTAGAAAATGCTTGCTACAGGTCCGCGAGTCTTGCGGCATACATCCTTGGCAGCCTCTACGCCACCCTCAGCAAGAGCCTTCTCGACAGCTGCGAGGAGCTTCTTGGTGTTGGTCTTGGAGAATCCGAGGTAAAGGATACGCTCGATACAAAGTGCAAGACCGAGGATAAGACAGGCGATTACGAGTGCCATGAAGCCTGCACCACCTTCGATGAACTTGGTCTTGAGAGCCTGATGCATAGGAACTTCCTCAGGTCCGTCAAGCACATCGGTTGCAGGAGCGGCCACTTCTGTAGCTGCGGTCTCAGCAGCCTGATCCTGAGCTGCTGCATTCTGTGCAGAAATGGCCATAACGCCCATTACTGCCAAAAACATGAAAAATTTTTTCATAATTGTTTTTGTGTGTTTAATTGATTAAAGTTATTGTATTGTTCTTGTCAATTTTGCTTTTTGGAACGCACGGATGTACTTCCCACCTAAAATGCGGTGCAATTTAGCAATTAATTTTCAATAGACAATAATTATTTTGAGATTTCTCCCCTCAGGTCCGTTTCCAGCATCCGTTTCACGAATCCGTTGTCATCGCTTTCTCCAAGCAGGTAGAACAGCTTTGCAAGGGCGCTCTCCGTGGTGCTGTCATAGCCGTTCACGACCCCTGCATCCTTCAGGCCCTTCCCGGTCGCGTAGATGTCCATGTTCACCCCTCCGGCAATGCACTGGGTGACATTCAGAAGCACCTTGCCCATAGCTTCAGCCTCCCTCACGATGGACAGGAACCATTCCTTCGAAGGGGCGTTCCCGGCCCCGTAAGTCTCTATGATGACGGCCCTTGTCTCGCTTCCGCAGAGGATGTCCCTGACCACCTGCGGAGTTATGCCCGGGTGTATCTTGAGAATTGAAACCCTTGTGTCTAACTTCTTGTGGAACACCGGCTTCTTGTCCGGGGATTCCGGCTTGCGGATGGCTGTCGTGTTGTATTTGATGCTGATGCAGGCCTCTGCGAGGAACGGCCAGTTGTCCGAACGGAATGCCCTGAAATTCTCGGCGTTCACCTTGGTCGTCCTGTTGCCCCTCATCAGTACATTGTCGAAGCATATGCACACTTCAGGCACCCTGGCCCTTCCTTCGCTGTCTTTCGCGGCGGCTATCTCCACCGACGAGATGAGGTTTTCCTTTCCGTCCGTCCTCGGAGCGCCGATGGGCAGCTGGCTTCCCGTGAAGATGACGGGCTTCGTGAGTCCTTCTATCATGAAGCTGAGGGCGGAGGCGGAATAGGCCATCGTGTCGGTACCGTGGAGGACCACGAACCCGTCGTAGTTGTCATATTCCTCCTCGATGAGCCCGGCGAGCTTCTGCCAGTCTGAAGGCTCCACATCCGACGAGTCTATGAGTGGCGAGAATGTCCTCGAATCTATCCTGCAGGCGAACTTGCCGAGCTCGGGCACCTCTTCGAGAATCTGCCCGAAGTCGAAAGGCTTGAGGGTCTGCTCGACAGGATCCTCCTTCATGCCGATCGTCCCTCCGGTATATATAAGGAGTATCGAGGATTTGAGTGGATTGCTTTCGGTCATCATATATTGAACAGTTTTCTTGCGTTGTCTGTGGTCACTTCCGCCACCGTCCCGACAGGGATTTCCTTCAGGGAGGCAAGCTTCTCCGCGATGTATGGTATGTAGCTGCTCTCGTTCCTGCGGCCTCTGAACGGGACCGGGGTAAGATACGGTGAGTCCGTCTCAAGGACGATCCTTTCGAGAGGGATTGATGTGACGGTCCTGGCTATGGATGCGTTCTTGTAGGTCAGCACCCCTCCGATGCCGACATACCAGTCGCCCAGGGCCTGAAGCTCCCGGAATGTCTCCTCGCTTCCGCTGTAGGCATGCATTATCCCGCGCAGGCCGAGGTGCCTGCAGTCTTTCAGGATGTCGAGTATGAGCCCGGTGGATTCCCTTGAATGGATGATTATGGGGAGGTCCAGGGAAGAAGCCATCTCTATCTGTACCCTGAACACCTCCTGCTGTTCCTTCAGGAATTCCTTTGACCAATAGCAGTCTATGCCGATTTCGCCGATGGCCTTGATTTCCCGGTCCTTGTACGCTTCCATCCTGGATAGTTCTTCCTCCCATCCGGCTCCTACGGAAGTCGGGTGCAGGCCGAGGCAGGGGAATGCCACTCCCGGATGCCTGTCCGTGAACGAGAACATCGCATCCCTCGTGGACGAGTCGATGTCCGGGACGACAAGCTTTGTCACTCCGGCTTCCACGGCTCTTTCTACGGCAAGGTCCTCCTCGCCGGAAAACATTTCGTCGTAAAGATGGGTGTGGGTATCTATGAATTGAGGCATGGCAGGTTCTGGTACATCCTTGTTTATGCAAAGTTACATATTTTTTGCTTTAATCGTGCATCTCTGGAGCAGATCGCTGCTTATGAATCCTTCTGCTTCCAGGAGTGCGGCATACCCCGATGCGCTGGCATATCCGCATCCCGTCCTGTCTCCGAGTTCTTCGATGGTTACGCCCCGTTCCTTGCGTATCTCGCCGAGCATAAGTTCCATCATCTTCATGTCCTGTTCGCTGCAAGTGTCGCCGAATGTCCTGCGGATCAGCATCCCCGGTGCTTCGGCCTCATCCCGGGCCCGGCCCTTCTTGCCGGACATTTTGTTGAAGCCATGCTCGCTGATGAATGTCCCGATATCTATCAGAGGCTCTGCAACCTTGCTCTTTATCAGGATGTTGCATCCCTGGGAGCGGGGGTCGTCCACCCTCCCCGGCAGGGCGTGTACATTGCGGTCGTAGGAGAATGCGAGTCTGGCGCTGTTCATTCCGCCTCCCTTGGCACGCGACTCGGTAAGGACCAGGGTCTCGCAGAGTCCGGCTATGATCCTGTTCCTCCGGAGGAAGTGCAGGGCGAGGGGAGGGGTGCCTGGCGGGTAGTCGGTCACGAGGGCGCATCCGGGAGTCGCGCACATCCTTTCCGCAACCGGGATGTTCCTGAACGGATATATCCTGTCCGCACCGGTAGCCATCACGGCGATTGTGGGGAGTCCGTGTTCCAGGGCTGCACGGTGGGCGCAGATGTCCGTGCCGAGGGCGAGTCCGCTCACGATCGTCGGCTTCTCCTTCGTCAATGCGAGGGCTGCCACAAGCCTTTCGCACCATTCCTTGCCGTAGGGAGAGATGTCCCTCGTGCCGACTATGGCGATGCATCTGCGGCTGTCCCATAATTCCTTTGCCGGGGTGCTGCCCCTGATGTACAGGCCGGTGGGGGCGTCGGCACATTCTTTCAGCAGGTCGGGATAATCCTCTCCGGTATATCCTGCATATGAGATGCCTCTGCCGGCAAGCCCCTCAAGTTCCTTCCGTGCGTTGTCGAGGGCCTGTCCGCAGATCTGTCCACGATATTTTGAAAAGGGACCGAGCAGTTCATCCGTCTGCCTGCTCCCGGCACGGAACACTTCGGAGGCGCTTCCGAAGTGCCTGACCAGGGCGAGTGCGATGGCCGGCTCGAATCCGAATATGTGTCCGAGGGCGCAGAGACAGGCATTTTCTTCAAACGAATCCATGTTTGCGGCGATTAGAGTCAGGACGCAAATAAAGACAAAACCTGCCTGCGGAACTATGACCGCAGGCAGGTTTTTCTGTTTCTGAATGAAAATTTTTCTGTTTTTATATTGTTTTCATTCTTTTCAGTTCTCTCCACGCGCTTCGCTTGGTCGAGATGACATGAGCGCCTCGCTATGTCGGGATGACAGGAGTGATTCGCTTGGTCGAGATGACATGAGTGATTCGCTTGGACGAGATGACAGAAGTGCCTCGCTATGTCGGGATGACAGGACGGTTCGGTCAGATTATCAGGAGTGCGTCTCCGTATGGACCGAACTTGTAGTCCTGCTCCAAGGCTGTCTTGTAAGCCTTCATCACATTCTCGTAGCCACCGAAAGCGGCCACAGACATCAGCATCGTCGAGCCAGGGCGATGGAAGTTCGACACAATCGAATTCGGGATGGCGAAGCGGTAAGGCGGGAATATGAACTTGTTTGTCCATCCGTCGTAGGCATTGACCTCGTCGTTGGTGGTCACATATGTCTCCAGACCGCGTATGACGGTGATTCCGACTGCGCACACCTTGTGCTTCTCCCTCTTGGTCTTGTTGATGAGGGCTGCGGCTTCCTCCGTGATGATGAGCCTCTCGGAGTCCATCTTATGCTTGGAGAGATCTTCCACATCCACCTCGCGGAAATGTCCGATTCCCATGTGCAGGGTGATGAACGCCTTGTTTATATCCTTGAGAATCATCCTGTTGAACAACTCCCTGCTGAAGTGCAGGCCTGCTGCTGGTGCTGATACGGCACCCTCGTGGGCGGCGAAGATCGTCTGGAAGTTCTCTTTGTCCTCCGGAGTGACTTCTTTCTTGACCCAGTCAGGTACAGGGGTCTGTCCGAGACCGAAAAGGGTCTCCTTGAATTCCTCGTAGCTTCCGTCGTACAGGAACCGGAGTGTCCTGCCCCTCGATGTGGTGTTGTCGATGACTTCGGCTACAAGGCTCTCGTCCTCGCCGAAGTAGAGCTTGTTGCCTATGCGGATTTTCCTTGCAGGATCGACTATGACATCCCATAGCCTCTGCTCCTTGTTGAGTTCGCGGAGAAGGAAGACCTCAATGTTGGCCCCGGTCTTCTCCTTGTTGCCGTAAAGTCTTGCAGGAAAGACCTTCGTGTCGTTGAGGACGAAGGTGTCTCCCTTTCCGAAATAATCGATTATATCCTTGAACAGCCGGTGTTCCAACTCCCCGGTATCTTTGTGGAGGACCATCAGCTTACATTCGTCACGCCATCTCGGCGGCTCCTGGGCAATCTTTTCTGCCGGCAGATTGAACTGGAATTGTGAAAGTTTCATTATATTTCGCGATAAAACATTATATTATACGAATTTTCCGGCGATTTGTTTCAGAAAATCGAATAAATGATGAATTTTTTCGCTGAAAGGGTAGAAGAACTATATTTTTGCCTCCCTGAACACTTCCTGAATGGACGGATAAGTGTTTAGGAGGAATGGCGGAAGGCTTGATTTTGCCACCCACGCTGCCTTGGATATGTCCTCCTCCTTCTGTGGGGTAAGGTCGGTAGGGTCGGTATAGAGCATGTCATACCACCAGGTGTGTTTCAGATGCCAGATTCCGTCGCGGCGGTAGCAGTGGTCCGTCACGCAGATGAGGTCGCGCAGGACGAGGTCGTTTATGCCGGTCTCCTCGCTTACCTCCCGGAGCGAGGTCGTGCTTATGTCCTCTCCCGGTTCCTGATGTCCTTTCGGCAGGTCCCACATTCCTCCCCTGCGTATGAGCAGGAAGTCTCCCCTGCGGTTGGTGACGAGACCTCCTCCCGCATTGACTTCCTTGAATTCGGAGCAGATCATGCGGTATGTGGATTCGGTGTCTTCGGACGGAATGTATATGCGGTGCAGGGACCCGGACACCTCGAACATGTTTATCAACTGGTGTACATCTTCCCCTCGCCCGATGCTGACCATCACGGCGTTAGGATCCGACAATGCCTGCTCATCGGGAGGACAGATGACCAGACATCTTTTTTCAAAGTATATCTTGTGCATTTAAGGATATAATTTACTAACTTTGCAAGATACGCTCTTTCGGGCGTGGATTTTACGGTTTGCAAATATAGTCAAAATAAAACAGTTTTGATATGGAATCTACAACGCTGACAGTAGAAAAGGCGGTAGCCAAGTCCCTCCTGGACATCAAAGCGGTCATGCTCAGACCGGACGAACCTTTCACATGGGCTTCAGGATGGCTTTCGCCGATTTATTGTGACAACAGAAAGCTTCTGTCATATCCTCAGGCAAGGGAGAATGTATGCCGATGGATGGCAGATATAATCAAGGAGAAATATCCGGAAGTGGATGTGATTGCAGGTGTGGCGACAGGTGCCATCGCGCATGGTTATCTTGTGGCCCATATGCTTCAGAAACCTTTCATATATGTGCGTCCTAAGCCTAAGGACCATGGTACCGGCTCCCAGATAGAGGGGCTGCTCCAGATCGGCTCCAAGGTGGTGGTCGTGGAAGACCTCATATCCACAGGAATGAGCAGTCTTGCAGCAGTGTCTGCCCTCTATAAGGCTGGAGCGGACGTGCTAGGTATGGTGGCGATATTCTCGTACAATTTCAACCATGCGAGAAAGGCTTTTGAGAATGCGGATGTCGAGCTTACCACCCTTTCCAATTACGACACCCTCATCGGAGTAGCCCGCGAGACGGGATATGTCAGGGACGAGGATATGGAAATCCTGAAGGAATGGAGGTATTCTCCTTCCACATGGGGCAGGGAGGAATAGCCATGGCAGTGGAAATCAACAGCAGGAAAGGCATTGTCTCGAAGCCTCCATACGAACTTTACATGGCGTTCTCGGACATGAGGAATTTCGTGAATTTCCTTCCAGAGGACAAGAGGCAGGACGTGACGGCTGACTATGATTCGATCCATGCTGTCGTCCAGGGTTTCAACATCGGGGTGAAGGTTGTGGAACGGACACCTTATTCCAGGATCGTGTTCGAGGATGACGGCGCTCCTTTCAAGTTCAGCCTGACGCTGCATTTTGATGCCGCTCCGTCCGACCCTTACAAGACAGAGTTCAGCATCTGCATTGATGCGGAGCTGAATTTCATGATGAAGACAATACTCGGATCCAAGATAAAGGGAGCCCTTGACAAGGCGGTGGATGGACTTGCCGCAATGTCTGAAGGCCGTATGCCTGAAGGTATCGATCCGTCGATGTTCCCTGAGGGGTTCGATTCTTACAAGAATGGTTTCCATTCATAGATGACCGGGATTGATGTTGAAGGAAAGTTTCAGGAAATATCTTGAAGAGGCGATAGGGAGCGACAACGCCCTTGTCGCTTTTTCGGCTTTAGACACGCCTGCCTCGGTGTCTGTGCGACTTAATCCGTCCAAGCCATGCCTTGGAGCCGGTGCCCTTCGCGAAGCTGGGAAGTCCGTGCCTTGGAGCCCTTTAGGGATTCTCCTGGACGACAGGCCGGTCTTCACACTAGATCCTCATTTCCATTGTGGGGCCTATTATGTACAGGATTCTTCGGCTATGTTCGTGGGGAATGTGTTCAGGCGTTTCCTGCCTGCATCGAAGCGTCCCTTGAAGGTCCTGGATCTGTGTGCGGCTCCGGGCGGGAAGACCACCGACATAGCGGCCTCCCTCAGGCAGGAATACGGTGATTCGTTCATCCTTGTCGCCAACGAGGTGATGAAGCAGAGGTGTTCCGTCCTTGCCGGGAATGCAGCGATATGGGGGGACCCGAATGTGGTCGTGACCAATGATGACCCGCGGGCGTTCTCTTCCCTTGAAGGCTTCTTCGATGTGATTGTGGCCGATGTCCCGTGTTCGGGAGAAGGTATGTTCCGCAAGGATGAAGGTGCTGTGGAGCAGTGGTCGGAGGACAATGTGGCCCTGTGTGCCGCAAGGCAGAAGAGGATAGTGGCCGATGTCTGGAATTCTTTGGCTGAAGGAGGGGTATTCATATATTCCACCTGCACCTTCAACAGATATGAGAATGACTGCAATGCGCAGTGGATTGTTTCGGAGCTTGGGGCTGAACCTCTGACTGCCGGGCCCGGGGATGCCTCCCAGGGGGTATTGGAGACGGAGTTCGGTTACAGCCTTGTGCCTGGTCTGGTGCCGGGGGAGGGCCAGTATTGTGCGGCTTTCCGGAAGACTTCCTCTTGTGGCGGGGGCTCATATGCCTCGGGCTCAAGGTCTGGGAGGACGGCTGCCAAAGGACTGCCTGTGAAGTCTTTCGGGGACTTGTTCTCCGTTCCGATGTCCTTCAGGGTGAAAGGACAGACGATCGTGGCGGTGCCTTCCGGAATCGAGGCCCTTGTGTCCGTGTTGGAGTCGTCGCTTCATACGGTGGCTGCCGGGTGTGCTGTCGGGGTGATGAAGGGGGATACCCTTGTACCTGATGCCGATCTCGCACTTTCGCTGAAGTTGGCTCCTGATGCTTTCCCGATGGTGGAACTTGACAGGAATATGGCCTTGTCTTTCCTGCATAGGGATTCAATGGTGCTTCCGGATGCACCGAGGGGGTATGTGGCGGTCACTCATGATTCGCTTCCGCTCGGATTCGTTAAGAATCTCGGGACGCGTTGCAACAATCTGCTTCCTCAAGGCAGAAGGATCAGGATGGGAGTGGAATGACTGGTGGGGAGTCTGTCAGGCTGTCATTCCGAACGAAGTGAGGAATCCGAGGGAGAGGAATATAATAGAATTAACTAATTAAGAATGAAAAAGATATATATGTTATTGCCGCTTCTGGCCATAGGCTTTACGGCAGGCGCACAGACCGAGAAATATGTCCAGAGATACAACACGATTGTCTCGAAGCTCGGCCCGGCAGGAGTCGGTGTGGAGACTCTTCTTGACAATTGGGAGGCGGCTGACTCCACCGATGCGAGGGTGCATCTTGCCCGTTTCGATTTCTGGCTCACCAAATCAAGGACTGACGAAGTGGTCAAGAAAACGGAAAAGAAATATCTCGGCATGACACCTCTGCTGAGCCTGAAGGACTCTACCGGAGTTGACATATATTATTATCAGGAGCCATTCTACGATGACCAGATGTACGGCAACGCCATCAAGAGCATCGACAAGGCCATATCCCTCGAACCGGACAATCTCGGCTTCAGGTTCGTGAAGGCCAACGCATATATATCATATGAGAAGGGCAGTCCCGACATGGCATTGGTCTTCCTTCAGAACCTGGCCAATTCATCGGCCCGTGTGGAATGGAAATACGAAGGAAAGGATCTCGGCCAGGATTTCTTTCCCGAGGCCATGCAGGAATATTGCTATTCGTTCTATTCCCTCGGCACTCCTGCCGGAATGGAGGCATTCCGCAGCCTTTCCGAGACGATGGCTTCACTTTATCCTGAAAATCCTGAGTTCCTGAACAATATCGGTGCGTATTACCTTGTCGGCAGGAATGACTCCAAGAAAGCCCTCAAACAGTATTCGAAGGTGCTGAAGAAATTCCCGATGGACTACACCGCCGTGAAGAACTGCGCCATAATCGCACGCAGGGACAAGAATGTCAAGCTGGAAATCAAATATCTCCAGATGCTGGTGCAGTGTGCACCGGAGAACGAAAGGGAGGCTGCGAAGGCAAGGCTCTCTGCACTTGAAGCAGGTAAGTGATGGATGCCTCCCGGTTCATAGCATCCCGTCTCAGGTTCAAGGGAAGAATCGCGTCAGTCTCGATTGGCGTGAGCTTCCTCGTGATGATCGTGGCGGTTTCAATATCCTCCGGGTTCAGATATGAGATAAGAAACGGAATATCTTCCGTGGCAGGTGATGTCCAGCTCACGCCTCCGAACATGAATGTGCTCGACGAGGGCGCCCCCATTGACGCCGATCCGTCATATCTTCCATATATAAAGGAACTTGACTATGTGGAGAAAATCGAGCCTGTCGTTTACAGGGCCGGTATAGCGAAGGCGGGGGAAAACATCCAGGGAGTGCTTTTCAAGGGTACGCCAGGCTTCTCCCGTGACAGCGTGTCGATGCCAGTCTCCGTCCCTTCACGTTTCTCCGAGATCACGGGACTCGGCACCGGAGACGATGTCACTGCCTATTTCGTTGGCGAGAAGGTCAAGGCGAGGAAGTTCAGGATAGTCGAAGTGCATGAGTCGATGGTCCAGGCTGATGACAGGCTTGTGCTTCTTGTGCCCATGGCCGACCTGCAGAGGCTGAACGGCTGGACTGATTCCGAGGTGTCCGCAATGGAGATAATGCTTGAACCATCCTGGAGGGACGAGGAGTCCGTGAAGGAGGCTGCAAGGCATATAGGCTCCATAGTGAACGGCTATTCATCCGAAAGCGAGCGTCCGGTGATCGCCACCTCTGCCATTTCCCGTTATCCGCAGCTTTTCGACTGGCTGTCCCTGATAGACTTCAATGTCCTGTTCATCCTTGTCCTGATGACTGTCGTCGCTGGTGTGAACATGATTTCCGGCCTTCTGATAATGCTTTTCGAGCATATATCCACCATAGGCCTGCTGAAGGCGCTCGGGATGACGGACAAAGCGATAGCCAGGGTGTTCCTGTCCTGTTCCGCCTCAGCCGTGCTGAAGGGAATGGCTGCAGGGAACATCCTGGCTCTGCTGTTCTGTCTGATTCAGGGCACCACGCATCTACTCCGTCTCAATCCGGAAAACTATTTCGTGTCCTATGTGCCCGTCAATCCTGACCTGGGACTGATTCTTGCGGCTGATGCTGCTGCTTTTGCAGCGATAATGCTGCTGCTTCTGATTCCGTGCCTGTTCGTCGCGAGGGTGGATCCGGCAGACACGGTCAGATATTCGTGATTGAGACCTCAATCACGGACAGTACGTTGTCAGGCGGCAGGGTTGATGACGCAGAATGCGTCATAGATTGCAAGCACGCTGTCCACATAGGCTATCGTCTCATAGCCCTGAAACTTTCCGAACTTGACTGATTCCTGCTGGAGGATGGAGTCTTCGCGCATCATAGGGATGATGTTGACCACATCGTCCCAGCAACGGCTGTCCACATCCATCGCCTCTGCAAGATTGCGGCAGTCGGCTATCCTTCCTTCGCCTGCATTGTAGGCGGCGAGGGTGAACTTGATGAGCTCAGTGCCTTCTATCCCGCATTTGCGGAACATTTCCTGAAGCCTTTTCAGATGTGAGACCCCAGCGATTATGTTCTGTTCAGGGTCGAGCAGATTGTCGATTCCGTAATACAGTCCGGTCTGAGGCATTACCTGCATCAGTCCGGTGGCTCCTCTGCCAGACCTTACGCCTATGCAGAATTTGGATTCCTGATACAATACGGCCGCAAGCATCCTCCAGTCCCATCCGAGAGTGGATGCGTATTTGCGTATAAGCTGGTCGTATGGGCTGATAGTCCTTGACTGTACACCTGCGGAAACCCTCTTGAAAGGGTTGTATGAACAGAAAAACCTTTTCTGCAACGCCGTGTAGTCATCCGAGCCGCTGAAATGGCTCAGCCAGGAGTTCACCTGTCGGAGTCCGACAGGATTTTCATCTGAGAGCGCCCATACGGAATGGTCTCCCATCTCCCTTGAAATCATGATATCGTCCTGATTGGCAATATCTTCGTAAGATGTCTTGATTACAATGTCAACCTTTCCCATCCTGAGGGAATCAATGTAATCCGTGTCTCTGCCTCCGGCAACGATGCGGATTCCGCATTTGTTGTCCCTGGCAAATCTCTCCAGGATTTCATAATTCAATCCTGTCTGTGCGCCGTACAGCTCATCTCCAAGCTCAATGGCGCATACAATGTCCTTGCCTGCAAAAGCGTCCAGGTTGCTTGCTCCGCTGACATTCTCGACCCTTTCGAAAAGCGGGCCTATACAGATGACAAGCATTGATGCAAGGACGATCCTAAGTTTTCTTTTCGTCTTTTCCTTTAATCTCATCTTGTATTCTTTGACATGCTTCTGCCTCCACCGGCGGACATGCCACCAGGCAGGCTGGCTCCATCTCTGCCCCCTCGCGAGGCTCCCGGAGCCGAAGCATTGGTTGATCTTCCCGGCAGAATGTAGAACGGCCAGGATATTCCCACCTTCAGTGCCCTCTGAGGGGCGATATAGCCGTCAGCCGAGAAATAGTCCGCAGACTTGTTCGGCCATCCCATGTTCACATTCACGACCTTGACGAAGATGCTTGCGCGTTTCCATTGCACATTCACGAAAACGTCAATGTATGGACAGTTTCCGTATAGATTCTCCGTCTGGTTGTGGAACACTCCGAGTACCGGATTGTACGCAGGAGCATACCATTTTGTGGTGAACATTCCATTGGCTCCTATCTGCATCTGCATCACATTTTTCACGACGTCGAACTGCAGGTAGTACCTGAGGTTCAGGGCAAGCATCGGCAGTGGCAGCACATCCTTGTTCGAGGACAGCTGGAACAATACCTGATTGTCCAGATGGAATTTCCAGATCTTGAAATTTTTCATGACCGATGCGGTCATCACGCTCATAGGCGTGTCATTCTGCCGTACGATACCTTCGGTATCATAGTAAATGTTTCCGCTCAGCAGACCATATCCGAAGGATGCAGACAGATCCCATCTTGGAATCGTGAGGGAGGCCTGAACCTTTGTAACGGAAGTCTTGCTGAAGTCGTTGTCCCATTTGAAATGGTTTGTGTAAAGGTGTTGCTCGTAATAATCCGGTTCCTTGAGGCTCGTTTCGAAATGAGCATCGATCCTGAGCGGACTTGTCCTGTCCCTTCTGAAAGGGTAGGCGCTGAACGAGAGGTTTCCGGACACAAGGAAATCATTGATTTCATAACCGAGGAAATTGTATTTTCCCATTGCGTCCCAGCTCAGGTATTTCTTGTACTGGCCCTGGGCTCCGGCATAGAGATACACCGAATTCATTGTCACATTCCTTTTGCCTCCGAGATATTTGTCGGGGCTGAATGAGTAGTAGCTGGCAAGTTTGTCTCCGATTCCCACATCCACCTTCGAGACGATGAAATCGCTCGACCATGGTTGCAGGCGCACGAAAATCCTGTTTTCCAACCTCATGACCCTCAGGGAGTCCGCACTCTTGGTCGGATGGAGATAGAACCTGTCGTTGTAGAAGTCGCGTCCGACAGCATCCGAAGTGGAAATGTTGTCTTCATATTTCTTGCGGAACACAGAATATTCGCTGCTGTGTCCGATGATAGCCGATGTGATGTTCCTGTCGAGGGTGTCTGCCCTCATCTTCGGCTTCGCGTCTTCCTTTTCCTGTGCCAACATTGTCTCAATGGCGACGGAGTCCCCGCTGGCAAGTATGCTGTCCCTCACAGCCTCCTGGCGCAGGCGTTCCTTCCTGCCTTTGAGATTGTTGATGAACGAGAACGGGATGCGGTATGACTGGTCGAGGTAAATCGTGTTCTTCTTCAGAAGATTGCTTGCACTCGAGAGCCGCACTGCTATTTCCCTTGCATCGACAGTGGTGTCCCTTATCATGGAGTTGTCCACTATACCTCCGTTCTCGCTCTTGTCGATTTTATGATATATGTAACCTGCGTGCATCAGGTATTTCTTTCCCATGTAGTTGGTCGCTGCCACGAAACTCCTGTTGTTCACATTCTCCTTGCTGAGGATTCCGTTGCCTCCGAACCTGTGGAATTCGAGGGTGACATTCAGTTCCGGGGTGATGTTCTGGGTGGTCAGGACCTTCACGTTCGACTCCTCCTTCTCCCTGTTGGCGAACAGGGTGCCCCAGTATGCGAGTTCCGTATATGGGGTCTTGGTGTTGAAGTTCCTGAGAGTCTCCGGGGAGTAGTTGTAGCACCTGTATGGCGTGTAGAACACAGCATTGTCCTCGGAATCCCTCTTGAAGTAGTCATATGTCTGGACCGGCGAGCCTATCACTCCGAGATAGGTCGCATTCACGTCCGTCTTGTAGAAAGGATATTCGTGGAAATGGTAGTTGAATGTGGTGTCCTGCTTCTCGAGCCGTATGTCATTGACATACGTGTTGTTGGTCCACATTATCAGCCTCTTGTACTGCATCGAGTCAGGCAGGGCGAAAGTCTCGAGTATCCTCGGGGTGGCTTCGGTGATGCTGTCCCTTACGGCCTTGATGCTGTCCTTGACTTCGAGCTTCCTTGTCATCGCGGCAATCTTTGCAGGCAGGGCCTGCTCATAGTCGTATTTCTTCCTCTCCCGTTTGGTGAGGGAGTTGTACCAAGCGTTGAATTTCGCGATGGCCACCTCGGTGGAGTCCTTTATATATAAGGAATCAAGTCTATGCAGCTCGAGGGTGTCTCCGGCATTGATGAGCGAATCGCGCACCTGGAACCTTGTTGTGGAGTCCTTGATGGCGATGTAATATTTGAATTTGAATGGGTCGGTGTATTGCAGGGAGTCTGGAATCCTTATCGTGTCCTTGGGATTTATGAACAAGGTGTCGGAGACTTCCGTGCTGTCGGAGATTGCAGCGGTGGTGCTGTCGTCCGGAGTCAATATGAGGCTGTCTGGGAAAACCGTCGTTTCGGATATGAATACGGAGTCCAGAGGCAGAGAACCGACTGTCGTGCTGTCTGTCTGTCCGGAAAGGTGCAGTGAGTCTGCCGTCCCGGCGAGTCCTCTGATTCTTCCGATGTCTATGCCGAATGTCTGTACGGCGGCTGCTCCCACGAGCAGCATTGGCACCCATATTTTTGCCAAATAATTCCTCATAAAACTCGGCAAAGGTAGTAATTATTAGGCAAATGTCCAAATTTGGGTCTGATGGCCCCATCCGGCTATTCGATGGAGATGCCCTCCGCCTTCATGGCTGCAAGCGCATCCTTGTGCCCCTGCAGGTCCACATAGCCGATTGCCTTTTCGAGAAGATGTACCCTGAAACCGGCCTTCATGAGGTCCTCGCAAGTGTTCCTCACGCAATATTCCGTGGCAATTCCGGCTACAAAAACATCTTCAGTGTCAAGCAAGCCGAGGATTTCTCCAAGAGACTGACCAGCGCTGTTCCTGCCCTCGAATCCGGAATACTGCTCGCAGGCCTTGTCGCATCCCTTGTCGAAAGTCAGCTCATCAACAACGAAGGGCAGAAGGTTCTTGTGGATTTCTCCTCCTCTGGTCCCTGCAACGCAGTGCGGAGGCCATATTCCTCCCTCGCTTTTGAAAGAGCTGTGGTCTGCAGGGTGATGGTCGCGGATGAACAGAATCGGGAATGTGTCGAGTATCTCGTTCTCGCTACCTTCGGAAGATGCGCGTGATTCTATGAACTTGACGGTTTCCTTTACTGCATTCTCGGAGTTGAGGCAGGCGAGGCTGCCGTCGATGAAGTCGTAGAGCATGTCCACTACGACGAGTGCGCTGTTTGTCATATTCTGAAATCGTTTATTTCCTTTACAAGGCGGTTGATGATGCTCATCTTCATATTATACAGGTCGTCGGAAATGTCCACCTTGTAGTAATGAGGATTGATGAGTCGCCTCTCGCTCGGGCTGAAATGCCTCAGGGTGTCGTCGTAATATGCCTTCTTCTCGGCGAGGCTGTGTACAGGGACGCATCTTTCGCCGTTCTCAATCACCTTGTGCTGGAGAGGCTGTGCCGTATATTCCCCGGCCTCGAATGTCTTGAATTTGTATCTGTCGTATTCGTCGCATACGGTGAATGTCTCTCCGGATTCGATCTTGCGGCACAAGCTGTCGCCGCGCAGGCAGGTCACATCCACTTTGAAGATTTCCCCCTTGACCGGGTCGTTCTTCATGATTCTCCAGGTGATCTGGAAGCCAGGGTTGATAAGTTTGATTTTGTCCTCGGACCGTTTGAGCACTGCCGTCCCGTCAATCTGGACGAGTTTATATACATTGCCGAAGCAAGGGGCTGCCTTGCTGGTCGCGATGGCGTCACCCACTCCATAAGAGTCAATGCAGGCTCCCTGTCTCTCAAGGTCAGTAATGAGGTACTCGTCCAATGAGTTGGTGGCGAATATCTTGCATTTTCTGAATCCGTTCTCGTCAAGGAGTCTCCGGCATTCCGTCGAGAGATATGCGAGGTCTCCGCTGTCGACCCTCACGCCATAGCCATAGGCATAGGTGTCGTCTATCCCGTTTTCCCTGTAGGCCCTCATGGCATTGAGGATGCCGCATTTGAGGGTGTCGTATGTGTCAATCAGGAGAATGAGGGGCTCGTTCCTGTGTGTCTTGATATAGGTGTCGAATGCCTCATGCTCGCCTTCCACGCTGCATCCGAACGATGTGACATAGCTGTGTGCCATGGTCCCGGTCGATCCGCATCCGAACATTACTCCGGTCAGGATGTTGGATGTGTTGCTGCATCCGGCTATGATGGCAGCCTTGGCTCCGTAAGTGGCCGCCCATGGCCCGTGTGCCCTGCGGGAGCCGAATTCGCTGACAGGACGGTTCGTGGCCCTGCATACGCGGGAGGCCTTCGTGGCTACCGCCATCTGGTGGTTCATTATGCATAGCATAGGGGTTTCAAGCACCTGAGCCTCGATCAGAGGTCCCTCGACGATGATTACAGGCTGATTCGGGAATGCTATCTCTCCCTCCCTCATTGCATATACATTGCCGGTGAACTTCATGGCGCTCAGATATCCCCTGAAATCCCTGTATTCTTCCCCTGGGAGGAACTTCTCGAAAAATTCCGGATCCATGTTTCCGAGGTTCTGCACCATCTCGATCACTTCGTCTGTGCCGCTGACTACAGCCCAGTTATTGTTTTCAGGAGCTTTTCTATAGAACAGGTTGAATACGGCAATCCGGTCTTTCATCCCGTTGTCGTAGAAGGACTTTCCCATCGTGTACTGGTATTTGTCCGAGCAATATGCGTGATTCAGCATCGTTTGTTGGTTATAAATAAAGTTACAAATGTAGCAATTTTCCAGTATAATCAGTATATTTGTTTGGCAACCGTTGAAATTGAACGACCGATGAATCCAAGAAGACTTCATGCTTTCCTGACGGCTGTACTGGCTTTCCAGTGCCTTTCGGCTCCAATGGAAGGGCCTACAGCGAAGAGCATGCCCGCACCCTCCTGTCGTGGGCCAAGGAAATGAACTGCAATTTCGTAAGGCTGGCGCATTATCCCCACAACGAAGCCATGGTCCGCACGGTGGAGCAGATGGGCATAATGGTTTGGAGTGAGGTCCCGGTCTATTGGACGATACATTGGGACGACAGGACCACTTATGAGAATGCCGAAGCTCAGCTTGTCGATATGATAACGAGGGACCGCAAGAAGGCTTTCTACGTGATGCAGGAATGGTACAGGTCGCTTTCCGGGGAGTAAGCGTGAGCCTGCACTTCTGAGCAAGTCGGATGGAAATCAAGGATGGGAGGCATATGCTTCCCGTTCCTTTATGTATTTGAGGAGAATCAGGTGGCCTGGTTCGGCCATGTCGCCGTGGTCGAAGCCTTCGAGTTCGAGGAAGGTTATGTCCTTGTGGCCGTTGAGGCGCATCATCCGGACGAAATAGGCCGTTTCCTCATATCTTCCGAAAAGTTCCATTTCACGGTCTCCAGAGATCACCAGGAACGGTGCTGCATCGCCCCTTACGAAATATAGCGGGGCGAACTGGTCTATCGTCGGGGTAAGCTCCGGGATCCCGCCTTTCTTCCTCTGTGCGAAATGGGTGATGACCTGTCCGCTGTAAGGCACGATGGCGGCCATCTTGTCGGCATCTATTCCGTATTTTGCCAGATAATGCCTGTCGAGTCCGAGCAAATCCACGATATATCCTCCTGCTGAATGTCCTGCCAGATATATCCTGGAGACATCGCCTCCATATTTCCCTGCATTGTCCACCACCCATTTGACGGATGCGGCTGCATCGTCAATGACTTCCGAGAGATCGACTTCTGTCACGAAACGGTAGCCCACTCCCACGACCACGGCTCCGTCCCTGGTCAGCGTCTGTGGTACGGAACGGCTGCCTGCGGTAAGCCCCCCTCCGTGGAACCATACAATCACCGGACGGTTCTGCGCTCCTTCCTCGTATGCGATGTCAAGCCTGCACATCCTGGCGGAATAGGCGTCGTTCTCGGATTTGTAGAGGATGTCCTTTTCGGTCCTGTAGCCTCCGGCGCTCAATGATGCGGCTGACAGGGCTGTCGTGACAAGGAATAGTATCAATCGTTTCATATCATTGGTTTTCATTGGTTTCCATCAGATTTCTCGCTTGTGCTCGAAATGACATTTTGTGGTTTTCCGGACAATAGACCATCAAGTGGCTGATTCAGCGTAATGGACCATTGGGCGGTTGTTCCGGGTGATAAAAATAGGAAAATTCCGGGGCATGGCAAAGATTATAGGCCCAAAGTCTGTGATATTTTGTAAATTCGCAGGCCGGAGACGCTCTCCGGGATTGTCCAATTCCAAAAACTGAATCTCGTGAACGATGTTTTGAACAGACTGTATGAGCAGGTGGCAGGCTGCCTTCCGCAGGAGGAGTGTGAGCTATGCGGTTCGGCAAGCAACCGCAGGTATGTGAGGCTTTCCGGAGAGGGAGGCTCATTCATCGGTGTGGAGGGTAAGGACCTGAAGGAGAACAAGGCTTTCATCGACCTTGCAGGACATTTCGCATCTGAAGGACTTCCGGTGCCGAGGGTGCTTGCCGTGAGTGGGGACGGTTATGCATATCTTCAGGAGGACCTGGGAGATGTGATGCTTTCGGACCTGGTGGCAGAAGCCCACGGGCAGGGAAGTCTCGATTCTCTGCTCCCGTTGCTGCAGGAATGTATGAGGATGCTTGCCAGGTTCCAGTTCGATGGGGGACGGAGGCTTGATTTCGGCAAGTGCTATCCTCAGCCTGAGTTCGACAGGAGGATGGTGCTTTTCGACCTCAACTATTTCAAATACTGCATGTTGAAGCCTTCAGGACTGGAATTCGACGAGAATGCGCTTCAGGACGATTTTGAGCATTTTGCAGAGGATTTGCTCAAGTGTACAGACTATGGAAACACTTTCCTGTACAGGGATTTCCAGTCCCGCAATGTGATGATACGTGAGGGCAAACCATATTTCATAGATTTCCAGAGTGGACGCAAAGGTCCTGTGTATTATGACCTTGCATCATTCGTATGGCAGGTCAGGGCGGCATATCCGGACAATGTGAAGGAGATTTTGGTTGAGACATATCTGGAGGCTCTTGAAGAATATGCCGCTCGTGTGGACAGGGCTGTTTTCATTAAGGAACTCAGGATGTTCCGTCTTTTGAGGATGCTCCAGGTGCTCGGGGCCTACGGTTTCCGTGGTGTGATTGAGCATAAAGCCAAATTCATTACAAGCCTGATTCCTGCATTGCGTGATTTGAAAGCCTTTCTGGCAGAGCCGTTTACGGATTATCCATATCTGAATGAGACTTTGTCTGCCCTCGTGGATCTGCCTCAGTTCGCTCTTGCCGATGCTCCAGGAGGACAGCTCGAAGTCAAGGTGTACAGTTTCTCTTACAAGAAAGGCATCCCGGAGGATTATACGGGCAACGGGGGAGGATATGTGTTCGATTGCAGGTCAATCCACAACCCAGGCAGATATACCCAGTACAAGAATCTGACAGGCCTGGATGAGCCTGTAATAAGGTTTCTGGAGGAAGACGGCGAGATCCTTCGATATATGGAACATGTGAAGGGCGTTGTGGATCCTCATATGGAGACTTATCTGAGGAGGGGTTTCACCAATCTTTCAATCAGCTTCGGGTGTACCGGGGGACAGCATCGGTCCGTCTATTGCGCGGAACATCTGGCGCGCCATCTTGCAGGGAAATATCCTGATGCCCGGATTCATCTGATCCACAGGGAGAGAGGAATCGATATGATACTTTGAACCGGCAACATTCCAGGCCGTTTGCCGAGAATTGAACGATATGAAAGCAATGATATTTGCGGCGGGGATGGGTACCCGTCTTAAACCTTTGACTGACACCATGCCCAAGGCTCTCGTGCCTGTGTGCGGGAAGCCTCTTCTCGAGCATGTCTCACGCAAGCTCCACGATGCCGGATTCGATTCGGCCGTGGTCAACGTGCATCATTTCGCAGACATGGTCGAGGAATGGATTTCGCGTCAGGACTGGATGGACTTCCAGGTGAGCGACGAGAGGAAGCTCCTGCTCGAGACCGGAGGGGCGGTGCTGCATGCCAGGCGCTTCCTTGAAGGCTGCGGCAGTTTCCTCGTTCACAATGTTGACATATTGACGAACGCGGATCTGGTACGCTTTTCCGGAGAACATCGCCCTGACGCCCTTGCAACCCTTCTGGTCAGTCCTCGAAAAACCTCAAGATATTTCCTTTTCCGGCCGTCCGACATGAGGCTGGCAGGCTGGACCAATACGGTTACAGGAGAGACTATCATGGCCGACCCGTCCGTCGCACCTTCCGAATGCCTGTCTCTTGGCTTCTCAGGCATCCATATCTTGTCCGACAGGGTTTTCCCTCTGATGGAGGAATATGTGCGGAAGACCGGCATACCAACCAATGGAGACGCCGGGGCACGCTTCCCGATCAAGGACTTTTATCTTCAAGCTGCCTCAACCCATCCGATATATGGTGTGAACATCGAATCATTCCGGATGCTCGATGTGGGCAAGCTCGACACCCTCGACAAGGCGGAGGAATTCATGGCCTCTTTGTAAGCCTTGCTGCGGCAACTTTAGTCCGGATGGCAAACTTCGATTGCAGGGCATCCATAAAAATATTATATTTGCAGGTTTACGGGACTGAATGTCTGTCTTGTTGCCATAATATGGCCCGGACCATGTCAGCCCATTAGACAATAGTGAGATGAGAGAACTGTTTATTACTAATTCGCTTTCGAGGAAGAAAGAGATTTTCAAGCCTGTCCAGGCCGGCCATGTCGGACTGTATGTATGCGGGCCTACGGTATATGGGGATGCGCATCTGGGACATGCGAGGCCGGGTGTGACTTACGATGTGCTCGTAAGGCTTCTGAGACATCTCGGATACAAGGTGAGATATGTCAGGAACATCACCGATGTGGGACATCTTGAACACGATGCGGACGAGGGAGAGGACAAGATAGCCAAGAAGGCCCGTCTGGAGCAGCTGGAGCCTATGGAGGTCGCACAGTCGTGCACGCTACTGTACCACGAGGCCATGAGGATGCTGAATGTCGCCCCGCCTTCAATCGAGCCGAGGGCTTCCGGACACATCATCGAGCAGATTGCCCTTGTAAAGAAAATCATCGATGCTGGATATGCCTACGAGAGCAACGGTTCCATATATTTCGATGTCCTCAAATACGACAAGGACCACAAATACGGCATCCTTTCCGGACGCACCCTTGAGGATGTGAAGGAGGGGACCAGGGAACTTGACGGACAGCAGGACAAGCACGCCTCATACGATTTCGCCCTCTGGAAGAAGGCTTCCCCTGAGCATATAATGAGGTGGGAGTCGCCTTGGAGCGACGGCTTCCCTGGATGGCATCTGGAATGTTCCGCCATGAGCGAGAAATACCTCGGTAAGGAATTCGACATACACGGAGGCGGAATGGACCTCCTTTTCCCGCATCATGAGTGTGAGATAGCCCAGAATGTGGCATCGCGCGGCACTTCCGGCGTGAAATACTGGATGCACAACAACATGATAACCATCAACGGGAAGAAGATGGGCAAGTCTCTCGGCAATTTCATCACCTTGCCGGAACTGTTTTCAGGCAATCATAAGGAGTTGGCTCAGGCCTACAGCCCGATGACCGTCAGGTTCTTCATCCTTCAGGCTCATTACAGGGGTACTCTCGATTTCAGCAACGAGGCCCTGCAGGCTGCGGAGAAAGGGCTCAAGAGGGTGCTCCAGGCTGCAAGGGACCTTCGCGAAATCGCATCGGCCGCAGGTGTCAGCTCATCGTCTGTCGGTACCATGGCTAATCCTCCTTACATGATGGCTTACGGCGAGTTCCTTACGGCTGCTGCTCCGGAGTCAGGTTCCGTACATGCCGACGACAAGGAAATCGCGGATATAGTCGAAAAGACATACGATGCACTCTGCGATGACCTCAACACTCCAGTCGCACTCTCCTGCATATTCGACGCAGTGCGCATCATCAACAATGCGAAGGACCATAGAAGGACTCTCTCAAAGTCTGACATACAGGCACTTGTCGATCTTTTTGACAATGTGGTCTTCGGTGTTCTCGCCCTTCATGACGAGGACAATGAAGGAGGCAAGGCCCTCAAGACGATAGACGGGCTGATGCAGATGGTCATCGAGCAGCGCAAGGCCGCCAAGGCCGTCAAGGACTGGGCCACGAGCGACAGGATAAGGGATGAACTTCTCGCCCTCGGCATCCGTATCAAGGATACCAAGGACGGCACCGAATGGGTAATGGAATAGTATATGTACAAACTCATATCCTGGAATGTAAACGGCCTGCGTGCCGTAGCCACCAAAGGCTTCGCCGATTCCTTCGTCGGCCTCGACGCCGATTTCTTCTGCCTTCAGGAAACCAAGATGCAGGAAGGCCAGCTCGAACTTGAATTTCCCGGCTACCGTTCCTATTGGAATTTCGCCGAGAGGAAAGGATATTCGGGGACGGCCATATATACAAGACATGAACCCATATCAGTCTCCTACGGCATAGGGAAGGATGAACACGACCACGAAGGCCGTGTCATAACGCTTGAAATGGAGGATTTCTTCCTCGTATGCGTATATACCCCCAATTCCCAGGATGAATTGAAAAGACTCGACTACAGGATGTCGTGGGAAGACGATTTCCGGGCATATCTCCTGTCGCTCAGATCCCGCACGGATTCCAATGGGAAATGCAAGGGCGTCATCGTGTGCGGCGACCTGAATGTGGCCCACAAGGAAATCGACCTGAAGAACCCTTCGTCGAATCACAACAATGCCGGATTTACAGACAAGGAGAGGGAAAAGTTCACAACCCTGCTTGAATCAGGGTTCATTGACACTTTCAGATATTTCCATCCGGACATGAAGGACATCTATTCCTGGTGGTCTTACCGCTTCAAGTCAAGGGAGAGGAATGCAGGATGGCGTATCGATTATTTCGTCGTTTCCGAGGAACTTGCGCCCCGTCTGGAAAGCGCCTCGATCCATACGGAGGTGATGGGTTCCGACCATTGCCCGGTCGAGCTCGTAATCAGGTAGAACTTCAGTCTTCCAGGGTGACATCCAGGGTGCGCATCCGTCCCTGCATCACATCCTCGAGGATGAATTCAGACTGCTGACCAAGGGTGCGTGCCATAAATTCTGCGACCTCATGGCCGAGCCCCTTGAAGTGGTACATCACATATCCGTATCCTGATTTGCGGAGCTTCGTGGCAATCTTACCTCCACCGAAGAAACCGAGTCTCCCTACCTTTATCTGCTTGTAGGGGACGATTTTGTCGGCTGTCCCGTGGAAAATCAGCATCGGGCATGGCGCAGAGGCATACCTGAGCTCCCCTTGCCGGGAGAATATTGCCCCGGAGAAAGACATCACGCCTGCGTAGTTGAATCCATCTGGCAGCTGTTCCGTCCAGACTGTCCTGTTGCAGATTTCGTATTCGGCCTGCATCGCGGCCACAGCTCCTGCTGAAGAACCGCTTATGATTATGTTGTCGGGGTCTATGTCGAGCGTCTCGGCGTTCTGTATCAGGAATGAAGTCGCGCTGAAGAGGTCCTCCACGGCAAGGTGTATGGCGCAATCGAGCAGCTTCGCCTGAGCTATGCCGACCTTCTGGATTCTCTTGAGACCGAGCCTGTAATCTATGGAGACTATCCTGTAGCCGTTTGCTGTCATTGCCGAGAACCATTCCCCGTATCTCGGGCAATCCCGTTCCCCTTCCGCGAATCCTCCTCCGAACATGAAGATTATGGTGGGCTTGTCCTTGCCGTCTATCTTCGTGACGCTGCCCCTGGCGGGTTCGTAGATGTCGAGGAACAGGTCGCAGGTGTCCCTTTTTGCATACAGATATGTGCCGTCAGGAGTCGCGGCCAATGAGAAGGCCTGGACTGCCATCAGCCCGAACAGGAATGAAATGAGATGCCTGACCGTCATGCCTTCTTGTCCTCCTGTTCCTGATGTGATTCTTCCTGTTTTGCCTCTTCCTGGGGCATGAGTCTCCGGATGACCTTGATGTCAGCGAAGAATCTGAATGCCACCACCCTTACGACAGTGTAGCAAGGGATTGCCACGATCATTCCCAACGGCCCGCTGATATGGCCGGCTATGAGCAGCACGATGAAGATTTCGAGCGGCGAGGCTTTGATGCTGGTCGAGTAAATGATCGGCTGGAAAAGGAAATTGTCCACAAGTTGGGTGAAGCAGAATATTGCTATCAGGATGAGCATGAACCACAGGAAGCTGACATCCAGTCCGATAGGTACTGCGCTGCTGTATTTGAGCACAAGCCCGAGTGCCGTCCCGAGGACTCCTCCGGCAAGAGGACCCACATAAGGGATGATGTTCAGCAGGCCCGTGAGGAAGGCTATGCCCAACGATGCGTTCAGCCCGAGGCGGGCTATCAGGAGCAGTCCGAGGAAATTCAGAAGCGCCACTCCGCTCATCTCGAGCAGGAGGCCGTCGAAATATCTGGCAAGCAGATGGCTTATGTCTGACAGAGAATGGAACACCGCGTCCTCGAGCCTGTCCGGCACCAATGCGGCTATCATCTTCCCGAACAGGTCTTCATCCTTTATGAAGAAGAACCCGATGAACACGACAGAGAACAATCCCACCCCGAAACTGCTGAGCAGGGAGGCTGCGGAACCTATCACGGACGAGAATATGGATACGTCGAGCAGTTTCTGGAGTTCCTGCATCGCGGCAAGCTCTATGCGGAAGTCGCTGCCGAGCTGCGGGAATGTCTGCCTGAGGAAGATGTTCAGGTCGGACATAGGCCCTGCGATATGCCTTGCAGCGCTCTCGATGTTCTCCAGGGATATGCCCTTGACTATCCCGCTGACTACAGGGACTATCAGGGTTATGATTGCAAGGAATATGGCAAGTATCAGGATGATGGACAGGGCCGCCATGAGCCAGTCCGGCATCCTGTGCCCTTTGATGCATATCTTCCGGAGCAGTTTCATGATTGGCTTGGCCATCAGGGACATTACGACTGCTATCAGTATGTATATCAATATGTTCTTGAAATACCAGCAGGCTATTCCAACTATTGCTGCGACAGCGGCGAAGATTATGTATTTCGCCAGTTTGTCCGTGTATCTTTCCTTTTCCATATTTATATGGCAGTTAATGATGCCTTCATAGATTCAGTGATCATCCCTTCAATATTGCGTCGGCAATCTCGTCGGGGGAATCTGCGAGCAGCCATGGCCCGAATGCCTGCAACTCCTCCCTCGTGCGGAATCCCCAGGTAACGCCGATGGTCCTGACGCCGGAGTTCAGCCCGGTTGCCATATCCACATCCGAATCCCCGCAATATACCACCTCGTCTTTCTCCACTCCTGCGCAGGCCATAGCCTCGCTTACAATGGCTGGGTCAGGCTTTATGGGCTTGCCCTCCCTCTGCCCGAGTACCGCGGCAAATCTGTATTTCCCGAAGAAATGCCTTATCAGCATCTCCGTACCCTCCTGATATTTGTTCGATGCCACGGCAATCGACACTCCGGCGGAGGAAAGCCTGTCGAGCAGGCCTGGGATACCGGGATATGGCTTGGTGAAGTCGCAGCTGTGGGCGTTGTACCAAGGCACGAAATGCTCCTTCATCCTCAATGCGTTCTCCAAGGTGCCTTCCCCTTCCGGGAGCGCCTTCAGGAACAGGTTCATGATACCCCTGCCTACGAACATATTGTATTCCTCCATCCTCCTTTCCGGGAATCCGCATTGCCCGAGGGCATGGTTGCAGGCGTTCCCGAGGTCTTCTATCGTGTTGAGAAGGGTGCCGTCAAGGTCGAATATTGCAAGTTTTATCATTTTTTTTCAATAAAAATATTAAATGTGCCGCAGCTTGGCACAAGCTCGCCATATCTTTGCATCAACAAACAAAAAAAACAAAAAGCGATGAAAACGAATATCAGCAAAATCAGTTCAATGTTCTCTTCAGAAGAATCCTACAGGACCTTGATGGATATGGTCAACGACATGGATCTGGAACTTCTTGATGTCTGCTTTGCCTGACATTGTCTTCCTCCCTGCGTACGACGGTGTCGTTGCCGTCCTTGGCAAGGCTCACCTTCAGCCTGTCATTCTGCGGGGCGAAGCCGATGCCCTTTATAGGCAGGTTCCTGATGCCTCCCTTGCCGTTCAGCATCCTGTCTGAAATGATGAATTCTGACACCGGGTCCTCGATGTATTTCTGCACGGCCCTTTTCAGTGGACGGGCGCCGAAATGAGGATCGAATCCCTTCTGGGCCACGAAACGCTTGGCAGGAGCGGTCACCGCAAGTTCGTATCCCGCCTCGCGAACTCTCTCCTTCAGGCCCTTGAGCTCAATGTCGATGATCCTGGATATGTCCTCCCTGGTAAGGGGATTGAATACGACCTGTTCGTCCACCCTGTTGATGAACTCAGGAGGAAACGCCTTCCTGACGGCTTTCCCCAGGACATTGCGGCGGTTGTCGTCAACATTCCTTCCGGAGGTGCTGAATCCCATTCCGCTTCCGTAGTCGTCAAGCTCCCTGCTCCCTACATTGGATGTCATTATGACGATGGTGTTCCTGAAGCTTACCGTCCTTCCGTTGCTGTCCGTCAGCCTGCCCTCGTCCATCACCTGGAGCAGAATGTTGAACACATCGGGATGCGCCTTCTCAATCTCGTCGAGGAGCACCACGCAATACGGCTTCCTCCTCACTCGTTCGCTGAGCTGGCCGCCCTCCTCGAAACCCACATAACCCGGAGGCGCCCCTATGAGGCGTGACACATTGAACTTCTCCATATATTCACTCATGTCCAACCTTATCATATTATCCTCTGAATCAAAGAGATATTCGGCTATTGACTTTGCAAGCTGAGTCTTTCCCACCCCCGTAGGGCCGAGGAACAGGAATGTGCCTATCGGCTTGTCAGGGTCCTTGACACCTGCCCTGTTGCGTCTGATTGAGCGCACGACCAGGTCCACCGCCTCGTCCTGCCCTATGATCCTTGCCTTGAGAGCATCCCTCATCTTCATCAGCCTTGAGCCTTCACCCTCTGCCACCTTGCCTGATGGGATGCCGGTCATCTTGGAAATCACGGATGCCACATCCTCCGCCGTCACCAGCGCATTCTTTTTCGGATTCCTCAGCCTGACCATCGATCCGGCCTCATCCATCGCGTCAATGGCCTTGTCAGGAAGGCACCTGTCGGTGATGTATCTCTCGGACATCCTCACGCAGGCCTCAATGGCCTCGTCAGAATAGGTCACGTTGTGGTGTTTCTCGTAATTGGCTTTCAGCTTGTCGAGGATGGATATCGTGTGCGGGATGTCGGTCCTCTCGACGGTGATTTTCTGGAACCTCCTGTCGAGCGCCCCGTCCTTCTCCACTATCTTTCGGAATTCCTCTGTGGTGGTGGCCCCGATGCACTGTATGTCCCCCCTTGCAAGGGCAGGCTTGAGCATGTTTGCCGCGTCGAGGCTACCTGAGGCGCCCCCTGCACCCACGATGGTGTGGAATTCATCGATGAAAAGGATCACGTCGGGGTTCTGCGCGACCTCGTTTATGATGGATTTCAGCCTTTTTTCGAAGTCGCCCCTGTATTTCGTCCCGGCCACGATAGAACCGAGGTCAAGTGATATTATCCTCTTGTCGGCGAGAACCGGAGGGATGTCTCCCGATGCGATTCTCAACGCGATTCCCTCCACTATTGCCGACTTGCCGACCCCAGGATCTCCCACGAGCATCGGGTTGTTCTTCCTCCGGCGTCCCAGGATCTGGATCACCCTCATGATTTCGTCCTCCCTTCCGACGAGCGGGTCCAGCCTGCCTTCCCTCGCCGCCTGGGTGATGTCGTATCCGAACTCCTCGAGAGGTGATGCCTCCTCCTTCTCCTCGGCCTCCTCCTTGGCTACGGCCCGGATATGGATTCTCGGCGCCTCTTCTTCGTCGGTCTCCTTCGGATGTTCGATTGGCGTCTCCCCGTTGGAGAGCATGGAGTTGCGTTCCATGTAAATGAAAAGCCTCCTGTAATCCACCCCTGTGTCCTTCAGGTAGGTGCTTCCGTATGACCCTCCGGCCCTGCACAATGCAAGGAGAAGGTGCTGTGAAGAGGCGGTCTTGCACATGACCTTAGTCGCTTCCAGGACCGTGAAGCTTAGGATGTTCTGCGCACCTCTGGAGAATGTCACGCTGTCGATTTCCGTGTATGGGATGTGTTCGTTGGTGAATATCTTGTTGTCGATGAATTGCTTGAGTTCCACGATGTCGGTTCCGACACCCTTGAGGGCATCCACGGCGGAATTTTCCCTGTGCCGCAGGATGCCGAGGAAGAGGTGGTCGGGGGCTATGCCGTAGCTGCCTGTGCGCATTGCCTCTTCACGGGAGTATTGGATGATTGAATTGAGTTCCTCTGATATGTTGATTTCCATAATTATCGGTGTTGATTGCACAAATTTACTAATTTTTTCGTAACTTTGCGGAGATATGCCGACAACTGTCGCAACTTTTATGCTAAGGACGGCGGGGCCTCTGCCAAAGCCGTCCAGGATGTTGTAAAAATAAAAACTTGAATTCATATATGGAAAATGTGGAAAATGAGGTAAATGCCGGAAGGATTGAACAAGTCAACATCGACCAGCAGATGAGGAGTGCGTATATCGACTACTCCATGTCCGTGATCGTGTCCAGGGCTCTCCCGGATGTGCGTGACGGTTTCAAGCCTGTCCACAGGAGGGTGCTGTTCGGAATGGACGGCCTCGGACTCCGCTATACGAGCCAGACCAAGAAGTCTGCCCGTATCGTCGGCGAGGTCCTTGGTAAATATCATCCTCACGGCGACTCCAGCGTGTATGATGCAATGGCGAGGATGGCACAGGACTGGAGCCTGAGGTATCCTCTCGTCTTCGGACAGGGAAACTTCGGTTCCATGGACGGCGACCCGGTGGCTGCCATGCGTTATACCGAGGCCAAGCTTTCAAAGCTTTCGGACGAGGTGCTTGCAGACCTCGACAAGGATACGGTGGATTTCCAGAACAACTTCGATGATTCGCTTCAGGAGCCTACGGTGCTTCCTACCAAGGTTCCGCTGCTGCTTCTGAACGGAGCCTCCGGAATCGCGGTCGGAATGGCCACGAACATGGCTCCACACAATCTCGGGGAGTGCTGCGACGCCATCTGTGCATATATCGACAATCCTGACATCACCATCCCTGAACTGATGCAGTACATCAAGGGTCCGGATTTCCCTACGGGAGGCATAATCCAGGGCCATCAGGGTATCAAGGATGCCTTCGAGACAGGACGCGGACGCATCGTGATACGTTCCAAGACGGAGATCGAGGTGGGCGAGTCCGGCCGTGAGACCATCGTCGTGACCGAGATACCATACATGGTCAACAAGAAGGAGATGATAGAGAAGATTGCCGAACTTGTCGAGAACAAGAGGATTGAAGGCATTTCCTACATCAACGACGAGACCACCATGAAGGACGGAGTGCGCGTCATCATCCGCCTGAAGAAGGATGCCAACTCGAATGTCGTGCTGAACACCCTCTTCAAATACACTCCGCTCCAGTCCAGCTTCTCCATAAACAATGTGGCCCTTGTGAACGGCCGTCCGAGGCTGCTCAACCTCAAGGACCTCATCAAGTATTTCGTAAGGCACAGGCATGATGTCATCGTCAGGAGGACCAAATTCGACCTCGACAAGGCACTCAAGAGAGCTCATATCCTCGAGGGATTGTTGAAGGCTCTCGATATCATCGACCAGATAATCAACATCATAAGGGCTTCCAAGACCGTCGATGAGGCAAAGGCTGAGCTTATGTCCCAGTTCGACTTCTCGGATGCACAGGCCACTGCAATCGTCGAGATGCGTCTGCGTCAGCTCACCGGACTCGAGAGGGAGAAGATCCAGAGCGAGTACGACGAGAAGATGAAATTCATCAAATACTGCGAGGATGTCCTTGCAAGCGAGGAACTCCAGATGGGCATCATCAAGGATGAGACCATGGAGATGAAGGAGAAATACGGCGACCCGAGAAGGACCGAGATTGCGCTCTCCGCAGACGAATTCAATCCTGAGGACTTCTATGCCGACGAGGATGTGGTGATAACGATATCCCATCTCGGATATATCAAGAGGACTTCGCTCAGCGAGTACAGGACCCAGAACAGGGGAGGCGTCGGCATCAAGGGCAGCGCGACCCGCGACGAGGACTTCATCGAGCATATCTATGTGGCCAACATGCACAGCACGATGCTCCTGTTCACCCAGAACGGCAAATGCTACTGGCTCAAGGTATATGAGATCCCGGAGGGCACCCGTGCATCCAAGGGCCGCGCCATCCAGAATGTCATAAACATAGAGCCGGATGACAAGATAAAGACATATCTGAATGTCCGCAACCTCAAGGACGAGGAGTACATCAACAGCAACTACATCGTGCTCGGCACCAAGAGGGGCATCATCAAGAAGACTTCACTGGAGGCTTATTCAAGGCCTCGCACCAACGGAGTCATTGCCATCACGGTCCGTGAGGGAGACGAGCTTCTCGATGCCGTTATGACCAACGGCCACAGCGAAATCCTCCTTGCAGGACGCAACGGGCGCTGCTGCCGCTTCGATGAAAACGATGCGAGGGCACTCGGAAGGACAGCTTCAGGAGTCCGTGGTATAAATATTGAAGAGGACGACGAGGTTGTCGGCATGATTACATACGACCCGACCGCGGAGGATGCTGCTTCACACAGCATATTGGTAGTCAGTGAGCATGGCTACGGAAAGCGTTCAGACTTCGATGAATACCGCATAACCAACAGGGGTGGCAAGGGAGTCAAGACATTGAACATCACTGAGAAGACAGGCTCTCTTGTCGCGATGAAGAATGTCACCGACGAGAATGACCTGATGATCATCAACCGTTCCGGCATCACCATCAGGATGGCCGTCTCGGACATCAGGATTGCAGGCCGTGCCACACAGGGCGTCCGCCTGATAAATATCAGGGAAGGGGATTCCATAGCGGCAGTTTCCGCAGTGAGCAAGAATGAGGATGATAGCACTACGGCTCCGGATCAGGCTGTCCCGGCAGAAGGCGGGAATGATGCGCCTGAGCAGATAAACGAATAATCAATAACCTTAATATGAACATTATGAAGAGAATTTTGATCGCATTGGCATTGGTCGCTGGCGTACAGCTTGCCGATGCACAGGTAAAATCTCCAGCAGATGCCAAGAAGGCTGTCGAGGCAGCTGAGGCTGCTGCCCAGAATCCAAAGAAGGCCGAAAAAGTGGCTACCTGGCTCAAACTTGCAAGCACATATGTCGATGCCTACAACGCACCGGCTGGATCTGCTTGGGTCGGAGCTTCTCAGCAGGAACTCAAGCTCCTCATGGGCAATGAGAAACCAGTATCAACCGTGAACGCATCTCTTGGAGGAGAGCCTTGCGTTAAGGAAATCTACGACAACAAGGAGTTCTATTTCAACGGAGCAGGACAGCTCGTCCTGATCAATGTCACCAAGCCTGTGTTCCCTGACGCCCTTGCGAGTGCTGCGGATGCATACAAGAAGGCTTATGAGGTGGATGTAAAGAAATCCAAGGTGAAGGATATCGCTGCCGGACTCGACAATGTTTCCAAGAAATATTATGAGGATGGAATGAACTGCTACATGCTCGGAGACCTTGCAGGAGCAAGTGCCTATTTCGAGAAGGCTGCCGATGCAGCTGCAGTCGAGCCGCTTTCAAAGATTGACACGACATCGCTCTACAATGCAGGATTCACTGCATGGGCTTCCCAGAACTATGACAGGGCACGCGTGTTCTTTGAGAAATGTCTTGCAGTTGACTATTATTATGAAGGTGGAGAGGTATTTGCAAAGCTCGCTGACGTCTATGCCAAACTTGACAGGAAAGAGGATTCCAAGAAGGCTCTTGAGGCGGGATTTACCAAATTCCCTGAAAGTCAGAGCATTCTGATAGGACTTATCAATTACTATCTTGACAATAACGAGGATCCTCAGAAACTTTTTGAACTGATCAACCTTGCCAAGGAGAACGAACCTGACAATGCTTCCCTGTACTATGTGGAGGGTAACATCCACAACCAGCTCGGAAACAAGGAAGAGGCTTTGAAAGCATATTACAAATGTGCCGAAATCAATCCTGGCTATGAGTTCGGTTTCATCGGTGCAGGTATCCTCTACTACAACCTCGCCCTCGAATATCAGGAGAAGGCTTCCAACGAGTTCGATGACAAGAAATATGAGGCTCTCGTAGCTGAGTTTGAGAAAGCTCTTGAAGGTGCATACGAGCCGTTTGAGAAAGCATTCAACATCACAAAGGACGAGGGAATCAAAGTCAACATTGCAGAATATCTCAAGAACGTCTGCTACCGTTTCCGTGACAAGGATCCTAAGTACGAGGCAGGATACAACAAATACGATACAATCGTGAAGGAAGGCAGGGCCAACTAAAGCCCGCCTTCGTGAGCCTTCTCGAAGGCTTTGACGATTTTCGATACAAGAGGGTGTCTTACAATATCTTCATTCTTGAAGACGATTGTACTGACACCCTTTATGTGTCTGGTCAGTTCGATGCCACGCAGCAGTCCTGAGTCGTTGCGGTTGGGCAGGTCTATCTGGCTGGCATCTCCGGTCACGATGAATTTTGCGTCACATCCCATCCTCGTGAGGAACATCTTGAGTTGTCCGAGGTTGGTGTTCTGGGCTTCGTCAAGGATTACGCAGGCTCTGTCGAGGGTGCGTCCTCTCATATAGGCGAGGGGAGCTATCTGGATTGTGCCTTCCGCCATGAATTCCTGGAGTTTCCTGGCAGGTATCATGTCCCCGAGGGCGTCGTAGAGGGGCTGGAGATAAGGGTCCAGTTTGTCCTTCAGGTCACCGGGAAGGAATCCGAGTCTTTCTCCTGCCTCTACTGCCGGACGGGTAAGGATAATCCTCTTTATTTCCCTGTTCTTCAATGCTCTTACTGCCAAGGCTATGGCTATGTATGTCTTGCCTGTTCCTGCCGGGCCTATGGCATAGATGAGGTCGTTTTCGAAGTAAGCCTTGACCATTTCCTCCTGGGTGCGGTTGCGTGCCTTGATTGGCTTGCCGTCATTGCCGAAGACTATCACGGAGTCGCCGCTCAGCTTGAAGTGGTTGGGCGATGCCTCGGCGTCGAAGAGGTCCTCCACATCGTAAGGAGTAAGATTCATCTTGTGCTTTCGTCTTTCTATCAGCTGGTTGAGTTTTACGGAGAATTCCTCGATGTCTGTATCGGCACCGTCTAGGATTATGTCATTTCCTCTTGCAATCACTTTCAGGTTCGGAAACCATCCGCACAGTGCTTCGAGGTTCTTGTTGGCTGCACCGTAGATTTCCACGGGGTCGATTGCTTCGAGTCTTATGGTTTTTCTGCTCATCTATTGTTTGTAAATTATTATTTCTGGTATCTTGTTATCCTATAATAAGTTGTCATCATCTTGTCATATTCCCAAGGACCGAGCCATTGCTCACGCGTGCCGATGAATTCCTCGACAGGGATGATGCAATATCCGTCGCAGAACCCTCCCGGCCTCGAACACCATAGCCAGGTGTATTCCGGCGCCAGCATCCGGATGTCCCCGTTGTCATATCTGACGATCCGGACGGTAGCCATCAGCTCAAGCTGCGTGTTTGCAGCACTCATGTTCGATATCATGTTCCCAAGCGAATATGCCACCGGAACCCCGTCGATGGATTCCCTGTCCTGGACGACATGGGGATGGGAGCCCAATATGATGTCGGCCCCGTGCTCAATCATCCATTCCGCTTCGCTCCTCTGCCTTGCGGAGTGTGTCAGCGCATATTCCTCGCCCCAATGGGGCATCATTATGGTGATGTCTGCCTTCTCGGCCTTTCTGAGGGTTTCTTTCAGCAGGTCCTTGTCGCTCAGTCTGTTCACTTTTGGATATCCAGCCCATCCGCCAGAATTGGTCCCGTAAGTAAAATTGACCAGAGCCACCCTTATACCCTTGCATACCAGCATCATAGGATTGATTTCCTTACATTCCTCTCCGCTCCCTGCAATGCCGGTGAACCTAGTGCCTCTTTCCTGTGCCATGCCCCTGTAAACTGCGAGAGTCCTTTCCGCTCCGCCCACACCTTTGTCGAAAATGTGGTTGTTTGCGCACAGGAACACATCGAAGCCGCAGTCCGCGACATATTCCGCGAAACAGTCCGGAGCGGAAAAAGATGGATATCCGGTGTATGGCTCGCCTGCGAGGGTGAATTCCATGTTCCCTATGGCGATGTCGGCACTTTCGATCCTGTTCTTCACTAACTTGAAGCACGACGAGAAATCATAGCTGCCGTCTTCCTGCAAGGCTTTCTGCAACTGCATCGTGTGCATCATGATGTCTCCCACTGTCACGATGGTCAGCGTATCCCTGGTGTAGAGCGGGCGAACCTGGAAATGATGCGGGACTGAAATCTGACATAGACCCCTTGATGCCGCAGTCAGCATTGCGGCAGCTGTGACGAAGATTTTCAATAAGGTCCTGATGTCGTGCAAAATGGTATTCGGATTATTGTCTTTGCAAATATATCATTTTTATTTTGTACCTGACCATTTATTGGCTAAATTTGCGTGTTACACCTTATTGCATTCTTTGGTACATTATGAGAAAGTCTTTGGCATTGCTGGCGCTGGCCGCCCTGTTCACACTCACGGGGTGTGATTTCTTCCGGACTCTGGCAGGCCGTCCTACAAGTGAGGACATAGAGGTCCGCAAGCTTCAGATGCTCCTTGTGGAGCAGGCGAGGCATCAGGCACGCATCGATTCCCTCAGGATCGAACAGCAGAGGCTCAGGGATTCACTTGACGTGCTGGACTCGTTGGCTGCTCTTGACAGGATACATCAGGCCGGGGGCACGATTCTCAATCCTTCTGCCATGGGCGGTCTCTTTGCTACCAAGCTTGAATCAAGGTACCACATCATCATCGGTTCGTTCCGCAGGCGCGACTTTGCAGAGAATCTTCTCAGGACGGCGTCGGAATGCGGTTATTCTCCGTCCCTCATCAGTTTCCGCAGCGGACTCATCGCCGTGGGACTGTGTCCTTGCAACACTTTGACGGAGGCTTCTGAATCGTTGGCCAAGGTACGCAAGGAACCGTTCTGCCCTCATGATGTGTGGATTCTCGTAAATGAATGATGGAATGGGAAGAATAAGATTTTATTTGGCGGCGCTCATCTTTTCGGCGCTGCCTGCGATTATGTCCGCGCAGTACCGTGACGATGTGTCCTATAGCGAACTCTATGACAGCGAGACGGTTGCCTGTCTGAAGAATCATATAAGGACAATCGCTTCCTCCCAGATGGGAGGCCGTGCTGCCGGTTCCGAAGGGGAGGAGGCTGCCGCCCTCTATGTTGAGGAACGCCTGCGGGAATATGGGGTGGATGTCATATCTCCCAAGGGCGGGGATTTGTTCGGAATCCGCCGGGAGAACGGAGATACCCTTACCTCGAGGAATGTGATCGGTTTTGTCCAGGGATATGACAAGAGCCTGAGGGACAGATATATAGTGGTCGGGGCAAGGCTTGACAATCTCGGCTCGATGACTATGACCGTGGATGGGCGTCAGGTGGAGCGGATTTATGCCGGGGCAAACGGCAACGCTTCCGGGCTGGCAATGATGGTGGAGCTTGCGAGGATGGTGCAGACCAATGAAATCCTGTTCCGCCGCTCGGTCCTTTTCGTGGCTTTCGGGGCCTCGCAGGAGACCTATGCAGGCGCGTGGTATTTCCTGAACAGGTCGTTCTCGGACATCGACAGGGTGGATGCGATGATCAACCTCGACATGCTCGGCACAGGGGGACGAGGCTTCTACGCCTACACTTCTTCCAATGCGGACATGAACATCCTTGTCAATTCCCTCAAAGGCGACCTCCAGCCGATACTTCCTGAGATTGACGCCTCGGAGCCCTATCCATCCGACCACAGGGCATTCTATGCCAAGGAAATACCTTCCGTCATGTTCACCACGGGCCGTTACCCTGAGCATAATACCGACAGGGACACGGAGGACATAATCAATTATGACATGATGGAAAGGGAACTTGAATACATATATAATTTCACGGTGGCCCTCGCCAATACCTCCAATCCCGTGCTTTTCCGTGTTGACAAGGTTCCAGCCAAGGGACCGACATACGATGATGTCGTACCTTATTATGACTGCGACCAGAAGCCTGTCTTCCTCAACAGCTCGGATCCTCGGCAGTTCCTTGAGAAATGGGTGTACAAATATCTGAAATATCCTCAGGAGGCTGTCCGTGACGGAATCCAGGGCCGTGTGATGGTGGAGTTCATCATCGCCAAGGACGGCAATGTGACGGATGTGAGAGTGGTCAGGGGAGTCTCGGAGGAACTGGATGCAGAGGCTGTCAAGGTCATAGCGGCATCTCCTAAATGGAAGCCGGGCAGGGTGAACGGCAACAAGGTGAGGGCGTCCATGACGATTCCGGTGGAGTTCCGGCTTGAAAAGAAGGGCAGGCCGAGCTTCGGAATCAAGAAATAATATTACTTTTGCAAGCATTTTCAAATAACCTATATGGATTACAATTTCAAGGAAATCGAGACCAAATGGCAGGCCCGCTGGGCTGCTGAACACACTTTCAAGGCTGAGACCGACAGCACCAAACCGAAATATTATGTGCTTGACATGTTCCCTTACCCTTCAGGTGCGGGACTTCATGTGGGCCATCCTCTGGGATATATAGCAAGCGACATATACAGCCGCTACAAACGCCTTTGCGGGTTCAATGTGCTTCATCCGATGGGATATGACGCATTCGGACTTCCTGCCGAGCAATATGCAATCCAGACAGGACAGCATCCGGCAGTCACCACGGAGACCAACATCAACCGCTACCGCCAGCAGCTTGACAGGATAGGGTTCTCCTATGACTGGTCACGCGAGGTGCGCACCTGCGACCCTAAATATTACAAGTGGACGCAGTGGGCTTTCCTGAAGATGTTCGACAGCTGGTATGACAATGCCGCAGGGAAGGCAAGGCCAGTGTCGGAACTGGTGGAGGCTTTCTCCCGTGGTGGAAGCGCCGCAGTGGATGCCGCGTGCGGGGAATGCAGGCCGTTCACTGCCCAGGAATGGGAGGCGTTCTCCGAGAAGGAGAAGGCTGATGTGCTGATGCAGTACAGGATAGCGTATCAGGGTGAGACAGCCGTCAATTGGTGTCCTGCCCTCGGGACCGTCCTTGCCAACGACGAGGTGAAGGAAGGTTATTCAGTGCGCGGTGGACATCCGGTGGAGCAGAAGAAGATGACCCAATGGCAGCTGCGCGTGTCAGCATATGCTGGAAGGCTCCTTGAAGACCTTGAGGAACTTGAATGGACTGATTCATTGAAGGATATGCAGCGCAACTGGATAGGCAGGAGCCAGGGTGCCGAGATGGTGTTCAAGACATATAACGGGGACAGGGAATATGATATGACCATATTCACCACCCGTGCCGATACCGTCTTCGGAGTGACCTTCATGGTGCTCGCCCCGGAGAGCGAATGGGTGGAGAAACTTACTTCCGAGGAGCAGAAAGAGGCTGTGGATGAATATCTTGCGATGGCAAGGAAGAAGACCGAGCGCGAAAGGATGGCCGAGACAAGGAAGGTCACGGGAGTGTTCTCAGGCTCGTATGCCGTCAATCCTCTCACCGGAGACAAGGTCCCTGTATGGATTTCTGAATATGTGCTTGCCGGATATGGAACGGGTGCCATCATGGCGGTTCCGGCCCATGACAGCCGTGACTATGCATTTGCAAAGCGATTCGACCTTCCGATCATCCCTCTGATAGAGGGCTGCGATGTCAGCGAGGCGAGCTTCGATGCCAAGGAGGGCATAATGTGCAACTCCGGTTTCCTCAACGGAATGACCGTAAAGGAGGCAATACCCGCAGCTATCGACTATGTTGAGGCCCACGGAATCGGACGCAGGAAAATCAACTACAGGCTCCGCGATGCAATCTTCTCACGCCAGAGATATTGGGGAGAGCCGTTCCCTATGTATTTCAAGGACGGAATCGCCACCCCTATGCCTTTCGACAGACTGCCTCTCCAGTTGCCTGAGGTGGACAAATACCTTCCTACCGAGACAGGCGAACCGCCATTGGGACGTGCGAAGGATTGGACATACGAAGGCTGTCCTATAGAGAAAAGCACGATGCCGGGCTTCGCAGGCAGCAGCGCCTACTATCTCCGCTACATGGATCCACACAATGACGATGCGCTCGTGAGCCGTGAAGCCGATGAATATTGGAGGAATGTCGATCTGTATATCGGTGGTACGGAGCATGCTACGGGACACCTCATTTATTCCCGTTTCTGGAACAAGTTCCTTTATGACCTTGGATATGTCTGTGAGAAGGAGCCTTTCAGGAAACTCGTGAACCAGGGGATGATCCAGGGCCGCTCCAACTTTGTATATAGGATAATAAACACCAACACTTTCGTCTCATACGGCCTGAAGGACGATTATGAGACCACGGAAATCCACGTGGATGTGAACATTGTCCACAATGACAAGCTGGACATAGAGGCTTTCAAAAAATGGATGCCGGATTTCGCAGATGCCGAGTTCATCCTCGAGGATGGGGAATATGTATGCGGATGGGCCATCGAGAAAATGTCCAAGTCGATGTTCAATGTCGTGAACCCGGATATGATCTGCGATACCTATGGGGCTGATACACTGAGGCTTTACGAGATGTTCCTCGGCCCTCTGGAGCAGTCCAAGCCTTGGGACACCAAGGGCATTGACGGCGTGAACCGCTTCCTGAAGAGGGTATGGAGGATGTTCTATGACAGGGATGGTCTCATCGTTACCGACGAGAAGCCTACTGCTGAGGAACTCAAGACCCTGCACAGGCTTATCGGCAAGGTCAGGACCGACATAGAGTCATTCTCATTCAATACGGCTGTCAGCGCATTCATGATTGCGGTGAACGAACTGTATGACCACAAATGCAACAAGAAGGCAATCCTCGAACCGCTCATAATACTCCTCTCACCGTTCGCTCCTCATATCACCGAGGAACTTTGGGAGGCTCTCGGACACGAAGGCAGCATATCCTACGCTCCGTTCCCTGAGTACATCGAGGCATATACGGTGGAGAACACCTGCACCTATGCAGTCTCTTTCAACGGAAAGACCCGTTTCACCGTCGAACTTCCTGCCGACATGAGCCGCGAGGATGTGGACGCCCACGTGCGTACCTTGGACCAGACATCCAAATATGTGGCCGGAGGCAATATCGTGAAGGTGATCGTGGTTCCGGGCAAGATTGTAAACATCGTAGTGAAATAATGGAGGATACCGCAAGATGAAATCCAACAAAGTCGTGTCAGTGATATGGGATTATATTCTGCTTTCCCTGGGTACCCTGCTGTACTGTATGGGCTGGACATCGTTCCTGATACCGAACGGCATAGCAAGTGGAGGCTTGACGGGTCTGTGTACCATCCTCCAGTTCGGCACGGGGATACCTATCGGATGGAGCTTCCCGATACTCAACACCATGCTCCTTCTGATCGGTGTGCTGTTCCTCGGAAAAGCTTTCGGGTTCAAGACCATATATGTGATAGCCTTGTCCTCCCTGCTCTTCGAGGTCCTGCCTCATTTCCCTGTGCTCGAAGTGACGGACATTCCTGACAAGTTGCTTGTGGCCTTGGTGGGAGCAGCCTTGGAGTCCATAGGAATCGGACTCACCCTTCTGCGTGGTGGCAGCACCGGTGGAACGGACATCATAGCGATGGTAGTGAACAAATATTGGCCGGTCTCTCCGGGAAGGGTGTATCTCGTGACGGACATCTTCATCATTTCGTTGATGCTGTTCGTGCCTGACAAGGGAATCGTGGACATGATATACGGTTTCGTGGTGATGCTCGTGTTCTCATTCGGAGTGGATTTCGTGCTCCTGGGCAACAAGTCATCTGTCCAGATTCTCGTGTTCTCCCCGAAATATGCAGAGATTGCAGACCATGTCATCAACAATGTCCACAGGGGAGTGACAGCCCTCCAGTCTGTCGGCTGGTATTCCCAGACAGAGAGCAAGGTCCTGCTCATCATTTCGAGGAAGCATCAGATGAACGAAGTCATCAATGCAATAAGGAGCATCGACAAGAAAGCCTTCATCTCGGTTTCGAGTGCAAACAGCGTCTATGGCGAGGGCTTCGAGGAAATCAAGACGGGTCTGAAGCTGAAGAAGAAAGACCAACAGGAACAAGATCAATTAAAAAAGTAAAAAGTTTATAAAAACAGAAAAATGTGACATAAATCCCCTTCCGGATACTTTCCGGAGGGGGATTTTATTATAGCTTTGTCTCAATTCTAATTCTGATTCTATGGAAATTTTGGCAGCCGCGGTGATTGTTGTGCCGCTTCTGGTATTGATGGTTTATGTGCTGGTGAGGAACAGAAAGCAGCATGTGAAGGTGGAGGATAGGAGTGGGGCTTTGCCTGTCCTTCTGATGCTTGACCTGTCCATCGTGGGCGTCGGGCTCATGGTCGAAGAGAATCATTCCGCAAGGCTGATGCTTGACCTTTCCCTGTCACTCATGCCGATATCCTTTCTCTCGTTGTCTATTTTCAAACTCACCAACATAAGGCGCTTCCTGCTCCTTACATGTGCAGGAAGCATGCTTCTGCTTGGCTCGCATCTGTCCTGCATCTTCGGACTTTTCCCTCCGGCGCCTCCCTCGCGTCTTGTCCGCAGTGCCGTGCTTGTGGAATGCGTCCTTGCAGCGTTCGTCATCTATGGGTTGTGCTCGAGGGTTCTTGACATCGGACTGGTCATGAAATCAGGTTCGGTGTGGTCGGTGGTCAATTTCTTTTCCGATTTCGTATATGTGCTTTTCATTTGCCTGTCCGGGGTGATGGCCTTGCTGGTAAGCGATATGGTGGGGCGGTACAGGGGAGTACATCTGTATCTGACTGACCTGTCCATGATGTGCTCCATTGCGGCCATGGCAATCAGGATAGTCAGGAACAGTCCATTCCTGATGATGTCCGGCCAGGAAAGGCTGATCATCGAATCCATTAAGGTGTCGCGCATCGAGCTCCCGGACGACAGCGCGAAGGATAACGATATGTACCGGATGATTTACGGGAGGCTTACGGATTATTTCGAGAAGGAGAAGCCTTTCCTGAGAAGTGAGCTGACAATCAATGATATAGTGAAGGTGATATATTCCAACAAGCTCTATGTGTCGCGTGCAATCAGTCTTTGTACCGGGCGCAATTTCAGGCAGTTCGTAAACTATTACCGCGTGAGGTACTCCATTGATTTGTTCAGGGAGAATCCCCAGTTGAAGGTGGTCGAGCTCTCCCATGCCAGCGGCTTTAATTCCATGGCATCATTCAATACGGCCTTCAGGCTTTTCATGAATGAGAGTCCGAGTGAATGGTGCAGGCAGGAGAAGTCGAGGATGATGCGCCGCAGGCCCCTTGCGGACAAATAGGCTTGCATCGCATCGGCGGAAACCTTATCTTTGCAGGATATTGACAAAACAACCACGATTTATGGCTGACGAGAAAATAATCTTTTCGATGAACGGTGTTGGCAAGATTCTGCCTCACAACAACAAAGTGATACTGAAGGACATATACCTGTCATTCTTTTACGGGGCCAAGATAGGCATCATCGGTCTGAACGGTTCCGGAAAATCCACCCTGATGAAAATCATAGCCGGCGTTGAGACCGGTTATCAGGGGGAGGTGGTCTGGGCTCCGGGCTATTCCGTGGGCTATCTTGAGCAGGAACCTCAGATGGACCCGGGAAAGACCGTAATGGAGGTCGTCCAGGAAGGAGTTCAGGAGGTTATGGACCTCCTGAAGAAATATGAGGAAGTGAACATGGCATTCTGCGACCCGGAGGTTATGGAGGATCCGGACAAGATGAATGACCTCATAATGCTCCAGGGAGAACTCACCGAGAAGATTGAACATTGCGGTGGCTGGGAGATCGATTCCAAGCTTGAAAGGGCGATGGATGCACTCCAGTGTCCTCCTTCCGATGCCTTGGTATCCACCCTGAGCGGTGGTGAGCGCAGGCGCGTCGCCCTTTGCCGTCTGCTTCTGAGGCAGCCTGACGTACTTTTGCTCGACGAGCCGACCAACCACCTCGACACGGAAAGTATCCAATGGCTCGAAGCACATCTCCAGCAGTACAAGGGGACTGTGATAGCCGTTACCCACGACCGTTATTTCCTCGACAATGTGGCAGGCTGGATTCTTGAGCTCGACAGGGGAGAGGGCATTCCGTGGAAAGGCAACTATTCTTCCTGGCTTGACCAGAAGAGCAACCGCCTGGCAATGGAGGAGAAGCAGGAAAGCAAGCGCAGGAAGACTCTTGAGAGGGAGCTCGAATGGGTCAGGATGGCACCGAAGGCCCGCCACGCCAAGTCCAAGGCCCGTCTCGGCGCATACGAGAAGCTCGCTGCGGATGACGGTAGGGAGAAGGAGGCCAACCTTGAAATATTCATCCCTAATGGTCCGAGGCTCGGCAACAAGGTCATCGAGTTTAAGGGGGTTTCCAAGGCATACGGTGACAAGCTCCTGTATGAGAACCTGAATTTTGTGCTTCCTCCTGCAGGAATCGTCGGAGTCATCGGCCCTAACGGTGCCGGCAAGACGACTCTTTTCAGGCTCATAATGGGTCTTGACACTCCTGACAGCGGTGAGATTACGATAGGAGAGACGGTCAAGATCGCCTATGTGGACCAGCAGCACAAGAGCATCGATCCGGACAAGACCGTCTATCAGACGATAGCTGAAGATTCTGATTTTGTGAAGCTCGGCAAGAGGGAGGTGAACGCGAGGGCTTATGTGTCCCGCTTCAATTTCTCCGGGGCTGACCAGGAGAAGCTCTGCGGAGTGCTCTCCGGTGGTGAGCGCAACCGTCTGCACCTGGCCCTTACGCTCAAGGACGAGGGTAATGTGCTTCTGCTCGACGAACCGACCAACGATGTGGATGTGAACACGATCCGTGCACTTGAGGAAGGTCTCGAGAATTTTGCCGGATGCGCTGTGGTGATCTCCCATGACAGATGGTTCCTTGACCGAATCGCCACACATATCCTTGCATTCGAAGGCGATTCACAGGTCTATTTCTTCGAGGGGACCTATTCAGAATACGAGGAAAACAAGAAGCGCCGTCTCGGAAACGAGGATCCTAAGCGCTTCAAGTACAAGAAGCTCATGGAATAATCTTCACTCTTGGATGTAAATCCGTGTCAAAACGGACGGCTTGACGAATATTCACCTTAATTCGGTAAAAAATTACAGATACAGAGCCTTATGTTGAGTATATTTGCGATATTCAATATAAGGCTCTTATGAATCACATATCTTGCAAACTTCTTCTTCCGTTCCTGCTTGCGTCGATGGCAGGTGCGATGCTTGTTTCCGGCTGCTCAAGTTACGAGTATGCCGAACTCTATGAAAATCTTCCGTTTGAGATGAGCCGTGTATATGCTCCCGGGTTCCCGGATTTCAGCGTCAGTGTGGCTGATTTCGGAGGAGTCGGCGACGGAACCACCCTGAATACGGAAGCCTTTGCACAGGCTGTGGATGCCCTTGTTGCGAAGGGTGGCGGACATCTCATCGTGCCTAAAGGCGTATGGCTCAGCGGACCTGTCATCCTCAAGGACAATATCGACCTTCATGTCGAGAAGGATGCTGTGCTGCTGTTCTCCACCGACAGGGACCTGTATCCTATTGTCGAGACGGTTTTCGAAGGTCTCGATACCAAGCGTTGCATGCCTCAGATCTATGCTGACGGAGCTAAGAATATCGCGGTGACCGGTGGTGGCACAATCGACGGCAACGGCGATTCCTGGAGGCAGGTGAAGAAGTCCAAGATGGCTTCAGCACAGTGGAAGGCCCTTCTTGCAAGCGGCGGATTCACCAACGCCAAGGGTGATGTGTGGTATCCTGACTCAAGTTCTTTCAGGGGCTCAATCGTGAGCGATGCTTTCAATGTGCCGCAGGGCCTTCAGACCGATGAGGAATGGAATTCCGTCAAGACATATCTGCGTCCTGTTCTTGTAGGTCTCAAGAATTGTGAGAATGTGCTTCTGAAGGACTGCCTTTTCCAGAACTCCCCTTGCTGGAACATTCATCCTCTTATGTGCCGTAATCTTTTGATAGACAATATATCAGTGCGTAACCCATGGTACTCCCAGAACGGAGACGGGATCGACATCGACTCTTGCGACGGTGTTATCCTGGTCAACTCCAATTTCGATGTGGGAGACGACGCCATCTGCATCAAGTCCGGCAAGGACGAAGACGGAAGGCGCAGGGCTATGCCTTGCCGCAATCTCATCGTCGACAACTGCGTGGTATTCCACGGTCACGGAGGCTTCGTGGTCGGCAGCGAGATGTCCGGCGGCGTGCAGAACATTAGCGTGACCAATTGCCGTTTCCTCGGAACTGATGTCGGACTGCGTTTCAAGAGCTGCAGGGGCAGAGGCGGTGTCGTGGAGAACATCCACATCAAGGATATTGTAATGAAGGACATCCCTACTGAGCCTTTGCTCTTCGACCTTCATTATGGTGGGAAATCCGCTCTTGAAGCAGTCGAGGACGGCGCATCTCCTTTCGATGTTCCGTTCGTTCCGGCAGATGAGACCACTCCTCAGTTCAAGGACATCTTCATCTCCGACATAGTTTGCAGTAGTGCCGCAAGGGCCATGTATTTCAACGGGATACCGGAGATGCCGATTGAAAACATTGTCGTGAAGGACTGCATCATCTCGGCCGACAAGGGGGCTGACCTCAGATATTCAGAAGGGATTGTTCTGAAGGATGTTGTCATTTCACGCAAAAGCGGTGCCGGATTCAGCTTCGCCCACTGCAAGGATATTTCAATGAAGGATTGCTTCGACAATTCCGGCAAGGGTTCTGCGGACATATTCCAATATTCAACCGAAGGTTTGTCAATAAACTGACGCGATGAAACTGAAACTTATAACCATGATATCGGCAATCCTTGCATCCTTTTCCGCGATGGCGGAGGATGTGAGGATTGTTGTAGCACAGGACGGCAGCGGGGACTTTCCTACGGTCCAGCAGGCTGTCGATTCCGCTCCTGACTACTATCGAGGTGGGGCAATAACCATTGTCATCAAACCTGGAATATACAAAGAAAAGCTGACTGTCCCTGCAAACAAGCAGCGCATACATCTGCTGGGAGAAGATGCCCTCACGACCGTAATCACCTGGGACGACTATGCCCTGCGTGAGCGTCCTGCAGGCAATCCTATGGGTACTTCCGCCACTCCTACTGCATTCATATTCGGCGAAGATTTCTATGCTGAGAACATCACTTTCGAGAATTCGGCAGGTGAAGGCAAGACTGTGGGCCAGGCTGTGGCAATAATGGTCAACGCTGATCGGGCAGCCTTTGTAGGATGCCGTTTCCTTGCCAACCAGGATACCATATATACCTACGGCAAATGGCAGAGGCAGTATTACAGGGACTGCTACATCGAGGGAACCACCGATTTCATCTTCGGGGCCTCGACCTGCTGGTTCGAGAACTGCACCATACATTCCAAGAAGGACAGCTATGTCACGGCTGCCTCCACCCCTGAAGGGGCGGAGTTCGGCTATGTGTTCGTGAATTGCCGCCTGACACATTCCGAGGGCGTCTCCAAGGCCTATTTAGGGCGTCCCTGGAGGCCTTTCGCCCGCACCGTTTTCATAGGATGCGAGCTTGGAGACCATATCCTCAGGGAGGGATGGCATGACTGGAACAAGCCTTACGCTCACGACACGGTCCTGTATGCCGAGTATGGCAGTTACGGTCCCGGGGTTTCAGGATTGGCCGGCAGGGTGTCATGGAGTCGTTTCCTCACCCCTGAAGAGGTTGCTGGCTATGTGGTGACAAAGGTCCTTGATGCCGGTACCGAGATAGACAAGAACGGGGTCGCCGTACCTGTAGAATGGTATTACAAGGTTTTCTGATATTGCGTATTTCTTCGTTTTTTGTATTTTTACAAGGATATATGCATAAGATGGAACATATACGGACAGTCTTTGCAGCCTTCATTTTCCTCTTGGGGGGGGCTTGCATTTCCAATACTCTCAAGGCGGAGCCATTGGAGTTCATCTATGAACACTATTCTTCAGATGACGGACTGCCTCACAATTCCATCTGTGAAATCCATCAGGACCGTCAGGGTTATCTGTGGCTGTGTACATGGTACGGGCTCAGCCGCTTCGACGGCAACGGATTTGTCAACTATACCATGCAGCCGGGGGACTATTCCAATCTGTCCCACAACAGGATGCTTTCGATCGATGAGGACAGGTGGGGATACCTCTGGGTCATGACCTACGACTACCATCTCTACCGTTTCGACAAATCATCAGAGGAATTCATCGCCATCCCGTCCGAACTGGAGGACTTCCCGGATACTGATTTCAAGACCGACTTCCTCCATTGCGACAATGATGGGCGCACTTGGGTGTCCCTGTCCGGCTACGGACTTATGCGCATAGACAGGAACCTGGGCTACAAGTCCTTCCTGAAGGTGAACGGCCACAGCGTGGGCAACCATGTGTCTGGGATATATGAGGATTCCACGGGAATCATATATGTTGTCTCCGAGGCCGGGATATCGATGATAGACGGGGACGAATCGTCCCTGGTATCTAGGAATCCTGATGTGGTATCCTTCTCCCAGACCGGGGACAAGGTGGTGTTCGCCCGCAAGGATCATCTTCTCGTGCTTGATATGAAGACAAGGGAGCAGAAGAGGGTGGACCTGGCTGCCGAAGGATGCGGAGATGTCACTTCCATGGTGCTGTCAGGGGACTGTCTTTATGTGGGTTTCCGCAACAATGCCGTCGCTTCCGTCGATGTGTCGGAGCCTTCGGTTTCCGTGCACAGGGAGAACATGGGCCGTGTACGTTTCCTGTTCCCAGACCCGGAGGGGCTTCTTTGGATTGCTACCGAGCGTACGGGAATATGGTCTTACAATGCATCCAGAGACAGGTTCAAGCATTATGAGCATAGCATGAATGTGAAATCTTACTATGTTGATACGCTCGCCAGGGTGGAGCAGGGAGGTGACCGACTGTGGGTAAAGATGAACAACTGGGGCTTCGGATATTACGACCGTGAAATCGACGAGATAATACCTTTGAGCAATGTCAAGGAGCAGCCTGACTGCCGTTTCATGAACGGGGTGGCCTGTTTCGAGACCGACACTACCGGCGTACTCTGGATGTCCACGATTGCAAGGGGGCTCGAGAAGGTTACCGTCATTGCCCCTAAAACAGAGATCATCGTGCCTCCGACCCGTTCTTCTGACAATATATCGGCCTCCGAGATAAGGGCGATGCTCCGTGACAGCCACGACAATATCTGGGTGGCGGCAAAGAGCCGTGAACTGTACCGGTACAGCCCGGACATGAAGGAATGTCGTCGTTTCCCTGATGCCGCCAGCGGGGACATAGGGGTCATCTATTCCATATTCGAGGATGCGCAGGGCAATCTTTGGTTCGGTACCAAGGGCGACGGTCTTGTCAGGGCCGTGCCTGATGGCAACGGATACAGGTGGAAGCATTTCCGTGCCGAAAATTCCGCATTGAGTTCGAACAATATCTATTCTGTAACCCAGGACAAGGGAGGACGCATATGGATAGGCACATACGGAGGTTCGCTCTCGATGTTGCGCAATCCTGACAGCGAGGATTTCGTTACCGTGGGAAATTCCTTCCCGGATTATCCGCAGGAGGCGGGAGGAAGGGTGCGATATATCCATTGCATGCCGGACGGGAAGATGCTCGCAGCCACGGTGGGAGGCCTTATATGGTTCGAGCCTTCCGATAATCCGGAGCTTACGGTTTTCCATATAATCAACAAGATACCAGGAGACATCCATTCCCTTGGGAACAATGATGTCATCCACATTTTCACAGACCGCAGGGGAGAGACTTGGCTCTGCACCTTCGGAGGCGGCCTGAACCGTCTTTATTTCGAGGACGGCGTACCCCGTTTCGATGTGTTCAGCACGAAGGACGGACTTTCGAGCAATATTGTCCAGTCAGCTGTGGATGACTCCAATGGAATGATCTGGGCGGCGACCGAGACGGCTCTGTCGAGGCTTGACCCTGTCACAGGCACCGTGACCAATTATTCGAGATACGACGGCGTACCCCCGACACAGTACAGCGAGGCCACCTGCGCCTCTCTCGCGGACGGGACCATCCTGTTCGGTACGATTGACAATATTTGCCGGATAGACCCTTCCAAGTTCGTGTATTCCCCGAAGGACAGCAGGCTTACGCTTTCAGGCTTGAGCATTGACGGCAGGAGGACCCCGTTCGAAGGGGGCATAGTCATACCTCACGACTATTCATTCTTCAGGATTGACTTCGCGTCCCTGAATTTCACGATATACGGCAAGACTCAGTTCTCCTATATGCTTGAGGGCTATGACAAGAACTGGATTGCCGGAACGGGCGACAACAGCGCCACCTATTCGAGGATTCCTCCGGGAAGATATGTGTTCAAGGTAAGGACGGACAGCGAGGAGGGCATATACAATCCCGACATGGTCCAGGTCAAAGTCAGGGTGAAACCATCCGTCTGGAACTCAGGAGTCGCGATAGCCATATACATCCTTACCGGGATTATGCTCATATTCGTCCTTGTCAGGCTGATGCTGGCACAGATGAAGCTCCGGAACGATGTCACCCTGGAGCAGAACCTCAGCAATATCAAGGCGCGTTTCTTCACGAACATATCTCACGAGCTGCGAACTCCTCTCACCCTGATACTCGGAGGCATAGACGACATAGAGAAGAACCCTTCCGTGCCGGAGTCGTCGCGCTACAGCGTCAATCTCGTGAAGAAGAATGCGCGCAGGATGATGACCCTCGTGAACCAGCTTCTTGACATCAGGACCATAGTCAGTGGCAAGATGCGCCTGAAAGTCAGCCAGTTCGACGTCGTGAAGCTCGTCCAGGGAGTATATGACGATTTCCGGGACATGTCGGCCGAGAGGCAGATGGAGATGCGTATAATCAAATCCGTGGACAGCCTCATGGTCTGGGGCGATGCAATCCGCATAGAGGCTCTTGTGTACAATCTGCTTTCCAATGCTTTCAAATATACTTCCGACGGAGGAAAGATAGAGGTCGGAATCCTCTACAGGGAGGGTGAACCGGATTTCCGTATAATGGTGAAGGACAATGGTATAGGAGTACCGAAGGAGAAGCAGCAGGTCATTTTCGAACCATTTACCAAAGGTTCGGACAATGCTTTCAAAGGTATGGCCAGCAGCGGCATCGGACTGGCGTTCTGCAAGGAGATTGCGGACATCCACGGGGGAAGGATATGGGTGGAGAGCCACAAGGAAGGCGGTTCCAAGTTCTTCGTGAGGCTGCCTGTGGGCAGGGAGCGCTTCTGCGAGGAGGACGTGCAGTTCGTGGAGGCTCCTTTGGAGGCCAATACCTCTGAGACATTCGGATTGAGCAAATACAAAGTCACTCCGACTTATCCGGAAGGAGCTTTGAAACTGCTTGTGGTAGAGGACAATGCCGAGCTGCGTGTATATATATACAACTGCCTTGTGAACCGTTTCGAGGTCCGTGACGCAGCCAATGGGGTTGAGGCCCTTGAGATCATATCCCAGGGATGGACACCGGACATCATCGTGACCGACCTTATGATGCCTGTGATGGACGGCATAGAACTCATAAACAACATACGCGGCGACTTCAATACCAGCCACATACCTATTGTCCTGATAACTGCGAAGCATGAGAACGACACTCATCTGAAGGCAATGAAATACGGGGCTGACGGCTATATTGCCAAGCCGTTCACGATGGAGCTTCTGACTGCCAGGATAGACAACCTCCTGGAAAGACGCAGGGCATTGATTTCCACCCTGTCATCCAATCCTGAGGCTTCATCTGCGGCACCGCGTACATCACGCAAGGTCGAGATTGCCCCTGAACAGGTGGTCATCACAGACAGGGACGAGGAGCTCATCAAGAAGGTCATTGCATGGCTTGAGGAGAATGTTGCCGATTCTGACGCGACGGTTGAGCAGCTGGCCTCGTATGTGGGAATGGGAAGGACATCAATGTACAACAAGATAAAAGGTCTTACGGGAAAGTCCCCGGTGGAACTGATCCAGGAGTTCAGGATGGAGAAGGCCACATATTATCTCAAGAGCGGGCAGTTCTCAGTATCGGAAACTTCCTACAAGGTAGGTTTCTCCGATCCTGGATATTTCAGCCGTTCATTCCGCAAGCATTTCGGCATGTCCCCGGCGGACTACATGAGACAGCACAGACATCAGGCTTCCGCAGAAGCCGCCAACAACTCATAACCAACAGACTATCATGATGAAAAAAACTGCTTTTCTGACAATTCTGCTTGCCGTTCCGTTTTGGCTCATTTCCTGTTCGCACGGACAGGAACCTTATTCGGTCCGGATGGTCAAATCCGAAATGCTCCGCAACCCTGACGCCCTTCATCTGGATGGAAGGCAGGGGGAGAGGAAATGGAACTATACCACGGGCCTGGAACTGCTCTCTTTCATGGATGTTGCCGAAAGATACGGGCTTTCAGAGGTCACGGACTATGTGAAGGAATGGGCTGACACCATGACTACCATTGACGGACAGGTCTATGGCTACAAGCATTCCGCTTACAATGTGGACCATATCTGCCCTGCAAGACTGTTCTTCAACCTTGACGACCTCTATGGCGAGGAAACCCCGCGATACAGGAATGTTGTCGAAATGATAAGGCTTCAGATTGACACCCAGCCTCGTACCACTGGCGGAGAGTTCTGGCACAAGCAGATCTATCCTCATCAGGTATGGCTCGACGGCCTCTACATGGCGCTTCCTTTCTATGCCGAATATACGGCCAGGTTTGCCCCGGAGAGCGACAGGGATTCCCTTTTCGCGGACATCGCAGACCAGTTCGTGAAGGCGGCGGAGAACACATACGACCCAGCCACAAGGCTATACAGACATGCCTGGGACGAGTCCCGCTCCATGTTCTGGTGCGACCCGAGGACAGGTCTTTCCGAGCATGCGTGGGGCAGGGCCAACGGCTGGTTCGCTGCAGCCCTCGTGGATGTCCTCGACTATTTCCCGATGGACAACCCTCATCGCGCGGAACTCGTTTCTCTCCTGAATCACTTCATCGATGTGCTTCCTTCCTGGGCCGATCCAAAGACAGGGATGTGGTATCAGGTCCTCGACTGCCCAGGCAGGGAAGGCAACTATCTGGAGTCAACCTGCTCTGCGATGTTCCTATATGCTTTCCTCAAAGGCTTGAGGTTGGGATATATTGATGAATCGTACAGAGATTACATCCTCGGACTCTACGGCAGGTTCATCGATACATTCATCCGAGAGAATCCGGACGGAACGATTTCCATGACTTCCTGCTGCTCCGTCGGAGGGCTTGGAGGCAAGCAGATGCGCAAGGGAGACTATGAATATTACCTCAGCGAGCCGGTCATAGAGAACGACTGCAAGGGTGTAGGTCCGTTCATATGGGCTTCGCTCGAATGGGAGGAAATGCACGGAACAACGAAATAAGATGGTAAAGTTATGAACAATAAGTTATTGCGAATATTCAATTTTATAGCCGTACCGATTATCGCGTACTCGTGCATAGCAAACGGGACGGAGGATTTGTCGGCGACCACCATAGACGCACCTCAGGACCTTGTCCTTACCTACAATGACGGAACCTCGATGTCCTTTGCATGGGCTGCAGTGGAGGGGGCTGAAAGTTATGCCGCGAGGATGGAACTTTCTTCCGATGCCCTTTTCCGTCAGGTGAATACGGATGTGAATGAAGTTACTTTCGATGGGCTTTCAAAAGGAGTGGAATACAGTGTTAAGGTCAAGGCGCAGAAAGGAAAGCTCGTGTCTGACTACTCGGAGCCGCTCGTTGTGGTGGCTGGAGCAACGGAGCCAGACCCAGTACCGGAACCGGAGCCTGATCCTGAGCCAGGTCAGGAACCTGAGATGACGGAGGTTTACTCGCGGATGATGATTCCTGCGGAGGAAGACCAGCTCCGTGTGGCGCTTGCATTCCCGGGTGCAGAGGGAGGCGGAATGTACACCACCGGAGGCCGTGGCGGAAAGGTCATCCATGTGACCAACCTCAATGATTCCGGAGCAGGTTCCCTCAGGGACGCCGTCTCGCAAAGCGGTGCACGCACGGTCGTGTTCGACGTGGCCGGCACTATCACCCTGAACAGTCCTCTCCAGATAAAGAACGGTGACCTGACAATCGCCGGACAGACAGCACCGGGAGACGGTATATGCATAAAGGGCCGCTACACCCAGATTAACTGCAGCAATGTCATCATACGCTATGTCCGCTTCCGTCTCGGCGACGAGGACCTGAATGCGAGCGACAGCGACGATGCAATATGGGGCCGCTATTGCAGCGACATCATCCTGGACCACTGTTCCATGAGCTGGTGCATTGACGAATGTGCCTCATTCTATGCCAATGAACGCTTCACCATGCAGTGGTGCATTCTTGCAGAGAGCATGCGCAGCAGCTTCCACAGCAAGGGCAACCACGGCTACGGAGGAATATGGGGCGGAAGCAATGCCAGCTTCCATCACAACCTTCTTGCACACCATGACAGCAGGAATCCACGATTCGACCATCCTCACATCTATCAGGACCATGTCACGGTGCCTAACCGTGGGGTTGTGGACTACCGCAACAATGTGGTATATGACTGGGGAAGCAACAGTTCCTACGGTGGAGAAGGCTATGGCGCGGGCAAGGGAAACGGAATCAACATGGTCGGCAACTGCTACAAGCCGGGCCCGAGCTCTACCGACAGGAAATATTTCCTGGATGCCTATGCGGTATATGCGAGCTGCTCGACCTGCGGCTCGAACATAGACGAGGGTTACCCGCTGATGTACATGAACGACAATCTTCACACTGCATATCCTGACATCACGGCTGACAACGCTTCCGGAATCTATTGGCACAACGGTGCCTCCCATACCAATTATGGTACTGTCGCCAGCAGGCCTTTCGCGGTGAACGGCCCGTCCGGACAGGCTTGCTGCGTGACCACCCATAGCAGTTCGGATGTGCTTCAGACAGTATGCAAGTGGGCCGGGGCTTCCCTGAGCAGGGATGCTGTGGACTCAAGGGTGACCGGCAATGCCGTGGACGGAACAGGGAAGATCATCGATTGCGTGACGGCAACCGATGGCAAGACAAGCGTCGCGGCTGAATACGGTTTCACCTGGCCGGAGCTCAAGGCCGATGAAAACCAGGTCAGGATTGCCTCCACAGACAGCGACGGTGACGGTATTCCGGACTTCTACGAGGATGAGCTCGGACTTGACAAGAACAACTCCTCCGATGCCAATGCAAAGACCATAGACATATACGGAAGGTACACCAACCTGGAAATGTATCTCCACTATATCGTACGTGAAACCGTCTCAGGGCAGATTCAAGGTGGCAATTACGGCAAAATCCGGTAGTTGTTAAAAAATCCCAGCAAAGCGATAAAATATCCCCGCCAACGTGATGGGGATATTTTATTTTCGCACCGTGAAATTATGTCTTCGTATATCGTTGGCTGCACGGACAGCAACACGGAGGTACGGAATATGACCATGATAATTATATAAACAACTAATATACTAACCAAATAGTTCTTTTATGAAAAATCTGACATACAAGATCTCGTTGCTGGTCTTGGGGCTTTTCATGGCAGCTTTCACTGCTTCAGCCCAGAAGGTCAGCGGAGTCGTCACGGATGTTGACGGACAGCCGCTCATCGGCGTCTCCGTTTTCGTTGACGGCACGACCACAGGTGTATCGACGGACATAGATGGAGCATATTCCATAGATGTCCCCAACGCCCAGGGTAAAACTCTCGTATTTTCATGTATCGGTCTGGCGACCAAGAACATCGTCATCGGAACCAGCATGACAATCAATGTGGTTCTGGAGGAGGACGCCAACTTCCTTGATGAGACGGTGGTCATCGGTTATGCCACGGTAAAGCGCCGCGACCTCATGGGTTCCGTGACATCGGTAGGTGCCGATGCCCTCGTTGAACAGCCGGTGACTACCGTTTCCCAGGCCCTTTCCGGAAAAATGGCCGGTGTGTCCGTGGTGACCACTGAAGGTGACCCGGATGCAGATGTCAAGATCCGTGTCCGTGGAGGCGGTTCCATTACCCAGGACAACTCTCCTCTCTACATCGTGGACGGATTCCCTGTGGAGTCAATCAGCGACATCTCATCTTCTGAAATCGCAAGCATCGATGTCCTGAAGGATGCCTTCTCGACTGCAATCTACGGTTCCCGTGGTGCAAACGGTGTCGTTATCGTGACCACCAAGAGCGCTGAGAAAGGCAGGAAGATTTCCGTCAAGCTGAACGGATACGGCGGATTCAAGAAGATTGCCAATGCCGGTGCAATCCAGCCTATGGACGCAGAGAACTATGTTAAGTTCCAGTACGAGCTTGCCAAGGTGCGCGACAACGTGTCATCCAACTACGAGCCATATTTCGGAACATTCGAGGATATCGACCTTTATTCGAACCTTCCTACCAACGATTGGGTTGACATGGTGTTCGGTAACACCGGCGTCAACTGGAGCGTCGATTTCGCCATCAGCGGCAGCGGTGAGAACTACAACTGGACCCTCGGTTACGCCCACCTCGGCGACCAGGCCATCATGACAGGATCCGACTATACCCGAGACAACCTCAGCTTCAAGAGCAATTTCAAACTCTCCAAGAGGACAAGCCTCGACCTCAATGTCCGTTATTCAAGGACCAATGTGAGGGGTTCAGGTGCAAACTCGATGAACGACTCAGGTACGACTTCAGGAAACGGACGTCTCAAACATGCAGTCTGCTATGCACCTATACCTGTAAGTTCTACGATCCAGAACATCGACGAGGAAGCTGATTATGGCGACAATGCTCCGCCTCTTCAGTCTGTTTCCGACAACGATTCAAGGCGTATCCGCAATTCGTGGGTGGCAAACGCCGCATTCAACTGGGAAATCATCGACAACCTTCACCTCAAGATCGACGGAGGTATCGAGGACTACAGGCAGCAGGATGACAGGTTCTATGGAGTCACCACATACTATGCAGGAAACACCTCCAAGTATCCGAACACTCCTTCAAGCCTTTACAAGGACCAGACAAGAAGGAAATTCCGCAATACCAACACTCTCAACTACGATTTTGCAGACGTGTTCAGGAACAGCGACCATAAGCTGAACATCCTCATCGGTGAGGAGATGACCTACACCAAGAGCAATCTCGTGACTTCGATGATCGAGAATTTCCCTACCTTCTATGATGCAGAGATGGCCTGGAACTTCCTCAGCTCCGGAACAACCCTCTACACATCCAACTACTATTCACCTAACGACGTCCTCCTTTCGTTCTTCGGTCGTGTGAATTACGATTACAAAGGACGTTATTCAATCGGAGCCACGGTCCGTGCCGATGGTTCGTCCAAGTTTGCAAAGGCCAACAGATGGGGATTCTTCCCTTCAGCTGCAGCATCGTGGACCATCTCGAACGAGGACTGGATGTCCAACGCATCCAACTGGCTCGACCAGCTCAAGATACGTTACTCCTTCGGTACCGCCGGTAACAACAACATCCCTTCCGGTCAGCTCAACAAGGAATTCAGCGCAACCACTTCTTCATGGCTGAGCAACACCGACACATACTGGATGGCCGGCAAGATACTGAACAACCCTGACCTTACCTGGGAAACGACCTATACCCACAACATCGGTATCGACTTCAGCTTCCTGAAAGGCCGCATCAGCGGTAGCATCGAGGTCTATCAGAACGACACCAAGGACCTTCTGATTCTATTCCCTATATCCGGAACAGGATATGACAGCCAGTACAGGAACATCGGTTCAACCCGCAACCGCGGAGCCGAGCTCTCCCTCTCACTTCCTGTCATCATGAAGAAGGATTACAGCCTCTCCATCAACGCCAACATCTCATACAACCAGAACAAGATCACGAGCCTCGGCGGACTTTCCGCTATCACAGGTTCCTCAGTACAGTCCTACTGGGCATCAACCGAGATCGGTGACGATTACATCGTCGAAGTGGGACAACCTCTCGGCAATATGTACGGTTACATCTGCGACGGACGCTATGAGGTTTCCGACTTCGACTACGTGAACGGGAAATGGGTGCTCAAGGACGGCGTGGCTGACGACTCTGCAATCATCGGTTCAAGCTACCTCATGCCAGGTGCCCTCAAACTCAAGGCCGATGAGGACGGTGTCATCCGCAAACATGTCATCGGAAATGCAACTCCTGACTTCCAGGGCGGTTTCGGACTCAACGCCTACATCAAGGGCTTCGACATCAGCGCCAACTTCACATATATGATAGGCAACGATGTATATAACGCCAACAAGATCGAGTTCACTTCTTCCCGCAAATACTACAACAGGAACCTTATCAAGGAAATGAATGTGGACAACCGCTGGACCAACATCGACTGGAACACCGGAGAACTCATCACTGACCCTGATGTCCTCGCTGCGGTCAATGCAAACACCACCATGTGGTCTCCTTGCATCGGCAACGCTGTATTCTCAGACTGGGCAGTGGAAGATGGCTCTTTCCTCCGTATGCAGAGCGCTACCATCGGATATACCATTCCTGAAAGACTCACTGAAAAGGCATTCATCCGCAAGATTCGCTTCTATGTGACCGGCACCAACCTCTTCTGCCTTACCAAGTACAGCGGTTATGACCCTGAGGTAGATACAAGGCGTGCCACTCCGCTTACTCCGGGTGTGGACTATTCCGCATATCCTAAGAGCCGCGGCTATGTTTTCGGAGTCAACCTTACCTTCTAAACAGCAGTAACGATGAAAAAGATACTAACATATATTTTAGGAGCTGCAGCGGCAGTGTCAATGTTGCCTTCCTGCACCTCCGTTCTTGATCAGGAGTCACCTTCGACTTTCGACGACAGCGTGGTGTTCTCCAACTATGAGCTCGCAGAAGGTGCCATCTTCGGTATCGCACAGGTTTTCGGCGAGACCAACAGCTACAGGGGCCGTTTCCTCCCTTGGTACGGATTCAATACGGATATAGAGTGGTACAACGGTTTCGGTTCCACATCCAAGGCAATGGACGGAAAGAATGAAATCGCCTCTTACGGTATCCTTACGAACAACTCGCAGATGGACCTCTCCAACGGTCCTTTCAACATGATGTATTCCGGAGTCGAGAGGGCAAACCTCGCAATCGAAGGACTCAGGACATACGGAAATGTCGAGAGCAACAGGGATATGGCTCATCTTCTCGGTGAGGCTCTCACCCTCAGGGCCATGCTCTACTATGACCTCGTGAAGGCATGGGGAGACGTGCCTGCCCGTTTCTCTCCTGTGGCAGCCGACAACATGTATGTGGCAAAGAGCAGCAGGGATGTGGTATTCAAACAGATCCTCGCTGACCTGGAAGAAGCTGCAGGATACCTTTATCTTCCTAATGAATCGACCATCACCCAGCATACCGACCGTGTGAACAAGCTTTTCGCCGAAGGTCTCTATGCCCGTGTAGCCCTTACCGCAGCAGGTTACGCCCTCCGTCCTGACGACGGTGCAGTAGGAACAGGAAATGCCGGCAGCGTGCGCCTGAGCAGCGATCCGGACATGTCCAAGGAAGTCCTCTACCCGAAGGCTCTCGCCCTTCTCAAGGATGCGATTTCTTCAGGAACTGCTTCTCTGGAACCAGATTATGAGACTCTCTGGAGAAACTTCAACAGCTTCGACCTCCAGGCCGGAAAGGAAGTGCTCTACAGCATTCCGTTCAGCGATGGCCGTGGAAGGTGGAACTATACTTTCGCCATCAAGAACGAAGGTGCCACCATCAACGGATTCGCCTTCTCTCAGGGCGGTGTCGTAGGACCTCTCCCTACAATGTGGTTCAGATATTCCGACAACGACGTACGTCGTGACCTTACCTGCGTAAACTACGGATGGGAGAAGACAGGTGCAATCACCCCTTCCGGAATCGCAAAATGGTATTTCGGAAAATATCGTTTCGAGTGGATGGACAACAACCCTTACGGTGGTGGTAACGACGACGGAATCAAACCTATCGTGATGCGTTATTCCGACATCCTCCTCATGGCGGCAGAGATCGAAAACGAACTCAACGGCCCTGCAGGTGCAAAGGACTGGCTTCTTGAAGTACGTTCCCGCGCTTTCAAGGGCAACGAGGGCGAGGCCGAGGCTTATGTCAATGCGATTGCCGGCAAGGATGACTTCCTGAAGGCAATAAAGGAAGAGCGTGCCCTCGAGTTCTGCGGCGAGTTCCTCCGCAAGGCTGACCTCATCAGGTGGAACGAACTTTCTTCCAACCTGAAGGCTGCCAAGGATGACATGTATGCTCTCCGCGACAAGACAGGCAAATATGCATATCTCACAGGAGACATCTGGTACAGGCTCAATGACGATGAGGAATCAATCCAGATCTGGGGTCTGGCCAAGAACGAGCAGACCGCTCCTGAAGGCGATGACTGGGAGGCAGTTGCCAACTATGTCAAGTACGACGATTCAAAGAAGTCCGACCTTTTCGCAGGAAAGATCGAGAACATCTACCTCAACGATCCTGACCAATATATGTTCTGGCCTATTTTCAACAATACTGTTTCCAATAGCCAGGGATATATCGTCAATGACTATGTCTATGCTGCCGAGTAATAACCTAAATCATTGATAATTAGCAATATGAAATCATATAAAAGAATATTGGCATTTATCCTCGGCGTCATCACGCTCGGTTTTGCCTCTTCTTGCGCAAATACCTTGGAGGAACTTTCCGATCTGGACCTTTCCAGGTGTCTTCAGCCGATGAACCTGACTGCCAAGGTCAATCAGGGACAGATAGTGACTTTCAGCTGGGATGTTACCAAGGATGCCGATTACTATCTTCTCGAAGTCTACAAGGATGCTGAACTGACCAGTCTTTCATTCAGCGAGAACGTAGAACCTGAAAATGTTCCTTTCACCAAATCTCTGGACGTGGACAGCGAGTTCTGGTTCAGGGTAAGAGCTCTCAATGCCGACAGGGAAGACTCCAAGTGGGCTGTCTATGAGAAGTCCATCAAGACTTATGCTGTGAAGTCAAACCTCTTCATGGAGGTGAGTGCCAGGGAGGCTACATCCATGTCATTCGCATGGACTGCAGATCCTGAAGTTGACCGTATCGAGTACTGTGTCACCGGTTCTGAAGAGACGGCTGCATATACTTTGACAGAAGCCGACATCCAGAACGGAACAGCTACCGTTACCGGACTGACACCTTCCACCGAGTATGACTTCATACTCTATTTCTCAAGTGCAAACCGTGGTGAAGTCGTAGCCTGGACAATGCCAGATGCAACCAATCTCACCGAGGTCACAACGTCCGCAGCCCTCATCCAGGGAATAAAGGACGGAGCGAAGATCCTCCTTTCAATGGACGGCTCTCCTTACACCATCAGCGACGGCGACATCGCCAAGGGACTTGATGTAGCCAAGGGATTCGAGATTCACGGAGCAGGTACTCCTGACGGCGGCAAGCCTGTCATCTACGGCTGCTTCAACATCGTCGATACTTATGACGGTGGCGATATCCTCGTAGAAGGTGTCGAGATGAACGGTCAGGATAATACCTGCGGATTCCTCATCCAGCACAAGGAAGGCTCAGCTGCCGACAATGTGGCTGTTGGAAGCGTGCTCTTCCGCAACTGCGATGTCGCATATTACAGCAAGGGTGTCCTTTACGAATGGGGCAAGACCATGAATATGAAGGAATACGGCTTCGACAGCTGCTATATCCATGATGTCAATGCAGACGGAACAGGCGGTGGTGACGGTATCGATGTCCGTAATGCTACTTCCATCGACAAACTCATTATAACCAATAACACTATAGCCAACGGCTTCCGTACCTTCCTCAGGATTGATACTGCGCCCGTCATCGGTGACATCGTTTTCGAGAACAACACTCTCGTGAACCTCTGCTTCGTTGACAATACCAACAATGGAGGTATCATAGCTTGCCAGGTGGCACCTCAGAGTTTCAGCTTCAAGAACAACCTGTTCCTTGCGATGGCTGACAAGGCTGTACTTACAAGAGAGAATGTGAAATATATCACTGGTGACAACCTGAACTTGTCAGCAGCAAACAACTATTTCTATTTCACTGATGCCTCTGTACAGAGTACATTCTTCACCAGCATCTTCACCCTCGCACAGGCATCCGGAAAGATCCTGGATGCGGATCCTTGCTACAATATCAAGGGAGGTGTTTACAATATCCTCGGTGCCAGTGAAATAGCAGGTGCGAAAATCGGTGCATCAAAATGGTGGTCAGAATATGTCGAGGCTCCGGAAGACCTCACAATGACCACGATCGAAGGTCCTCATACCTGGAATTTCCAGAACGGTGCATATTTCTCTTCTGACTTCAACAAGTCCAAAGTACGTGACGGCCTTTTCTTCGGAGTGACTTACAACAAGATAACCCTTGCTGACGGCATCCTCAACTTTACTGCCGCTGCCACAACCAACAGGAAAGGCGTTCCTACTGACGGTTACATGGCATTCCAGGTTGACAAGCCAGGTTCTCTGATCATCAAGCCTGTTGATGAGGCTGCTCTCGGAAATCATTTCGTAGTGGGAGTCGGTCCGCTTGACGGAACAAGCATCAGCGTCAAGGGCGGTGCTTCCGCAATGGCAGACATGTCAAAGGCCCAGAAGGTAGTCATAAAGGATATCGTGGAGGAAAGCCTCGTATATGTATTCCCTTCAGGTCCTATCAGCCTTGAGCAACTTGCATGGAGCACAGATGCCAACGATGTCAACACTGCACTTGCAGCACCTCAGCCTGAAACTGATGTCAAGTCTGTAACTGCCGGAGAGGCCAAGGAGATTGTCGTTTCATGGGAGCCGGTGGGTAATGCCGCAAGTTACTCTGTTGCATTCAATGGAAAGACATACGAGTCTGACGAAGTTGCTGAGGGTGAGAAACCTCGCTATACTCTCAATGCAAACACCATCAAGATGCTTGATGCAGGAAGCTACAAGGTGAATGTATATGCAAATCCTGCTTCTGATGATATTTACAACACAATGTCTGAAGCCGGTGTCGCTACATTTGCAATCCTGCCTGCAGGAGGTTCAGAAGAGGGAGGCGCTTATAAGGTATCTTCTTTGACCGATTTCATGTCTGCTCTTGAGGCACAGAAACCTTCAATCATGCTGATGGAAAGCGGTTCGCCATACAAACTGACTGAAACCATTACGCTCAGCTATCCTGTTGAAATCAGCGGAGAGAATGCCAATGTAACAGTTGAAGGTGCTATTACATTCCCGACAGGAACCGCAGAGGAGGTCAGTGTGATTGACGGCGATGTGAAAATCAGTAACCTCACTTTCGATGACAGGACTACAGGCAAGGGATGCTTCATAACCCTTACAGACAATATGCGCATGGGGAATCTCACCGTTGAGAATGTAAATCTCATTGGATTCACCAAATCTGCAATTTACGGAAACTTCGCAGGAACCACCACGGGCGACATCGTATTCCGCAATGCCACCCTCACAGAATGGGGGACCGGTCAGGGCGTGTTCGACTTCCGAAAGGGTAGTTACTGCTGCTTCAAGATCCTCGAATCCACTATCGTTGGCGGTCGTGATTTCATCCGCATGGATGCATCAGTCAATTGCGGTGATGTCCTGATTCGCAATAATACGATTGATGGCTCAAATACTGTGGCTAACGGCAGCGGTATCCTTTATGTCCGTGCTACGACTGCAAGCTACAGGTTTGTGAACAACCTCATTCTCAATGAGGTGGCTACAGACAAGAATGTCATCTTCTCCAAAGCTTCAGGAGTCATGGTTCCTGACATGAGAGGCAACTTCTATTACAATGTGGATGAGACCAATTTCTTCTCAGGCGTGATTACCAAAGAAATCGCTACAGAAGGCAACGGCGTTGTCCTTACTACCGACCCAGTCAGGAGTTCTGCAACAGGAGACTACACTCTTGTAAGCGGACTTGCAATGAGCTGCAAGGTGGGTGACCCTCGTTGGAATCCTTCACATGTTCAGGATGGCGGCGACAGTTTCACAGTAGCTTCCTCAGATGAATATGAAGCTGCTATTTCTGCCGGCAAGACCAACATCACCTTCAAAGCCGGAGAATATGCTCTGTCTGTAAAGGCCGTCAAGGATCTCCGCCTTACAGGTGAGGGAGACGTGACCATAGTCGGAAGCGTTGACATTTCAGGGGAAGACCTTGGAAACCTCGTCTTCGAAAACATCTATTTCAAGGACGGCGGAACCAATTCCAATGCAATCAATGTATCCGCAGCTTCAACGGCAAACTCCGTGATTGTCCGCAACTGTACTTTCGATGGCTTCACTAAGAGCATCTGGTACGACAATACCGCGCTTACCACCAGCTCGCTTGTATTGAGCAACAATGTCGTTGTCAACCATGGAACAGGTCAGGGCGTCTTCGATATCCGCAAGGGAGTCTATACCACAGTTACCCTCGAACACAATACAATAGTAGGTGGCCGTGACCTCATCCGTGCCGATGCGGGAACCATCACAGGGGCCTTCACATTCCGCAACAATACGGTGGACGGCAGCAACCTTGCAGTGAACGGAAACGGTATAATGTATGTGAGGGCAACCCCTGCCGACTTTATAATGAACAACAACCTTTTCATCAACGAAGTCAAGGAAGATGCAGCCGTGATCCTTGCAAAGGCTACTGGTGTTACCTTGCCTACAGCTGCCAGCACCAACTTCTTCTACAATGTTGACCAAAAGAATTTCTTCTCCGGAATATTCAACAAGGAAGTCGCTGCTGCCGTTGAGGTCAGCAACTGCCCTGTCAAGGACGCTGCAAACGGTGACTACACTTTGGTTGACGCTCTCGCAATGTCATCCAATGTCGGTGCAAGGCGTTGGAATCCTCGCTCAGGAGCTGTGACTACGGATTTTTCCGTAAACAATACAGAAGAGCTTCTGAATGCGATTGCAGTCGGCAAGTCAGCCATTACAATGAACTATGGAGTATATGACCTGACTGCTGTAGAGGGTAATGAGGCAGTTGCCACAGGAGTGTTGACTTTGACTGCTCCTCTTACTGTCAAGGGCGTTCCTCAGTCAGGAAAGAAGCCTGAAATCATAGGTTCGATTAAACTGGATGAGGGTGCTGACAATTTTACAGTTCAGGGTATTCTTTTCAATGGTAAGGAAAAGACCATGGGCAATGCAATTGAAGTAGTCGGTAAAATCAACAATGCTTCAATCCTCCTGCGTTCTTGTGATATCATGGCGTACAACAAGAGTGCATTCTATCATGGCAGTGAATATGCCGCAACTATAAGCCTGCTTTCGGTGAATGCTTGTACAGTTAGCGGAATGGGTACTGGTCAGGGTGTTTTCGATATCCGCAAAGATACATATTCGACTGTTCTGATTGAAAACTCAACGATTTACAACGGTGGACGTGATTTCCTTAGAGCTGATGCCAGTAGGGTTACCAACTCTTTGGCAGTAAGGAACAATACCTTTGCTACCACTGGTGTTGGTGCAGGAAACGGCCTTCTCTGGGTTCGCTCTACGCCTAACAGCTACATCGTCGAGAACAACCTCTTCCTCAATGAGACAGGAGCGGAAGGTACAGCGACTCTTCTTGCCAAGTCCGGCGCTACCAAGGCAACGATGAGCAACAACCACTTCTTCAACTGCGATGCAGCCAATTTCTGGACTGGAACATATACTCAGGAAGAAGGTACTGCAAATGGTGGTTCCGTCCTTGATGCTGACCCTTGTGCAAACTCTGCAGAATTTGATCTGACACTCACCAACCAGGCTCTCAAAGATGCCAAAGTCGGTGACCCTCGCTGGAGATAGTCTGTAATTCTTCCATATGAAAAGTGCCTCCCGATTTCGGGAGGCACTTTTTATTTGTAATTCCGCATTATCAGAAATTGAAGTAGCGGTCGGCGTTGTTGTATGCTATGTCCTTGACCATCTGGTGGATGAAAGGCATTTCGCTCTTAGGAAGCTTGCCGTTTGCTATATCTTCTCCGAGCATGTTGCAGAGGATTCTGCGGAAGTATTCGTGGCGCGGATAGGAAATGAAGCTGCGTGAGTCGGTGAGCATTCCTACGAACCTGCTGAGCAGACCGAGTGAAGAAAGGGCGTTGAGCTGCTTGCGCATGCCGTCCTCCTGATCGAGGAACCACCATCCGGAGCCGAGCTGCATCTTGCCAGGGCAGGTGCCGTCGTTGAAGGTGTAGGCCATGGTGGCGAGCACCTCGTTGTCCTTCGGATTGAGGTTGTAGAGGATCGTCTTGGTGAGTTTGTCCTCCATCGCGAGGGTGTTGAGGAACTTGTGTCCTGCTGCAGCGCACTGTACGTCGTGGATGGCATCGTATCCTGTGTCAGGACCGAGGATGTCGAACATCCTGCGGTTGTTGTCGCGGATGGCTCCGATGTGGAACTGCTGTGTCCAGCCCTTCTCCCAGTCCATCCTCGCGAAGTCGAGCAGGATGGCGCTCCTGAATTTGAGCACTTCCTCCTTCGACGGCATCTTGCCTTTGAGGGTGTTGCGGAAGATCGTGTCAATCTCCTCAATCTCGAAGTCCTCTGCGTAGAATGTCTCCAGACCGTGGTCTGAAAGACGGCTTCCCATCTGGTGGAAGAAATCGTGGCGTTTGCGCAGGGCGTCGAGCAGGTCCTGATAGTTGCGGATTTCCATTCCTGCAGCCCATCCGAGCTTCTTGATGTATTCCTTGTACTGCTCAGGTTTCTCGATGACCATAGCCTTGTCAGGCCTCCAGGCAGGGAGCACCTTCACTCCGAAAGGATGCTCGTTGATGTATTTGTGGTATTCGAGGCTGTCGGCAGGGTCGTCAGTGGTGCAGACCACCTTGACATTGAACCTTTTCATGAGTTCCTGTCCCCTGTATTCCGGAGTCTGGAGCTTGGCTGAACATTCCTCGTAGATTGCGCGGGCAGTGGAAGGCTTGAGCGTCTCATAGACATCAAACACCCTTGCGAGTTCGAGGTGTGTCCAGTGGTAGAGAGGGTTTCTCATTGTATATGGAACGGTCTCAGCCCATTTCTCGAACTTCTCATAGCTGCTGCGGCTTCCGGTGATATATTCCTCAGGAACGCCGTTTCCCCTCATTGCCCTCCATTTGTAGTGGTCACCACCGAGCCATACTTCCGTAAGGTCCTTGAACTGCCAGTTGTCGGCAATCATCTTCGGGACGAGGTGGCAATGGTAGTCGATGATCGGCATTTTCTCCGCACTCTCGTGGTAGAGCTCACGTGCGTAGTCGTTCGTGAGCATGAAATCGTCGTGGATGAACGGCTTTTCCGTCATGTCCGCGATACTTTCCTTTACTTTTGATAATATGTCCATATCCGTATGTGGTTTGATTTTCTATATGCAAATATCGCCTGAACCGACCTCATTCAGTTATAAAAATAACCAAAAATCTATGAATAATCTTCAAGCGGGTGTAAATATAAACATAATTCCGTTAACGAACACGGAAAATTTCCTACATTTGCCGAGAATGTCATTACGGTCTGAAAGACCGTTGACTATCCTGATAATCATACTAAATACATATTGACACTATGGCATCTTTACAACCATTGAACAGGAAGACTGCAAAGGCAGCATCCCGTCCGGACAAAATCATTCAGTTCGGAGAAGGCAATTTCCTCAGGGCATTCGTGGATTGGATCGTTTGGAAGACCAACCAGGCGACGGACTTCAACGCTGGAGTCGTGGTCGTACAGCCTATCGACAGGGGAATGGTCGACATGCTCAACGAACAGGATTGTCTCTATCACCTCAACCTTCAGGGCATCGACAAGGGACAGGCTGTGGATTCCATCGAAATGATTGATGTGATCAACAGAGGCATCAATCCATACCGCGATTTCGAAGACTATATCGCACTTGCAGAGAATCCGGACATCCGTTTCGTGATTTCCAACACCACCGAGGCCGGAATCGCCTTCGACCCTGCCTGCAAGCTCGAGGACAGACCAGCATCTTCATACCCAGGCAAGCTGACACAGCTTCTGTACCGCAGGTTCCAGTATTTCAAAGGTGACATGTCCAAGGGACTCATAATCTTCCCTTGCGAACTCATTTTCCTCAACGGAAAGGAACTGAAGAAATGTATCTATCAGTACATCGAGCTTTGGAACCTTGGAGAGGAATTCAAGACTTGGTTCGAGCAGGCCTGCGGCGTTTACTGCACACTTGTTGACCGTATCGTTCCGGGTTATCCTAAGGACAACATCGAGGAAATCCGCGCCCGCATCGGCTATGAGGACAAGATGGTCGTGAAGGCCGAGATCTTCCACCTCTGGGTCATCGAGGCTCCGAAGGAAATCGCAGCAGAGTTCCCTGCCGACAAGGCTGGTCTCAATGTGCTTTTCGTTCCGAGCGAGGCTCCATATCACGAGAGGAAGGTAACCCTTCTCAACGGACCTCACACCGTACTTTCACCTGTGGGCTACCTGTCAGGACTCGACACCGTAAGGGAGTGCGTAGAGGATCCTGAAATCGGAAAGTTCGTGAGGAAAGTGATGTATGAGGAGCTCCTTGAAACCCTGAACCTTCCTAAGCCTGAGCTTGAGGCCTTTGCCGCTTCAGTCCTTGAAAGGTTCGTGAACCCTTATGTGAAGCATTTCGTGACGAGCATCATGCTCAACTCATTCCCTAAGTTCAAGACACGCGACCTCCCTGGCCTGAAGACATATCTCGAGCGCAAGGGCGAACTTCCTGAGGGTATCGTTCTCGGTCTGGCGGGTATCATCACATATTATAAAGGTGGAAAGAGGGGAGATGTTGATATCGTTCCTAACGACGATGCAGCAATCGTTGCCCTTCTCCAGGAACTCTGGCAGAGCGGTGACGTTGCAAAGGTGGCAGAAGGCGTTCTTGCAGCAGACTTCATCTGGGGCGAGGATCTCAACCAGATACCTGGACTCACTGCGCTTCTCACATCATATCTTGCCAAGATTCAGGCAGATGGAATGCGTGAGGCAGTCAAAAGCATCATCTGAGAGCTTATGGCGAAATTCATTCATATCAACCAGGCCGACAATGTCGCAGTCGCAGTGAGCGATGTGGCGGCAGGTGAGGCCTTCGTTGCAGGCGGGCGGACACTGAATACGGTGTCCGCTATTCCTGCAGGACACAAGGTGGCTTTGGAGGATATCCCTGAGGGCGGCAACGTCATCAAGTACGGATTCCCTATAGGCCATGTCCTCCGTCCTGTGAAAACCGGAGAATTGATTGACCACAGCATTCTCAAGACCAATCTCGAAGGAATTCTTGACTATAAGTATTCACCGGAACTTACGGAGATCCCATCCGCCGCTTCCAAGGCGACCTTCAAGGGCTATCGCAGGAAGAACGGTGATGTGGGCATACGCAATGACATATGGATTATCCCTACAGTCGGATGTGTCAATGGGGTGGTTCAGAACATATGCCGCCGTTTTGAGTCTGAACTGTCCCACTGGACATCCATAGGCCGTGTGATAGCTTTCCCTCACAACTATGGCTGCTCCCAGCTCGGGGACGACCATGAGAATACGAGGAAGATACTTGCAGACATGGTCCATCATCCGAATGCCGCAGGAGTGCTCGTCGTGGCCCTCGGATGCGAGAACAACCAGCTTGCTGCTTTCCGCGAACTTGTCGGGGAGGTGGACCAGGACAGGGTCAAGTTCATGGAGTCTCAGAAAATCCACGGTGACGAGGTGGAATACGGACTCGGACTGCTCAGGGAAATCGCCGAGGCGGCCGCTTCCGACGTGCGTGAGGATGTGCCGGTGAGCGAACTGAAGGTCGGACTCAAATGCGGAGGTTCGGACGGATTCTCCGGAATCACCGCCAACCCGCTTCTCGGACGCTTCTCGGACTGGATCGTGGCCCAGGGTGGTACTACGGTGCTTACCGAGGTCCCGGAGATGTTCGGAGCGGAGACCATCCTGATGTCGCGCTGCCAGGACAGCTGCACTTTCGACAAGACTGTGAGCCTTATAAACGACTTCAAGGAGTATTTCATGAAGAACGGTCAGCCTGTATATGAGAATCCATCTCCGGGCAACAAGGCCGGCGGAATATCCACATTGGAGGAGAAATCCCTCGGATGTACCCAGAAATCCGGCAAATCCATCGTCCGTGATGTACTCAGGTACGGAGACCGCCTCAAGACCAAGGGACTCAATCTGCTGAGCGCTCCGGGCAACGATCTCGTGGCTTCCACGGCGTTGGCTTCTGCAGGATGCCAGATAGTCCTGTTCACTACAGGGCGCGGCACACCTTTCGGGACATTCGTGCCGACTGCCAAGATTTCAACGAACTCCACCCTTGCTGGCAACAAGCCTGGCTGGATAGATTTCAATGCAGGCCAGATAGTGGATGGAAGACCTGTTTCAGAGGTCGATGCCGACTTTGTGGATTTCGTCCTGTCGGTGGCGTCCGGGGCGCAGACCTGCAACGAAAAGTCACTGTACAGCGAAATAGCAATCTTCAAATCCGGAGTCACTCTGTAAAATTTCCGTTAACGGGCACGGAATTTTTTGGTCAGTACAGAAATATTGCTTAATTTTGAGGGCTGAATGAGAGTCATTCAGCCCTTGGCTCATTGTAAAATATTGAAAATTAAACAATAACACTGTAACATGAAACTCAATAGCGAAGTAAGGTATGCTTCCCATCCGAACGATGCGAAGCACTATGACACAAAACAGCTCCGTGAAAATTATCTTATCGAAAATGTTTTCACTGCTGACGAAATCAACATTGTCTATACCATGCACGACAGGATGATTGCAGGTGGTGCAATGCCTGTGAACGAAGTGCTTGAACTCAAACCAATCGACATTCTCCGCAACGAATATTTCCTCGGCAGAAGGGAAATAGGTATCTTCAATGTAGGAGGCAAAGGCGTCGTAAAGGCTGCAGACAAAGAATATACATTGGAATACAAGGAGGCCCTCTATCTCGGACGCGGCGACCGCAAGGTTACTTTCGAGAGCGCAGACAAAGCCAATCCTGCAAAATTCTATTTCTGCTCTTCACCGGCACATTGCACTCATCCTGACCACCTTACGACCCGTGCCGAGGCAGTCAAGATGGAACTCGGAACCCTTGAGGAGAGCAACCACCGCATTATCAACAGAATGCTCGTGAAGGAGGTAGTTCCTACCTGCCAGCTTCAGATGGGTATGACCGAGCTTCTGCCTGGCAGTACCTGGAATACGATGCCAGCCCACACCCACGAGCGCCGCATGGAGGTGTATTTCTATTTTGAAATCCCTGAGGACCAGGCTGTCTGCCATTTCATGGGTCAGCCGCAGGAGAGCCGTCATATCTGGATGCACAACGAGCAGGCCGTGATTTCACCTGAATGGAGCATACATTCAGCCTGCGCTACCAAGAACTACACTTTCATTTGGGCAATGTGCGGCGAGAACCTCGACTACAACGATATGGACGGTTGCTCTACGGTAAATCTCAAATAATGTAATTTAAGTTTCGCATTTAGCGAAACTACCGAATTTTGAGACCTTTAGGTCGATAGTAAGTCCCTTCCCCGGGGGAAGGGATTTAGGGATGGGTCCTCGTTAACAGGAAATTGTGCGTGGGAAAGAAGTTTCGCAAGCGGCACAACCCTCAGGACCATAATAAGTTATTACTTGCGAAACTTGAGTAATGTAAAACCTTAATACAAACAAATAATATGGTAAATTTTTCACTCGAAGGTAAGGTAGCCCTTGTAACAGGAGCATCTTACGGAATCGGATTCGCCCTCGCAACTGCTTTTGCCGAGGCTGGTGCTAAAATCGTTTTCAACGACATCAAGCAGGAACTTGTTGACAAGGGTATTGCTGCTTACAAAGAAAAAGGTATCGAAGCTCATGGCTATGTATGCGACGTAACAAATGAGGATCAGGTTAATGCAATGGTTGCAAAGATCGCCGAGGAAGTAGGTCCGGTCAACATCCTTGTGAACAATGCCGGTATAATCAAACGTATTCCTATGGTTGAGATGACTGCAGCTGAGTTCCGTCAGGTCATCGACATTGACCTCAACGGTCCTTTCATCGTATCGAAGGCTGTTATCCCTGGCATGATCAAGATGGGTGGTGGAAAGATTATCAACATCTGCTCAATGATGTCAGAGCTTGGCCGCGAGACCGTATCTGCATATGCAGCAGCAAAGGGAGGTCTCAAGATGCTTACCCGCAACATCGCTTCAGAGTATGGTGAGTACAACATCCAGTGCAACGGTATAGGCCCAGGCTACATCGCTACTCCTCAGACAGCTCCTCTTCGTGAGCGTCAGGCAGACGGCAGCCGTCATCCGTTCGACTCATTCATCGTTGCAAAGACTCCTGCAGCACGCTGGGGTACTCCGGAAGACCTCATGGGTCCTGCAGTATTCCTTGCATCAGATGCTTCCAACTTCGTGAACGGACATGTCCTCTATGTTGACGGAGGTATCCTTGCTTATATCGGCAAACAGCCACAGTAATATTTGGCAAGATGAACAGGATATTCACTTTACTGGCAGCGGCTTCGGCTGCTGCCGTTTTGGTTTCTTGCGGTAATGCAGGCCAGAATGTATTGGTTTCCAATGAATCGGACCTCGCCCGCACCAATGAGACAGTAGAACTGTCTTTTGCAGCTCTTCAGAATGGCGACGATGTTCTCACTGCTGATAATGCGATTGTACTCAATCACTTGGGCAAGCAGGTTCCTTGTCAGGTCTATACTGAGAAGGATGGTGAGCAGGTCCTTGTATTCCAGGCAGACGTGGCCGGGCACTCTTGTGTGAAATATACGGTCAAAGCTGGCGAACGTGAGGAATTTGCTATTCGAGCATATAGCCGTCACGTGCCTGAAAGGGTGGACGACTATGCCTATGAGAACAATCTCGTCGCAGGCCGCATCTACGGACCGGCACTTGCAGACCCGCGTACTTACGGTTCCGATGTATGGCTTAAATGTACGGATAGGCTCGTAATCGATGATTGGTTCAAAAAGATGGACTACCATCACAATTACGGAGAAGGCATGGACTGCTACAAGGTGGCAAACACACTTGGCGGCGGTGCCGCTGCTCCATATTGCGGTGACAAGATTGTCATCGGTGATAACTGGGCAACCCAGGAGCATCTGTGTGACGGTCCTGTACGCACGAAGGCGTATTTTACATACAATGCAATCAATGTGGACGGCAAGCCTGTGACTGCAGTCCGTGAGATTTCCCTTGATGCCAATACCCGTTTCGTGAAGTCCACTACATGGTTCAATGCAGAGGCTGAATCTCTACCGATTGTACTCGGTGCCATCCAGCACGATGTTCTCCACCGCGCTGACGGCGAGAACTGGATTGCCTTCACTGAGGTTGCTTCTGATACCAAGCAGCCTGAAATCGACGGCAATATTTCCATAGGTCTCGTCCTTTCTCCGGAAATGGTTTCTGAGGGTACGGCAACCCTTGACGGACACGCCGTAATCATGACGACAGCCACTGTCGGAGCTCCTGTGACTGTCTGGACAGCATCAGGATGGAGCCAGGGTGGAGTCGAGTCCCCTGAGGCATGGGAAGCTCTTGTAAAGGATTTCGCATATGCTCAGGCAAACCCTCTCAAGGTTGAAATAGTGAAATAGTTTGCTACGGGGCGTTTCGGACCCGGGCAATCCTTGCAGTACGGCAGGTCCTTCTCTGGCACGATGTATATCGGCAACCAGGGGAGGACCTGCTGTTCTTGTGCCGTCGGGAGTGGATGTGTTATTGGTCTGCATTTGTGATACTAAAATTTTATAATGGTAACAAAAGTGATTATCTTTGCGCCGCAAAGTCCGGTATGCCCCTCGGGGCTGTCGCGAAGCGACTGGGGGTGAAAGGACTTTCATATCCTGTACTCTCATCCCCCGAAGAACTGATATGAACGACCGAAACTAAACATATAAAAGCAACCAGATATGAAAGTAGCAGTAATAATGGGCTCCACCAGCGACTACGACATAATGTCGCAGGCTGTGACGGTCCTTGAAAACCTCGGAATCGAAGTCGTCAAAAAGGTGATAAGCGCCCACAGGACGCCTGACCTGATGTGTGAATTTGCCAAATCTGCGAAAGCCGACGGAATAGGGGTGATTATCGCCGGAGCAGGCGGAGCAGCCCACGTGGCCGGGGTCGTGGCCGGGATGACCACCGTTCCTGTAATCGGGGTCCCTATCCAGACCAAGACCCTCGGCGGCCTCGACTCGCTTCTTTCAATCGTGCAGATGCCTGGAGGCATACCAGTGGCTACGATGGCCATAAACGGAGCGAAGAACGCCGGCCTTTTCGCTGCCCAGATCCTCGCACTCTCAGATCCCGACCTCGCATCGAGGCTCGAACAATTCAGACAGGAACAGACCCGCAAGGTACTTGAAGCCGAAATCTAACCTATCCCCTCTATCGATATGAACAGTTTCCGTATCTATGTAGAAAAATACCCTGAATTCCAGGTGGAGGCCCGCAGCCTCATGAACGAACTTAACGAGAACCTCCAGCTGGAACTCGCATCATTGAGGTACATCAATGTATATGACCTCTTCGGCTTTTCCGGGGAACTTCTCGAAAAATGCCGCTACAGCGTCTTCGGCGAGATTGTTACAGACAGCGTGACAGACTCTTGCGACCTTTCGGGAGCGAAATACCTCGCTGTGGAATACCTTCCAGGTCAGTTCGACCAGAGGGCAGCATCGGCAGTTGACTGTGTCAGGCTCATTGACCCGACTGCCAAGGTGACGATCAAGAGCTCCAAGCTCATCGTCCTTCCGGCGGACACATCCGACGTGACGATTGACAAGATCAGACACTATTATATAAATACCGTGGAGTCCCGCGAAAAGGACCTTTCCAGACTCACCGAGACCGAGCAGCCGGAAGTAGCCCCTGTCCCTGTCCTGGAAGGCCTGACCTCCCTCAAGGATGAGGACCTTGCCCCATATTGCAGGAAGATGGGACTTGCGATGAACGCTGACGACCTGCGCGAGGTCGTGAACTACTTCAGGAAGGAAGGCCGTGATCCGTACGAGACGGAATTGCGCATCCTCGACACATACTGGAGCGACCACTGCCGCCATACGACTTTCACCACCGAACTGCAGGACATCGAGGTGGAGGATTCCTTCATCAAGGGAGAAATCGAAGGCACGCTCAACCTCTATATGAAAATCCGCAAGGAACTCGGCCGTGAAAACAAGGGCCTGAACCTCATGGACATGGCCACGATAGGCGCCCGCTATCTCAAGTCCAGGGGACTGCTTGACGACATGGAGGTCAGCGAGGAGAACAATGCCTGCAGCATATATGTGGATGTGGACATCGTGGATGACGAAGGGCAGCTGAATACTGAGAAATGGCTCCTCCAGTTCAAGAACGAAACCCACAACCACCCTACCGAGATTGAACCTTTCGGAGGTGCCGCCACCTGTCTTGGAGGCGCAATCCGCGACCCTCTTTCAGGAAGGGCCTATGTATATCAGGCAATGCGCGTCACCGGAGCAGGCGACATCTATCTCCCTGTTGCCGAGACGATGGCTGGGAAGCTCCCTCAGAGCATCATATCCCGCAAGGCTGCCCACGGTTATTCGAGCTATGGCAACCAGATAGGACTTGCAACCACCCACGTCCGTGAAATATATCACGACGGCTATGTGGCAAAGAGGCTTGAGGTAGGTGCCGTAGTCGGTGCTGTCAAGGCCGACAGCGTACGCAGGGAAAGCCCTGCCCCGGGCGACGTGGTCCTTCTCCTCGGAGGACGCACCGGCAGGGACGGAATCGGAGGCGCCACAGGTTCGTCCAAGGAGCATACCGAGGCATCCCTGGAGACCTGCGGCAGCGAGGTCCAGAAAGGTAACGCCCCGGAAGAGAGGAAGTTGCAGAGACTTTTCCGCCGTCCGGAGGTTACAAGGCTCATAAAGAAATCCAATGACTTCGGAGCTGGGGGAGTCAGCGTCGCCATCGGTGAACTGACGGACGGGCTTGACATATATCTTGACAGGGTTCCGACAAAATACAGCGGTCTCAACTCGACTGAACTGGCTATCAGCGAGTCCCAGGAGAGGATGTCCGTGGTCGTCGAGGCTGCTGACAAGGAAAAGTTCATGGAATATTGCGCGGGCGAGAACATCGAGGTCACCCATGTCGCCGATGTGACCGACACCAAAAGGATGAGGATGTTCAATGGAGACAGGCTTGTCGTGGACCTCTCACGCGAATTCATTGACAGCGCCGGGGCCAGGCATTATGCCAAGGCCACCATCGGGGCAGTCGAGGACATCAATCCGTTCAGGAGGGAGGTCGAGGGGGACAACCTCGCTGAGAAGGTGGTCAGCAACCTGCATGACCGCAATGTGACTTCGCAGAAAGGACTTATAGAGATGTTCGACTCCACTATCGGACGCTCCACCGTCCTGATGCCTTTCGGAGGATGTCTCCAGACCACGGAGACCCAGGTTTCCGTACAGAAGCTTCCGACCGACGGCTATACGGACACCTCCAGCATCATGGCATTCGGATACAACCCGTTCATAACCACCTGGAGTCCTTATCACGGTGCTGCCTATGCAGTGGTGGAGGCCTGCTCCAAGGTCGTGGCTGCAGGAGCCTCTTATGAGAAGATGCGTTTCTCATATCAGGAATACTTCGAGAGGATGACCGACCGCAGGAGCTGGGGCAAGCCGCTCTCCGCCCTGATGGGTGCCCTCAGGATGCAGGTGGAGCTCGGTCTGCCTTCAATCGGCGGCAAGGATTCGATGAGCGGAACATTCGAGCATATCAATGTGCCTCCTATGCTCATGGCCTTCGGCATCACGACTGTTGACGCAGACCAGGTCATATCGCCGGAGTTCAAATGGGAAGGCAACAAGATATATCTGATCAAGCATACACCGCTTCCTGACAGAATGCCGGACACTGCACAATTGAAGGAGAACTGGAACTTCATCCATTCGCAGATCGAGGCTGGCAACATCGTTTCGGGTTATGCGCTCGGATTCGGAGGCCTTGCTGAGGCTCTGTGCAAGATGTCATTCGGCAACGGACTTGATGTAAGGGTGAAAGTCGATGAAGACGGACTGTTCGACTATGGCTATGGTTCCATCGTGGTTGAATCCGAGGTACCGCTTGATTACAGGAATGCCGTTCTTCTCGGGGAAATCACGGACGGAGAGGACAGCATCCTTGAAATCAATGGCAGGAAATTCGACATATTCGACCTGATGGAGGAGAACTCCGCCCGCTTCGCCCAGGTATATCCTGACACCGCGGAGGCATATCACAGGAAACTTGTCCCTGCAGGCCTGGAGGGTGTAAAACCTCTGAAAGTCAAGAAGTCGGAGATGAGATACAAAGGTGATCCGATCGAGCATCCGAAGGTGTTCATTCCAGTGTTCCCAGGCACCAACTGCGACTATGATTCCGCCAAGGCATGGCGGACTGCCGGAGCGACTGTCGGGTTCGGAGTCTTCTGCAACCTGACCGAGCAGGACATATTCCGCTCAATCGCCATGATGAAGAAGAATATCGACGAGTGCAACATCCTTATGCTCAGTGGAGGCTTCTCTGCGGGGGACGAACCTGACGGAAGTGGCAAATTTATAGCCAATGTGCTGAACAACAAGGAAATAGCCGAGGCAATCCATGCCCTTCTTGACAGAGGTGGACTCATCCTCGGAATATGCAACGGCTTCCAGGCCCTGGTCAAGAGCGGCCTTCTTCCATACGGCCGTCTCGGGCAGGTGACCAAGGACAGCCCGACACTTTTCCGGAACGACATCAACCGCCATATCTCCCAGATGGTGACGACCCGTGTGGCCACCACCAATTCGCCTTGGCTTGCAGGCTTCTCCATCGGAGACCTCCACACCATCGCCGTCAGCCACGGGGAGGGCAAGTTCGTCGTGAACGAGGCTCTTGCCAAGGAACTTTTCGCAAACGGACAGGTGGCATTCCAGTATGTGGATCCCCTTGAAGAGACACCGACAATGGACTCGCCTTACAACCCTAACGGCTCATATTACGCCATCGAGGGCATCATCAGCCGCAACGGCCAGATTCTCGGCAAGATGGGCCATACGGAGCGCTACGAAGGAAACCTCTTCAAGAACATAATGGACGATGGGCTGGAGCAGCCGCTCTTCGACAACGCAGTCCGTTATTTCCGAGGGGAATGATTCCATATCCGGCTTTCCGGACATGGACATGACAGAGGCAGGGATGACCGTCACAGACTGCTCTCCATGCGATGATGGCGGCAAGTTCAACGTAACCATCAATTTCAGGAAACTCTGATTTGACGATTGTCATTTCTTTAGATTTCCTCAAGCGACTTCGTCGATGACGAGCGACTGAAGTGTTTCAATTGTTATTTCGAGCGACCAACGGGAGTCGAGAAATCTATATAGCGACCTGTTAATATAGATTTCTCGACTCCGCTCGAAATGACAGAATAAATTTTGCCTCTGCTCTCGACTTTCGCTATCTTTGTATGATGATAACCACATGTCACGATGAAGCAGAATCTGCTGCCCATCCTTGCCATTCCGATTGCCCGTGGCTCGAGGGAGAACTTCGAGGAGGCCGTAAGGAACATTGAATGATGAATTATTATAAATGATAGTATTATGGATTTGAAACTTAAACCTGTCGCCACGGTTTTCGTGGCTGCGCTTCTGGCTGTCTCCTGCGGCAACTGCCCCAAGGAATCGGACAAGCCGGTGTATCTTGATGAGAACCAGCCTTTGGAGGCCCGCGTGGAGGATGCACTTTCACGAATGACAATTGAAGAGAAGGTCAGGATCCTCCATGCACAGAGCAAATTCTCCTCTGCCGGGGTGCCTCGTCTCGGTATTCCTGAGCTCTGGACCACCGACGGTCCTCACGGCATCCGTCCGGAAGTGCTTTGGGACGAGTGGGACCAGGCTGGATGGACCAACGATTCATGTGTCGCCTTCCCTGCGCTGACCTGCCTCGCTGCCACCTGGAACGAGGAAATGTCGGCCCTTTATGGAAAGTCTATAGGCGAGGAAGCGCGTTATCGTGAGAAGGATGTGCTTTTAGGACCTGGCGTGAACATCTACCGTACTCCTTTGAATGGCCGCAACTTCGAATATATGGGCGAGGACCCATACCTTGCATCAGTGATGGTGGTTCCTTATATCAAGGAGGTCCAGAAGAACGGTGTGGCCGTCTGTGTCAAGCATTATGCCCTTAACAATCAGGAGGCTATCCGCCATGAATATGATGCTGTGGTGGATGACAGGACCCTGAATGAACTCTATCTTCCGGCTTTCAAGGCCGCAGTCCAGGAAGGTGGGGCGTGGTCCATAATGGGTTCGTACAACCTTTACAAAGGCCAGCATGTGTGCCACAACCAATATCTGCTGAACGACAAGCTGAAAGGGGAGTGGGGATTCGACGGTGCGGTCATCTCTGACTGGGGAGGCTGCCACGATTGCGACGAGGCGATAACCAACGGCCTCGACCTCGAATTCGGCACTTGGACGGACGGTCTGTCAATGGGAGCCACCAACGGCTATGACTCATATCACCTTGCTGACTCCTATCTTGAGAGGCTCCGTGACGGCAGGGCAGATGTGGAGGTGCTCAATGAAAAGGCCCGCAGGGTGCTCAGGCTCATATTCCGCACCGCCATGCGTACGGACAAGCCTTTCGGTTCCCTTTGCAGCCCAGAGCATTATGCTGCGGCCCGCAACATAGGAGGCGAGGGCATAGTGCTTCTGAAGAACGATTCCAACCTGCTTCCTGTGAGCGCAGATGCGAAGAAGATCCTGGTGGTCGGCGAGAATGCCATCAAGATGATGACTGTAGGTGGCGGTTCTTCGTCGCTGAAGGTACAGAGGGAGGTTTCGCCGCTTGATGGTATAAGGGCTGCCGCCCCTGAAGGTGTGCAGGTGGTATATGAAAGGGGATATGTAGGTGATGTCTCCGGAAATTACAACGGAGTGGTGACAGGACAGGACCTTTCAGAAAGCCGCAGTGCGGACAGGCTCATCAAGGATGCCTGCGCCCAGGCTGCCGATGCAGACATCGTGATATTCGTAGGAGGACTCAACAAGTCCAAGCATCAGGATTGCGAGGATTCCGACAGATTCGGTTTGGAACTTCCTTATAATCAGGATGCTGTCATCGAAGCCCTTGCCAGTGTGAATCCGAATCTGGCCGTGGTCGTGGTTTCCGGCAATGCGGTGGCAATGCCGTGGGTGGACAAGGTGAACGCCATCGTCGAGGCCTGGTACGGCGGTTCCGAGGCTGGAAACGCCCTTGCGGACGTGCTTTTCGGCAAGGTGAATCCGTCAGGAAAGCTGCCGTTCACATTCCCTGTAAGTCTGGAGGACAACGGTGCGCATGCCTTGAAGGCATATGACCCGAAATCCAGGACAGCCAATTATTCCGAGGGCATATTCGTAGGATACCGTTGGGCGCAGAAGCACGACATCAAGCCTCTGTTCGCTTTCGGCCATGGTCTCAGCTATACCGATTTCGCATATTCCGAGGCTTCAGCAAACCGTGCATCGATGTCGGAAAACGGCACCCTGACCATAAAGACGACGGTCACCAACACCGGCAAGGTGGCAGGTAAAGAGGTCGTACAGCTCTACATAGGCGATGACGAATCCTCAGTAGAGCGCCCTGTAATGGAACTCAAAGGCTTCAGGAAAGTAGCCCTCGAACCGGGTGAGAGCAAGGTAGTCACCTTCACCGTCAAGTCTGACATGCTGAAGTACTACGATGCTTCGACCGGTACATGGACCCTTGAAAAAGGCAGTTTCACCGCCTACGTGGGCTCATCTTCCGAAGACATCCGCACGAAGGTCTCCTTCGAAGTCAGATAAAAACAATAATCCCCGGTTTCAAACCGGGGATTATTGTTTTATTTTACGCTGAAACGGTAGATGCAGGTCTGGGTGTAGGTCTGGCCAGGTTCGAGCAGGGTGGAAGGGAAGTCCGGATGGTGAGGGGAGTCCGGGTAATGCTGGGTCTCCAGCGCGAGGGATTCCCTGTAATCTTGTGTCTTGCCGTATTTTCCTGTAGATTTGCCATCGAAGAAGTTTCCACTGTAGAACTGGAGTCCCGGCTGGTCTGAGAACACCTCAAGGAATCGGCCTGATGCCGGTTCGTAAACTGATGCATTGAATTCCACCTCGTCGGCAGTCTTGCGGTCGATGCAGAAATTGTGGTCGTAACCGGCACCGTTCCTGAGCTGCAAATCGTCAGCGTCGATGTCCCGTCCTATAGTCTTGGCCGTCCTGAAATCGAAAGGCGTACCCTCTACTTCCGGCAGGTCGCCGAGCGGAATGGAATATTCGTCAATCGGGGTATAGCGTGATGCGTTTATAACCATCTCGTTGTCCAGTATCGTACCATTGCCTTCGCCTTTGAGGTTGAAGAACGGATGATGGCTGATATTGAAGTATGTGGCCTTGTCGGTAGTGGCTTTGTACTTGATTATGAAGTTGTTGTCCTTGTCAAGGATATAGTCCATCGCTATATCGACATTGCCTGGGAACCCATCGAGTCCGTCCGGATGCAGCAGATGCAGGCTGATGCTCGTGTCGGTGCATTCGCGGAAATCCCAGACGAGCATGTCCACTCCCTTTTCGCCTCCGTGCAGGGTCTGGCCGTTGTTGTTCAGAGGGAAATTGTAAGTCTGGTCCCCAATCGTGAATGTCCCTCCGGCAATCCTGTTGGCGTAGGTGCCTACCACGGCTCCAAGGAACCGTTCCCCGGTGTTGTGGACGTATTTGTCTATGTTGTCATATCCCAGGACCACATCTTCATATGATCCGTTCCTGTCAGGTGTCCAGAGGCTTACCACCCTTGCCCCGAAGTTGGTGACCTGCATGGTGATGTCACCGTTGGAGATGGTCTTCAGAGACACTTCCTTGCCGTCAATCACAGTCTCGAAATCCTTTTCGGAAAGCAGTCTTACCTGGTTCTGTCTTGTGCAGCAGGCGCTCATGCAGAGGGCTGTGGCCGCGATGATGGAGCATCGCCAGATGCTCCCGGAGATTTTGCCGTATGTGTTCATGTCTTTAGAGTTATTTTATCCGCTTATGTGGAGTTCCGGTTCATGTGCATCCACGATACCATGGTGGAATGCCCATAAGTCGCATAAATATACGACAATAATCAATATGATTCGCCCGCTCTGTCAATAAATGAAGATGAATGACAAAAAACAAAGGGTGTATGGAGATTCGCCCTGATGGCATATCTTTTGGACTATCCGGGATGTAACCAATTTATTAGTAGTGTTATGGCTATAAGATTCTATAGGTGCCGCCATTGCGGCAATCTCGTCGAGAAATCGATTGATTCAGGAGTTCCGCTCGTTTGCTGCGGAGAAAAAATGGAGGAACTGACTGCCAATACGACCGAAACCGGGTTCGAGAAACATCTGCCGGTGGTCACATTCATTGACGACGATTCCAAACTTCATGTCAAGGTGGGCAGCACTGCCCATCCGATGCTTCCGGAGCATCATATCTGCTTCATTGCTCTCGAGACCGAACACGGAATCCAGCGTATCAACCTTACGGACAAACCGGAAGCCGTATTCTGCATCAGCGGCGACAAGCCGATTGCGGTTTACGAATACTGCAACATCCACGGACTCTGGAAGACCATTGTGTCGGAATGACGCAATGGTCTTTTCCTTGATCCCTGTCGGCCTTGCCGACATTCCCCGCTGGGGAATACCGACCTTCCAGCAGGTCGGTCGGGATCTGCGGACGCCTTGTGTCAGACATCCGGAGAAAGGAATCCGAGGGTGGAAACGGTCTCATCCTCGGATTCCTCACTTCGTCCGGAATGACATTGAAAGAAAATCCTTATCTTTGCGCCCCAGTGATGCTTCCATAACCCGAGGCAATGACTGTGTAAAATGAAACCATTGAAGGAAATCATCAAGCAGAACATGCTCCCCATATCCATGCTTACGGGAGCCGCGATATATCTGCTGTACCACTATCTGCCGGAACCGGTCCACCATGCCGGACCTGTCCTCGCACAGACCCTCGCCATCGTCCAGCCACTCCTGATATTCGCCATGCTCTTCCTGACATTCTGCCGCATAGAGCCGCGCGAACTCCGCCCACACCGATGGCATTGGTGGCTTCTCCTGATTCAAGGAGCCTCCTTCACCCTGCTCGGCCTTGCAATCGTATGCCTCTCAAGGCTTTTCCACGGTGACATATTCTCCTGCAAAGTCCTGATGGAAAGCGCGATGCTATGTCTCATCTGTCCGACAGCCACTGCTGCAGCCGTCGTGACCCGCAAACTCGGAGGAGACATTCCCGGCATCACCACCTACACCATCCTCATCAACATCCTTGCAGCAGCCCTCGTCCCTGCCGTCGTGCCACTCGTCAACCCTATGGACGGAATGACATTCTGGGACGCCTTCTGCAAGATTCTCGCGAAGGTATTTCCTCTGCTGATAATGCCTTGCCTATGCGCCTGGCTGGTAAGATACCTCCTGCCTTCGTTCCACAAGGCCATACTCTCCAAGCCAGACCTTGCCTTCAACATCTGGGCGGTCTCCCTCTCACTTGCCATAGCCGTTACGGTCAAGTCGATAGTACACAGCACGATGCCGATATACCTGATGATCCTTATGGCCCTCGTATCCCTTGTCTGCTGCGCCCTCCAGTTCGCTCTCGGACACTGGGTGGGCAGCCACTACGGCCATCGACCGGGACACCATGACAAACGCGTCACCGCCGGACAGGCCCTCGGTCAGAAGAACACGGTATTCGCTATATGGATGGGCTACACCTTCATGACTCCGGAGACCTCCATCGTGGGCGGATTCTACAGCATATGGCACAACCTCTACAATTCCTGGCAGCTTGGCCGTCAGAGCTCTGAAAACCAGTAGATTAAACCTCCTCGACCTTCAGGATTCCGCTTCTGGTCATCAGTATGCGGAAATGGTGGTATTCGGCTTCCGTTTCGTGGCAGAGCTGGAAGATAACATTGAGGTAGTAGATTTTCTGGACCTTTACCGTGGATATGCTGCCGTCGTGTGACAGATGGTCTATAGGCACTTCCGGATTGTCCATCTTCTGGGTGAAACGGGTGAGGTGGAGCCTCATTATTTCATTTATGCCCTTCATCGGATATTCGCAGATGTCAGAGAGAACCTTCCCGTCTATCTGCACCCTTTTGCGGTAAAGCAATATCTTTTCCTCGAAGATCCGGGATGCATCGTCAATCGTGGCGGCATCGTTGCGCATCTGTTTCACCTGCCCTGGAGTTTTCTCGAATGAAATGAAATCCACTCCTTCCTTTATGAATCCCACATTCTTCTTTCCGATGGAAATCTTGGCCTTCTTGTCGTAGTATTTGTTCCCGAGCTTGTGGGCGAAATAGAAACGCATCAGCTCCTTGATGCGGTCCTTCATCATATAGCTGATCACCAACGCGATGAACAGAGGCCATGTGATGTTGCCGAACCTTACCTGCGTGAGCCATGCCACGGCGGTCGCGAAAATCATCGCAACGCCTGCCGCGATGCTGTAGTAGAGCTGCTCGACGGCAACCCCGTCCTTCTTCTTCTCCAGGCCGATGTACAGGTCGCTTTCCACGAATTTCTTCAGCATCCCGTGGTGATATACGACCTGGCGGTTATATTCCGGGTCATCTCCGATGAGCCCGTAACCCTTTGATTTCCTGTATTCCTCCTCTTCCATGACCAGGCACATCAGTCTCTGTCTTTCCTCGGAAAGGCAGTCTGAATGGCGCAAGGCGTCCATTTTCTTGATGACCCTGAGCGAGCGCACTTCCACGATATGGCTCATGAACTCGTCACCCAGTATGAAATACTTCCTTGCCTTGTCGAATTGAGGTTCATCCGGAATCATCCCGTACAATGAACGGTATTTCCCCAATATAGCCCGGCAGTTCCTCTCGATTCCGGATGCGATGCCTGACAGTTTCTCAGGCGATTTCGAGCTCCTGAACTGATGTTCGGCGTTCCGGAGAGCGCTCTTGAAGATTGCGGCGAACATCTTCAGATGATATTCGTATTCGTCGCCAGCCTCCGAACTGCTTTCAGCGACGGCCTTGCCTATGGCTCCCCGAAGGGATGTCAACGGCAGGGAATCGTCGTCGGCGATCTCACCGAGGCTGTACACCGGGGTTATGAGCCTGACATTGGACTTGATGTCGCGGTAGAACTGGTCCTTGCCGTAACTCTCAGGATTGATGCCGATGCTGTTCGGGACGAAAATCCAGGTATTGACGGCGAAATCGTTCTTCTGAGTCCTTTCGCTGTCCTCGAATCCGAATTTGAATTCTACCGAATAATTGTCGTGTTTCTTTGCGTGGATGGTTACCATAGGCCAGGAGTGTAGCCGAGCCATTTCAGGACGGTCGCACCCCACAGGAGGATAAGGAACCATGAAATGACCATCATCGTTATTCCGAACTTGAAGGTATCGCTCCAACTGTATTGGTTGGTGTTATAGAGCAGGGCGGCAGGTTTGCTGTTGAACGGAAGTACATAGACGTGTTCAATCAGCATTGCCACCGGGAAGGCGAGGCTGAGCATCGGGAGGCCGAACTTCTGTTCGACTCCGATGGCTATAGGCACGAATACGAGGGTCCTCATGGTCTTGGACTGGAAGATGAGTCCGCTGAATATCATCATGAAGGTGAGGACGACATAGAGGAGCCAGAATGGAGTGTCAGCCGTCACGCCGAGCGAGTCGAAGAATTGGTTCACAAGCGTCTCCGGAAGTGAAGTCGCCTTGAGACCGGCTCCGAGTGTATATGCTCCGGCGGAGAAGAGCATCAGGTGCCACGGAATATCGACATCGTTCCATTTCACCACGCCGATTCCTGGCATCAGGGCAACCACGGCGCCTATGAATGCCACCACCGTGGCATCGATCCCGTGCAGGCTGTCAGTGGCCCACAAGGCGAGGACGCCTACGAATATCGCGATGGCCTTGTATTCTTCAGTGGTCATTTTTCCCATTGAATCCAGTTCCTTGCGCAATCTCTCCATACCGCCTTCGATCTGAGGCTTCCTCTCCTCTTTTTTTATCGGGAAAAGGACCTTGGTCCCCATAAACCATCCAAGAAGCATTATCGTCACGGACAGAGGGAAGCAGGCAGCGAACCAGTCGCCATATCCCAAGGTGCTCCCATATGCGCCCATGAACAATGAGACTGCAAGAAGGTTGGCTCCGGACCCGGTCATGAAACCGGTGGCACCCATGTTCACCTGGAACAGATTCTGGAGGACGAGGTTGCGTCCGAAATTGTTCCTGTTGCCGTCGCTTGCTCCGTAAATTGCCGCAACGACCATGAATATAGGAAGAAGAATGGTTGCCTTGGCAGTTGTGGCGGATATGAATGCCGACAGTACGATGTTGATTATCAGGAAACTGAAGAACACGCCTCTGGCGCTCTTACCGAATTTCAGCACGAACCAGAGGGCGAATCTCTTGGCCACCCTTGTCTTTACGAGCATGCTCGCCAGTACGAAGGACAGGATGTTGAGCCACATGACCGGGTGACCGAGCTGGGCGAAGGCCTCCTTCTGGCTTGTCACCCCGGTAAGGACTATCGCAAGGATGATTATCAGGGATGTGAGGTAGTTCGGAATGGCCTCGGTCATCCACAGGATCAGTCCTGCTATGAAAATCGCCAGCATGGACCTCTCGGCCGGGGTCGGCAGGAAGTCTATCTTTATCACCCAGTTGAAAAGAATGAAGGAAAGAAGGGCAAGCGGACCTCCGATGATGGCCATCCATCTTTCGAAAGTCGATTTCTTCATCTTGGGGAGTTTCTCCACCTTGTAGTTGTTCATATCAAGCGGGTCGAACACCGCTGCTGTCTTGAGCTCTTCCATTATGATTCGGTTATTAGTATCCTATTATGAATATCTTGACTTCGCCCTCCGGGCTTCGCCCGAAATGACAATATTTATCCCGACTGAAATGAGCAATCTTGTCATCTCGACCGAGCGAAGCGGACGGAGAAATCTGGGACCCGAAGTCCCGGTCAGGGGACAACGGGTCAAAGCAATGATTATTTCCAGTTCTTGTATGGATTCTTCATCAGCATGGAGTTGTAGTACTTCACGTCTCCCGTGACTTCCTCTCCGAGCCATTCAGGCTTTACGAAAGCCTCATCCTCGGCGGCAAGTTCGACCTCGGCGACGGTAAGTCCCTCGTTGTCTCCATAGAATTCGTCCACCTCATAGGTGTGCTCTCCGGCATCCACGAGATAGCGTGTCTTGTCGATCACACCAGGCTCGCAAATCTTGAGAAGCTCCTGAACCTCCTCGACAGGGATTTCCTTCTCCCACTCGAAACGGCTTGCACCGCTCGCGCTTCCGATTCCCTTGATGGTTATGAAGCCTTTCTCACCCTTGACCCTCACCCTTACGGTGCGCTCAGGAACGGAGCTGAGGTAACCCTGAGTAATGCGTGTGGCTTTCTTTACGAACGGCTTGAAATCGCCGGCCACCAAAAATTTCCTTTCAATTTCCTGTGCCATGATACTATTCGTTTGCAAGTGGTTTGTCAGACATTCCGATCACGCGCTTGATGGCCTGGAGGTAGTTGATGTTCTCCACACCTTCGAGTCCGCAGTCGGCGATGGTCTTCTTTATATCCTCGATTTCAGTGGATTCTGAATTGATGGTCACAACTTTCGCACCGTTGATGAGCACGTTGCCCACCTCGCAGATTGTGTCGTTCACCATGTAGCCGAAGCGCTGCTTGTGCACCCTGACGGCGGCAAGGTCAGGATTGGCCTTCACCATCGCGATGAACTCGTCGTAGGTATAGGTGTCCTTGTCAAGTGCCGGCATCTCAACCATGAATGCAGGGAACACTTCTTTTTCAAGCACTTCCTTCGAAATAGGGAACTCGCCCTTCATCAGCGGATTCCACTGCTCGAGACCGTCGACGGTCTGGACATATGTCTTGATGTCCATCTTGCCGTTGCGGATCTTGGTGTTGTTGATGTCGTTCTTGCGGGAAATGATGTAGATTTCATCGCTCTCCCTCTCCCATACCTTCTCCGGTACGGGTACTGACAGACGGGCCATCCTTTTGTGTGCCTCGCAGAAGCACTGCCCGAATGAACGGAACTCAAAGCGTGGCTTCGAGATCTCGCCGATTTTCATTTCTTCCTTTGCCATGATTCTATGAATTTTATATGTTAGTTCTGAGGTATGTCTGCAACTTTTTCTCCATTCTTGGCTCCTTTGGTAGGGAGGGCATATACGAATTCGCCTGTCCCGTCCGGAACCCTTGAATATGAATAGGTCTTTTCCTGTGAGATTCCTGCTCCGATTGTCTCACCTCTGGTAAATACATCCACTTCTTCTCCTTTGGCATTCTTCAACTCGATCTTGACTCCTTTCTTTGAAGAGAAGCCTGAGTTGAATTCGTATGTGTAGTCAGGGACATACGATGCATCGCCGGTAGGGTTCTTGATGTCAACGGACTGGAGTACGAGGTACTGGCCCGGAGTAATCTTCATATCCTTCGGACCTGTCCAGTTAGGGGTTTCCGAACCGTCTTTGTACATGTTCCAGCCTTCGAGGTCCACATCTGCATTGCCGATGTTGAGCAATTCGATGTACTTGTCATTGCCGTTCAGCTCATTGAGGACGACCTTGCCGACTTTCGGAGCCTCTCCCCAGTTCTGTACGAACGTACCCTTGTCATTGGCCTCTCCGATGGAACCAGGGCAGAAGATCACCCACTGTGCATCTCCGTCAGTCTTGCGTCCGAGGGTCTGTACAGGGTCGATGCCTTCTTCGAATGAGAAGAATTTCTCGCTGTCCTTGGAGTTGTCGAGGACGTCGAGGGCTTTGTCGTTCTTGTCGAACAATTCGATCTTGAATCCTTTGGTTGCCGACATTCCGAATGAAGGGCCATCCTTAGGATCACTGCTCTTGGCCGTATATACCACGATGCCGTTTGCTGCGACCTTCACATCCGGGAACTCCCATTTGTCAGTTCCGTCCTTGATGAGATAGCAGCCGTTGAGGTTGATTTCCTCTGAGCCGTTGTTGTAGAATTCAAGCTTCTTGTTGTTAGGGTCCAATTCATTGATTACCAATGTTATAGGAACCTCCGGCTTCTCCTCCGGGATGAGCGCGTTCGGGTCCTGTTCGTCCTTCACGCAGGAAACAAGTCCGATTGCTGCGACGGCAGCCAACGATAATATGATTCTTTTCATGATTGTGTCTGTTTATTTCTGTTAAACTTTGTCCAACTATTTGCAAAACGTCTGCTGTAAAGTGTTAGAAAGCCACCTGGAAGCGGAGTGCGATCATCTGGTAATCGACGCCGGCCTTTCCGTTTGCTGCAACCACCTTGGTAGGGTCCTTGGTCGGATTGCCTTCGAGGTCATATCCGGTGTAGAGCTTGCCCTTTCCGTTTGCATAGCGGTCGTTGTTGTTGTACTGCCAGTTGAGGACGATCTTCACATTCTTGTGAGGATAGTAGTTCAGACCGATCGTGTAGGCTTCTCCGCTACCTCCCCAGTATCCTACATCTGAAGCCTTGCGTGAGAACAGCTTGCCTGTGTTGAAGTCGCAGTATTCGTAACGGAAAGCGATTTCGAGGTTGCCCCATTTGCGGTCACTTGTCGTGCGGGTGTATTTCGCTCCGTCTGAATCATAGTTCTGTGAGCCTCCGAAGAGAAGCCAGCTTGCCTGTGCATACCAACCTTCTGCCCACTGAGGACTCATAGGGTTCTTTGACTGGTCGAGGTATGCGCCCCTTGCTATGTATGCAGCCTCGTAGCGGAGCTGTTTCCAGTGTCCTGCAAGCTCAACCGTCCATGCAAGCTCGTGGTCGAGACCCTTGATGACATCGGTGTCAAGATATTTCTTGCGGTTGATGTTGGTGGAGTTGCGGGAACTGTAGCGTACTACGTTGTAGCCGTCGGTGCTTGTGAGCTTCGGCTCCCTGTAGGAGAATGCACCTCCGATATGCAGGGATGCATCCTGTGACTTGTAGAGAGGACGGAATACGACCTTGCCTGTGTAAGAAAGACCTTCGTTGAATCCGAAATCCTTGTTGCCGTCCTCCATGGCAGTCATTTCCTCACCGCCTTTGAGTTCAGGACCGAATACGCCAGCCGCTACCCAGAACCACTTGTAGGCATAGCGGGCGTTGATTCCAAGGTGGCGTGACGGTGCGAGGGAAGTCACCATGGCACGCTCCATGAACATGAGGTAGCGTGACGTGGTGTTTCTCTGGATGGAGAAGTTCTCCTTGAAGTTTCCAGCCTTGATTTCCAGGCCAGGGACACCGGTGTAGGCAAGGATTGCATCCTTGATTTCAGGTGAACCGCTCGTCCAGTCCGTGTCAAGTTCTCCGTACCAGCTTTTGCCGAGCTGAGCCTTCACGGCGAAACGGGCGCGGCGTATGCTCATGCCGTTGCCGATATGGTTGGTGTTGTCCTTGCCGTCAAGCTGTTTTGCGCAGTAGTCAGGGGCGCCGAAATAAACGGCAGCATCTCCCTGTACACGGATGTCGAACCAAAGTTTGTATTTCTCATCCTTGTTCTGGAACACGAGGATTCCGTCCTGGAGGTTGGCTGTGACAGGAAGTGACTGCACAGTCTGTCCGTACTGATTGACATCCTGAGGAGTTTCGTCGCTGTCTGGCCGCTCCGTAGCGGACATTGCAAATGATGCGGACAGCATCATGAGCGAAATGAATAATGCCTTTTTCATTGTTTTGAGGTTTTAATGTTACATAAGTGATTATATCGATTTTATATAATTTACCAGGTTGTCACCTTTCCCTAATCCGAGCTTCTGCCGCAGCCTGTACCGGCTGATTTCCACGCTCTTGGGGGTTATGTTCATCAGTGTCGCAATATATTTCGACGAGAAGCCGAGCCTGAGCAGCGTGGCGAGCCTCCTTTCCTGCGGCGTGAGGTCAGGGAAAGTCTCTGACAACTTCTGATTGAAGTCTTCGTGCAAAGATTCTGCCTTGGCGTAAAAATACGATGTATCGACATCCCTGTCATAAGAAAGCCTCTGTCGTATGGATGCTCCGAGCTCCGATGTCAGTTCCTCCTTCCTTGCCTGATCGTCAGTCTCCTCTATCTGCTTTACGATGGTGTTCAGGGATTCGAGATATTCCTTCTGCTCGCAGATGCTCAGCGCCACATTCATGACCTCCTGCCTTTTCATCTCGAGTGTCTCGTGCAGGGCCTGGTTCTCTGAAAGGACGACCTTCATCTCCATATCGTTCAAAGCCCTTGCGTTTTCATAGATCTGTTGCTGCTGGGACCTTACCAGCTGCTCGGCTGCCTTCTTCTGTTCCCTGAGCCTTTTCAGGTAGGCGACGGCCCCGATGACTGACAGGATGATGAGGGACGCAATCATCAGGATGATGTCCGTCGTGTCGTCGCTTTCGATGTCGATGCCGCAGAAATTCATCAGGATATGGCACATCAGCATCGCTCCCGCCGGAGCCAGGAGCGATGAGAGCCCCTCCCGGATGTAATCGTCGGATTCTACGAGGTGCTGCCCGAGGGCTGCCGCCGTCCCTGCAATCGATGCAAGCAGGATGGAACCTGCAGGCAGAGGCATGGCGGTGAGCTCTATTGCGGTGCAGACTCTGTCATATGAGAAAAAGGTTAGAACAGCAATGGTGGATATTCCTGCCGCAAGGACATTGTACAGCAGGAAATCATAGTATTTCGCCGAGGCTGAATCTGTCATCCTCGTGATATGGTGTCCCGTGGCCAGGTATATCACCAACAGCACGGAGGCAAATATCCCTGTCGCCCCTCTGCCGGTCAATCCGGACAGGGACTTCCCGAGTGCGGACAGGAAACCGCCCCAGTTGAGTCCTGTCGCCACTGCCATAAGTATTATAAGCACGATGACGACACCTCTCATCCTGGATGCAAGTCTTATCAGATGCACCCTCTTGCCGGCTATGGTATATTTGAACAATATTGACAGCAAGGCGGAAATCGCGAATGCTGCGACCGTGGCGGCAAGCATGGTGACAAACAGCAGGACTGCATGACTTTCTCCGCTTCCGACCGTCCCGTAGCATATCTGAAGTGCTGCCACGCAGGTATATAGGAACGAGCCTCCGAATCCTGCCAGCTTCATCAGGGCAAGCACCAGCAGGGACGACAGTATCGCAATCGCGATGACAGATGCGTTGGGTGAGGCGACCGATTCCTCCCTGATGAGGGCGGAACCCATGAATCCTTCCGGTATGAAGAGGATGGATGCAGCCAATATCGCTCCGGCAATCATCGCCATCTTCCTGTCGCTTACCGCATATGTCGGTATATAAAGCGCGAACAGGGCCGGGTATTCTTCAAAAAGAAACCACAGGACCGCGATAGCCGTGAACGATATGAGCAAGAATCCGTACATACGTCAGAGTGTCCTTCTGATTGTCATTACCGCGAGCTGGTCGGCTACATTGGCTGCCGCCTTCGACAGGTTCTCGATGTGCAGGGCGAAATACCTGAGGTGGAACTTCTCGCTCAGTTTCAGGCTCGTCATCTTGTGGAACACCGTCCTTTTGATGGTCTGGGAGTATTTGACGGCCTCCTTCTCATAATAATATGCGCGTGAAATCTTGTCGGGAATCGTGTCCGGGGCATTGAAATAGGCCTTCGAGGCAGGGACGGCGGCTTCGACCGCGAGAGTGGAGAACTCGGTGAGCTTCATGAACTCCCCGTTGAGTTCCGACGGGATGAACGGGGTCTCTATTTCAAACTGGAGCAGGCTCTCGTTCAGTATCTCGGTGATGTTGCGCGTCTTCTCGAGAAGCCTCATTATGTCGCCTCTCGAACGCACGAGGGCTGTCTGTGTGTAGAGGGCGTTCTCTATTTCCCGCCTCAGGACTTCGGTCTGGCTGTCCAGAGTGGACATCCTGAGCAGGTTTGCGCTGAATGCTTCATTATTCGTGTAGAGGTAGTTCCTTACTCCGTCCTTGAACACTATGGCCTGCTGGTCGATCAGATCGAAGTATCTGTCAATGTCCTCGATGAGCTTGTTGGTTTTCTTGCGTCCGAACATGTTGAGTAGATGAAGTGTTTCGGAACAAATATACATCAAAAAACTCATTGTAGAGGATATCCATATGATATAAGCAAATGGTTGCCAGCTATGTTGTTTATGAAAAACAACGCTGACAACCAGTATATTATAAGTCTTTTGGACTCTATGAATATTTTGCTGCGGAGAGTTTTTGTAGAGGTGTCAAGCCTGTTTGGAGAGTCTGAACGGACCTTGAGGGTGCAATATCCCTTCGATGAACGGGCTTTGGTGGCTGTAAGGGATGAAGGACAGCGAAGGCAGAGGTCGCGTGATTGTCAGCGAAGCCTTCTTCCCGACGGTTATCGAACCGAGGCAGTCCTCGACTCCCATCGCGCAGGCCGAATTGATGGTGCAGGCATTGAAAGCCTCCTCAGGCGTGAGCCTCATCCTTATGCAGCCGAGTGCCCATACGAAACGCATGTCGCCGCTCGGGGAAGACCCCGGATTGTAGTCAGAGGCGAGCGCGACCGGAAGCCCTGCCCTGATGTAATCCTTCGCCCTTCCGTACGGCATCCCGAGAAAGAATGATGCTCCCGGGAGCATCGTAGGCATGACTCCGCTTCCGCGCAATGCCTCGATTTCAGCATCCGTAGTCCGTTCAAGATGGTCCACCGAAAGAGCTACGTGCCGCACGCCCGCCTGCACGCCTCCGGAAACTGCAAGTTCGTTTGCATGAATCTTCGGCCTTAGTCCGTACCGTGCCCCGGCCTCCAATATCTTCCCGGTCTCTTCCTCTGTGAAGAATCCCTCGTCGCAGAACACATCCACATATTCTGCAAGTCCCTCGGCAGCGACGGCAGGTATCATTTCCCTGCATACGAGGTCAACATACTCGGATTGCCTTCCTTTGTATGCCCTTCCGACCGCGTGGGCACCGAGAAATGTGGCCTTCACCTGTATAGGAACTGCTTCCCGTATTCTCCTGATGACCCGGAGCATCTTCAGTTCGTCCTCTGTGGTCAGACCGTAACCGCTCTTGATTTCCACGCCACCTGTTCCCTTTTCCATTATCTCGTTGACACGCACCATGGACTGCCTGAACAGCTCGTCCTCGGAGGTCTGGTGCAACAGGTCCGCGGAGTTGAGGATCCCTCCGCCCCGTGCTGCAATCTCCTCATAGCTGAGTCCCTGGATCTTGTCCCGGAATTCCCTGTCACGGCATCCTGCATAGACAAGATGCGTATGGGAGTCGCAGAATGTCGGCATCACATATCCGCCGTGTGCGTCGATGGTATCGTCAAATCCTTCTCCGTATGGTGCAGCTTCGTCGGGGGCCTGCCTCGTGGCTTTGCCGAATGACTTTATGATACCGTCCTCGACAATCAGGTAGGCATCATCGATGCATTCGACCTTCCCCATTTCCTCTCCGCATAGCATCCTTACGCCAGATGGCAGGATACCTGCAAGGGTACCTATGTTGTGAACAAGGATTCTCATTGATGGCTATTTCCTAAGAAATTCGATTGATTTTTCAATATATGGATGCATGTAGGTGTCGTCGCTGATGAACGGCACTTCCTTGCGGTATGCGCTGTGGATGGCTTCTATTGCCTCCGAGGACTTCAAAGGCCTCCTGAATTCGAGGGCCTGGGCAGCGTTGAACAGTTCTATGGCAAGCACCCTCTCGGTGTTCTCCACCACGCGGACGAGCTTGGTGGCCGCATTTGCCCCCATGCTCACATGATCCTCCTGTCCCTGTGATGACGGAATGGAATCGGCACTTGCAGGCATGCAAAGACCCTTGCTCTGGCTCACTATGGAGGCTGCCGTGTATTGCGGTATCATGAACCCGCTGTTTATTCCGCTCTTGGCAACCAGGAAACTCGGAAGCCCTCTTTGGCCTGAAATCAGTTTGTAGATTCTTCTTTCTGAAATGTTGGCAAGCTCGGACAAAGCAACTGCCAGCATGTCCATCGGGATTGCAATCGGTTCGCCGTGGAAATTGCCGGCGGATATTATGAGGTCTTCGTCAGGAAATACGGTAGGATTGTCCGTCGCGCTGTTGATTTCGGTCTCTATGACAGACCTGACATAGGCGAGGGTATCTTTGGCGGCGCCGTGGACCTGCGGCATGCACCTGAATGAATACGGGTCCTGGACATGTTTCTTCGCGCTTGCCGCTATCTGGCTGCCTTCTATCAGCGAGAGGATGCGCGCGGCGGTGTCAATCTGGCCTTTGTGCGGCCGCACCTGATGGACCTGAGGGAGAAACGGCTCAGGACGCCCGTCATATGCCTCAAGTGACATTGCTCCTATTCTGTCAGCCCAGTCGGATAGCCTTTCGGCATTTATGACCGACCAAACGGCGTGTGCGCTCATGAACTGCGTGCCGTTCAGCAGGGCGAGTCCTTCCTTGGATTTCAACCTTATAGGCTCCCATCCCAGTTCCTTCCATACGTCCGCTGCATTTCTGACCTCTCCTTTCCAGCATACTTCGCCCATACCGATGAGCGGAAGGCAGAGATGGGCGAGGGGAGCGAGGTCTCCGGATGCTCCGAGGGAGCCTTGCTGATACACGACAGGGAGAATGTCGTTGTTGAACATTCCGACGAGCCTTTCCACCGTCTGGAGCTGTACCCCGGAATACCCGTATGACAAAGACTGTATCTTCAGGAGGAGCATGAGCCTGACAATCTCCGGACGCACCTTCTCACCCGTTCCGCAGGCGTGCGACATTACGAGATTGTGCTGCAGCTGGGACAGATCCTCTGCGGGAATGGAGATGTTGCAGAGCGAGCCGAATCCGGTTGTAACTCCATATACCGGCCTTCCTATGTCCTCTATCTTCGTGTCGAGGAACCTGCGGCATTTCTCCACCGCTTCCATGGCCTCTTGGCTGAGTTTAAGATGTAATCCGTTGTCAATGATTTCCTTGACGCGTCCGATGGTAAGTCTTTCGTGTGAAATTATATGATTGTTCATTGGTTATTAGAATTTATCCCGCAAACTTACATAAATTTCGCCTAATCCTTGCTATCTTTGCCCGGTTATTTGGCTTGTCATCTCGACCAAGGCGAGTCAATTGTCATCTCGACCAAGGCGAGTCAATTGTCATCTCGACCAAGGCCGAAGGCCGCATGGAGAGATCTGAAACAAACGGACATGAGGAAAAATATTACATACATGATCACGGCAGCCATGCTGCTGCTTCCGGCACTGTCTTACGCCGGCAATTGGAAGACAAAGGTGGATGTATCCCTCAGGGGAGCTTATGGAACATCGGACTATATGCCTTTCTGGGCCCGTACCGGTGAGGAAGGGACCTTGCCTGTGACCTCTTCAGGACTGCTGAGGGCGGGGGCAAAGGTGGAGTATATGTCACGCCAGGGATTCTTCTTCGAGGCGGAAGGCGATTTTGCAGGTGCCCTGTCACAGAAGAATGCATATTCTCCCAAGCTTGCAACAGCTATGGTGAACCGCCTTTATGTGTCCGGAGGCTGGAAGATGCTTCGTCTGGATGTAGGAATGGCCCCTCGTGAAATGGAACTCGGAGACCTGTCATTGACAGGTGGAGACATAATTTATTCGGGGAACGCCCGTAACTTTACAGGAATAAATTTCCGGACGGACTGGATATATTTCGAGAAAGGTCATTGGTTCGGGATAAAATTGAATTATGCCCATTATCAGATGATTGACAACCGCTATGTGAAGAATACGCTCCTGCACAACAAGTCCCTTTCGTTCAAGGTGGCCTGCGGCCGGAAGGTAGATTTCATCGCAGGACTCGAGCATTGGGCGCAGTGGGGAGGGAATTCCCCTATTTTTGGCAAGCAGCCGGCTTCATTCAAGGATTATCTGAGGATAGTACTCGGCCAGAGCGGTGGTTCGGATGCGTCTCTCTCCGACCAGATAAATGTGCTCGGGAACCATCTCGGAAGGGAATATGTGAGGGTGGTCTGGAGGGCCGAGCCTTTCACCATGACGTTCCAGTACGACAAACCTTTCGAGGACGGGACAGGTACGAGGCTCCAGAACGTACCTGACGGAGTCTGGACCCTCGGATTCTCATTGAAGGACAGGAAGGCCATAGTGACAGATGTAATGTACGAACTGGCAACGACCACCTGGCAGTCCGGACCTGAGCATGACCGTCCTGCGACGGAGGAAGAAATGGCAAAGCAGGATCCAAGCGACCCGTTCTATGGAAGGGTTGTCCTCGGAGGCGCCGACAATTATTTCTCCAACGGAGAATACAAGAGCGGCTGGACATATTACGGAAGGACGATAGGTCTGCCCCTCATCACCCCTGCAATGCCATCCTCGGAGGACGGAATCACATATGGAGTCGTGAACAACAGGGTGAGGGCACATCATATCGCATTGAGAGGCAACATATATCTCCCATATACCTTCAAGTCCACTTTCAGCAAGAATTTCGGAAGATACCATCAAGGCGAGTCAAGTTTCTTCGCTTCGACTCCCTGGCAGCTTTCGCTGGCGCTTGAGGTCTGCCTGGACCGTTTCCTCGGCAAGCTTCCCCTGAATCTGAATGTAGGATTGTACGGTGACATTGGCAAGCTGTACCAGAACGGCTTCGGCCTCACCCTACGCTTCGGATTTTCCGAGCTTTTCGATTAGTTCCAGATATTGTTTGCGGAACCTGACGACGGAAAGCTTCTCTTCCGCCGTCCGCCTGCTTTCCATGCCATAATTTGCGAAAACACTTCTGTCACAGCGTATTATCTCGGACAGCGTTTCCGCCATGCTGCGTGTGTCCTTGGGATTGAACAGCCATCCGTTCTTCCCTGGCCTGACATACAGGCCGTTGTCGCTGACATCGCTGCAGGCTACGGGAAGTCCGCAGGCAAGTGCTTCGCCTATGGCGTTCGAGGTCCCCTCGTGGAAGCTCGGAAGGCAGAAGATGTCCGTACCGTCATAGACCGACTTCACATCGTGTGTCGCCGGCAGGATCTCGAAGCAGTCTCCGAGTCCCAGCCGCCCTATCATCTTGAGGCATCTTCTGTAGTATGAGCTGTCCTTGGTGTTTCCGTACCATCTTATCCTGAAATCAAGGCCCTGCTTCCTGACAAGGGCGGCAGCCTTGATGTAGCCGTGCAGGTTCTTCCGCCTGCGAACCCTCGAAATCGTCGTGATGGTCAATGGGGAAGAATCCTCCGTACTCCGTTCCACAGGCCTGAACCCGTTGAGATTTACGAAGTTGACTATGGCAGAAGATTTCTGCGCAAGCGACGGGAACGATTTCACTATATGGTTGTGCTGTGAGTATGAGTTGCTGATTACCCATGCCGCCTTGGAATACAGGGCGAAACGGATCCAGGCATTGGGCTTGAAATGCCTGATGTAGTTCCGTTCGGACACCACGAGTATGAAGTCCCTGTGAAAGAACTTCGCAATGCAGGCCTTCATGTTCGCGCTTGCCCCGAAGCAGATTACCATTTCCGTCCCGCTGTCCTTCAGATGCCGTGCGATGCGGCGGGATACACCGATTGTGCCTCCTTTCCTCGGAATATAGGTCGAAGGGATGCCGTGTTCTGAAAGGAATCCCTCATAAAAGTCCGTGGGTATGTATTTTACGACCTCCACATCGTGTCCGGCCTCCTTCAGGAGTACGGCAAGCCCTGTGAGCTGCCTCTCCAGACCTCCCACCTCCAATGACCGTGAAAGACATACGATTCTCATATGAACCTAAATCCCCAGCGCACCGCGTACCGTATCGTCATCCGCAAAGTTCGGAAGTGTGACCTTCAGTCCCGGAGTACGCTCCATCTCACGCCTGATTGCACTTACAGCCCCCTCGTTCCGGGCCCAGCTGCGCCTTGCGATGCCGTTGTTCACATCCCAGAGAAGCATTTCCCTGATGTGCCTGTCGGAATCCTCGCTGCCGTCGATGACCATGCCGAAACCTCCGTTGATGACCTCGCCCCAGCCTACGCCTCCACCGTTGTGGATGGATACCCATGTCGCACCGCGGAATCCGTCACCTATGACATTCTGCACGGCCATGTCAGCGGTGAAGCTTGACCCGTCATATATGTTGGAGGTCTCCCTGAATGGGGAATCCGTGCCTGATACATCGTGATGGTCGCGCCCAAGGACTATCGGAGCAGTGATTTCACCATTGCGCACGGCCTCGTTGAACGCAAGGGCGATTTTGGTACGTCCTTCGCAGTCGGCATAGAGGATGCGGGCCTGTGAACCTACTACAAGGTTGTTCCTTCCTGCTTCCTCTATCCAATGTATGTTGTCGTTCATCTGCCCCTGGATTTCCTCCGGAGCCCCTGCCACGATTTCCTTCAGCACCCTTGCCGCAATCGCATCTGTCTTAGCAAGGTCATCAGGATTCTGCGACATGCACACCCATCTGAACGGACCGAATCCGTAGTCGAAGAAAAGCGGTCCCATGATGTCCTGCACATATGACGGATAACGGAACCTCCCGTTCTCTCCCATCACATCCGCACCGGCCCTCGATGCCTCAAGAAGGAAGGCATTGCCATAGTCGAAGAAATACATTCCCCTTGCAGCCAGACGGTTGATGGCCGCAGCATGCCTGCGGAGCGACTCCCTGACACATTCCTTGAAGCGCTCTGGCTCTTCCGCCATCATTACCTTCGACTCCTCGTAGCTGTATCCGACAGGATAATATCCTCCTGCCCAAGGATTGTGAAGCGAGGTCTGGTCTGAACCGAGATCGACATCGATGCCTTCATCGGCAAGCCTCTCCCAGAGGTCAACTACATTGCCCTGATATGCGAGTGACACGGTTTCCTTGCCTGCACAGGCTTTCCTTATACGCGGAATGAGTTCGTCGAGGTCCTCGTGGATTTCGTCAACCCATCCCTGCTCATATCTTTTCCTTGCCGCGAGAGGATTTATTTCCGCAATCACGCTCACGACACCTGATATGACACCGGCCTTCGGCTGGGCTCCGGACATCCCACCAAGCCCGGCAGTCACGAACAGCATCCCTGCCATATTCTCGCGTGTCCCAGCCAAACCTTTGGCCGCCAACTGTTTGCGTGCGGCATTCATCACCGTGATGGTCGTTCCGTGCACGATGCCCTGAGGGCCTATGTACATATATGAACCGGCCGTCATCTGGCCGTATTGGGAAACTCCCATCGCATTGAACCTCTCCCAGTCATCCTGCCTGGAATAATTCGGGATCACCATGCCGTTGGTGACAATCACCCTCGGAGCATCCTTGTGGCTCGGGAACAGTCCGAGAGGATGTCCGGAATACATCGCAAGTGTCTGCTCGTCAGTCATGTTGGCGAGGTACTGCATCACCAGGCGGTACTGCGCCCAGTTCTGGAACACCGCTCCGTTGCCTCCGTATGTGATGAGCTCGTGTGGATGCTGTGCCACCCTCGGGTCCAGGTTGTTCTGTATCATCGCCATGATGGCTGCAGCCTGACGCGACTTTGCCGGGTATTCGTCAATCGGCCTTGCAAACATTTCATAATCAGGGCGGAAACGATACATATATATACGCCCGTATTCCTTCAGTTCCTGTGCAAACTCAGCCGCGAGGACCTTGTGATGCTCTTTCGGGAAATATCTCAGCGCATTCTTTATGGCGAGGACCTTCTGCTCGTTGCTGAGTATGTCCTTGCGTCTTGGAGCATGGTTGATGCTCTTGTCGTAAGGTTTCGGATCAGGAAGTACTGACGGAATGCCCCCAAGAATGTCTTTCTGGAATGAGTTCATATCGTTATGCCAATTTTTTGTCGATAATGTCCATGATTTCTTTCTCATAAGCCTCTGCGGCAGCGGATAATCCAGCGGCTTCATTGCACAGTTCCTCTGCCTTTGCACGATCCTTCAGCCCACCTGCGTTTATCCTCACATTGAGGCCGGCACCGAGCACCGCCGCACGGGCAGCCAATGCACCCACACCGGCATCGGAAACGGAATTCGGATTGCCCTCGCACGCCATCGCCTTCACGAGAGAGAAAACCTCGCAGGCCGCCTTCATTGTCTTGAGAGGAACCTTGGCGGCATACAGTGTGGCATCCTCGAGGGCCTGGGCCCTTGCCTGCTTCTCCTCCTCGGTTCCCTTAGGCATTCCGAGGGCTGCCATTATCCTGTTGAAAGCGGCGGTATCCTCATCCACGAGGGCAACCAGCCTGCCAAGCAGTTCCTGTCCCTTGTCAGCATAATCGGAGAACTCCTTCCACCTGTCGTCCCATCCAGGCTTGTGCGAGGACAGGTTTGCCACCATCGTACCGAGGGCTGCACCGAGGGCACCCATATATGCGGAAACCGAACCGCCTCCCGGAGCAGGGGACTCTGAGGCAGTCTCGTATGCGAAATCCTTGCAGGTCATCCTCACAAGCCTCTCCTTGATTGCGGCCTCCTTTTCGTCAGCCATCAGATATTCGATGACTTTCTCCTTTGGATCGAAAGGCTTCAGGTCATCAAGCCCCATCGACTTTATGGCTATCTTCATTATCTCCTCTTCGGATATGCCTGTCGAGCGCTGCTGTTTCTCAAGGAAATACCTTCCGGCCTCGATGAGCGTCCTTTTCGGGACAAGGCCCACGATTTCAGTTCCTGTCACGCGCAGCCCCCTTGCCTGGGCAGCCCTGCACACCTCCTCGAAGGCCACATGAAGCGGAGTCACGTTGATGTCAGTTATGTTCATCGACACCTGTGCAATCCCGTATTCGTCTATATACCAACCTATTGCCTTGCATCCTTTCAGGGTGCCGGGAATCATCACCGTCTTTCCCTCCGCATCCTTGACAATCTTTCCAGTGATAGGGTTTCCCTCGCGTTTCGGCCTGCCTTTCTCCCTGACGTCGAATGCTATGGCGTTGGCCCTGCGTGTGGAAGTCGTGTTGAGGTTGAAATTGACTGCAATCAGGAAGTCCCTCGCGCCCACATTGCTCGCACCTGAGACAGCGGCTTTCTCCGTATATTTCCCAGGGCCGAAGTCCGGCATCCTTTCAGGATCGCACATCTTCTCCGGAAGCGCCTCCCACTCTCCTGCGCGGCAGACGGCAAGATTCTTCCTCTGAGGCTTGAACGCCGCGGCTTCGTAGCAATAGCACGGGATGCCAAGCTCTCTGTAAATCCTTTCGGCTGACCTCCTCGCAATCTCCGCACACTCCTGGAGGGTTATTCCCGAAACAGGGATGAACGGAAGCACATCAGTCGCGCCCGAACGAGGATGGGCACCGTGATGCTGCCTCATGTCGATAAGCTCGCCGGCACATCTTACGCCTGCAAAGGCTGCCTGCTCGACGGCCTCCGGCGAACCGGTGAATGTCACCACCGTCCTGTTGGTCGCCTCTCCCGGATCCACATTCAGGATTTTCACCCCCGGAGTCTCGCACTGCGCCTCCGCTCCTCCTTTCTCGATGGCGGCCACTATGGCATCGATTACTTCCTTGTTGCGTCCTTCGCTGAAATTCGGGACACATTCAATTATCCTTTCCATATATATAAGTAGTTCCTAATATATTGTCAATGAAGTTTCGCTATTGGCACAACCCTAAATACCTAAATAACTTAGCACTCGCGAAACATGAGTGCTGTCATTAGTTCCTAAATCTATCATATCGAGCGAAGCACGAAGTGCGAAGTCGAGATATCCGTCAAAAATACAAATCTACAAAATTATTCGTAGATTTGCAGTGAAAATCCGACTTATGAGAACATATATCCCATTATTAGCGATACTTTCCATATCGCTGGCCCTGCATTCGTGCGCCAGCACCTCAGATTCGCATACTGATGGAGCCCAGGACCCATCTTCCGCCGTGGCATCATCCCCTGTTGAGGACTCCCGCTCCCTGCCCTGCACCGACTCCCTCGACTGCACGAGCGGCAAGATAAGGAACGGCCAGTTCTTCTCGACCATTCTCGACAGTTTCGGACTGTCGGCCAAACAGTCCTACGACATAGCCCAGGCCTCCGCCGATGTATTCGACGTACGCTCAATCAGGGTAGGAAACACCTACAGGGCATATTTCAGCGCCTCCGACCACACCCCTCAGTATCTCATATATGACAAGGACAGGATAACCAGCGTGGTCTTCACCCTTCAGCCTCCATATGAAGCCTGGACATGTTCGAAACCCGTGGAGACCCGTCGCCGTTATGCTGATGTCACCATACGCACATCCCTTTGGAACGACATGATTGACGCCGGGGTGTCCCCATTGCTGATACTCTCATTGTCAGACATCTATGCCTGGACGGTGGATTTCTTCGGTCTCCAGAAAGGTGACCGCTTCAGGGTACTCTACGACGAAAGGGTATGCGACGGGGAGGTCATGGCCGTCGATTCCGTGAGATACGCCGTCTATACGACGCGTTCCGGCAAGGACTTCCCGATGATCATGTTCAACCAGAATGACGGAGGCAACATCTGGTGGAATGCGGAAGGGGAGAGCATGAGAAAGGCTTTCCTCAAGGCCCCTCTCAAATATTCACGCATCAGTTCCGGGTTCTCATATTCCCGCAAGCACCCAGTCACCCGCAAGGTGCAGCCTCATACCGGGGTTGATTATGCCGCTCCGGCAGGTACTCCTGTTATGTCCATAGGTGACGGTGTCGTGACAAGCCGCAAGAACGAAGGGGCGGGAGGCAACACCGTGAGGATCAAGCATAATTCAGTATATTCCACGGCCTATCTCCATCTCTCCAAGTATGCTTCCGGCCTGAAGGTGGGCCAGAGGGTGCGTCAGGGAGAGGTCATCGGATATGTGGGCTCTACAGGACGTTCCACGGGACCTCACCTCGATTTCCGCGTATGGAAGAACGGCACACCGATAAACCCTCTCAAGATGGAATCCCCTCCGGCAGAGCCCGTAAGGAAAGAAAACAAGGCGGCTTTCCTGCAACGGAAAACCGCCATTGAGGCTTCTGTGGACACCCTGCGTGCCGTCAGCATTGCCGACAGGCTGTTCGAAATCCTGTGACTTTCAAGTGAATCAGCCGAGATTGCTGCAAAGAAGGGTTGCCGACGTGACGGATTCGACCCTGACTTCAGTATAGTCCCCAGGCTTCTCTCCACGGCTTGGGAATACGCACATCTTGTTGTTGCTGGCCCTGCCGCAGAGCTCGTCAGGATTCTTCTTCGACGGACCTTCCACGAGCACCCTGTGTACCTTCCCGATTTCCTTCTCATTGCTCCTGAGGCTCATCCGCCCCTGCAGGGCTATGATTTCATTGAGCCTGCGAGTCTTTTCCTCATAAGGGATGTCGTCAGGATATTTCCTTGAGGCGAGTGTGCCAGGCCTCTCGGAATAGGCGAACATGAACGCGGAATCGAACACCACCTCCTCCATGAGCGAAAGGGTCTGGGCATGGTCTTCGAGGGTCTCTCCGCTGAATCCGGCTATCACGTCGGTCGTGATGCCGCAGTCAGGGATTACAGAGCGTATCTTCCTGACCCTCGCCAGATACCATTCCCTGTCATATTTGCGGCGCATCTTCTCGAGCATCACGCTGCTTCCGGACTGTACCGGAAGGTGGATATGCTTGCATATGTTGCCGTACATTGCCATTGTGTAGATCACCTCGTCGCTGATGTCCTTCGGATGCGAGGTGGAGAATCGTACCCTTAGCGCCGGGTCTATCTTGGCGACCATCTCGAGGAGCTGGGCGAAATTCACATTGTCATCCGCCGTCACGGGGTCGTTCCAATAATATGAATCCACATTCTGACCAAGGAGGGTCACTTCCCTGTATCCGTTGTCGAACAGCTCCTGAGCCTCGCGCAGGATGGTCTTCGGGTCGCGGCTCCTCTCTCCGCCCCTGGTGTACGGGACCACGCAGTATGAACATACGTTGTTGCAGCCCCTCATTATGGATATGAATCCCGAAATGCCGTTCTTGTCCATCCTTACCGGCGAAATGTCCGCATATGTCTCCTCGTGGGACAGCATCACGTTGATCTGCGGTGAGTCCGGTGTGACGGCTGCGATGAGGTCCGGCAGAGTGCGGTATGAGTCAGGTCCTGCCACGATGTCCACGTCGTGCCCGTCGAGAAGCTTGTCCTTCAGCCTCTCAGCCATGCAGCCGACAATCCCGATGACCACGTTCGGCTTGGTCTTGCGGCAGAGCTTGAACTGGTCTATCCTGCCCCATATCCTCTGCTCCGCGTTCTCCCTGATTGAACAGGTGTTGGCGAGTATCACATCGGCCCGGGACATGTCCTCGGTCAGGGCGTATCCTGCCTTCTGCAATATAGCGAGTATCACCTCGCTGTCGTTCACGTTCATCTGGCAGCCGTAGGTCTCGATATATACCTTAGGCCTTCCTTCATCTGTCAATGGTCTTATGTCAGTCATATATGATTCGTCCTCATTCGTTTCTACAAAAGGCAAAGATAGGATTTTTCGACGAATATAGTTATCTTTGCCTTGAAGTTAATACCAATTTGAAGCGATACCGATTATGAGAAGATTCTTTACTTTGTCCGTGGCTGCCGTTTCTGCCGTCCTCCTGACCTGCTCCTGCTCCCTGACCAAGATATCCGTCTCGGATGTCGCCCTGCAGCGCATCAGTCCGAAAGGTCTTAAGGCGGTGACGGTCCAGTTGGGGGCGACCTTCGACAATCCTGCCCGTCTGGTGACCGTGTCGGATGTCGTGGGGGTGGTCAATTACAAAGGCAAGGAAATTGGCACGGTTGTGGCTGAACCGTTCGAGATAGCGCCCAAGACAGCTGCAAGGAACAGCATCAGGGCCGAGGTGGCCCTCTCTCCGGAGTCATCGGTCATGGAAGTAATAAAGCTTGCTTCGTCTTCGGAGGCCCTGGCAGCCTGCACGGTTGACATTTCGTTGAAAATCAAGCAGAAAGGTTCTGCTGCCCTGTCGCTGAAGAAGAAAGGGATTCCTCTGAACGAATTATTGGATGCAAAAAAATGAATGAATCGGAAGTGATTATGTTTGATGGAATGAAACGGAACCTGGCTCTTGTCCTGACCCTCTTGTTTTCCGTGTTTGCCGCGGATATGGCACGGGGACAGGAAATCGAGGTGCCGGAAGGATATGAGTTGGTGGATTCGCTCGTATTCAGATATGCCGACGTGGTGGACACCACCCTCGCAGGCAGGGATATATTCATGGTCATGCCTTCAAGGGACAACGGTGATGCCGGCGATGTGACCGTAAGCCAGTCTCCTGCCGTAGCAGGGTCGATGAACGCCTTCAGGGAACATAACAAGACGAGGGAGATGTCCGGTTACAGGGTAAGGATATTCTTCGACAACCACCGCACAGCGAGGGCCGAGTCAGAGGCCGCCCTCGACAAGTTCACGGGCATATATCATGATGTCCCGGCATACAGGACATACGCCAACCCTTATTTCAAGGTTACCGTGGGGGATTTCCGTACCAAATCCGAGGCCATGGCCCTTCTCGAACGCATCAAGGCGGATTTCCCGAGTGCGTTCGTGGTGAAGGAGACCATCGGCTTCCCGGTCGTTGACAAGGACAACGCATATATGGTCGATACTGTAAAAGTGCTCAGACCAAAGGTCTCTCCATTATAACTTTAATAATAAGCCTTATGTTGAAGCAAGGATTAGAGTTGAAGCAGACGCAGAAATTGTCGCCGCTTCAGATACAGACCATCAAGCTGATAGAGCTGCCCGTCCAGGAACTCGAGCAGAGAATCCGCAAGGAGCTGGAAGAGAATCCTGTGCTGGACGAGGATCTTCCTACCGAAACCGATGAAGATGCGGCTCCACGGGAGGTCTCCCTCTCCGATTATAAGGAAGACGATGCAATACCGAGCTACAGGCTCCGCTCCGACAACTACAGTTCCAAGGATGAGCGCCCGCAGTACAGCACATTCTCCGTCAAGGAGAGTTTCACCCAGAGCCTGCAGGAGCAGCTCGGCTACAGGAACCTTTCCGAACATCAGTTCGCCGTAGCCTCGTTCCTGATAGGGAGTCTGGACGACGACGGCTACCTTCGCAGGAGCATCGACAGTATAGTCGATGACCTGTCTTTCCGGGCCAACATAGAGACGGACGAAAAGGAGGTCCTCGACATGCTGAAGATCATCCAGGAGTTCGACCCGCCAGGGGTCGGCGCGAGGGACCTCAGGGAATGCCTTCTGCTCCAGATTCGCCTCATGAAGCACACTCCGGATGTGGAGAACGCGCAGAAGATTCTCGAACATCATTTCACGGAGTTCACCAACAAACATTTCCAGAAGATAATGACCCGTATGGGCATTTCCGAGGCCCAGTTGAAGGCTGCGATGTCCAAGATACTGAAACTCAATCCTTCCCCTGGAGGACAGATCGACGACTCCTACAGCGACCAGGCCCAGCAGATCGTCCCGGATTTCCTTCTCGACTATCGTGATGGCCAGCTGATCCTGACAATGCCACGCTTCTCCGTTCCTGAACTTCGCGTCAACAAGAAGTATGCGGACATCCTGATGGAAGCCGCCAACACATCCGAGAGGGAGAAGAAGGAGGCTGCGGCTTTCGTGAAGAAGAAGCTCGACTCTGCCAAATGGTTCGTGGAGGCTGTCAAGCAGCGTCACAATACCTTGATGAATACGATGCAGGCCATCGTGGACTATCAGCACGACTATTTCGTGGACGGGGATGAAAGCCATCTCAAGCCGATGGTCCTGAAGGACATAGCAGAAAAAACGGGTTTCGACATATCTACCATATCACGAGTGGTGAACAGCAAGTATATCGAAACCCATTTCGGCATCTATTCCCTCAAATATTTCTTCTCTGAAGGTCTTGAGAATCAAGACGGTGAGGAGGTGTCCACAAGGGAGTTGAAGAAAGCTCTCCAAGAGTGTGTCGATACTGAGGACAAACGCAAGCCTCTTACAGATGACGAACTCGTTGATCGTATGACGGCCAAGGGCTACAAGGTAGCAAGGCGCACCATCGCCAAGTATCGCGACCAGCTAGGCATTCCTAAAGCCAGGCTGCGCAAGGAACTATAACCTCATTTCTTTTCCCCGTAAGCGAGGTCTCCTGCGTCTCCAAGTCCCGGAACGATGTAGGAGTGGCTTGTAAGTTCCTCGTCGATGGCTGCCACCCAGAGTGTCACCTTGTCGGCTGGCATGTTTTTCTGAAGTTCTTCAACTGCGTATGCACTTGAAATAGGGCATACCAGATGTGTGTATGCAGGCTCTCCTTCCTCGCAAAGCTTCTTGTATGCAATTTCGAGTGATGCTCCTGTCGCAAGCATCGTATCTGCGAGTATCAATGTCTTGCCTCCAAGATCCGGGGTGCTTGAGTATTCGATGTTGATGTGAAAGTCCTCTCCTTTGTCGTACTTCCTGTATGCAGCCACGAAGGCGTTCTGTGCATCATCGAAGTAGCTCAGGATTCCGGCATGAAGCGGCAGCCCGGCCCTGAGGATTGTCGCTACGACCACCTGGTCGTCATGGGTGTTGATGCGTGCAATGCCCAGAGGAGTTATGAAAGACTTTTCTGAATAGTTCATGGTCTTGCTTATTTCGTATCCGAAGATCTGACCGAGCCTTTCAAGATTCTTGCGGAAGCGCATACTGTCCTTCTGGACATTCTTGTCGCGCATCTGTGCGACGAATTTGTTGAGAATCGAATTGTTCTCTCCAAGATTGATGACTTTCATAAAGGGGTGATTCTAAAATTCGAAATACAAATATATCCTTATTTTTCAGCAAGACAAATTTTTTTTCTTTGAATGCTTTCGTCAGCGAAACTGTACCAGCTGTCCCGGCTTATGATCACATGGTCGAGCAGCCTTACACCGCATGTGTCGAGCGTCTTGCGCAGCAGTTCCGTCGAATGGATGTCCGCCTCGCTCGGATATGCGCTCCCGCTCGGGTGGTTGTGTACAAGAATGGCCGCGCACGCATGCTTCTCCAGGCATCTCCTCGCAATGGCCCCGTTGTCTATCAAGGTGGAATCCATGCTGCCAGATGTGATCCTTTCCTTTCCAAGCAGCCTGTTCATCCTGTTGAGCATCAGTATCCAGCATTCTTCCCGGTCCAGGTCCCTCATCCTGGGCAGCATGAGCCTGAACACCTTCTCGGACGAAGTCAGGTTTCCTTTCCAGTCAAACGCTTCCTCCTCAGCACACCTCCTTCCGAGCTCGAATGCGGCCGCTATGCTGCACGCCTTGTCAGGACCGATCCCGTGGATGGAACAAAGTTTCTCGACGCTCATTGCGCTTATCCTGCCGAGCTTCCCGTCCACATCCATGAGAAGTTTCCTTGCTACATCAACCACATTCATCCTGCTCGTACCGCTTCTGATCAGCACTGCAAGCAGCTCAGCATTACTGAGGGAGAATACGCCTTTCCCCAGCATCTTCTCCCTCGGTCTCTCATCCCTGCACAAATCCTTCAGCTTCATTTCAACAATCAGATTAATGTCCACTTCTCATCCTTCCGTTCTGCCGGTCAGTTTGGCATCCGTTCCTACTTTCCGGTCCCGTCTGTCATCCCGAGCGCAGTCGAGGGATCTGACCGCCAAATTACCCCATTCTTCCGGGCTGATTGTTGTTTTTCCTGTTGTCCCGTGCAGTTATTTCTGTTTTTATAAACTTTTTCCGTTTTTATAAATCATTCCACGAAGGCCACGATCTCTCCCTTCTCAAGCCTGTCACCCTGATTTGCGCACACGGCGACAATCCTTCCGGACACGGCAGGCACGATCTCCTCCATACCATAATAGGTCTGGACATATCCGATTGCCTTTCCTTCCTCCACCTTCGTACCTGCGACAGGAGCGGAAGATGTATCGTCCACATCCACCTGCCACAGGATCTGGCCCTTCACCGGAATCTGTACCGGAACAGCCTTCGGATGGTTGGCGGTGATGGTTGCCACATCCACCCTCGGGACTTCCACCACAGGCCTGGTCACCACAATCGGTGCGCCTGCCTTGGCCTTGCGTTCCTCCAGATCCTTGTTGAAACGCTCCTTTGCGATGCCGCTTCTGTAGTCGCGGTACTGTCTTTCGTGCATTGCAAGCTCGAAAAGCTCCTCGTCGTCCTGTCCGCAGTCCCATCCTTCTTCCTTCATCATCGCGCGGAACTTGTCAAGTTCATTCGGGAATGCGTCCTGAGGTTCCCCGTCGTAGAATTCGAGTCCCTTCTCCTTCGCCAATGCCTTGATTTCAGGCGCAAGCTCTCCCGGAAGCTTTCCCATCTTGCCGAGAATCATGTTCCAGGTATCCTTGTCTATGGTGCTCCAGCGAGGTTTTCCACTGAGGGTGGCCATGAGGTTCATCAGGGCGGTGTTCTTCACATACTGGCTGAACGGAGTCACGAGTGGCGGATAGCCCAGGCGAGGCCATACATATTCCACCTCCTGGAAAAGCATCACCATCAGCTGGTCGAGGCTGAGAGGCTGCTTGCCCTGTGAGCGGAGCGATGCGTTGATCGCATCCTGGAATCCCTTCAGGTCGGCCATCATCGAACCCATCATTCCTCCAGGAAGTCCACATCCCACCAGCAGCGAGCTCATGTGTGAGTTGTTCGGGTCAATCCAATAGCCTAGGAACTCGTCCATGAACTTCTGGGTAAGGCCCCTGACCTCCATGTAGGCGTTCATGTTTATATCTTTGACTGTGAAGCCGTCTGCCTTCAGCATTTCGCGGATGGTTATGACATCCGGATGCACCTTGCCCCATGAGAGAGGCTCGGTAGCCACATCCACATAGTCCGCTCCGGCCCTCGCCACCTCAAGCATCGAGGCTGGGGAGAAGCCCGGTCCGCAATGTCCGTGGTACTGGACGGTGATATGCGGATATTTTTTCTTTATCTCGTGAGTGAGTTTCGCGAGGAATGTCGGACGGCCAACTCCGGCCATGTCCTTGAGACAGATTTCATCACAGCCGTATCCGACGACCTTGTCCACCACACCCATATAATACTCCACGGAGTGGACCGGTGAGTTGGTGATGGAAAGTGCTACCTGGGAAGTCATGCCTGCCTTCTTCGCATATTCCACGCTGAGGCGGAGGTTGCGGTAGTCGTTCAGACCGCAGAATGAACGCGAAATGTCCGTGCCCTGCGCATGCTTAACCTTGAACATCAGCTCCCTTACGTCGGCTGGTACCGGGTTCATCCTCAATGCATTAAGTCCTCTTTCGAGCATATGCGTCCGGATTCCAGCCTTTCTGAACGGTGCGGTCCATTCACGTACTGCCCTGTTGGGATTCTCCCCGAAGAGGAGGTTGACCTGCTCGAAAGCGCCCCCATTTGTCTCGACCCTGTCGAAACATCCCATCTCAATGATGGCCGGAGCCACTTCCTTCAATTGGCTGACAGTCGGCACATATTTGCCTGAGGACTGCCACATGTCCCTGTAAACAAGGGAAAACTTTATTTCTCGTCCCATCTGTAGAAAGAAATCTAAATATTAAAATGTGTACAAAATTTCATCAATGTTTCCAGATAAATCAGGATTGGAATCATCCGGAATTGGCAAATATAATCAAATCATTTTTTGCCGCGCCGAAAAATACAACTTTTTTGCCAACGGTATTGCAATCCAAAAATTATTTCATATCTTTGCAGTCCTTAAAAATATATGGTGCCCATAGTTCAGTTGGTTAGAGCGTCAGATTGTGGTTCTGAATGTCGTCGGTTCGAATCCGACTGGGCACCCTCCAAATGGGGCTGACTAAAATTTTTTAGTCAGCCCCAGATTGTTTTCATTCGAAAAATTACCTTTTTTGCCCCCCCCTGGGCCGTCGTTATGCATTGGCGACGATGCGTTTCATCTCCTCGTACTGTTCCTCCATTGACTGGAGAAGTCTGTATTGGGCGTGCGTGCGCACAAGGTTGTGGTCCGGAGAATTGGTCTTGTAATATACATCCCCGTCGATGTAGTCCATCAGGAAGCGCAGGACCTGCTCGAATGTGATGTAACGGGCAGAGAAGGCCAGATGGTCGATTTCACTTTGGACCAGTGTCCCTCGGCGCTCCGACAGATAGCCTTCCGTGTAAGCCTTGAACATTTCAAGTGACATGGATACCCTTGAGAGGTCCCTGTCATCCTCTGCTCCCGTGTTGGTATATGAACGGATTGCATCTCCGAAGTCGTTGAGGGATGTGCTGCTCATGCAGGTATCCAGGTCTATGACGCATAGCACCTCTCCCTTCTCGTCGAACAGTATGTTGCTGATTTTCGTGTCATTGTGTGTCACGCGGGTTGGGATGGTACCGTTCTCCACGAGGCTCCAGAAATCCAGCATCTCCTTCTTCCGTGCCTCTATCCATCCTATTTCCTCAGCAAGGTCTTTTACCCTGCCTGAGGCATCCCGTCTGATGGCTTCGTCCCACTGCTGGAATCTCCAGCGGATGTCGTGGAATCCCTTGATGGTTTCGGCAAGCGGTGTGGTGAAGTCGGCCAGATATGCCTGAAAGCGCCCGATACCCTGTCCTCCTTTGTATGCGAGGGATGGCGTGTCGGCCTTCTCATAAGTAACCGAGCCTTCGATGAACAGGCACATCGCCCAGAAATTCCCGTTTCCGTCCTTGTAATACAAATCATTGTAAGGAAGTTCCTTTTCCTGTTCCGTGATGCTTCCAGGCCTGCGTCGGATTACTGTCAGGACTTCGCGCAGAGGGTCGCCACCTTCTGCCTCCACCTTCTTTTTTATGTGGTCTGTGACCATCTCAATATTATTCATCATTCCCGGTACGTCGGGGAAGACAATATGGTTTTTCCTCTGGAGGATGTACCTAGGGGAGTTTCCGTCCTTGCCCGGGTGCGTCCTGACAATGAGGGTGTCGTTGATGAATCCCGGTCCCATTGGCTTGATTCCGGCGATTTCGCCATCAATCTCGAATCTTGAAGCTATTTCAAGCAGTTCTTGTTCAGTGTACATTATCTTATGTGGTTAAGGTTGTTTGAGCACTATTCCATATTTCCGCGAACTGTTCCAAAGCCAGATTTTGCCGGCTCCGTCAAGTTTCTGCACTTCGAATGTCAGCCCGCTCTCCCTCGCGATGGCGCTGTTTGCCGTGTAGGTGATGTCAGCCTTGAATGTCTGCCCTTCGAAAGAAGGCGCCTCGGAGCATTTCACGATGAAATATTCTCCCATTGAGTCATCATGGATGCGGAATTCGTTCCTGCTGCCGTTATAGCCGACCTGCCAACTGTTGCTGTCGTACTGCAGGAGTACGACCCCTTTCAGGGAAAGGGATATTTCCTCATTTTTCAGATTGATCTCTGACAGTCCTTCTATGTCGCAGGAGACTGCCATCAGCAGAGTCATAGCCGTTAATGCTGTATAAATGAATTTATTCTGCATCGCTTTCTTCAATGATAATTTCTTTCAGTATGATGTCTTCGCTTCCGTCTTCCCAGATTATGACGGCCCTGAGCTCCCCGTTCCTCCCTGGGGTGAAGAATCCGTCACCAGAGGGGAATACCTCTTTCTCATCGAAATACCATTTGATGACTGCAGCATCTGTGGCGTTCCAAACCTTGAGAGGCAGGCCGGATTCAGGCTTGAAGGAACCGTTGGAGTTCCGCTCGCTTCCCTTGAAACTGACGTACGGATAACTGCCTCCCTGGAGCCGGGATGTGAGGAATGATATCGAGTTCTCCTTGCCTGTGCCGGATTCCATCGTGAATGAGACTGTCACATCGTAGTTTGTCGATGGCGTCAGCCCTTCGAGGGTGACGGAGTACTTCCCTGGGGAATATGGCTTGACCAATACAGATTCCTTCTCTCCGTTTGTCTTCCCGTATGATACGGTCGCCTCTGCCTGATATCCTTCCCGGTCGCTGGTGAACTGGATTATGGCTGCATTCTGGAATATGTATCTCGAACCGAAAACGGCCACAGGGGGAACTTCACCTGCAAATCCGCTGACATAGAACGATATGTTGCCATTGCTCTTGGTTATGTTTGAAATGCTTATCTGATGGGTGGCATCGCTCCAGTATATCAGTCTGGTTGAAGGTATGGATGTGACATTGGAGGTAGGGAAGAAAATGCCGGATATTCCTTTCCCTAAAGTGGAGCCATAGGCCTGGAAATCGCTGAAACTGTCATTTCTTCCGTCAGCCTCTATCAGGTCCGCGCATTGGTGGGATGGACTGGCATTGATTTCATTGTAGATATTCCATCGTTGCCTGGCGGTCAAGTTCTTGCCATAAGCATCGGAATAGCCAGAGGCCCGTTCGGACTTGTCAATATGATATACTAGCATGCCGTTCCCTCCGATGTATTTGTCCCATCCGGAAGCTTCCCGACATTCAAGTAAGTAGTATTCATCCGGATTGTCTGTGTCGAGTCGGTATGTCTTCCCGCCTTTGCCGACCGGGGCCATCGTGAATGTACCATTGCCGCTTATCACCACGGGCTCGCTGATTCCCATCACTTCCCTGTCGATTGCATTGAAATATGGAGGGGTGTTGCCGTTGTTGTTGCTGTTGCCGCCGTCCATCAATGCCGTGGCGTTCCACAATGCACCGGACATACCGCCACTTTCCTCGTAATCTGTATCATAGTAATCCATCAGACCGAGGGTGTGTGAGTATTCGTGGCAGAAGGTTCCGATGCCGGTTATCGTCAGACTGCCTGTAGAGGTCGGCATGAGTTCGGATGCACATGCATAGCGGTTCACCCGGACGCCGTCAAGGAACAGGTCAATGCCTGCACCGTCCTTTATATACCAGGCATGGGCCCAGATGCATTCCTCCAGATCTGTGTCAGCCTCGTCCTCACCGGCAAAGAATACGAAAACATTGTCCACCTCTCCGTCTCCATCCTGGTCATACAGCGAGAAATCCACATTTGAATCGGAGAGCTTGCAGGCTTCGATGACCATTTCCTCCGGTGCTATGTCATAGCCGTCAGAGTCGTTGTCTCCGTAGTAACTCCGTTTGTGGCTCATAGTGACGATGTCGGCTACATCGAAATTGAATTCGAATCCCTCCCCGAACTGGCTTTCGAAATAATCCTTGGCGCATCCTGTCGCCCCGGACCTGTCATATCCTTGTTCCGTGAGCATTCTCGCGAAGTCTTCCTTGGTGTAGCTGAACGGGACATCCTTGAATGCTGCCAGAAGCACGATGCCATGCTTGGTGATGGTTGTGCCTCCCGCCTTGGTAGTGGCGTCTCTCAGTTTTTTAATAATGGGCTCATCCCTGGTTTGTAACCTGTCGAATCTGAGCCTTCTGTCCGAAGGCCCTTCCGGAACGAGGCTGCGGCTTTCAGAAAGTATCTCCGCAGGGGCTTTGCTCCCAGCCGGGAATCCGCTGCTGCATCTTCTCCCCTCGGCATCGAGCACCTCGTAGCACCACCATCCGTCCTTGTCCAGGATTACGGCATGGCCGTCGGATGTCCTGCATACCTTGTGGAACTCATCACCATATGAGATGAGAGTGAATGAAGTTCCGTCCGGCTGGGTCATGGTGCGTACTGATGGCCTTGCAGGCCTGGCATGGACATATAGAACGGTAAATATTACAAATAAGGCAACTGTCAGGACTCTTTTCCGGTTATGTACCTTGTTCATATTCATAAAAACATCGTATCTTTGCAAACGAATTGCATATTTAGGAATTTTTTATGAGACGGACAAAATTTTTGACCATTTGCTCTTCGTGCATACTGGCTCTTTCTTCTGCCACCATGTCTGCGCAGGATGATGTCGTGAAACTTGTGAACGAGTATGGCACTTTCGACAGATGGTGTGTAAGGGAAATCAAGGAATCAGGCCTCATCGGTGGCAGGACCAAATATCTCTATGAATTTTACGGCAATCAGGATACGCTTAGGACCGGCAAGGCTCCATTCTGCGCTCCTGAGGACTATCTGTGGCGCACCAACAATGTGCTGGCCATAGTGGCCGGCGTGGTCAAGACCAACAATACCGTGTTCCCGGAGAAAAGGGGAGACGGTTATTGTGCACGCATCGAGACACATGTCGAGGAAGTCAAGGCACTGGGCATCGTCAATATGGATGTGACCTGCCAGGGGGCCATGATGGTGGGAGTCCTGCCTGAACCAATCAAGGATACCAAGGACCCGATGGCGAAAGTGTTCTATGGGATGTCTTTCGAGGGTACTCCCAAGGCTCTCAGGTATGACTACAAGGCTGATGTCGGGCACAATGTCATAAGGGGGACGGGATTCTCCAAACTGAAAGGACTGGACGAACCGGACTATGCAGAAGTGGCTTTCATCCTTCAGAAGAGATGGGAGGATGAAGACGGGGAGATACATGCCCTCAGGGTCGCCACGGGAATCGAGAGGATTACGGAGAGCGTTTCAGAGTGGCGGAACGGGCATGAGCTGGTGCTTCACTATGGTGATATTACTTCTGAACCTTTCTATAAGGATTATATGGGCCTCAAGAACGGAGAACCTGTTACTGCATACCATGCTCTCAATTCGAAGGGAAAGAATGTTGTGGTGCATGAGGACGGGTGGGCTTCTGAGGCGACGCAGCCGAATCATGCAATCATCCTTTTCCTGTCGAGTTGCGGCGAGGCGTTCTTCGGTGGGGTAGGCAATACGCTTTGGATTGACAATGTGGAGATTGTGATGTAACTTTGGTGGGTACTGGAAAGATTCAAGGGGGCGAGCAGTATGAATACTTGCAAGCCCCCTTAAACGTGTACTAAAACCTAAACCTGATACAAAGATGCAGGTGGATGCGGTTTTGTTGCATCGAAGATGAAAAATTTTTGATTTTTTTACATCCGCCCTCAGATTCCTCGTCGCTTCGCTTCTCGGAATGACAGGGAGGGCGACATTTTTCTCGTTCTCGGAATGACAGGGGAGGGAGCTGGGAAAGCCTTTTGCCTGTCATTCCGAACGGATGTGAGGAATCTGAGGGATGAGGCGTCCCTATAAACAAATAGGGTATGGCCGGAAAACCATACCCTATCGAATTCTGTAAGGCGACATTATTTGGCAGCCTCAACTGAAACTTTTCTGAATTCCTTCATGAGTTTCATTACATTCAAGGCAGCCTTGCGAGCGCGTGCGCCTGCGGCTTTGTTGCCTTTCTCAACCTGAGCGGCTGCGTTCGCTGCGAATGCTGCATACTCGGCATTGATCTGATCTACAAGCTCTTTCATTGTTTTGTGTTTTAATTAGTTCGTTAAACTTTCATCAAAATCTCCTGCCAAGTTATGCAATATCTTCCTAAAAAACAAATTTTAAGGTCCAAAATAGCCATTGACGTCTAAATTTCAGGCATTTTGTTCCTCTTCCTTGGCTTTAGGTCGCGTATTTATGACATTCATTGCCCGGTCTGCACCCATCAACGCCCATGTCTTCACCCCTTCGATGGCCCTTGCGGAGATCTCTTCCATCTGTTTGATCTGTTCCTGTGACAGTTCGCCGAGGACGAAATCAATCTGGTGTCCCCGTCCGAATTCGTTGCCGATGCCGACACGGATTCGTGCATATTCCTGGGTCCCGATCAGTTCGTTTATGTTGGTAAGCCCGTTGTGACCGCCAGCGCTGCCTCCCTTGCGCAGACGGAGTGTCCCGAAAGGCAGGTTGAGGTCATCCGAAATCACGAGCAGGTTCTCGACTGGAATGTCGAGTTCGTTCATCCAATACCTTACGGCCTTGCCGCTGAGGTTCATATATGTTGATGGCTTGAGAAGGAAGAATTTCCTCCCCTTGAATGAAACAGACGCCGTGCTGCCGTACCTTCCGGATTCAAAAACAATATTGGATGCCTGAGCCCAGGCATCCAATACCATAAATCCCATGTTGTGTCTGGTCTTGGCATATTCGACGCCGATGTTTCCCAAACCGACGATCAAATAGTTCATGCCAGATTGCTATTTCTCGTTCTTTGCCTGCTGGGTTGCACGGGTAGGACGGACTGAGCAGATGATCGTAGCCTTCGGAGAAAGGATGGTCACACCTTCGTAGTTGAGGTCGCCTGCCACAATCTGCTTGCCGATCTGGAGGTGGGTTGAATCCACTTCGAGAAGGTCAGGAAGCTTGTCCATCATAGCGCTGATGTGGAGCTTGCGTGAAGAAACGAGGAGCTTGCCGCCGAGCTTTACACCCTCTGAGTGTCCAGTCACGATTACAGGAACGTCGATGGCTACCGGTTTGGTCTCGCATACAGCGAGGAAGTCAACGTGGAGAGCCTCGTCGGTTACCGGGTGGTACTGAACCTCGTGGAGGACTGCGAAGAACTTCTTGCCGTTGTCGAGTTCGAGGTCAACGATGTATGAGTTCGGGGTGTTTGTGATGGCCTTGAGGTCCTTTGCTGATACGGTGAAGAGAACATTCTCCATTCCGAGACCATAGATGTTGCAAGGGACATTGCCTTCCCTGCGGATTGCTTTCACTGCTGCCTTGTTGCCTGCTTCGCGGACGCAGCCTTTGAGATCAATGTGTTTCATTGTAGTTTTGTTTAAAATGTGTTACTCAGTTTCCGGCTTGCGGAAACCCCATTGCACCAAAAAGCCCTACGCTTTTTATGGGGCTGCAAAGATAGGTAAATTATTTGGACTGCAAAACTTTGTGGCTAAAAAAATGTTTTTCCCGCAGATTCCTCACTTCGTTCGGAATGACAGAAGAGGTGGAACTTCGGAATGACTGGTGGGAAGGTACTTCGGAATGACAGATGAGGCGGGACTTGGAATGATGAAGAGAAGGAGCTTGGAATTATGGTGGGATGAGACTTGGGAATGACTGGTGGGACGGGATTGATCATGGTGTGTTTCTGTTGGCCTCCATCTGTCATTCTGAGGAGCGAAGCGACGAAGAATCTGAGGGAGTCAATGCCATTGCCCTACGGGCAGGCGGGTCAGTCGGTGACGGCGGAGACGGCCTTGTTCCAGGCGAGGGTGCGGTAGAATTTGCTGAGTTCGGCGTGCCCGTATGCCGGGAGATACATCGAAAGGCCGGAGAAAACATTTATGTCGAACCCGCTGGCTCCTGTCATGAATGACGGCGTAGCAGCTTTGTATATGGTGCATTTCTCGAGGGCATCCTTGAAAGATGCCATTTCCTCGTCGGTGACGCCAAGATTATAGACTATGCTTTCGAGGTCGTAGAACCAGTGGTAACCCTTGCGGAAATACTGCTGTACCGAATTGTGGTCTATTCTGTTCATCTGAAGCCTGTATTTGCTGAACAGGGATGCACAGACCTCTGCAAGAGGGTCGAGTTCGTTGCAGTCTATCAGGGAAATGGTCGCCGAACGATAAACCCCGGTCTGTACATCATACGAGTTGAAATAGTCCTCGCACACAAGTTCCGGATGCGGGACTTCCCCGCCAAGCAGGTGATCTCCCACGGATGAATAAAGGAACCCGTTGGAAAGGACTTCGGTCTGCGAGAAGCCTACCAAGTCGCATTTGCCTCTGAGTTCGTAGGCAACCTCGATTCCTCCCATCAGACATGCGTCAAACAGAATGTAGGACAGTTTCATCGGAATGGCGTCAGCAAAGGCAGTCAGCTCGATTTCGTAAGACTGCCCGCCGTTCACATCCTGGCCTATGCTTTTGACCATCGGCTCGCCATCTTCAAGTACAGGCTCGACGTATGGCACCTGGCTGTATGGAGCCATGCGCCTTGACATCGAACCGGAAGGTGTCGGTTCCACATATTTGTAACTGTCAGGATTGGCGTAGAACCCTGCCGGGAGATATCCTGTGGCGTGTGATGAGAGCAGCATGCCGTAGCTTGCGGACGGAAACTTATCCCGAGCATATTCCAGTACGGTCCTGATGGTCTCGGCACTGGCAGATATTGTTTCGGAATCAAATTTCATCAAAGTGTCGCAGACGACATTCCCGCCGTTGGTCCTATAGACTCTCTCGAGGATTGGCTGGGAAGATGAAGAACTGGATATATGGCTGAATATCAAGAGTATATTGTCATTCCTGCCTTGCCCCGGTACATAGCCTTCCTTCAATTCCCTCAAATCGTTCGAGAGTGCTCCGGACAGGTTGTTGTGCCCGAGGGAGAACATTATGAAAGTGTGTCGTCTCTCCCCGGATGGCAGCCTTATTCCCGTATTCTCCGCCGGCCTGTCGTATGGCGGGATTGAAAAGTCAGGGTCCAGACCGGTGCAGGAGTGCATCAGAATGAAGACGAGGGCGGACGCGATGGCTCTCAGGGTGGTGACAAGTATATGGTTGTGTCGGTTCATTGTCCTTTGCTTTTATTTTGCCGCATGGCAGGATGCAAAGATAGTTAATTTTGTCATATTTGTTATCTTTGCAGCGATTTGGACAGATGTTCCGGCTTTGCCTGAATGACATCATGGTCCTTGCTTCGACAAGACAATCCGGGAAATAATACTTAAAGATATGAACAACACATTTCTGAAAATGATCACAGCTATTTCACTTGCGGCTTCCGCCATCTCCTGCACGGACAAGGCGGAGGATGCCGGTTTCAAGTATCTAATCGACGAATTTGCCGACCTCAAGATAATGAGGTACCGTGTCCCGGGATGGGACGGACTCACGCTCGCTCAGAAGGAATACATCTATCACCTGGGCGAAGCAGCCAAATATGGTCGCGACATAATATGGGCCCAGAACTGCAGATACAACCTCCCAGTGCGTCACACCCTCGAGAACATAATCGAGAACTATGGAGGTGACCGCGACTGCGAGGAATTCGGACAGTTCCTGACCTATGCCAAGAGAGTGTTCTTCAGCAACGGCATCCACCATCATTATTCAGAGGACAAATTCTTCCCTGAATGTTCTCAGGATTATTTCCGCAGCCTGATGGAGGCAGTTGGAGAAGGCGACAGGTGCGAGACTCTCATACCTATAATATATGATCCTGCGATATGTCCACAGCGCAAGTCCACAAACAAGGACGGAGACATCGTGGCAGAATCGGCAGTCGATTTCTATGAGGGCGTGACCCGTGCCGAGGTGGAGAGATTCTATGCGGCAATGGTGGATCCGAATGACCAGACACCGATTTCATACGGTCTGAACAGCAAGCTCGTGAAAGGACCGGACGGCCGCATCCGCGAGGAAGTGTACAAGGTAGGCGGACTATATGGCGAGGCCCTCGGAAAGATATGCGACGAGCTTGAAAAGGCTGCCTGCTTCGCAGAGAACGATGCCCAGAAGGAATATATCTCGACCCTCATATCCTATTACAGGACAGGGGATCTGCGTCTTTGGGACGAGTACAACATCCAGTGGTTGAACGACACCCTCGGGACCGTGGATTTCGTCAATGGATTCGTAGAGGATTACAACGACCCGCTTGGTCGCAAGGCAACCTGGGAAGGCCTCGTAAACTACAAGGACATTGAGGCATCCCGCAGGACCGAGATCATCAGCACAAACGCACAATGGTTCGAAGACCATTCCCCTGTGGACCCACGTTTCAGGAAGAAAGAGGTCAGGGGAGTGAGCGCCAAGGTCATAAACGTGGCCACCCTCGCCGGCGACTGCTATCCGGCAACCCCTATCGGAATCAATCTTCCGAACGCCGACTGGATCAGAAGGGAGCATGGTTCCAAGTCCGTGACCATAGCCAACATCACGTCGGCATACGGCAAGGCGGCTCAGGAGTCTCCGAAGAACATGCTTTCCGAGTTCGCCTGGTCAGAGGAAGAGATTGCCATGGAGAAGAAATACGGCGACCTCACCAACGACATCCACACCGACCTGCACGAATGCCTCGGCCATGGATCGGGCCAGCTTCTCCCAGGCACATCCCCTAATGCCCTCGGTGAATACAGTTCCACCCTCGAGGAAACCCGTGCTGACCTTTTCGGCCTCTACTACATGGCAGATCCGAAGCTCGTGGAGCTTGGCATCCTGCCTGACAAGGACGCCTACAAGGCACAGTATTCAAGCTATATCCGCAACGGAATCTTCACCCAGTTCACAAGGGTGGAGCTTGGCAGGAAGAATACCGAGGCCCATATGCAGAACCGCAAGCTGATTGCTGACTGGTGCTATGCCAAGGGATTGAAGGACAATGTGATAGAGAAGAAGATCAAAGACGGGAAGACATATTTCGTGGTCAATGACTTCGAAGCTCTGCGCGGCCTGTTCGGCGAACTCCTCGCAGAAATTCAGCGTATCAAGTCAGAGGGAGACTTCGAGGCCGGAAAGGCCCTGGTGGAAACCTATGCCATTGACATCGACCCGGTTCTTCACAAAGAGGTCCTGGAACGTTATGCGGCCCTTGACCTCAAGCCTTACGGCGGATTCGTGAATCCTGACATCGTGCCGGTGGTAAAAGGCGGCAAAGTTGTGGATTACAGGATTGAATATACCGACGACTACCTCGGCCAGATGCTCGGATATGGCCGCAAGTACTCCACTCTCTGACGCTTTCGGAAGGCCAATGCCATGAATGACAGACTGCTTGAGGACTACAGATACCATCTGAGGATGGAGCGTGCGATGTCACCGAATACGGTGGCATCGTATTGTTCGGATGTGGAGAAGTTCATGCAGTGGTGTCAGGGCGATGTGCAGGCTGCCGTTTCGGATGACATACTTGCCTACATTGAGTCCAGGGGGGCTCTTTCCAAGCGTTCCCAGGCGAGGGTGCTCAGCTCGCTTCGCAATTTCTTCGGCTATCTGGTGCTGGAAGGGAGCGTGAAGGAGAATCCGTGCGACAGGATCGATACCCCGAAGCTCGGCAGGTACCTTCCCGATGTGCTTTCGGTCAAGGAGGTCACATCCATAATAGAGGCGGCCGACGGCGCGGACTGGATAGGCCTCAGGGATAGGGCGATACTTGAAATCCTCTATGGCTGCGGGCTCCGCGTCTCGGAGGCCTGCGGGATGAAGGTCTCCGATATTTTCTGGAACGAGGGCTTCGTGAAGATTGTCGGCAAGGGGGACAAGGAGAGGTTGGTGCCGGTAGGGCAGATGGCCCTGGATGCCGTCTCTGCCTATCTCGAGGCCAGGCCGGATCCGGAAGGGAATGGGGATGACATCCTTTTCATCAACAGGAGGGGGAACGCTCTCAGCAGGGTGTGGGTGTTCAGGATCGTGAAGGACTATGCCCTGAAGGCGGGGGTGAGGAAGGATATTTCTCCGCATACCTTCCGCCATTCATTCGCCACACATCTGATTGAGAACGGGGCGGATCTGCGTGTGGTCCAGGAGATGCTGGGGCATGAGAATATCGTGACTACCGAGATATATACCCACGTGTCGTCAGAGACATGGCAGAAAAGCATCCTCGACCATCATCCGAGACGGTGAACGTCAGAACATTCTCCTCTTCTTGAAAATCCAGAAAATGAGGGCGAATGAGACCAGCATCAACGCCACTATGACCACCCAGGCCCAGAGTGAGTTCTCGAAGAATCCTCCGAACGGCACGTTCATTCCGAAGAAACTTGCTATCAATGTCGGCGGCATCAGCATCAGGGACACGAGGGTGAACACCTTCATTATCTTGTTCTGGTCGAGGTTGATGATACCGATCACGGTGTTCTGAAGATATTCCAGACGCTCGAAGCTGAAATTGGTGTGGTTGATGAGGGATGATATGTCCTTCAGGAGCACATTCATCTTAGGGAGCAGTTCCTGGGGATATTTAGAGCTCTTGAGAAGGCTGGATATGACACGCTGCTTGTCCACGATGTTCTCGCGAATCATCATGGTGTTGTCCTGCAGCTGGTTTATGTCTATGAGGAAGTCCTCGCTGATGTCCTCTCCGAGGTTGAGTTTCTTGTTGTACTGGGCGATTTCCTTGGATACGAGCTCCACCATGTCGGCGTCGAGGTCGATACGCTGTTCCATGATGCTCACGAATACTATCTGTCCGGAACCGTACATGGTCGGGAATGCCATGAGCCTGCGCTGGAGGTCGGTGAAACTGCGGAGCGGACATTCTCGCAAAGTGGTCAGGATATGGTCTTTCAGGATGAAGGACACGGTCTCCATCGAATATTCCTCAGGTCCAGGGATGAGGAAGTTGGTGTTTGCGAAGATTGCCTTCTCCGTCTCGGAATACCTTGATGAACTCTCGATTTCCTCGGCCTGCGCACGGCTTTGGATGGTGGTGCCGAGAAACGCTTCCGTAGCCCTTTTCTCATCGCCTGAAGGAGAAAAGAGGTCTATCCAGAGCACATCTTCGTATTTGATTGACTTGAAACCCGTCTCCGACTGGGAAACATTGATCTGTCCGTTTTCCTTGTAGAAGATATCAATCATACCTACCTCCTTTTTTTTGCTCCGGCCCGGACGAGGTGGAGCATCCACCCTGTTTTGTCGGAAAGGTTTCACTTAATGCTGAATTCTTGCCACTCAGATGCAAGCCTGCAAAAGTATCTATTTTTTGCCAATCGGCAAAATTTAATTTTATATAGGTCCGTAGATGATTATTCCATATATGGGTAGTTCCGAGAATCATCTATCTGTCAGGGCGGAACAGCTGGCGGTTGGCGATTGAACGCCCGAGGGTGAGTTCGTCTGCATATTCGAGGTCGTCCCCGAATCCGAGACCGCGGGCGAGGGAGGAGACTTTCACGCCGAACCTTTCGATCTGCCTGTAGATGTAGAATGATGTGGTCTCGCCTTCCACGTCTCCGCTAAGGGCAAGGATGACTTCAACTCCAGATGCTCCGTCAGCATCTTTTGAAAGGGCTTCGACCCTGTCTTTCAACTCCTTTATGGTCAGGTCTGAAGGCCCGATTCCACTGATGGGGGATATGATTCCTCCGAGGACATGATAGACTCCGTGGTACTGTCCGGTGTTCTCTATGCTCATAACATCCCTCACGCTTGCGACCACGCAGATCGTCCTGTGGTCACGTGAACGGTCGGAGCATATCGGGCAGGTCCTGTCGTCCGATATCATCATGCAGGTGTCGCAGTAACGCACCTCGTTGCGCAGGCGGCTGATTGCGGAAGTGAAATGCGCTACATTCTCCTGAGGCTGCTTCAACAGGTGCAGGGCCAGGCGCAGGGCACTCCTTCGCCCGACCCCAGGCAGGGTGCCGATGGCATCCACTGCTTCCTCCAGGAGCTTGGATGGGTAATTCTCTTTATATGGCATGGCAGGCGAACAATGACGGAAGTGGTGAAGGAAGGAACTTGGTGAAATTGAGTCCGTACTCAGCTCCCAGGCGGATGAGTTCGTCCCGGCAGGCACAGCCTAAGGAACCTACTACGCCCACCTCGCTGCATCCGTAACGGCACAGGGACCTCTCGATGAAACTCCGCAGGTTCTTCTCGATGAGGGATGCGGCATATTCATTATCCTTATGTTCCACTATGAATTTTGCGAATGAGGCAAGGTATCTTGATGGTGCTTCACCTTTGTAGATCCTGGACACGGCATCGGCATAATTGATTTCGGATTGTCCGTCGAGAATCCTGGCGAAGTCCTCCGGGACAAGTCCCTTGATATAGTCAGCCAGCAGCATCTTGCCCAATGTCGCTCCGCTCCCTTCGTCTCCGAGGATGAAGCCTCCCGGCCTGATATTCCTGACTATCATGCCGTTTTCACACAGACAGCTGTTGCTTCCGGTCCCTATGATGGCGGCTACTCCCTTCCCCTTGCCGAACAGGGCCAGGGCAGCACCCGCGAGGTCCGATGAGAATCTTATGATATATGCTTTCTGGAAAACATACAGGAGAGCGTCATGAATCGGCATGACTGATTCCTGGGAGACTATGCCGGCCCCATAGAAATAGATGTGCTCGACCTTTTCGCCGATCTCCTTCCCGGCTTTCTCGGATGCGGAGTTCACAATCCTGAGGATTTCCTCGAAGCTCATGGTGGAGGCGTTGATTCCTTCCGTCCTGACGGTTATGGCGTTCCCGATGTCGTTCCTGTCGCAGAATCCCCAGTCGGCCTTGGTGGCTCCGCTGTCAACTATCAGTATCATATTCTTCTTTTGTCTTCTTAGGGACAAAAATACGGAAAATCGCTTGAATATTTCAAAGGATTACTCCTTATATTTGAAATCGATGGAGTTTTCGGCGATGATGGTCGCGATTTTCTGGCCTCTTGCCACATATACCGTCTTGAGGTAAGGGGAGTCGCTCAGGTCAAGCAGTTTCAGGTTGAGATTGCAAGATACATCGAGGGTCTCGAATGAATTCATCCCGCACACAAGCTCCTCAAGTTCCGCCAATGGCTTCAAGTCAAGTCTGGTTATGCTGCAGCCGAAGCAGTCCAGTTTCTTGAGATGTGGGACTGTCCTGAAATCCGGATTCGTGATATTGTTGAACCTCATGTCGAGCTCAATCAGGGATGCTGGCAGCAGGAATGAGGATATGTGGTTGTAGCGGCATGAGAAACGCTCCAGCTTGCTATTGTATTCGAGACAGACGGAGGTGAGCTTGCCGTTCCATACCGTACCGTCCGCTACGAGGTCAGTTATGGATGTGAAATATTGGATGCCGTCCAGAGTGCGGATGTTGTCGGTGCATACATCTATTTTCTGCACTGTGGCGGCTTCTTCAGCCAGGATTACGCCGTCTTTGTCTGCATCGCACAGGGACAGCAGATATTGCAGGAAATTATTGTCGCTGATTGTTATACCGACTCCTTCCGGAGGCAGGATCGGGGATGGAGTGTCATTGTTTTCATCCCCTCCGCCATCATTGTCGCCGGGGGTTTCTCCTTCACCGGGATTGCTTCCTTCGTTGTCATCGAAACCTCCCGTAGGATTGTCATTCCCGTTGCCGTTCCCTCCGCCTGAATTGTCTCCTCCGTTATCTTCCGGATCGTCAGGAATCGGAACGAATTCCTCACCTTTCTTGGGAGTCCTGAACCGTATCAGTCTGGTGCGAATTTCATTCACTCCGTTGGTAGCCCTGGCGTAGAAGCAATATTCGGAGTCATATTCAAGAAAATTCAGGACAGCCGATATTGAGAGGTCCTTCACTTCGGACTGCTTGTATGAAAGTGAGGCCTCATCATATCCTATCATGAAACCGGCGTCCCTGATTCCGTTGTCCGTGTTCAATGTGGCTGTCAGTACGGCATATTTGTTCTCCAGAAATGTCCCGAAGTCGTATTTGACATCAATGAATTCGGGCACAGCAATATCCTCCGGTGCAGGAATCTCCTGCCCACAGGCCGAAAAAATAATCATCGCCGTCAAGGATATGAGTGCCCGAATCTTCATTGTTGCAAGACCATAGTTGCAATATGGTGCAAAAATAATGAATTTATCAATTCCAGCCTTCGATTCCGCCACCGATGTTGATTACTACTTTGTTCGGGTCGGAGGAGAGGGTGATGTTCAATGTGTGTCTTACTCCGGATTCAAATATGAATTTGGTACTTACGAGGTATGAAACATTGTTCACAATTATTTCTACCAGAGGCACTTGGTTGAGGAGTTTCTGCGGAACCAAGATTGCAGAAAATTTTCCTGTCTCCCATTGGCGGGCGATTATCGTGCCGGTCGTGCCGTATGGATTCTTTTCTATCTCACCTCTTTCGATATCCATCAAGGCAGTGGTGACGGTGCTCATTATCCTGACTTCCGCAGTGGCAGGCAGGTCTCCTTCATAGTCTTCTCCTTTGACAAGGTTGATGTCAAGGCGTGATAGCTTGTGCTTGAAGTTCAAAGCTATGTCTCCTCCGCTCCTTTCAACTTCCGTTGCCTTTGCCCACATCAGGTCGCTCCTAGTGAATCCGTCAGTCCTCTGATCGGCCTTCACCTCGAAGATGTAATTATCTACGGATTCAATGTCCCCATCATAAGGATAATAGGCAAATATGTCAAACCTGGCATCATCTTTCCACCATATCTTGGGACTTACTGCCCATGAACTTCCGTCGAATGTGGATTTGGAATTGTTTGCCCAGTTTCCTGAAATCTGGAGCGGAGATGGAATGGAACCGTCATATTCGACGGCATAAATCCCGAATGAGTCTCCCGCCTCGAAGGCTGAGTCCGTGGCCTTTGTGCCCGGAAGGGAAGGGATGAAGCGCATTATCGCTTCATCCTTCTCCGGGACTGCTTGTTCAGAACATCCTGCAAGCGTTGAAAACGCCGCTGCACAACACAATAATATCATTAACTTTTTCATAGCGTCCTCTTTTACTTGATGGTTGGTCTTTCTCCCATGAATACCGGTTCATGGCTGTTCAACGTTGCCGTGCGGCTGTCGCTTCCGACCTCATATCCTCTCTTTGTGGATGCGGTGCTGACTGCTTCGATTATGTCGTTCTCCACGAATTTTTCGAAACTGAAGTCTTCACCGGCATATTCCATTATCCTTTTGACGATTTCATAGCGGCTGATGGTGCTGTAATAAGGTATTTCATTGTTCATGCAGCTGTTCTGCTCGCTTCTGTAAACACCCCTGGCGTGCATATAACCGCCTTCAAATATGTCCACGATTGTATGATATTTCTCGTGGAAGATGAAATCCCTCCAAGGCACATCACCCATCTTTCCGGTAAGCGAGAGGTTCTGGAACCAGCCGAGAGATTGGAATGCCTGTAGTTCGAATGCATGAGGACAGCAGGAACAGCCGCAAGCTTGAATGAAAGCATTATGGTAGATGTATTCGTCTCCCAGTTTACCGAATCCGTGTCCGCCTGCTTCGTGTTGGATGACTCCGCGGAAGTCAAGAGGATATCCGTAGTCGCTCATAGGGCAGTAGGCGATAGCCGTACCGTCTTCCCACATATAGGTCACTCCGCCGTAGTCCTCAGTGTTCGGAATCATTATGATAAGGCTCCGGTTGATGTTATCATTGTTCACTGTAGGTGCCTTGCAGGCATACTGCATCACTTCGTAATAGTCGTCATTCCCGTTACGGGTGACTCCTCCGTTGGTCGCTGTGTTGAAACGGGTCTGGACTACGGTGTTGGCAGTACCTATGCCGGATTCCGGTGATACCGGAACAGCGGTATAGACATTGAAATAGTCTTTGTAGAATTTGTATGGCTGGATGCTGAAGAAATGCTCGTAGGTATCTTCCATCGCATTCATCAGTTTGCCTTCGCTGATGTCCTTGGCGTTGAATCCGTCTCCGAGAATCACTATGTTCACGCCGTTTCCTTTGCTTGCTGTCTGAAGGGTGACCACTTCATCCTCAGCATATTTATAGTCATACTGGCTTACTGAAAGCTTGGTCTGGTAGTCCTTGCCGTCAAGCTCGAAGACCACTTCTCCCGTCCTGGCCGTGCCATCATGAGGCTTCTCTGAGAATGTGAGCTTGAGTGCAGTCTTGCCCTTTCCGGAAGTCTGGCTGAGTGTCACCCAGTCAGGCTGTGAAACCACTGACCAGTTGTCGTCTGCCGTGAGCACAAGGTCGTGTGTGACCGATGTGTTGATTGCAGTCGCCACCATCGGGCGGATGACCAAGTTTCGGTATGCAGCTATGCGCTTGAATTCCCTCCATCCTGTCGCAGCCTGATACTGAGCCTCATATCCTTCCGGCACCTCAAGTGTGAAATTGTCTTTCGCTACGCCTTCGAAGCAGCTATCCTGAATATAAGGAGGAATTGTCCCCTTGCAGACAATTCTGCCGATGCCGAAGCAGTTTTCAAAAGCATGTCTTCGGATTGTCTCAAATTTCTCTTTAAATATGACGCCTTCCAGCATTCTGCAATCGCAAAAAGCTGATTCTCCTATGCTGAGCAGTTCATCAGGCATTTCTACAACTCCCGTCAGTCTCCAATTGCCTCTGAACGCACTGTTCCCAATCTGTATTATTGAGTTTGGCAACGAAAGCGTTCCCGAGAAATCACAACTGGAGAAACTGTTGTCATTGATGACTTCCAATGATTTAGGAAGATTCAATTCTCCTTTGAAGGGTGTGTTGGCGAAAGCACTGACTCCGATTGATTTAATTCCATCGTGGAGGTTAAGAGTTCCATTGAAACCGCAATCACAGAATGCTTCCTTTTCAATAAGTGTTACCTTTTGTGGAATAGTCAATGATCCTATAAGATCTTTACATACCGCAAAGGCAGCTTCTCCGATGTATGACACTTTGTCGGGAAATTTCAATTCTCCATATAGTCCATCACATTCATTGAAAGTCCTTTCTCCAATAAATTCCAAGCCTTCCGGAAGAACCAGTTGACAAACAAATTTGCAATTCCAGAAATCCCTTCCATAAGATGAATCCGGAGACCCCAGATACTTCAGGGTAGAAGGAAGGCTCAATATGCCATTGATGCTTTTGCATTGTTCAAAAGTACTTCCGTTCAATGAAACAACACCTTCCGGAATAATGATTGAACCGGTCAGGTTTTGGCAGGAGTAAAAAGCGAATCCATCGATTTCCTTAAGTTTGTCGGGAAGAATTACCGTGGTAAGGCTGTTCTTATGCATAAAAGCTTCTGCCGGAATGCAATAATCTCTGGAATCATGGTAGTATTGGTCTTTTCCGAATGAGCCTCCCTCTGAAGCAACGATAATCGCTTCCTTAAGATTGATGGCATTCAGCAGAGTCATCTTATACTTCATTACAGCAAAATCCCTTGAATTGATTTTCCCGGTAATTTTCAGATTCCTCACCTTGCTGACCTCCATCCCTTTGGCTGTTATGCATGCATCCAATGTTCCCGGAGTCTCCACATTGATAACGACATATTCCCTTGCGATTCCGTCGTGCGATGTCCTGTCATTCTCCCATACGGTTATGCTCTCCCCGCTGAGGACGAACTCATAACTGCCTGCTGCACGCTTGTTCACCGTCAATGTGAAATTGTGCTGCTTGCCGGGATTGTACACCATCGCCTCGTCCTTGACAAGGTCATAGGTGTATCCTCCGACGGTAGCAGTGATGATCTTGCTTCCTGCCGGGACAGTCTGCGGAATGACCACGGCACGGAAATCCGTTCCTTCGTCCACTGGGATGATACCAGTGGAAGGTACTTCTCCGGTAGGGGTGGCTGTGCCTGTCGAAAGGTCTATGACGGATGTCCTGACTGTGCTCTGCACGAGCACATCCTTCTCCAGGGATGCCCATTCTCCGGAACCGAATCCTGAACCTTCCACAAGGCTTACCCTCACACCTGCCAGCCTGTGTGTGAAATTGAGCCACACGATCTTGTCTTCAGATGTCTTGTTCTCCGCCTTGGCCCATAGGAAATCGCTCTGCTCATATCCTGAAAGGTTCCCGTTTGCTGCCCCTGCCCTCTGATCCTTCTGGACTTCGAATGCCCACGCGCTCACGGATTCAGGTTTTCCGGCAGGATAATAGCCGTAGATGTCCACAGGTGTCCTGGAGTCCTTGTAATATACATCGTATGAAGGTACCCAGCGGTTGCCTGCTTCGTTGTATGTGTAATATAGGTTGTCGGCCCTGTTGCCTTCGAGAAGCAACTCGCCTGGCTGGCCGTCCACATAGTCAACGATGAACGTACCTATCTTGTCACCGTCCGCAAAGCCATCCTGGCCCGCCCTGGTGGCATATTCCTGGTCTATATGGCCTCCGAGTGAGATGGCTGTCTTTTCCTCGACAGGGTCGATTTCCTGTTTCATCTCGTCCACGGCGCATCCTGCAAGGACTGCCACGGAGAGGATCCACGCCAATGATTTGCCGTATTTCATACTATCATAGTTTTTCATGTCCGGTTTCATGATTCATGGTTTTATAAGGAGTTATCAGTTCAATGTTCCGCCATAGTCGTTGCCGTCTTCCTCCCAGCCGCCGATGCCGACATTGATGCCTTCGTTGATCTTGTTCACCGTAATCGTACATTTCTTGATGCTGTTGGAAGAGAAATCAACGGTCTGGACAAGGCTTCTTTCCTGTCCGTCCACGACTATTGTCACGAGTTTGGTTTCAACGATTTTCTGTGGAGCTATGAGTGCTCTCCAAATCTTCCCGTCTTTGTATGGAGTAATGTCTGAGGCCTCTCCGTCTGCTGTCAGGTTGCCGTCCTTCAGGTTGAGGGAGGCACCCGACTTGATGTTGTTGATGGTTATCGATGTGATGCTTTCAGCAAGAGTCTCCTCTGTGAATCCTTTCCCCGGAACAAGTTCGACTGCAATCTGGCTTGTCCTGTGGGAGGTGGTTATTACCACTCTGTTTTCGGTCGGAGTCTGAAGATTTGCCTTGCCCCATAGAATCTCGGCGGATTTGAATGCCTCTGCCGTGCCCTGGTCCGTCGGAATGGTGAAGCTCACGGCTTCGATATCATCTCCAAGTTCTTCCTTGTAAGGATGGTAGCAGTAGAAATCCGCTGGTGTCTGGGAGTCTTTCCAATAATACTCCCCGGTTGTCTCCCAGGTCTGGGAGTATGTATATTTTGCATTATTGACATGGTTCCCGCTGCCCATGAGTTCTCCGGATACCCAGGACTCATCAGATTTGGAGGCGTTTACCACAAACAGACCTATGGCATCGTTTTCTTCGAATGAATCACCGGAAACCTTGGTCAAGGTGGTGGAAATCTTGATTGGTATAGGACTTTCCTCTTTAGGTGCGATGGTAACATCGCATCCGGCGACAATGGATATGAACGCCAATGCGGACGGAATAAAAGCAAACCTTTGCATATTTCTTCAATGTTTTTCGCAAAATTATCAATCGTTTTTCTTTTGAACAAGTTCATTTCGGTTCATTTGAAAAATCAGTCGGGATATCCGGAATTTGCTTATTGGCCGGATAAATGTAACTTTGCGGACGAAATTCAATTTATGGATATGAAACGGTTTTTTATCGCGGCGGTCACATCCGCCCTTGCCTCAGTATGCGCCATAGCCCAGGACTGGGCTGGATTCGAGAGATATGCAGCACAGAATGATTCGGTATCGGTCAAGCCGGTGGCCGTATTTATGGGGGATTCGATAACGGAAGGCTGGTACAGGACGGACCCTGATTTCTTCCGGGACAACAATTTCCTCGGACGGGGCATATCAGGGCAGACGACCTCGCAGATGCTGGTGCGTTTCAGAAGGGATGTGATCGACCTTCAGCCAAAATATGTGGTCATACTTGCCGGCACGAATGACATTGCCCTGAACAACGGGGTGATTTCGCATGAGAACATCCTTGGCAACATCATCTCCATGTGCGAGCTTGCCAAGGCAAACAGGATCAAACCGGTCATCTGCTCCGTCCTGCCTGCCGCCTCCTATTGGTGGAGGCCCGAGGTCAAGGACAGCGCGGAGAAGATTGTCGCCTTGAACAAGATGCTTTCGGATTATGCTGCTTCGGCGAAGATCGTATATGTGGATTTCCATTCTGCCATGAGGAATGCAGAAGGCGGGATGCCGAAGTCGATAGCTTCCGACGGGGTTCATCCTGACATGGCCGGCTACAAGATCATGGAGCCTATCATCTTCGGCAACCTCTGACGGCACTCTTACCCTCGGATTCCTCGCAGGGCTCGGAATGACAGGAGGGGCAATGCTGGCTCGGAATGACAGATTGTCATCCGATATAGATGCCGTGACGCTTCCAATGGACCAGGCCGATGACAGCGGAGACTGTATATGCTCCGTAAAGGGCCGTCATCCACCACAGTCCCGACATCGCACACATCACCGTGCTCAGGATGTCCGCCACTATCCATATCCACCATTGCTCAAGATAAGCCTTCGTCAGCCACCATGTCGCGACGGCGCTGAGCACTGCCACGGAAGCGTCCATCAGCGACATCGGGTTCTCCAGCCATTCCATAAGGCGGCTCAGGGCGAAAATCCCTGTTGCAGTAATGACGATGGATATGACCAATACCTTGACTGATAATTTGTTGAGGTGGATTTCGTCAGAATGGGCAGGTCTGTCTCCGGACTCTCCTGCTGCTTCGGTGACATTGGCTCCGAGCTTCTTCTTGTCCCTGCTCCATTGCCACAGGCCTATGAACGACATTACCAGATAATAGGTGTTCAGACCGAACGAGGCATAAAGCCCCTGACGGAAGAATACGACCATCGCAGCTACGCTTGTAAGCACGCCGACAGCCCACATCAGACTTTTCTGCCTGATTTCCAATATAATATAAATCACCCCCGTGACGAGGGTGAATATTTCCATTAAATCCATGATCTGCTTTCCGGAGAATTGTCAGACTGTCTCTGGTCAGAGAACCTCGATGAGCTCCACCACGAACTTGAGGGCGGCATATGGAGGGATCGCGCCAGGAGCCCCGTTTTCGCCGTAACCGAGGGTGTAAGGGATGTAAAGCTCATATTTCGAACCTTCGCTCATGAGCTGGAGACCTTCTGTCCATCCTGCAATCACCTGGTTCAGACCGAATACTGCCGGCTCGTTGCGGTCGTAGGAACTGTCGAACTTGGTGCCGTCAACGAATGTGCCCTCGTAGTGGCATTTCACCTTGTCGGTGGCCTTAGGCTTCCTGCCGGTGCCTTCCTTGATGACCTTGTACTGGAGTCCGCTCTTGAGGGTTACCACTCCTTCCTTTTTGCAGTTGTCAGCGAGGAAAATCTCTCCCTCTTCGCGCATTGCTGCACCCATGGCGGCCTGCTCTGCTTTCTGCTTGTTCTCAATTTCCGTGAAATATTTGTCCAGAAGCTGGCTTGCCTCCTGGAACGAAACTGCCGGCTCGCTTCCTGTGAGGACGGCCTTCACTCCTGCCGCGAAGTCGTCGAAGTTTATTGTCCGTATGCCTGATGAGAGCATATTGTGGGCTATGCTCATGCCCAATGCGTAGCTGTTCTTGTCCATATTCTTTTGATTTGGCCTGCAAAGATAGTCTTTTTTCCGGATATGATGTTTTCTCGGGATATTACACCAGCATCGCGACCATAAATACTGAAAATCATTTACACTCAGCCTTCGAACATCTCCCTGTAGTATGGCAGATTCTCCTTCATCACGATGTCTATTGGCATGAGATGATGTTCCTGATGGCTTCCATTCTTGTAGAGAAGGTATCTGATGACGGTTTTGATTGCGTAGAAACCTTGAAGCTCAGGCTTCTGGCAGAGCAACGCGGCAATGCTGCCATCTTCGAGGCATCTGCGGTTGTTGCCCGTCAGGTCGAAGGAGACGATGCAGATGTCATTTATCCCCTTGGATTTCAGGAGGTCGGCTATGACGTATCCTCTGGAATTCATTACCGCGATGCCCTTGACTGCCGGATTCTCTTGCAGGAAGTCAGGGATGTTCCCATCATTCTCTTCCGGACTTACGGCGGAGAAGAAGGTTTCCTTGATATTGTCTGCTTGGCCGATGGAGTCCATGTATGCGATGAAACCTTTCCGTCTTTCCTGGGAATTGTTTGCCCTCCGGTTCCCGATTCGCCTCGTTCCGAAAATCGCAATCTCGCTTCCTTCAGGGGCGAGTGCCTTCAGTATCTTGCCGAGCAGATAGCCGCAGGCGTACTGGTCGGTGGTATATGTGGCGATTGGATTGGTCCCATCAATACGGGAATCCACGAATATGTATGGAATCCCTTTCCTGTCGAGGATGGTGCATAGGGCAATCGTCTCCTCCTTGAATGTAGGTCCAATGATGACCGCGTCAGGGTTCTCGTCAGGTATGCCTTCAAACGCGCTCCGGCAGGAATAGATGTCGAACTGGTTATAGAATGAAAAGCGGCATATGATCTTGATGTCTCGGTATTCTTCCAATGCGTGTTCGAACCCATTTTGCACGGCGCCCCAGTATTCTCCGGTACCCGCCGTAGGGATGGAGATGACTATCTTGTATTCTTTCCTCAGGGATATTGCCGATGTGTGGATATTGTATTTGTAATCAACCTTTTCCAATACTTTCTCTACGGCTGCCCTGCTTGCCTGCGATACATTGCCGCGGTTGTGCAGGATTCTGTCCACCGTACCAGCAGACACTCCTGCCATCTTTGCAATATCCTTGATTTTTATCTGTTTTGCCATAAAATGTAAATCGTTTTGTGTGACGATTACAAAGTTTGCCATTTTTTATTGATTATTCAAGAAATATGACTACTTTTGCGCCACCGTGTACGAACACAGCGGCATATCATAATAGTAACACTTTTCATTCAATCCTGATTCTATGGATAATTTGTTCGATCTCACCGGAAGGGTGGTTGTCATGACAGGAGCCTGCGGAGTTCTTGGTCGTTCCATTGTCAAATATTTCGCTGCCCAGGGGGCTGAAGTCGTATTGCTGAGCCGCGAGCGGTCGGCGGAGTTGGGACAGAGGCTTGTCGGGGAAATCAAGGCTGCGGGTGGAGAAGCATGTTTTTTCCCTACCGATGTCCTTGACAAGGTTATACTTGAGAGGAATTATGAACAGATAATGGAGAAATATGGCAGGATTGATGTGCTCCTGAATGCCGCAGGCGGCAATATGCCTTCTGCAACGGTCCCGCCTGACAAGACAATTTTCGACCTCGACATCGATGCTGTCAAGAGGGTGACGGAGTTGAATCTCTTCGGAACCATTCTTCCGACTACAATCTTTGCGAAGGCAATGGTCCAGCAGAAGAAAGGCTCCATCATCAATTTTTCAAGCATGTCCGCCCTGAGGCCATTGACCAGGGTTGCCGGCTATGGAGTGGCGAAGGCTGCAATCAACAACTGGACGAAATATCTCAGTGCCGAACTTGCAATCAAATTCGGTGAGGGATTGAGGGTAAATGCGATAGCCCCGGGATTCCTGCTTACTGACCAGAATCGTTCATTGCTTACCAATCCCGACGGCAGCCTGACGGACCGTTCGCATTCCATCCTGGGACATACCCCGTTCGGCCGTTTCCTTGAGCCGGACGAACTTTTTGGAACCCTGCACTATCTCGCCAGCGATGCCTCCAAGGGAGTGACCGGCACCGTGGCAGTCGTTGACGGCGGATTCGATGCATTTTCCATTTAAAGACCGATATTATGTATTTGATGAAAGAAAGCTGGAGGTGGTACGGACCGAATGATCCCGTAAGCCTCGACAATATACGCCAGGCAGGCGTAACCGACATTGTACATGCGCTGCATCATATCCCGAACGGCGAAGTGTGGCCGGTGGAGGAAATACGCGCACGCCAGAAGATGGTCTCCGACAAAGGAATGGTATGGAGCGTGGTCGAAAGTGTGCCCGTACATGAGCATATCAAGACCCGTGAAGGCGAATACCTCAGATATATAGAGAATTACAAGCAGACAATCCGCAACCTGGCAGAGTGCGGCATACATTGCATAACTTACAATTTCATGCCTGTGCTCGACTGGACGAGGACCGACCTCGCATACGAGATGCCTGACGGGAGCCGCGCCCTGCGTTTCGAGAGGGCTGCATTCATGGCATTCGACCTGTTCATCCTCAGACGCCCGGCGGCGATGCAGGAATATTCCGAGGAAGACATCGCCAAGGCGAAGGCAAGATATGAGCAGATGAGTCCGGATGAAATAGCCCTGATCACCCGCAACATGATTGCCGGCCTTCCAGGAAGTGAGGAGAGCTTCACCCTCGACCAGTTCCGCCAGGCTCTGTCGCGCTATGACGGAATCGATGCCGAGCAGCTTCGTTCCAACCTCATATTCTTCCTTCAGCAGATATGTCCTGTTGCCGATGAGTGTGGCAGCGAGATGGTCATCCATCCGGATGATCCGCCTTATCCGATCCTCGGCCTGCCACGCATTCTTTCCACGGCAGAGGATTTCCGCAAACTGGTTGATGCCGTGCCGAACCCGTCGAACGGACTATGCCTTTGCACAGGCTCCTTCGGAGTACGTGGTGACAATGCCTGCCCGGCGATGATGAGGGAATTCGGTGACAGGGTAGGATTCGTCCACCTGCGTAGTACGAAGCGTGATGAGGAAGGCAATTTCTATGAGGCAAACCTGCTCGAAGGCGATGTTGACGTGTATGGAATGATGAAGGCTCTTCTTGAAATCGAACAGCGCAGGAAGGTGCGCATTCCTCTGCGTCCTGACCACGGGCACCAGATGTGCGACGACCTCAACCGCAAGTCCAACCCAGGCTATTCCTGCTACGGACGGCTTCGTTCCCTCGCGGAACTTCGCGGCATCCAGGCCGGAATCGTAGGTGGCATGACCCGGTAACCGGAAGGTAAATCGAGGAGGGGTGACTGAAAATTCATTTTTTAGTCACCCCTCTCTCGTTTGTTTCGGAAATGATTGTTAAATTCGCATTCTGTTAACGGCTTCTGGCCCTGCCGGTGCAAAGACTGGCTACGGACGGAAGGAAAATGATCTGACGATATGAGAAAACTTGCATCAGTTTTATTGGCATTCATGGTTATTGTCTCCTGCACGACTGACGGTCTGGTCAGGGTTGCTGCTCCGAAACGTCCTGCCGGTCAGGAGGATATGGTTGGGTTTGCTGCACCGACGCTTGATACGGTGAGGATAGGATTTGTCGGCCTTGGAATGAGGGGACCGGACGCTGTCAGGCGAATGACATATATTGAAGGCACCAGGACCGTGGCCCTGTGCGACCTTCGTCAGGACAGGATAGATTATTCTCAGCAGATTCTCTCCGGACGGGGATGTCCGGCGGCTGCCGAATATTGCGGGGATGAGGGGTGGAGACAGCTTTGCGAAAGGGATGACATAGACCTGGTATATATCTGCACGGACTGGGAAAGCCATGCTGAGATTGCCCTGTATGCCATGCAGCACGGGAAGCATTGCGCCATCGAGGTGCCTGCTGCGGTGAGCCTGGAACAATGCTGGGCTCTTGTCAATGCATCAGAGCAAACCAGGAAGCATTGCATGATGCTCGAGAACTGTTGCTACGATTATTTTGAACTGACTGCCCTCAACATGGCCCAGAAGGGACTTTTCGGCGAGATCGTGCATGCGGAAGGTGCCTACATCCACAACCTTGACATTTTCTGGGACGAATATTGGAACAACTGGAGGCTTGAGTTCAACCGTACCCACAGGGGTGACTGGTATCCGACACACGGTCTCGGTCCCGTATGCCAGGCTCTCGACATACACAGGGGAGACAGGATGACAAGGCTTGTCTGCATGGACACTCAATCCTTCAACGGCAAGAAGACCTGGAAGAAGAAATTTGGCGAGGATGTGGACTTCGCGAACGGCGATTTCACCACCACAATGATAGCCACAGAAAAAGGAAAGACCATTCTCCTTGAGCACGATGTACTTACACCGAGACCTTACAACCGTCTGTATTCCCTCACGGGCACTGAAGGTTTTGCGAGCAAATATCCTGTACAGGGATTCATGGTCAATTCACAGGCTGCTCCGGAGGGAGTGATTGACATAGAGAACCTGAACGCCCACAGTTTCGTGCCTGCACAGACGAGGGACAGACTGATGCAGGTTTACAAGCATCCACTTCTTGAGTATTACGAACAGGATGCACTCGAGGTAGGGGGCCATGGAGGAATGGACTACATCATGGACGCCCGTCTGATTTACTGCCTGCGCAACGGACTTCCTTTGGACATGGATGTATATGACCTTGCGGAATGGAGCTGCATCGGCGCCCTGTCCCAGATATCACTCGAAAACGGATGTGCTCCTGTGGAGTTCCCTGACTTCACCCGTGGCTCATGGAACAAGGTGCAGGGCTTCAGCCATGCATTCGCACAGTAGCAATCATACATCAGGAACAGATTATGAACAGGAGACTTCTATGCGCGGCATCCCTCGCTGCAATTCCGGCTGCCCTTCAGGCACAGCAGAAACCGAACATCATATATATCATGACCGACCAGCATTGGGCAGGTGCGATGAGCTGCGCCGGGAATACCGACCTCGACACCCCGAACATGGACCGTCTGGCGGAGCGGGGAGTGCGTTTCACCAACGCCTATTGTTCTTTCCCGTTGAGCGGCCCTTCGAGGGCTGCGATGTTCACAGGATATATGCCTTCCCAGAGCGGGATGGACGAGAACGAGATGCCTTTGGTGGATTCCCTCAGGCACAACACCTTGGGACAGGTCGTGGCAGATGCCGGATATGATTGCGTGTATGCGGGGAAATGGCACGTGAACACCTTGTCCATCCCGGATGGCGAGTTCGGTTTCCGCAATATCAAGGACAACGGGGACCAGGGTCTTGCCGAGGCTTGCGTGGATTATCTCCGTACGCGCAGGAAAGGCAAGCCGTTCTTCATGGTAGCCTCATACATCAACCCTCACAACATCTGTGAGTTTGCAAGGGGACAGAAGACGCCTCATGCAACGGTCCCTCCGGCCGCTTTGGAGGATTGTCCGAACCTTCCGTCCAATTTCCTGGTGTCGCCATACGATGCGAAGGTCCTGCGCTATGAGCAGGGGCTCAGCTATGCACTTTATCCGTCTGTGGACTATTCGGCCGATGACTGGAGATATTACCGTAATGCCTATTGCCGTCTGATAGAGGCTGTAGATGCTGAAATCGGGACCATCGTAGATGAAATCGACAGGCAGAATCTGTGGAAGAATACGGTGGTGATATTCACTTCCGACCATGGGGACGGCTATGGAGCCCATCAATGGAATCAGAAGACCGCCCTTTACGAGGAGGTTGCGAATGTCCCTATGATTGTCTGCCTGCCAGGTGGCCGGAATGCCGGTACGGTGAGCGATGCCCTTGTGAACGGTGGCATAGACCTGATGCCTTCCGTCTGCGATTTTGCCGGTGCTCCTGTTCCCCATGGAAGGCCGGGAGTCAGCTGGAGGCAGGCAGCAGAAAGCGGAGAAGGCTTTCAGGAATATATTGTTACGGAGACCAATTTCAAGCAGACTTCAGGCACTCTCGGATGGATGGTCCGTACTCCTCGGTACAAATATGTCCTATATGACAAGGGCCTCTATCGTGAACAGCTGTACGATATGGAGAACGACAGGGGAGAGACCGTCAACCTGGCACTTGAGTCCCGCTATGCCGAGACCCTGCGCCAGATGCGTGAAATACTGCGCAACTGGCTGGAGGCCACGCCTGGATCGGGCCGTGCCCGCCATCTGCGCATGATTCCAGGTGAATAACAGAAGAAGCCCCGTTCGGGGCTTCTTCTGTTATTCAAGTTTCGCAAATGAAAGTTATTACGGTCCTGAAGGTAGTTTCGCATTTGCGAAACATAAGTTCTGTTATTACTGGCAATGGACTTACCTGATGAATTCGTAGGTGCCTTCGGTGAGGGTGAGGTAAAGGGTGTGGTCGGAGGCATTTGCCGTCAAATCTTTCAGGAACGGTTTCCCGTTGCGAAGGATGCTCCAGTCGCCTTCAACGAGGTCAGTGACAAGAACTTTCAAATCCTTGGCTTTTCCGAGTTCCTTGCTTGAAATCGTGAAGGAGAATTTGCCTTCAAGCAAATCTGAATCGCGGCTGAACAGAACTGCCCTGTCAGCAATCACTGCTCCCACGACAGCCTCGGCATCAATTCGTCTTACCTCAAGGTCTTTAGCCGTGGCATCGCCCACTTGGATCACGTTCAGGAAACAGTTTTCCTCTGAAGGTGTTTTCGGGCAAAGTTCCACCCTCCACTCTCCACGCTCGTTGCATGGATCAGGACGGGTAGTCGCTGCATTCGGATAATTTTCGCCAAATACCCAGAATTCCTTGCCTTTGCCGCCGACTTTTTCCATCGACAGGTCCTGGTACTGAGGCAGCAGCACGCTGCAGAGCATCTGTCCTGAGTCACCGTCCTTGGTACGGGAAACCCTGAATGAAGGAATCTGTTTCTTGGCGGTTGCCTTGTACAGAGCCGGTTCTTCAATGCTGTGAAGCAGCCAGAATTTGCGGAAAGATGCGTCCGATGAAACGACGTGGTCATAAATCACCATTGCAGCAGGGTGATCCTCCAGTCCGAGATTCAGGAAGGCAAAACTCCTTCTGACATCCTTGACCTTTGCCGAATAGGCCTTGGTGATATCACCTTTCAGGTATGACCACTCAGGCTTCTGGGCGTTAGGTCCGAAACCATGCGCAAGTGTCTGACCAACAGTGTAATCCTCTCCAAGAAGTGCCTCGAAACTGCGGCATGTGTCCCAGCGGTCGCCCGGCATTCTCTGCCCTCCATCGTTGGTTGCGAATTCGGTCTTGTCGCCTCCTCCATAGTTCCAGCAGGCGAATTTCTCGTCCGGATCATAGATCAGGAGTGAGTTGTGGGCGATTGTCCTCTTGAAATAGTTTTTGCAGTGTGGACTGTTGTATCCTCCTGACGAACCATGATATGATCCTGAGTCTATTGCAAGGGGGCCTTTGTAGTAGATTTGGAAGGCGCCTCCGTCCATGTGCTGGTGGTTGCCGACGAAGTTTTCGTTTATCTTCATCTCAGCCACAACGCTGTTTTCATCCCATCCGGTGCGTGCAATCATCCATCCGAAAGGAGTACCGCTGTAACGTGTGAGAGGCAGGTCGTCCGGGGCTTTCCCTTTGAGGTCGAAGTCTCTCCACAGCAGCTCAAGAATGAGCATGTGCTGCTCCGTGGATGGCTTGCGTTCATATTCATACATCAGATACGGATCATGATAGTAGCTGGCTGCAAGCATAGCCGGCATTGAATAGGAGTGAGGTTTGTTCCTTGGTGCCGGATTCACGTCTCCGGCAGGAAGTACCTGTCCGTCAGGGCGTCTGCGGTAGATGAGATCATAGAGGACATATTGCTGGTCTGGATCGTATATTGCTCCTGCTCCCATCTTGTCCAAGATCCATAGACTGTTCAGGTCGTTCAGGAAGCGGACGGTCACATAGCCTGATCCCTGGTGATAGTTCCGGCCTTTGTAGATGAAGTTCCTTGCAGGGATATAATCCTCGAACATCATCTGTATTACATAGTTATACATATCAGGATATTCATCATAGATGGCGATTCCACAGGAAAGCATATCCCTCAGAATCATCCATTCGGAACTGTGGCCGGCAATCGGTTCGGTGCGCTTAGGAGGATAGTGGCATTCCATCGTTCCGGCAATTCTTACGAATTCCCTGATATAGGCCTCGCGCTCATCCGGGGTCATCTTGTCGTAGCACCAGTCATAGACGATAGCTCCGACCATCAGCATTGAACCGCTGGCGCGGGAGAGGTCGTTCTTGGTGCCGAAATTGGTTGTGCGCAGGGTGTCCAGCATGGATGTGATAGCCCTGCGTGCCATGTTTTCGTCGCCATTGGTGAGGTATTCGAGGGCATCGAGCTGAACCTGGGAGGTGACTCCGCGCATCTGCGCATAGTAGCGGAAGCCGTGGTCAGTGACCTTGGCTTCCTCCTGTGCCGTCCTCGGGATGGCTGCCTTGCGAATCTGTTTGAGGATGGCTTTGCCCTGGTCGGTCTTCATCTTGGATTTCAAGGCAGGGATTTCCTCTGTGCGAATGTAGAGGCGAGGGTGCTCTGTAGGTGGCAGAGGTACTGTCACTTCTCCCATTTTTGTCCAGACGACCTCTTTCTCCTGACGCTCGGCTATTTGCTGCGCATAGGAAGGAATGGCTGCGAGGCTCATTGCTGCAAAGAAAAGCAGTACTGTTATTTTTGTTTTTGTATTCATTGTTTTTGTATTCAATCAGATTTCTCGACTTCGCACTCCGTGCTCCGCTCGAAATGACAAATAAGTCTGTCATCTCGAACGGAGGTGCAAAGCACCGGAGTTGAGAGATCTATTCAACCCAAATCGGAGAAGTCCAAAGCCACTGGCCGTCCTTCTGCCTTACGCGGACATAGTACCAGTCAGTGTCGTTTTCCTTCTGGGTGTCTTCCATATAATGTTCAATGCTCCAGCAGCTTTCAGGCATGGCCCTGTTGAAAAGCACCGCCTCACTGAGCCATCCGCGCATGAAATGCGTGCGGGAGCCTTCGAGCAGCTGTGCCAGAGAGTGGCTGAAGGCCTTCCCGTTGAAATCCGATGTTATGACTCCGTCAAGAGGCATCTCGACATCGAGGATGACAGCCTGTGTGGCAGGAGTCGTGGTGTTCGGGTTCATTGAAGTATAAAGCTCAAGCTCGGTCGCAGTGTCAGTCACAGAACGGATTTTGTTCACATGGGTATGGAACTCGCTCTCGCCCTCCTGCGGTGAAGTGAAGGCTGCTCCGCGGAAGCAAGGGGTGACGCTGAGGATTCGGCCCTTGTCGATGCTGATCTGCCCGTTCCAAGGAACATATTTGGACTCGCGGTTCCATCCGAATTCCATCTTGACCTTGCAGCGCACGGTCTCACCAGACGGCATCTGCGGAATCAGCGGCCCGTTGAGCCTTGCAACAAGCTTGCCGTTCTTCACTATGTCAACATAATCTATGCAGCTCTGTGCCTGCACATTGACATAGATTTTCCTTTTGTCAGCCTTGATGACATCTCCCATTACGGCATCGCCTATACGGAAGTCAACGATAATCTTGTCTCCTGTGGCACAGCATACATTGCGGTTCTTCAGGCCATTCCAGATTTCATCCCTTGTAAGGCTTCCGGCAAGGACGCCCACACGACCGTCACCGTAGCTGCCTGGATATCCGGAATGCTGGTCGGTAGAACCCATGATTCCGAATTTATGTCCCTGGAGCAGACCATATTGGATGGTTCCTTCCCACTGGCGCGGACCCATGTCGTGAAGGTAAGGATAATCTCCCATGTCGCCTTCTGCAAGGCCGTGGCGGGAGTACATCTCCACGAACGGGGTCTGGTCTCCCTCAGTGAAATACTTCCAGTTGTATCCCCTGTAACCTTCCTGATATCCCATATGGTGAGGGGTGACGAATACTTCCTGTCCTTTGAATTTCTCTTTCCAATTCTCTATGGAAGAGCAGTTTACAAGTGGCGCATCGAGGTCCTTGTGCAGGGCAACATGGTCGCCGTAGATCATGCTGTGAGCCTCATATCCGATGAAGGTAAGGAATTCTCCTTCTTTGTTGTATTCCTTGGTCATTGCGGAATACTTGTCATATCCGCCTCTTCGAAGCCTTCCGAATGCGTCGGTATGATAGCCGATCACCCATTTGAGCCTCGGCTCCTTGTTCAGAAGGTTTATGTCCGGCCACATTGCGTGAGGGGTCACGCTCACGAAGTCGAGCTGCCCTTTGGCTGCCTCGAAGGCGTCCCTCATGTCGCCGTGCCCGTAGGTTATGTTGCAGTGGTTGTGCAAGTCACCCCAATACATCTTGCGTGAATCAGGGGTAGGTACAATCATCCTGGCTTTTTTTGATCCAGGCGTGCAGGCTTCAAGCAGGCTTCCTGTCGCTGCAAGGCCTACCATTGACCATCCGGTCGCTTTGATGAAGTTTCTTCTGTCCATATTATTGGTTATTAGTTATTTCGATCTGCCGATAAAGCGTCTGTCGCCGCGGAAGAGGACGCGCTCCGTCTCGTCGGGGTCGGTGTCCCCATATTCCTGCTGTGTCTGTCTGAGCAATGTCACAAGGCTGTCCCTCACGTCGGAATATGAAGGATTGTCAAAGATATTGTTCATTTCATGTGGGTCGGCATTCATGTCATACATCTCCCACCTGTCGATGTCGTTGTAGAAATGTATGAGCTTGAAATCATTTGTACGGATTCCATAATGGCGTTTCACCGAGTGCTCAGCAGGATATTCATAATAATGATAGTATGCCGCCTTCCTCCAATCTGCTGGCACCTTGCCCTCGTTTTCCAGGACAGGCTTGAGCGAGCGACCCTGCATTTGCTCAGGAATGTCCACCCCGGCGAAATCGAGGAAAGTCGGGGCGAAATCCACGTTCATGCAAATCGCGCTGCTCGTCGAACCTGGCTGTATAGCCTTAGGATACCTGATTACCAGAGGCATACGCTGACATTCCTCATACATGAACCTCTTGTCGAACCATCCGTGTTCCCCGAGGAAGAAGCCTTGGTCGGATGTATAGACTATGATGGTATTGTCGAGGATGCCTTTCTTCTCCAGATGGTCGAGAAGTCTTCCGATGCTCTCGTCCACGCTGACGACAGTCGCAAGGTAGTCCCTCATATATTGCTGATATTTCCATCTGACCAGTTCCTTGCCGCGAAGCTTTCCGCTGCGGTACTCGGCAATCCTCGGGGCATAGACACTGTCCCATTTGTGCTGAACCTCCTCAGGCATACGCGAATAAACTCCGAGAAGCCTGTTCCCTCCGGCAAGGATCTCCTCGCGGGTGAGAACCTTCAGGTCCCAGTCTTCCTTCAATGTCCTTGCTATGGACATGTCCTGTTCCCTTGCAGCCTCAGTCCTGGTGGAATAGTCATCGAAAAGATTCTCAGGTTCAGGGAAGACGGTGTCGTTGAACATCCCAAGGTGTTCCGGGGCCGGCATCCAGTTGCGGTGAGGTGCCTTGTGGTGGAACATCAGGCAGAACGGATTCCCCTTGGCTGAAGCATCGTCGATGAAAGACAAAGCCTTGTCCGTGATGATGTCTGTCGCATAGCCCTTCTCCTGAATGGCCGTCCCGTTCTCGTTGAAGTCAGGATTGTAGTAGTCTCCCTGTTCCTCCTGGCCGGTGAGGACGCTGTAGAAATCGAATCCCTGAGGCTCTGAAATCAGATGCCATTTGCCGACCACTCCAGTCGTATATCCTTCGGCCTGAAGGAGTTTAGGGAATGTCACCTGCGTGGAGTCGAATCGGCAGGCGTTGTCGGTGAACCCGTTCACATGGCTGAACTTGCCTGTGAGCACGCATGCACGGGATGGGCCTGAAAGGGCGTTGACCGCATAACAGTTGTCCATCCTGATGCCTTCGTTGGCAATCCTGTCCATGTTCGGGGTGTGGAGCAGGTTGCCGCCGTAGCAGGACATCGCCTGGGTGGTATGGTCGTCCGTCATTATGAATATAATGTTCGGCCTGCCTTCGTTTTTAGGCCCGTCCGGGCCGCATGCAGGAAGAACTGCTGCGGCCAGCGGAAAGGCGTACAATACTTTTATATTTCTCATCGGTATATATCGTCATTAAAGATGGACTGACCAAAAGCCTGTCAAGAAGATCTCTCCATGCGCTTCGCTTAGTCGAGATGACAGAAAAGATACTTTTGGGTCAGTCTCCATACTAAAGTGTGTATGAGAGGGTTTTCTTTTTGTTTTTGCCCACCTTGACCTGAACTGACAGCCCTTTGTCACTGAAGCCCTTGTCGGTGAACTTGGCTGAAACCGATTCCTCCCCGGCTTTCTGCTTAGGATAGATTACGGTGATGAACCTTACAGGGTCGTCGCTCTCCTTCTTCTGCTTGAAGCTGGCATCGATTCTCTGGACCTTCTTCATGTAATCGCTTGACTGCCATCCTTTCTCCTTCTTCATCTGCATCTTCTCCATATCGTCGCAGAAACACTGTAGATAGAAATTGCTGCCTTCTTCGAAATTTGTGTGGAAATGCATGTCGTCACGGCTGTTCGGCACATCTCCCCGAGGCATCTGGTAATGCAGGTTCACCCATCCCTTCATCTTGCCGACCGCCTCGTCCACGATTACGAAATACTGCCCGTCCACAAAGAAGATTGAACGCCTGTGGGTCAGGTTCTTGTAGCTCGGATGCTCCGTGACGAGAATCTGCACGTCCCCGTCCTCCTTCCAAAGCAAGGTCCTGGAAGCTACCTTGTCCACATCCTTGTCGTCCATAACGAGAGTGTTGTGGTGAGATGTGGCGCGGAACCATTTCCTCCATTCCATGATTTCAGGGTCCTTGCCCTCATACACGTATGAGCCGGAATCCTGGAAGAGGCACTTGCCGTTGTACCACATCTCGAATGTTCCGAAATCAGGCTGTGCATGCCATTCTCCGGCAGGGCCGGCCTTTACGACCATCTGAAGTGCATCCTCGCCCCATCCGTTGCGGAAAACGAAATATCCGGTATCCTCAAATCCTTTTGAAAGATAGTCAGGCAGCTGTCCCTCTGCACCTTCTGTCGCGAAATACTTGATGACCTGATTATCCGGGAAGACCTTTGTCCATTTCTTGAAATGGCCGATCATGGTGTTCTTCTTTGTGATCTTTGCATCGCTGAAGCATGGGTTGGTATAGTCAGGATACATTATATTAATGTAGAACATGATCATGTCCTCGACCTTGTCAAGATAGCTCTGGGGAAATTCGTTGCGGAAATGGTTCAGGTCGGCAATCTGGAGTGCCTTATAGAAAATTTCTATTGCTGCCAGGTGGTAGTGAGGGCAGAGCTCGTACTGACCTCCGTCAGGAAGCACCTGTTTGTCGATTTCTGTGTTGAGCACTTTCACCCCGCTCTGCCTCCAGGTCTCTGCCTCCTTGAATTCAGGGAAGAAAGAACCTGCATATAGCATTCTCTGCGCCTCGAAGAGAAGATGGTTGCCCTGCTTCGAATAATTGTTGATGATATGGTCGGCGTGCCTGTGATAGTTCACGAGGAACTCCGTGAGGAACTCCGGCGTAAAGGCAGGGGAGTCGATGAAAAGCTGGAACTGGAGGCACTGGTCCTGAAGCCTATGGCTCACCTCGAGAGGTCTCCAAGCGTATCGGGCGTTCTCTGCGTCTGCTTTGAGCTGGGAATCCTGGGTTATTTCATATTCTTCCTTGCTGATTTTTACATAAGGGTTCTTGCGGATCCAGTCGATATATTCCTTGGTCCATTCTATTGCATATTTCTCGTCTCCGCTTGTGCGGTATGCCAGACCCATCGGCATGAACCATTTATGGCGATGGAGCTGCCAACGCAATTCGTTGTCCTGTACAGGCCAGTATTTCCAGTCGATGTCGTCACCGTAGAAGTAGGAAGGCTGGTAGCCTTTGTGGGAGAAGAACCTATGCTCGAGGGCCTCGTCAGCCCATTTCTGCTGTTCCTTGTTGATTTTGACCTTTGAGACATTCTGTATTTCCGGGGTGCAGATGTCCTTTCTGCCGCGGTAGTATTCGAGAAGGGCAGTGGCGGCAGCTGCATCGTCTCCGGCTTCGTGGGAAGCCTTTACCTGTTCGAGTCCCTTCCTTCCGAGGTCGAGCATGTCGAACACTTCTGTCCTGAGTTCCTGTGCGTGGATTGTGAGAGTCGCGGACAGGGTGGCGATTGCCAAAATGACTTTCTTCATCGTTTCAGTGTTTTGTGGTGGTTATAATTTGTTGTAACTCAAATTCTTGAGCTCCATATATCTTTTTATGGCCTCAAGATAGTAATAGTCGGCGTAGTTCAGAGGCGTGTCGATTTCGGACCCGTGGTGGAGGGAGCCTACTGAGTGTTTGAGGATGAAACCTTCATTGGTGCCCGGTTCTGCGAGATACTCAGGCCCGGAAAGACTCTTGATAATCTTCTCGGCATAGTCGAAATATTTGCTTCCATCCTTGACGAAAGTGCTCAACTCGAAGAGGGCTGAAGCTGTAACTGCGGCTGCGGAGGCATCTCTTGGGGTCTTGTCGGATGCCGGGGCGTCATAGTCCCAGTAAGGAATGGCGTCGTCAGTCTGAACGCGGTTCATTATCATGTTGGCTATCGCGCAGGCGAAATTCAGATACTTGGCATCCTTGAACTGGCGGTAGCATGCCGTGTAGCCATATACGCCCCAAGCCTGACCTCTGGCCCAGGCCGAGTCATCGTTCTTGCCCTGGAAAGTCTGCCTGCATTCGACACTGCCGTCGTCGTTGTAGCTCACAACATGCCAGCTGGTCTTGTCCGGGCGGAAATGACAACCCATGGTCTTGTCGGCATGCCTGCGTGCCACTTCAAGATATTTGCTGTCACCTGTGAGTCTTGCAGCATCGAAAAGCAGGTCGAGGTTCATCATGTTGTCTATGATGACCGGGAAGTTCCATTTCCCGAAATCCCATGAACGGATTGCACCTATGCCTTCGTCGAATCGGGAGCAGAGATTGTCAGCGGTCTCGATGATGACAGCCTTGATGGTATCGTTCTGGCTCAGACGGAGGGCGTTGCCGTAGCTGCACTCCATCATGAAACCGAGGTCGTGCGTACCATTATAATATCTTATAGGATTCAGGATGTTGGTGAATGTGGCTGCTTCTTGAGCCGTCTTGGCATTCCCGGTGATTTCATACGCATACCATAGCGAGCCGGGGAAGAATCCGCTCGTCCAATCATAGATGTCGCACAGACGCCTTTTGCCGATTTTTGTAGCTGCCGGATGAGCCCTGAGGGAATCCTTGAAGGTCATAGGGTCGGCTCCGAGCTGCCATCCGAGGAAATCGAGGTCGTAGCCCACCCAGATGGAGCGTGGCATCATTCCGGTACCCTCAATCTCATCAGCCGTATGCAGAAGCTGGCTTACAGAGGTGTCAATTCCATTTTTCAGCCATCCATAATCTTCTTTTTCCTGCTGGCAGGAAACGCCTGCGAGCATTGCTGCCGAGCAGCACAGAGAGGTAATCAGTTCAGTGAATTTCATATTTTGTGATTTTGGTTTTGTTCCAGTGTTATCAGATTTCGGCAATACAAAGGTATTTCACTTTATCCATAGACTGTGGACTGATTGTGGAATGTTTTGTCTATACTGTGTCCTGTCTTGCATTTTTGTGGAAAAAATTGTCAGTTTTATGCAATGCATAAGGGCGGTTGGAGATTCTTGATAAAATTTTCAACAAAATTTAAACTCAAAATAACAATTTGGGACAAGCCTGCACAAAGCACAAAGCCATCATGGCCGGTATGGACTACTTTTGCAATCGTTAAAAACCACAAAACACTGAACTGATGAAACAGTATCTTTCAATTTTCGTTTCTTTGATACTCGCTGCCTCGTGCAGCGTCGAAGTTCTCTCCGATCAACCGATAGGGGACATAGACCTGAAGCCTTCAGTCGGGACCGGTGAGACTGACGGATTGGACACAGGTGTGTTCGACCTGCTGAACCTTGATTATCCGGGCCTGGAATCTGTGAAGGCGTTCCTAGGGGAAGAAGATTATTATAATGCCTCAGAGGCGCTTCTTGAGTATTGGCGCACCCGCCCGATCTACAATCCGAATGTAGATGTTCTTTCTCCGTCTGCAACCATTTCGGAGCAATATATTGCAGCTCAGGCTACAGCAGAGGGAGGCTGGCGCTTCAAGGTGGCCGTCTATACGGAGCAGATTGCTGATGACGGCACTGAACTCTACTGGTCTTTTGCCGGTGAGAACGGTGAGATTGACTGGAACATGGTGCCTGCCGGCCTGGAAAAAGAGAAGGAATTTCTCAGTCAGAAGCATCGTCTCCAGTGGATGCTCCCTCAGGCCAAGACATACGCCTGCGTCGGTGACGAAAGGCTGATGACTTCATGGTTCTATGCATGGAAATCATATAATACGGCTTTCCCTGTTCCTGAAGGTAAGACTGATGCCGTGCAATGGTCTGGCCTCCAGCCTTGCTGCAGGATGAACGATCTTCTGGATGTCCTTCCTTACTATATACATTCAGAGAATTTCACCCCTGAGGTACTGCTGTATGTGCTCAGGACAGTCTATAATCATATAGAGTCTATTCGGCAGAACCTGACAGACGATGTCACGAGCAATATCCGTCTGACCCAGGAGCAGGCCATAGTGGCGACAGGCATAATGATGCCTGAATTCAGGAAATCTGCTGAATGGTTCCAGGAGGGAAGCCAGGCTGTGGCAGGGCAGCTCACCGCCCAGTTCAACGAGGACGGAGTGCACAATGAGTTCGATATCAGCTATCATCTCGGTGCAGTTGCCGATTTCATATCCATCTACAAAATGGCCCAGGTGAACGGTCGCTCCGGAGAACTTCCGTCGGATTACACTGAATGTTTGAGGAAGGCAGCGGGATTCATAAAGGATGTGATTTATCCGAACTATTCAACTGACAACTTCAACGACACCCGCTCTGCGAGGATGACCAAGAGCGTGCTGCTCAAGAATCTCAGGAAATATTCCGAGATGTTCCCGGATGACGCTGAGATGAAATGGCTCGCCACTGAAGGCGTGTATGGAACAAAGCCTGTTGCTACTCTGGTGACTTATCCTGTCACAGGATATTATATGATGCGTAACGGCTGGACTGCAAACTCTGTGATGCTTGTGCATAAGAACAATTATGACACTGACATGAAATGGCACAACCAGAGTGACAACGGAACCGTGGGACTTTATGTCAATGGCAGGAGGTTCCTTCCTGATGCCGGATGTTATACATATAACGACGGAAGCGACAGGAGGACTTATGCATCCACTGAGATGCACAATGTGGTGACCAAAGCCCGCAAGAGCTATGAAAAACGTGAGGGCAAGCTCCTTCTTGCAGAGAACAACTCTGGGTATGAGGTCCTCGTTACGGAGAATCCTGCATACAGCGACCTTACCATCCGCAGGGCAATTTTCTTCGTGAACAACAGCTATTTCGTCATCGTCGATGAGGCATATGGAGACTGTGCCGACACCCAGCTCAACCTCAATTTCAAGCTCTGGGGCGGAAAGACCGCGGACGAGAGTGGAAAGGGCTATACGGTCATGGATGAATACGGGACAGACTCCTTCGGTGCACATTCCACATTCGATGACAAAAACAATCTGATTATCAGGTCTTTCTCTGAGACATCAGACAATATAAGCTTCGAGAACGGGACCGGCTACTTCTCCAACGAGATCGACACCAAGGTACAGAGATGGTGGTTCAGATTCAATGTGGACAAGAAGGCAGGCAAGGCCGTGCGCCTTATCAGCGTCCTTCTTCCATTCTCCGACAAGTTCGAAGCCCAGAGCGTTGAGGCGGCGTTCACAGACAATACTCCAGATGCTGCCGGCACTTTCCATCCTGAAGGGGTTTCGCTCAAAGTGACGGTCAACGGAGTTGCACAGTCGCTTTCGTACAAACTCGGCAACTGATAGCATAACAACCACATTTACATGATATTAATCCAAGATATGATGTCAAGAACGATAACCAGAAAAGCCAAAGGTGCGCTTCTCGCATTGTTGGCAGTGATTGCAGCCATGATGTCCTGCACACCTCAGCTGACGGACACGACAGAGTTCTCTCTCTATTATCCGGGCATCACTGACATAGGTCCTTCTACAAACATGGACCTTTCTCCGAGCTGGCACGGAGGTACACCGGAAAACTTTGAAATTACCTCAGTAACCCTTGCCGGCGAAGCTGTAACTCCGGGATGCTTCTCAGTCGATGCCCAAACGGGTGTATTCCAGATACGCCAGAGCGACAATGTTCCGACAGGAAAATACAGAATCAGCATTGCCTGTACGGTAAACAGTAAAAGATTCGAGTTTGCTGACGCTATTGTAGTGAACATGATGCCTGCCATACCGGAAGGAATCAAAGTTGAGCCGTCTTCAATGACCCTGATGCTCTCGCAGGTGACGAACATAGGATCTGACGAGGAACTTCCTTCTGCTCAGATTACGACCGAAGGTGAGCACATTTCCATCAAGAATTATTTTATCAGCGGAGTCCGTCGTGACGGTGTTGTCGTCGAGGACTGGAGTGAACTTTTCAGCATTGATAAGACAGGAAAGTTCAGCGTACTGAAGAACAGCTCGTTCAAAGCTGGTGTATATGTTATTGATTTCAAGCTTACTACACTTGTAGTTGGCACTGATTCCGAGGACGGCATATTTACAGATGCACTCACAGTAGAAATTGCTTCCCCTCCTGTATCCCTTTCCTATACTCCGTCTTTTGCAAAGGTTGAGGCTGGAAGTGCTTACAGTTCATCAGTGCCTGAATTCATCGGATCTGTCACAGACCTGGAGTTCAGCCTCAAAACAGTCGCACCTCAGAGTGACAAGGTCAGCATCGACAAGACTACCGGAGCCATTTCTCTGGCCGAAGGACATGATTTCTCAATTGGTTCTGAAATAGTCATATCCGTTACTGCTACCAACAGCTATGGCAGCCGCGATTTCGACCAGGTCCTCAAGATAGGCATCGTGGAATATATCGCTCCTATAACCATGCTCGAATATAATGATACTACGGTATGGGAAGGAACCAAAGTGGTGCTCAGACCTTTGAAGAAAGACGGTGACGAAGTTACTTACACATTCGAGGATCTGCCTCAAGCACTTTCCGAACTTACTCTTGATGAGGCCACAGGAGCTATATCCGTTGCAAAGAAGAATGGAATTGCCCTCGGCGAATATACATTCAAGGTCAAGGCTGAAAATGCGAAAGGATCCATGACTGCACAAATCAAGTGGAACACCATAGAGAATCCTTATGCATTCACATTTGTCCACTGGGGCAATAACCTCGGTCTTGCTCCTGCGACCGACTTTGCAAGCCAGCACCGTGTTTCCGTCACTGACCCTGTAGAGATTCCTGTCGCAGCCACCGACATCAAGGAAGGTGTAGAAGCAACATTCTCCATCAGCGGAGGAAGCAACACCAAATGTGTGACGATTGACGAAAAGACTGGAACCATGACTACCGATCCTTCGGTATTCGAGGGGAAGGTTGCCAATATGCGTGCACATTTTGTGTTCGTAACTGTCAAAACCGGTATCGGTACTTCAGGTGAGACTTCTGTCAAGATTCCGGTATTCCTGGATTTCAATACCACAAGGAACGATTACACGATAGAATACACTCCGTTTGCAATTCTTTGCAATCCTAAGGCTGGCGTCACATCTGCCGCCCCTGTAATCAAAAAGAATGGAACTGTCCTTTCGGGAGATGACCTCAAGAGTATCACGATGGACTTCAGGCGTTCATTCAACTACTGGAATCTCAATGGCCCGTCAACGCATAAGAACGGAGCTCCTGATGCTGACAAGTCAACATTCCTCGGGCATGTTTGGAGCGCATATTATTCTGCAATCGGAGTCGCATACAACAGCGGTTCAAGAGACCCTATGTCCAGCTACGGCAGGCCTGCCCATATCGCAAAGACTGCCGGATATGTCAGGGCGAGCGACCTTGCCCTCTACATCGCTCCTGAGAAATTCGTGGACGATGACGGATATGCAAACGGTATCTTCGTCGGACAGATCACGTTCTCCGATGCAGGAACCGATCCTCAAAGTGCAGCCGACCCGTACAGGCTCTTCCCTCTCTTCGTATGGTTCGACACCCAATTCTAATAACCCGTAACCACATATATGATGAAAAACATATACAAAATATTGCTCACCATAGCCGCTTCGCTGCTTTGTGTCACGGCTTTTTCCCAGGGGAAAATCAAGGTCACTGGAACAGTCGTCGATGAAAACGGCGAGCCTCTCATAGCTGCCGGTGTCTCCCAGAGCGGCACCGACAACGGAACGGTCACGGACATTGACGGAAAATATGTCCTCACAGTTCCGTCCAATGCAAAGCTGACATTCACATATATCAGCTATACCACCCAGGAAGTCCTTGTAGCAGGCCGTTCGGTCATCGACATCCAGCTCCTCCCGGACAACACCCTGCTTGAGGAAGTAGTGGTCATCGGTTACGGAACCGTCAAGAAGAGCGACCTCACCGGTTCGGTGTCTTCGATCAGTGACAAGTCGTTGAAGGATTTCAAGACAAGCTCTGTCGTGGAGGCACTCGGAGGCCAGATTGCCGGTGTGAGCATCACCGCATCCGACGGTACCCCTGGTGCAGGATATGACATCAAGATCCGTGGTGTGGGAACCGTGAACGGTGATTCTTCCCCTCTGTTCATCGTCGATGGATTCGAGGTGTCCAGCATCGACTTCCTCGCAAGCCAGGATATCCAGTCCATCGATTTCCTGAAGGATGCTTCCGCTGCGGCCATTTACGGAGCCCGTGCAGCCAACGGAGTCGTGCTCGTGACCACAAAGTCCGGAAGGGAGGGACTCCCTCAGATTTCCTACAACGGTTCGGCGAGCTACAGGAAACTCTCCAAGAAGCTGGAGACCATCAGCCCGTACGATTTCGTGGCCCTGCAGATTGAAACCAACCCGTCAAAATACGGTGACACCTACTTCAAGGCAGGTGTCGATTCAGACGGCAATCCTTACCAATACCAGAGCCTGGAGGACTATCGTGACTTCCCTGATGCAATCGATTGGCAGTCAGAGGCATTCCGCCCTACCTGGTCCCAGAACCATGATGTGAGCGTACGCGGAGGTACCAAGACATCCCAATATACCCTGTCCTACTCATATTTCGATGAGGACGGTATCTTCACCAACAGCAGTTACAAGAAGCACAACGCCAGGGTGAAAATCCGTCAGGAAGTCACCAAATGGCTCGTACTCGACGGCTCCCTGAACTATACGAGCTCCACCAAGACCGGTATCGGAACAGGTGGCAGCCAGCTTGCCAACCTCATAGCATACAGGCCTGTGGGAGGACTCAAGGTAAGCCAGTATGACCTCAGGTATCTCATGTATGACCCTACCGCAGCGGCAGAATCCAACTTCGACTCCAACAAGATAAACCCTATCGTTCAGGCAGAGTCTGTCGATGCCTCTACCAAGCAGGAACAATGGATAGGCAACCTTGCACTGACGGTGAAGTTCTCCAAGCAGCTTTCATTCAAGAGCGCCGCGACATACAACACCAACTATCAGCGCCGCGACAACTTCTACCACGAGACCACCAGCAACGCCTACCGTGCCGGAGGTCCGTACGGAGAGACCACGATGGCAAGGAACAAACGCTGGCAGGTCAGCAACACCCTTACCTATCAGAACCGCTTCAAGAAGAAACACAATCTCAATCTCATGCTCGGTCAGGAGACTGCAGCTACAGGCTACGAGTCCCTGCTCGGACAGGCGAAGGATTTTCCGTTCGAGAACTTCGGCAATGACAACCTCGGACTCGGAGCGACACCTTCGAAGGTCAGCACCAGCCGTACTGAGAGCATGCGTCTTTCCTTCTTCGCGAGAGGTTTCTACAGCTATGATGACAGATATATGATTACGGCGACATTCCGTGCCGATGCCTCCACAGTCTTCTCACCGAAGAACAAATGGGGATTCTTCCCTTCATTCGCGGCATCCTGGAATCTGAAGAACGAGCCTTGGCTGAAGAATGTAAGGCCGGTGTCGGCACTCAAGATCAGGGCAGGCTGGGGAACGGTCGGAAACGACAGGATTACCAACTATCTTTCAATGGACCTCTACACCGACAGCAGGGTAGGTATGGGAACAACCACCTATACGGCCCTCACACCAAAGCAGATTGCCAACTACGACCTGCGTTGGGAAGGCTCCATGACAACCAATGTCGGCCTGGACCTCGGTTTCTTCGACAGCCGTCTCAACATCACGCTTGACGGCTTCATCAAGGACACCAAGGACCTTCTCATCCAGCAGAAGCTCGCCTATGTCACAGGATATGAAAGCCAGTGGCAGAATGTCGGCAAGATCCGCAATGCCGGTGCCGAACTGACCCTCAACAGCATCAACTTCAGCAAGCGCAACTTCTCGTGGTCAACTGATTTCAATATTTCATACATCAAGAACACGCTTGTATCCCTGCAGGATGGTACTGACTATATCACCAGAAAGTCCGGCTTCAACAGCAACTTCACCCAGGATGACTATATTTCATATGTGGGATCCTCTCTTGGTGACATGTACGGATATGTCTTCGACGGAGTATATCAGTATTCGGATTTCAATATGCTTCCTGACGGCACAATGCAGCTCAAGGACGGAGTCCCTGACCTGAGTCCGAGAGGCTACCAGGCAGTGCCGGGCATGACCAAGTACAAGGATATCAACGGTGACGGCAAGATCACCCCGGAAGACAGGACCAGCATCGGAAACGGCTATCCTGACTTATACGGCGGTATCACCAACCGCTTCCAGTTCTTTGGTGTCGATTTCAGCTTCCTCCTCCAGTTCAGCATCGGAAACGATGTTTACAATGCGATGAGGCTGTATCTTACCCAGTCCAGGAACGAGCGTACCCAGATGCTGGCCGAGGTAGCCGACAGATGGACTCCGACCAACGCTTCCAACAAGGTGCCATCGGCTACGGGATACATCCCTTACGACATATCGTCCCGCTTCATCGAGGACGGCTCATTCCTCCGTCTGAAGAACATCACCTTGGGCTATACCATTCCGGAGAAGGTTACCAAGAAGATATGGATCAACAAGCTGAGAATCTATGCTTCAGCACAGAACCTGTTCTGCCTCACCAAGTACAGCGGATATGATCCTGAAGTGAGCATGCTGAGCAGCCCTCTGACCCCTGGCTTCGACTGGGGCGCTTACCCTAAGAGCCTTGTCCTGACAATGGGACTTGACATTCAGTTCTAAAACCGGAGGATATGATTATGAAGAAATATATAGGAATATTTATGGCGGCCGCAGCCGCTTTCAGCCTGGTTTCCTGCTCGCTCGATGAGAAAAGCTACATGGAAATCGAGAAGGACGAATATATGAATTCGGCCAAGGAGGCCCAGAATGTACTTCTTGGAGTGTACAGGAACCTCAACAATGATGCTATGTATGGCATGAACCTCTCGCTCTACTTTACCCTGGGGACTGATGAGGCAAAGGTTGAGGGAAGTACCCCGAACTCGTGGAGGGATGTACCGAGCAACACCTTCTCTACATCCAACAGTTATGTCGAGGCTACTTGGAAGGCCCTCTACAATGCCATCTATGACGCCAATGACTTCATAGAGAATCTCTCACGCAAGGCTCCGCAGTGGAGCGAAGGCCAGACTGACCTTGCCGCAATCTATATGGCGGAGGCCCGCACCCTGCGTGCATTCTTCTATTTCGAACTGGTCAGGTGGTTTGGCCATCCTGTCCTTATGAAGACCACTGCCGAATCCCGGATACATCCTTCGGAGTTCACCCAGCCTGACCCTGTCGAGGTGTATGAGTTCATCGAACAGGATTTGAAATATGCTGCAGAGGTGCTGCCTTGGGCCGTCGATGATGTTTACAGGTCTGATTCGCAGTACAGGGTTTCAAAAGGAACGGCTCTCGGACTTCTTGCCAAGGTATATGCGACATGGGCCGGATATCCTGTCAATGACGAGTCCAAATGGGAGGATGCGGCAAATACCGCCAAGATTGTCGTGGAATCAGGCAAGCATCATCTTCTGGACGACTACGAACAGCTCTGGGTGAATACCTGCAACAACACCTGGGATCCTCAGGAGAGTCTTTTCGAGGTTTCTTTCTACACTGCAACCATTACAGGCAGCGACCCTATCGGACGTATCGGGAAATGGAACGGAGTCACTGCAACGGACGGTTCAGGAGATTTCATCCGTATCGCAGCCAACTGGAAGGCTATGCCGACCTTCGCAAAGGATTGGAAGGACGCCGAGCCTGGTGACAAACGCTGGGCGCTTTCGTTTGCCGATTACAAATATACTGCTGACGGAAAGGTTGCTCTTGGTACCTACACTCCGGAAGGCTCTTCGTCCAAGGAGAATCTCTATCTTGATATTGCCGTCCAGGATGGCGTAAAACCAGATCTGAGAAAACCGTTCAACAATACCCTTTGCCCGGCGAAATGGGACCTTGTGAAATATGTTGAAAAGCAGCTTGCCGATGCCAACTATTCAAATGTGAACTGGTATATCCTCCGCTACTCGGATGTCCTCCTGCTCTATGCAGAGGCTCTGAACGAATGGCACAAAGGCCCGACCACCGATGCATATTCTGCCGTGAACATGGTACGTCGCCGTGGCTACGGACTTCCGGTGCATCTCTCAGGTGCCGCAGACCTGCCTTCTGACATGGGTTACGAGCAGTTCCAGGACGCGGTACGTAAGGAACGTTCCTACGAACTTGCTTTCGAGGGACATCGCAGGCGGGACCTCGTGCGTTGGGGAATATATTATGAAACAATAATGGAGACCGCTGCAAAATGTGTCACCTGGCACGAGCAGATGCCGTCGCTTTACATCATTTCGGATTATACCGTCAAGGGACGCCACGAGGTTCTTCCGATTCCGCAGCGTGACCTCGACATGATGCCTCAGTGCGTGCAGAACGAAGGATGGAGATAATTAAATTACCACTTAATATATAACGACAATGAAATTCAATTCATTCGGGAAACAACCTTATGTTTCTCCCGCGATTACCTCGATAGAGGTGAATAGCGAGCAGGTTTTATGTTCAAGTTTCGCGTCAGTCAGTGAAGACTATGACTTCGTTGGCGAGGTAGGAGGCGAAGATTGGCTTTAATATGGAGGATTTTGCTATGAAAATGAGAAATTATTTCTATGCAGCCGCCGCAATCGTGCTTGCTGCATCATGTGTCAAGGAAAATCCTATGCAGGACAATGGTCAGATTGAAGTGAACTATGTTCCTATGGAGTTCACCTCTGTTGTCGAGACCAAGACAGAACTTACAGCAGAAGGTAAGGTCAACTGGCTTGCTGGTGACCAGATTTCCATTTTTGACAATTCAGCTACTGCTGTCTCTCATAACAATAAGTTTACGGTCTTAGCTGGTGGATCTTCTACGGCTTCCTTCACTGGAACCGTGCCGGACGACGCGACCGGATTCTATGCACTTTATCCATATAGTGAGGGTGCATCGAATGCTTCCGATACGGTCAGATTCACTTTGCCTGCAATCCAGGCGGCCAAGGCAGGCTCATTCGCAGATGACCTTGCAATAATGGTCGCAAAGGCTGACGCAGAGAATAAGATTGCTTTCAGGAATATCTGCTCACATATCAAGTTCACTCTTGCCGAGGACCTCACGGATGTCAAGTCCATCACCTTGATGGGCAACAAGGCAGAGATACTTGCGGGAGGTTGCGCCATCAAATGGAATGATGGTGATCTGCAGATGTTTGTCCCAGACATGAAGAATTCTGAAACTTATGTGACCCTGCGCAATGAGGATGGTTCGGCACTTGTCCCTGGTGATTATTATTTCACAGTCCTTCCTGTCACCTTTGCAGAAGGCTTCACGGTAATCCTTTCAAAGACTGACGGCAGCCAGGTCGCAAAGAAAACCACCGCTGCCAATGACAAGATTGCTTCAAGGAACAAGGTCCTCGTCATGAAGCCTCTCGCCTCGACAGAATATGCCGAGCACCTCAATTATTTCGTGAAGTACAACGACGGGTTTGATCTTACTTTCGGTGGGGTGACTATAAATAAGGACACTTATCCGGGAGGTATTCTGACTTCTGACAACAAGAGGTTGAGCTGGAATACGGCAGCAACTCCTAATGGCGTTTTCTTCATTGACCCTAACTGTACCAAGGCGTTATCCAACAGATCTGAGCAGTTCAATTCATTAATTATCATCGGAGCAGATTCCTCCGTGAAGTCTCCTTATGTTTTCTCTAAGGCAATAAGGTTTGCTGAGGGCGGCTCACTTATGTTGATGGCCAATTTGGATGGAGTTGCAAATTCCGGATCTGCTTCACTCACTCCATTTGCCCAACACTCTTCTGCGCAATTCGCATCTTTCGGTAATATTGTCCTGTCAAATTGCCATTTCAGAAGGATTGCCAAGAATTTCTTTGAGTTCAATGTAAACGATATCAGTGAGTTGAACATATGTGTCGAAGATTGTGATTTCGGAATAGAGGGCGCTACAGTCTATATTCTCAATACAGGCTCCAAGGCTTCAACTATACAGAATGTCACATTCAATAACAATATATTCTATGCCGAAAGTGCTTCTGCAGCCACAAAGTTCAAACTTGTCCATTCAGATGCATTGGTAATCGCCCAGTTCAATGCCGAGTCTAATACATTTGACAATACGATACCAGATACCAACCTTCTCAGAATCGGTGATATCAGCACTTCATTTGATATGAAAAAGAATCTTTTCTATGAGGTTAACAAGACTGCTTCTACAAATAAATTGATCGCGTTCCCAATAAACACTAAAGCAGCAGCTGAAGCTAAAGGATTGGTTACGAATAATGTTTATTATAATTCAACAGCTGATGCACTTACTGGTGCCGGAATTGGTACGTCATCATATGACAAGGAAAGATGGACAATCAATACTGTAAAGCAACTTACTTCCAACCCGATGCCTGAGACCTGGAATCCTGCTGAAGAAGTGTATGGTGATTATAACTTTGAATCAGGAGTATCCAATACCATAGGGGCAAAAAGAGCAAATAAAGCCGCAATCCCAGGTGCCGCAAGCTACCGCTTCCCGTCAGTAGATCTCGGAGCATTCTGATCCACACATAAATGAAAATCCCCGGCGAATCCGCCATCTCTACAGAAAATGCCCCTCAGATACCCTGAGAGGCATTTTTCGTAATCGTACCCCATTTTGTACCCCATTTTTGGGGGAGATTTCGGACTCGAACTTGCTTGAATTTGTGTGGAGGTGAGTGGAGGGAAAAGGTGAAATTATAAGGGACACCAGCAAACTTCCGGGTCTAGATTTTTGCTAAATGGATAGTTCAAGGGTAATAAAGATCCTCGAGGACTTCCTTCACTATTTCCTTCCAGATGGCCTCCTCGACTACTTCGAGCCGGTAATGGCCGAGACCCATACCTACAAGAACCCTCAGACAAAGAAGGAGGTGCCCGCATTGCACCTGTTCTTCGATGAGAGGGACAACCGCACGGAAGAGACCAAGGACTATACTCCGAAGGGCTTCACAGAGGAGACGGTCCTTAACCCACATTGCAGCTAATCCCCCATCTGAAAAATTTTTCACCCCATCCAATC
>JBJEBR010000063.1:0-15143 GCA_051870255.1 Candidatus Cryptobacteroides sp.
GTCACATATCCGTTCTCGAATTTTACCCTTGCCCATTGTTCCACAGGGATGCTCGGGTCCCAGGGCTGTCCCCAGTATTCGAAATCGTCGTTGTTTATAGAGAGGGCTTCGCGCAATTCGTGCAGAATCTCCTTCTCCCTCTCCTGAATCGAAGTGTCTCCTTTCTGGTTAACTTTCACCGTGAGAGTCTTTTTGCCGTCGGTAATCACGATAGAGCCGTCCCTCGGCAGAATCTCTTCATTCTTATCCGCGACAAAGGTCAGGATTGTGTCCGCAGGGACGCTCTTCGTGTTTTCCTGAAGGTGCAGCCAGGAAGTGCATTTGTCTGCAATCTGCACCTGATATTCCACATTGGAGGTAATGGTGATGTCGAATGTCTGTGAATGGCAGTCGATATCAACTGTAGATGCCGAAATATCAAGCGTTTCCTTTGCCGTCTGGAATATATCAAATGACTCCGACAACTCTCCGGAATTGATTGATACAATCGCACCCCGGTCCTCGTAGCCGTTGTTTTCCGAAATCGTTATGGCCACCTTCGCCTTGCCTGCCTTTCCGGAAGACGGTGCCACATTGATCCATCCCACGCTCTTGGTGTTTCCCTCCACGACGATTTTCCAGTCCAATGCGCTCGTGAAAGACAGGCTGAACTGCCCTCCGCCCATATCGAACTCCCGGCTTTCCTCAAGCGTCTCAGAAAACGTAATCGACGGTGTCTGCGGGGTTTCCTCTTCCTTCTCCCCGAAAAGTCCTTTGCATCCTGAAAAGGCAAGGATGCAAAGGGTGGAGAGGCACAAATACTTCAGTTTTTCAATAAAATCCATCATCGGTTCAATTTTGAATCTGGTAAGCCTTTGGTTTTGAATTCTAATTTTCTATTGGCGGCGGACGGCACAGGGATTACGCCTGTGCCTAAAACAATTCACATTTGACGGCGAACACGACGGCTTCCATAATCGTGTTCACGCCGAGTTTGTTCTTGATGCGCTCTTTGTAGGACTCGACGGTTGTCATGTTGATTTCCAGGACTTTGGAAATATCCTTGACCGACAGGCCGCAGGCAAGCATCTTGAGGATCTCCAGTTCCCTCGAACTCAATTCGTACGGCTTGGCCTTGAGGATGTTGTCACTGTTGCCGAATCCTTTCACGAGGAGGTCGCACGGGATGGTCTCTCCGAAATACACACCGTCGCCCTGCCTCACGGCGCGGATGGTATTGATGATTTCCGTAGCGGATGAATCCTTCGCGAGATATGCCCTCACACGGTTCTGGACAGCCTTGACGATGTAGCGGATTTCCTTGTAATGGGAAAGGATGATGATTTTTATTTCCGGGTGCCCGGAGTTCAGCCTCCCGAGCAGTTCCAGACCGTCACCGTCCTGTTCCATACAAATGTCGAGCAGGATTACATCGGGTTTTGCCCCGGATTCCAAAAGCTTGAGGAGTTCATTGCAGCTTGACGCTTCGGCATCTACGACAATGCCATCCTCGAATTGCAGGATGGATTTCACTCCCTCCCTGAAAATCTCGGAGTCGTCAGCCAATATGATGTGCAGGTCGTTGTCTTGAGTCATTTCCTAAGTATGGTTACATACAATATGCAAAAATAGTCATATACTCAATCAGGGGTGTGGTGTTTTTTGGAATTTTCAAATGGAAAATCCACCACAGAAAGGGTGAATGAGAACTTGCTTCCTCTGCCCGGAGCGCTTTCGACTGTGATATCCTCTCCCATTTTCTTCAGAAACTCATGAACCGTAATCAGTCCCAGTCCGTGGCCCTGCTCTCCGGAAGTGCCCCGGACGGATATCTTTGCATCGATACGGAACAGTTTCTCCATGATTTCCGGCGTCATCCCCACGCCCGTGTCCGTGACACTGACAAAGGCCTTGCCATCCTTGTATTCCGCACCGACTCTTACGCAGGAGTCATTCTGTGAGTATTTCACTGCATTGGCAAGCAGGTTGCGCAGTATGGTGGACAGCATGTCCAGGTCAGCCGACACCTTGACTGACGGAGCCACCTCCACGACAATTCTTACATTCTTCTGCCCGCACATCGCCGCGAGGTTTTCCGCCGCCGCATCGGCCGCATCTTTCAGTACGACGGTCTTTTTCTGTGCCACGATGACTCCCGACTCGCTCATGGCCCATGTGAGGATGTCGTCAAGGATTTCGGAAGTCCCTTTCGCAGAAGAGTTTATGATATTCGTTCTCTGTATTTTCTCTTCCTCGGTCATCTTGCTCCAGTTTTGCAGAAGGGAGTATGAAAGCATGTCCAGGGACCTGATCGGATTCTTCAGGTCGTGGGAGACGATGGAAAAGAATTTGTTTTTGCTTTCAATCTGCTCTTTCAGCTGCCCTGTCCTTTCGTCCACGAGGGATGCGAGCTTCCGGTTCTCGGCCCTGAGCATCCTCTCCCTGAGCCAGATCAGTGCAAGGATGAGCAAGACTGTGACGGCTGATGCTGCAAGGATGAACCACCACCGCAGCCACAGGGGAGGATCGACTTCGATGTCAACGCTCCGTCCGTACCATATCCCCGAATGGTCGAGTACCTCGGCCCTGAGGACATAGCTGCCTCCGGGGATGTTAGTGTAACGGATGTTGACTCTTCCGTTGTCCGGATAGTTCCACTGCCGGTCGAATCCTTCAAGGATGTATCGCATCCTGAGTCCGGAGCCGAGTACGGTGGAGAAATCCACGGAGAAGGAATTGTCCCGGTGTCTGAGCCGTATGCTTTGCGGAACGCAGTGATATCGAGGCCCTTCCTCTGTCCTGAATCCATCGAGGAGCACTGAAGCGGACGAGCAGGAAATCATCGCCTCCGGATCTATGATGTCAACTCCGTGAGGCCCTCCGAATGCCAGGCGTCCGTCGGCAAGAGCGGCTGCGGCTCCGGAATATGATTCGTTCCTCAGCCCTTCGCACTTGTGGAAGGATGTTACATGGTCCTGTGAAAGGTCGTAGCAGAGAAGGCCTGTGCCGGTGGACAGCCACAGCCGGCCCTTCCTGTCTTCCAGCACTCTTTTCACCGCTGCGGAACCGGTTTCCCCGGCCCTGACGAACCGGCCCTCGGGGCTGTAGCTGCAAAGCCCTTTGTCCGTGCCTGCCCATATCCTGCCGGAAGGACTTATGTATATGTCCCTGATGCCGTCACTAGGCAGAGAGTCCTCGACGCCTTCTTCGCTGCGGAATGAGACGATGTCTCCCGTGGAGGTGTCGATCCGGCACAGTCCGCTGTCAGTGGTTCCGTACCATAGGAATCCCTCGGAGTCCTCGGCGATGCAGGATGCGAGCCTTGAAGGAAGGGTCCTCGGGGCTTCCCGTGAGATGTCGATTGTCCGCCCCTGACTTTCAATATATATCGTGGATCCTCTGTCCGTCTGGACGAAAAGCGAATCCCCTCCGAGGCTGAACCTGCTTCCGTCCGGCGTCGGAAGACAGTCATCTGGAAGTGCCGTGGAACGGACATCGTAGCCGTTTCCTCCTTGGGACCGGACAGCGGTGACGGTATCGCCGTCCCATGCCACATGGATGCCTTCTTCCGAGGTGAATGTGCTGTATTCGATCCGGAATTTCTCCGGACGGTACAGGACACGCACCCGGCCGGTTGTCACATCATGCTCGAACAGGGAGTTTGCCGAGGCGACGAGCACACAATCTCCGTGTTTGTCCAACACCCTGAGGTCCAAGGTGTTGACAGGAATGTCAATCTGAATGGCGGGACTGTGCGAATAATATTCGTCGAGAAGCTTCCCGTTCGGGTACCCCGGCGGAAAATTTTCCACATACCGGTGGAAATCCCTCGTCCTGAGGTCGAAATATCCGTACCATTTCCCTCCGGCCATGTATATCCTGGCGCCCGTGCTGTCATTTACATGGGAACAGATGGTCCCCCTCGGCATCCTCGGCACATCCCCCGGGATGAAGTGCACTCCGGTGAACCTTCCGTTTTCCCTGTCAAAGAGATTCAGACCGACTCCCTCCCATGTCGTACACCACATCCGTCCGTGGCTGTCCTCAAGGAATCCGGTGTACCAGTTTGCTCCCCAGAGGTTGCCTTCGAGAAGCAGGGGAAACACATATCCTGCCGGGACGCTCCACAGGCAATGCCTCCTGAATGTCCCGGACTTCTTGTCGAAAGTGTTGAAACCGACATGGGACCAGAGTCCGATGTATATGGTACCGGCGCTGTCCTGGTACAGGGCGCTGACCTTGTTCTCGTTGATGGATCCGTCGGCGGACGCTTTGTGAAGGGCGTATTGCCGGAGGGTTTCTTTTTCCCTCTCCCGTGTCTTTGCCGGAAGGTTCCCCGACAGGAGTTCGTATTTCAGATTTCCGCACCCGAAAGTCTTCAGGTTGAGGGTGTCAACCCCGTTTCCCTCCGTGCCTATCCAAAGAAGTCCGTCCCTGTCCTGCATCAGTGCGGTCACCGAATCGGACGAAAGCCCGTTTCCCATGCCCAGCCCCGTAACGGCGTTGTTCATGGCCGGAAATACCGACAGACCTTTGTCTGTGCCGGCCCAGACATTTCCCCGGCTGTCGGTGCAGAGGCAGTAGATGTTGTTGGAGGCCACCGACTCCTTGTCTGACGCGATATGGCCGAACCGGTCGAATCCGTCCATCTGAGGGTTCATCCTGATGAGTCCGTTGCGTCCTCCGAACCATATCCTTCCCGTAAGGTCGGCCGTGGCGCAGACGGCAGCCACCGGTATGTGGAATATGGTGCTGAATATCTCTCTGTCGGAGTCATATACGGACAGCAGCCCCTTGTCGTCAGCAGCATACAGATTGCCTCGGCCGTCCTCGGCGAAAGCCGATCCTTCGAAATGTTCCGTGTCGGGATTGCGGACGGGATAGGTGACCGTGCCGATGTCTCCGTCTTCGATCTTCGCTATGGAGACGGCCCTTCCTCCTGCCCAGATCCTGCCCTTGCCGTCTTTGAAGATATGGTCGTACCAATAGTCTCCTTCAAAGAATGCCCCTTTGAAATCGGTGCTTTCAATGCTTTGATTGTCAGGGTTGTAATGAATGATGCTCCCGTTACCTGCGTGAATCCACAGGCTTCCGTCGCTGTCTGTGAACATGGATTTGACGGATGTGGTTTCTCCTGCCTCCGTGAATATTGCCGCAGCGGGTTCGGCATTGCCGCTTGCCTTGTCGAACTTTTCGAGTCCGGATTCCGTCCCCACCCAGATGCAGCCTCCGGGGCCCTCGGAGACACATCTCGTCCTGCAGTCCTGAAGCGCTCCTGAAGAAGACTTGTCCCCATATACCCGGAATACCGTGCCGTCGAAACGGCACAGACCCCTGTCGGTGCACAGCCATATCATTCCTTCCCCGTCTTCCATGATGTAGAGGATTCTGTCGGAAGGCAGCCCGTCCGATGTGTTCCACGAAACGAATCTGCCCGGAGCATTGTACAGACCATCTTTGGTGTGAACCCCTTCCATACGGACCTCACACCTGACCGTCTGACCTGTCAGGGAGGACAATATGGATGCAACCGCCAGGGTGACGGCTGCCGCTTTCGAAAAATTACGGTTCGTCATCAATAATCTGTCCAACGAGTTCAAATAGTCGTCTCATTGATCATGACTTGCAACCTCAGGTATGCTCCCTGTATTGCCATGAATCTTTTTGACCATACAAATATATTAAATAATATAGATTAAACAGAACAGGCGGCCATTGATTCTCCTGTGCGATGGACTCAAGACGGAATAAATTCGTATATTTGTTGTCTCATATAAAAATATAGCTATGGGTATCATCAGGAATATAGCCGTCGCACTGCTTGCGGCAGGCATTTCTTTCTCCGCGGGGGCTGCTGCCTCATATGACGGGGACGAAGTTAAAAAACAGGAGAATGCAATGGTAGGAAATGATTATCAGATTGTAAGGGACGAGACGGTGGACGGAATCCGCTATGTGACCGCCATACCGAGCGAGAAGGTTTGCTCGAACAAGATCGAGATAGAGCTTTCCGGTAACATCATCCGCAAGGTGGTCTTCACGAGGGGATGCAACGGAAACGGAAAGGGTATCGGAGCCTTGATAGAAGGCATGACCGTGGAGGAGGCCGTGAAGCGCCTCAAGGGCATCAACTGCAATTCCAGGGGCACATCCTGCCCGGACCAGCTTGCACGCGTGCTCGAGACTGCCTGCCTGAAGTGACACTTTCCTGAATCTGACAGCCATGAAGACAACCATCAGGACGATCACCCTCTTCCTCGCCATCCTGCTCCCTCTCGGGGCATCGGCTTCGAGGACGGTACATGTAATCGAATCCCCGAACCTGCACTGCAACGACACTATCGTGGTCTATTCGCCGGACACACGGACCTGTTGCGACAAATCCGCTTCCTGCTGCGATGCAAGGCAGGATGCTCTGCCGGTGCTCTTCCTCCTTCACGGATACGGTGCAACGTGGAGAAGCTGGGAGGAACATACCGACCTTCAGGCGCTCTGCGACAGGTTCGGTTTCAGGATAGTCTGCCCGGACGGCTTCAAGGACAGCTGGTACATAAACAAGACCGATGAAACGAAGATGCAGTGGCGGGACTTCTTCTGGAACGAACTCTGGCCTCTGATGGATTCCGAGTACGGCCTGGACCCGCACAGGACATTCATCGACGGACTGTCAATGGGCGGACACGGGGCGATGAACATATTCCTCGACCGTCCGGACCTTTTTGCAGGGGCAGGTTCCATGAGCGGAGTGCTCGACCTCAAGTATTCAGCCGGCTCGAAGGATCTGATTCCTCCGATGATAGGAGCCACCCATATCGAAGACCCTCAGTGCAAGGCAATCTGCGCAATCCACAGGCTGGAGCGCATCAATGAGGTCTGCGGCGAAGACGCCTTGTCGAAGATGCTGGTTGTCAGCTGCGGTTCCTCCGACACCAAGTTCATCCCGGCCTCCGAGGACTTCGTACGCAAATGTCAGGAGATGGGCCTCAGGCACATAGCCCTCTTCAGTCCCGGCAAGCACCGTTGGGAATACTGGACCTGGGTCCTCCCATTCCACCTCGAATGGTTCAGCCAGGCCATCAATTGATTGACCACTGGTCAATGTTTCTTTCAACACTGCTGTAATTTACCCCGATACATATTATTTCACGGCCATCATTTTTGAATTTGTCGGCATATCCCTTATCTGAGATTTGTTTGAGTGCTGTTTGTGCCGTGGAATTGAACTTGAATTCAAATATGAATATGTATTTGTCGGTCTTGATTGTCATGTCCATCCTGCCTTTGCTGGTGTGTTCTTCCACGTCTGTATAGAATCCACACAGAGTAGTCAGGATGTACATGACACTTTGGAAATGTCTTTCCTGATCTGGCTGTAGTTCGTACGGACATGCGGAGAGGAATGCCTGTAGATGGGTCATGAAACCTTCGATGTCGTTATTTCGAAGGCAAAGGACAAACTGACTGATTGCAAATCCTGAATGTGGTTTGTCAACATTTGTGTAGAATGGAATGAGAAATTTGACAAACCCTTCTTCTACCTCCTTGTTTGGATATCCGAGTTTGTACATGCCAAATTCTTTGTCATAATCCTTGATGGTAAGATAACCGCTCTGATATATGACCGGAATAGGATTTGTCGATGCGGAATCAATGCTGTTGAGTTCGTCTTCCGTCAGGATTTCCTTCTCAAGTCTGGAAAGGTTATATTTGTGTTTCTTGAGGAGCTCGACAAGATAAGTCGGTGTCCCTGTCTCAAACCAATATGAACCTAACTTCAACTTGAAGAATGCATTCAGAATACTGAAAGGATTATAGATTCCCGGCAATGGATCTTCGCAGAAATGATAACCGTCATAGTTGGTTTTCAGGGCTTTCAATGTCTCGTCAACCGTTGTGCCTGATGCAGATGCAAGATTTGATATATCATCCTGGAAGTTGTCTTTGAGTTCCTGTTCAGTGATTCCGCATATATCATGGAACGGTGCATCCATTGATATGTCATTCAGATGATTCAAATCGCTGAACACACTCACCTTGCCGAATTTAGTGACTCCGGTAACGAATACAAACTGAATGTATGGGTCACACGATTTCAAGGCTGCGTAGAATCCTTTGAGTGTGGCACGGAACGCATCCTGCAGGTCGTCGTTTCCGATTGCCTGCAGCACGGGTTTGTCATATTCATCAACAAGAATGACCACTTGCCGTCCGGTTTTTTCATACGCCCGCTGGATAAGCCCCTGAAATCTCAGGCCGGGTGAGTTTTCGCTCTCGCGGGCGCCATACCGGTCTTCCTGTTTGGCCAGAAAATCATTCAGGATGTCATCAAGAGCCTTGGGGTTATCATATTTCTGGACATTCAGGTCAAGATGCATGACCGGATATTGTATCCAGTCATTTTCAAGATTCTCTATGGCAAGCCCTCGGAACAATTCTCTTTGCCCTGAAAAGTAGGCTTCCAGTGTTGAGAGGAACAGACTTTTACCGAACCTTCTTGGACGTGACAGAAAGTAATATTTGCCCCTGTCCACAAGATTATAAAGGATATGCGTCTTGTCCACATATTTATAACCCTTTTCCCTCAGGTCGCGGAAACTTTGTATGCCGATTGGTAATTTTGTCTGTTTCATGATAATATCACTGATCTTTTATGTCCTGCCTTAATAACGGAATCTTCGCTGAAAATGTGTTTCCTGTCACAAAGATAAAAATATAAATGATAATATCATTCTATTTCGTCATCTCGACCACGCGAAGTTCGTGTCATCCTGATTATGAAATCATATCAGCATTTACGATATGCTGAAAAGATATGAAATGAAACTTCTGTTTGTATAATTCGATAAGTTTTGTTAATTTTCGAAATTATTTGAAATATTAACACATAAATATTGGATTGTATGGATAGAAAGGCATTTCTAAAGAGCCTCGGTATGCTTACGGCGGGTGCCGCCGTGGCTGGAGGACAGGACAGCCTCAGGGCTGCCGGACGTATGGCCGGCAGCCCTTCATTCGGAGGTGGAACCTCCGAAGCGGCATCCGACGGTTTCCTTTCCACTGACGCTGAGGTGGATTTCCCGGTCAAACCCCTCAAGGCGAGGGTGAAGGACGGACCGGTAAAGGTGGTCATCATCGGAGCCGGAAACAGGGGCAGGACCTATTCGCGATATGCTGCAATGTTCCCTGAATGTATGCAGATTGTCGGCGTGTCAGACATCCGTGAGAGCCGCAAGGACGCAATGGGGGACCGTTTCGACATTCCTGCCGAGCATCGCTTCGGAGATTGGAGCGAAGTGTTCACTGTACCGAAATTCGCTGATGCGGTGGTCATATCGACTCCGGACGACACCCACTACCATCCTTGTATGAAAGCCCTCGAAATGGGTTACGACGTGCTTCTCGAGAAGCCTGTGGCCCAGTCTGAGAAGGAATGTACCGACATCGCCGCCCAGGCCCGCAAATACGGCAGGGTGGTGGCCGTCTGCCATGTCCTGCGTTACAGTCCGTATTTCAGGGCAATGTATGAGACCATACACAAAGGCATGATAGGCAAGCTGATAAGCATACAGCACATGGAGCCGATAGAATGTCGCCACATGGCCCATTCCTATGTGAGGGGCAATTGGCGCGATTCCAGGAAGACCACCCCTATAATCCTCGCCAAGAGCTGCCACGACCTCGACATCCTCCGCTGGTTCGTCGGGAAGCCTTGCTCGACCATCGTGGCTGACGGCTCCCTTACCTGGTTCAAGCCGGAGAATGCCCCTCAGGGTGCCCCTATGCGCTGCACGGACGGATGTCCTCACGAGAGCACCTGCCCATATTCCGCAATAGACATCTACGTGAAGAGGAAACAGCATCTGGGCGTGTTCGACCTCAGTAATCCGAAGGATGAGGATGAAATAATGTCAAGGATTTCAGACCCGTCCAACGAATGGGGCAGATGCGTCTATCATTGCGACAACGACCAGCCTGACCACTTCGTGAGCGAGATGGTCTTCGAGGACGGCACCACGGCATCATTCTCGATGGAGGCATTCACACCGTTCGGAGGCAGACGCACGAGGGTGATGGGAACTACCGGCTACATAGAGGGGGACGGAAAGCGTTTCACCGTCTATGAGTTCCGCAGCAACAGGAAATATGTATGGGACAAGAAACTCTCCGAGATTCCGGAATACAAGGACTCCGGACACGGCGGAGGGGACATGGCATTGGTCTGCGACTTCATCGAGGCGGTCTCCGCCCATGACGAGTCCTTGCTCACAAGCAACATCGAGGCTTCAATCGAGAGCCACGTGATGGGATTCCGCGCAGAGAAGAGCCGTCTGTCACACAAGAAGATAAATGTCAACTCCAAACGCTGATCCTATGGAAAGATTGTTTTCAAGACTTATAATGGTCGCCGCCCTTGCTTTACCGTTCATGATGTCATCTTGTGCCCCTTCGGCAGAGGAACCTGTGGAGTTCACGGGAGAATGGATAGGCTGTCACGGCAGCGATGACTGTCTCGAAGGCCGGACCACGGTGCCAGCCCGCTATCTGCGCAAGGAGGTCAATCTAACCTCCAAGGTCAGGAAGGCGACTCTCCATATCTGCGGTCTCGGACTCTATGAGACCTGGATAAACGGAGAATGTATCTCCAAGGACCAGGTGCTTTCGCCGACTGTGTCGGATTACAATAAAACCGTGTATTTCAATACATTCGATGTGACTTCCGCACTCCGTCAGGGCACAAACGCCCTCGCTGTCGCCCTCGGCAACGGACGCTATGTCTCGATGAGGATGTCCGTCATCAGCGGAATCCCGGTATGCACCCACTACGACGTACCGAAGCTGCTGTACCAGCTCGATGTCCTCTATAAGGACGGAACGGAAGAGTCGTTCGTCAGTGACACGTCCTGGAAGATTACGGACCGTGGACCTGTCCGTTCCAACAACGAATTTGACGGAGAAACCTACGACGCCCGTCTTGAACTCGGCGAATGGACATCCCCTGGCTACGACGACTCCGCGTGGACAATGCCTGAAATACTTGAAGCTCCTGCAGGGGAATTGCTCCCGCAGCCTAATCCGAACATCGCCATACAGGATATAGTTAAACCAGTGTCAATAAGCCGGAATGGTGACACTTATGTCATTGACATGGGCCAGAACATGGTGGGATGGCTCCGTATGAAGGCCAAGGGTCTTCAGGAAGGGGATTGTGTCACCCTCCGTTTCGCGGAAATCCTGAAGGAGGACGGAAGCATATATGTCACGAACCTGCGTACCGCATTGGCAACCGATGTCTATGTGGCCTCCGGAAAGGGGGATGTGGACTGGAATCCTATGTTCGTATATCACGGTTTCCGATATGTCGAGGTGACAGGACTCCGAGACGAGCCTTCCCTCGACGACTTCGAGGGGCAGGTGTTCTATGACAAGATGGATGTTACAGGCCATTTCGAGACCTCGGACCCTGTCATCAATCAAGTCTATAAAAATGCGTTCTGGGGCATCAGGGGCAATTACAGGGGCATGCCTACGGACTGTCCTCAGCGTGACGAGCGAATGGGGTGGATGGGAGACAGGACCACTGGCTGCTACGGCGAGTCATTCATATTCGACAACCACAGCCTCTATGCCAAATGGCTGAAGGATATAAAGGATTCCCAGACCGAAAAAGGAAGTCTTCCGAGCGTAGCTCCTCGTTTCTGGCAGTGCAACGGCGACAATGTGACCTGGCCAGGCGTGTTCCTCACTGCTGCTGACATGCTCTATGAGCGTTTCGGCGACTCAAAGCCTATATGCGACAACTATGATGCGATGAAGAAATGGATGACGAGGCTCAAGACCCGTTTCTGGGACGGCGGAGTCATCACACGCGACATATATGGCGACTGGTGCATGCCGCCTGAATCCATCGAACTCATCCACTCGAAGGACCCGTCGAGGATTACCGCAGGTCCTGTGCTTTCCACGACATTCTATTACCACCTGCTCGGGCTGATGACCAAATTCGCCCCTCTTGCAGGCCATGGTGAGGATGCTGCCGTGTTCCTCAGCCAGGCAGATTCGGTGAGGACTGCATTCAATGCCCGTTATTTCAACGAAGAAGGATATTATGACAACAATACGGTGACAGCCAATGTCCTGCCTCTGTATTTCGGAATGGTCCCTCAGGGCAGGGAACAGGATGTCTTCAGCCATATAGTGGACAAGACCGTCAACGACTTCGACTCCCACGTGAGTACGGGAGTGGTTGGAATCCAGGTGCTTATGCGTACCTTGACCGAATACGGCAGGGGAGACCTCGCCTACACGATCGCTTCCAACGAGACATATCCGAGCTGGGGCTATATGGCAGCCAACGGTGGCACAACCATCTGGGAACTGTGGAATGGCAATACTGCCGACCCGGCGATGAACTCAGGCAACCACGTGATGCTCCTTGGAGACCTCATAATCTGGGAATACGAATATCTGGCAGGTATCCGCCCTCTTGAGCCTGGTTACAAGGAAATAGAGTTCAGACCTTATCCGGTTGAAGGACTGGAATATGTCAATTGCTCTTATGACTCGGTGAACGGCACCATCGTCTCCAACTGGAGGATGGAGGACGGAATGTTCATCTATGATGTCACGGTGCCGAAAGGGTGCAGGGCGAAGGTCATGCTTCCTCAGCAGGACGGAACCCGTCTGGAGAGGAAGGTGCGCTCCGGCACCCATCATTTCGAGGTCAGGATATAACCTTATTTCAAGAATACGAAAAAGACCGCCATTATCAGGCAGATGAAGGCTGCAATGTGATTCCATTGCAGCCCTTGTCCTTTGAACAGCAGGGTTACGATGAGGGTGAATACGGTAAGCGATATGACTTCCTGAATCACCTTCAGCTGCATCAGGTTGAACGGACCTCCGTTCTCCACGAAACCGATACGGTTGGCCGGTACCTGGGCGCAGTATTCGAAGAACGCAATCGCCCAAGAGAACAGGATGACAAGGATGAGCGGCCACCCGGTTGAAATCTTCATTTCCTGAAGCTTGAGATGCCCGTACCATGCGAATGTCATGAACACGTTCGACACCACGAGCAGGAGTATGGTCCACAATGCTCTCATTTCCGATAGGATGTAAAGTTCTTGATATTATTCGTGCAGCTCCATCCGTCTTTCGGCAAGGGCTTCCCATTTCGTGCCCGGACGTCCGTAGTTGGCGTATGGATATATGCTTATACCTCCGCGAGGGGTGAACAGCCCGGTCACCTCTATGTATTTCGGGTCCATCAGTCTTATCAGGTCCTTCATGATGATGTTGACGCAGTCCTCGTGGAAGTCCCCATGGTTGCGGAAACTGAAAAGGTAGAGCTTCAGGCTCTTGCTTTCCACCATCTTCATATCGGGGATGTATGAAATGCGGATTTCCGCGAAGTCAGGCTGTCCAGTGATGGGGCAGAGGCTCGTGAATTCCGGGCAGTTGAACATGACCCAATAATCGTTGTCCTGATGCTTGTTCACGAATGTCTCAAGCACTTCCGGAGCGTAGTCGCTTCTGTATTCGGCCTTCTTGCCGAGGGCCTGGAGGCCGTCATTTTCCCTATTGCTCATTTTTATATATTCCATTAATACTTATCAATTGTCATATTGAGTTATCTTCGATTAAGCTTCCTCCAATGTCATATCGAGCGGAGCACGAAGTGCGAAGTCGAGATATCTATTTATTCTCCAAATACTTCCGCAATCCCTCACTCCTCAGACGGCATGCCGGGCAGTGACCGCACCCTTCGCCCATGATTCCATTGTAACAGGTCAGAGTCTCATTCCTGACCAAATCCAGCACTCCGAGTTCGTCTGCCAAAGCCCAGGTCTGAGCCTTGTCAATCCACATCAACGGGGTATGGATTCTGAACTGCTCGTCCATCGCAAGGTTCAATGTCACGTTAAGCGACTTGATGAATGAATCACGGCAATCTGGATAGCCGCTGAAATCAGTCTGCGACACCCCGGTCACTATGTCCCTGATTCCCATCTCCCTTGCATATACAGCTGCGATGCTCAGGAAAAACAGGTTCCGTCCCGGTACGAATGTGTTCGGGAAACTGCCCTCAGGCTTCTCCTGGTCCATCTTTATGCTGGTGTCAGTCAGGGAGTTGGCTCCAAGACCTGCTATGAATGACGCATCGACGAAATGGAAGGATACCCCGGCCTGACGGGCAATGCTTCTTGCACATTCGATTTCTGCGCTGTGCTTCTGCCCGTAACCGAAAGTTATCGTATGGACCTGGGCGAAATGCTTGAGTGCCCAGAACAGGCAGGTGGTGGAATCCTGCCCTCCACTGAATACCACGAGGGCTGAACCGCCCTTGACATTGTCGTTAACCATGATTAGATGTCTTTGATTTTGAATGGGTTATATGAGATGTTCTCATCATATACATCTGTATCCTCGATCTTCTTCAGCCTCCTGACGCAGACGTTGGTCAACGGAAGTATGATTATTTCATACAGAGTCTTCAGCACGATCTGGGTCGCCATCAGCTTGAGCATCTCGGCAGTCCCGATACCCCAGAAGGCAATCGGGAAGAATATCAGGGAATCCACTCCCTCGCCTCCGATTGTGGACAATATCGCCCTAAGGGAGAAGCCCTTGCCTTTCTGTACCACCTTCATCCTGCTCATAATCCACGCATTGACCGTGGAACCGCTCACGAATGCGAGAAGAGAGGCAATGGTAACCCTCGGAGCCATCGTGAAAATATAGTTGAAATGTTCGCCCCCGTCCCAGAACGGAGCCTCAGGCAACACCCTGACTATCTGCGCCATAGCCACCACGAAGAAGTTCATGGCAAACCCCATCCAGATCGTCATCCTGGACTTCCTGTATCCATAGACCTCGACAAGGCAGTCGTTTATGATGTATGACACGGGGAAGATGATGACCCCGCCCGTGAGAGCGATGCCACCGACAGTGAAAAGTTTCGTTTCAAAGAGATTCGATGCGATCAGACATACTACGAACAGTATGGACATCAACATGAAAGGTACGGAAACCGTTGCCTTTCCGTTTGCAGATTCAGTATTCTTCATTTCTTGTTTTTATAAGTGGTTACCAAGCACACTCCGGCTCCTGCCGGTTTCAAGGCCGCAAAAGTAAGTATTTTGCAATAGAAAACAAAATTATTC
>JBJEBR010000063.1:15243-31095 GCA_051870255.1 Candidatus Cryptobacteroides sp.
TGCCGGTTTCAAGGCCGCAAAAGTAAGTATTTTGCAATAGAAAACAAAATTATTCATACATTTGCACCTTCGACTGGAATGTCGAAACAACATTCAAGGAGCCCCCTCCGTCAATGCGAGGAGCAACCTTCCTCTGTCATTTCGAGGAGCGAAGCGACGAGAAATCTGTATGAATCAAAACACAATGAAAATATGACACTGATAAAATCAATTTCCGGCATCCGCGGCACGATCGGCGGTGCTCCGGGCGAAGGCCTTTCCCCGATAGACATTGTCAAATTCTCTTATGCATATTGCGAGAAACTCCGTGAACGCCGTCCGAAACCGGCAGGGGAGAGATACAAGGTTGTTGTCGGCAAAGACGCCAGGATCTCCGGCGAAATGGTCGAGCAGCTTGTCTGCGGTTCCCTGATAGCCTGCGGAGTGGATGTGGTAAAGGCAGGTTTTGCTTCCACCCCGACAACTGAGATGGCTGTAGTATTTGCAGAAGCTGACGGAGGCATCATCCTCACCGCTTCACACAACCCGAAACAGTGGAACGCCCTGAAGCTCCTGAACGAGAAAGGCGAGTTCCTGAACGCCGAGGAAGGTGCGGCCATCCTCGAATGTGCCGAGAAGGAGGATTTCAATTTCGCCGATGTGGATTCCCTCGGCGTGATTGAGGAAAGGGATTTCACCGATGAGCACCTCGATGCTGTCCTCGCCCTCGATGCGGTGGATGTGGAGGCTGTCCGCAATGCCCATTTCAAGGTGGCCCTCGATGCGGTCAATTCCGTAGGAGGCATCATAATGCCGCGTCTTCTCGAAAGGCTCGGAGTGGAATGTGTAATGGTGAACTGCGAGCCTACCGGGCAGTTCGCCCACAACCCGGAGCCGCTTCCGGCAAACCTCGTCGGACTGTGCGATGCCGTCGTGGCGAACAAGGCCGACCTCGGAATCTCTGTTGACCCGGATGTTGACCGTCTAGCCCTCATATGCGAGGACGGAAAGCCTTTCGGAGAGGAATACACTCTTGTGAGCGTGGCCGACTATCTGCTTTCAAGGGCATACAATGAAGCTCTCAATACCGGCAAATCCATAGAGGAAGTCACAGCCCCATATTCTTTGACTACATCCTCGAACCTCTCATCTTCAAGGGCTTTGCGGGATGTTACCGAGAAATACAGCGGTGAGTATTTCGCTGCTGCCGTCGGAGAGGTCAATGTGACCACCAAGATGAAGGAATGCGGCGCACTCATCGGAGGCGAAGGCAACGGAGGCGTCATCTATCCGGCTCTCCATTATGGCCGTGATGCAATGGTCGGTGTCGCTCTCTTCCTTACCAACCTCGCTTACAAGAAGATGAAGGTGTCCGCACTTCTCGCCACATATCCTCGTTACGTTATTGCCAAGAACAAGATCCAGCTTTCAGACAAGGCATTGATAGACAAGATTCTGGAAGAAATCAAGAATGTCTATGCAAATGAGGATGTGAACACAGTGGACGGGGTGAAGATTTCCTTCGAGTCCCGCAAGGAGTGGGTTCACCTCCGCAAGTCCAACACCGAGCCGATAATCCGCATCTATGCGGAGGCTGCCGACGCGGAGGCTGCCGACGCGCTTGCACGCAAGATTATCGACATCGCTGAAAAAATCATAGGCTGATGTTCTCTTTCAGGACCACACCATTGGAGGAACAGCTTGACAAGGCGCTGCTTGAGGGCAGCGTCGGCTGTTTCTGCACACATAACTGCTGGGACCCGGGCCGGGGACGCTATCTGTATGACCTTTTTCATGAAAGGGGCAACCTGAAGATAATACTCTCGCCCCGCGACACGGAACTCACCCCCAAGACGAACCACATCGAGTTTTCTCCTGAAGACCTCAGGGGACTGAATGCCGTAGTGGTCGAAATCCAGGATGTCGGGACGAGATATTTCAATTATACCAAGGATGTGATGAGACTCATGTGTGCCCTCAAAGACATGAAGGACGAGGCCCCGTCTCTGTACATCGTGGATCACATTAATCCTGCAGGCAGGGTGGTGGAGGGTACAATGCCTTCTGCATCGATAACTGAAGACTTCGTGCCGAAGGTGGCCCATCGTCACGGCCTCACCCTCGGAGAACTTGCAAATCTGTATTACAACGAAATCGGGGCCAGGTTCCCTCTCCATGTCATTTCCGCACTCGCTGCGGAGAACGGAAGGCAGCTGCTGCCTTGGGCAATCGCCCCTGCTTCGGACATCCCCGGGCTGTTCACCTGTGACATGTACAGCGGAGGCGGTTTGTGGAACAACACCAACGTGGTGCCAGGAATAGGTACTGCGAGGCCTTATGAATATATCGGTGCCCCGTTCGTGAAGGCTTCCGCTTCGGAGCCAGTCCCTGTGCCGCCGGGCGTGCTTATGCGTCCTTGCTCGTTCACTCCAGCATGCGGCAGGTATGAGGGCAAGAGGTGTTTCGGCTACCAAATCCTGCTCGAACCGGGTGCCGAATATCATTCCCTTCTCCATACCCTCCAGCTGATGAGGTATTTCCGTGAGAGATTCGATGATTTCCGTCTGGAGGACGGTTTCGAGGCGAAGTTGTCCGACGACCTCCTGCTTTCCTACATCAAAGGAGAAGTCTCCTTCCAGGATATGAGGGAACATGTCAAGGTAGAGGAGCAGAAATGGATCAGGAAGGCGAAGAAATTCACCCTCTACGAGGATCAGCCTTACCGTATAAAGTAAATTTTGTCTATTTTACATCAATTGAGCAAAAAAATCCATTGATTGAGCAGTTTTTAGAAAATAAAAACTGCAAAACCTTGCGTGGGGGGGGGATTTTTTGTTAACTTTGCCGAATAATAGTTAATTTTGAGTTTCGTGAACGGTACATCTATCAGGACTTGAATTATTTATCGCTTGCGAAATTGGAGAATCAATAGTTGGTGATGTTAGTTAGGACAGGCAAAGTGTTGTTTCTGCTCGCATTCATTATGATTGAGACGATGATGCGGGCAGGTGTTTCCGTGTCCGGAACCGATGCACCGATGCCCATTGCCAATGACACAACTGCAGTAACTTCTCAAAAAGTAACTGGGGGGGGGAATCTACATTCTCTTGAAAGCCAGCACCGGATCAGCTCCATCGAAGGGAATGATACGAGTGCCGTATATTCCGAAACCTTCCATCTCTATTACAAGGTCAACAGCAACGACATAGACCCTGACTATCTCGACAATGCCGCGCTGATTGAACGAATCATCAACCATTTCCGCAACTCCCCTCGAATCGACAGCGTGATTGTATATTCTTACGCATCGCCTGAGGGAAGTTTCAGCCGTAACAAATACCTTTCCGAAAAGAGGGCGGAGGCCGCCAAGGCCTACATCCTGCGCAATCTCCCGGACTCATCCGCCCTCGACCACAACAATATCATCATGCGCCCTGTCCCTGAGAACTGGGAAGGACTTTATGATATCATCCTCGGAACCTACGAACGTCCCGACAGGCAGAAAGTCATCGACATCCTCGAAGACCAATCAATCGACAACGAGAAGCGCAAGACCTTGCTGAAGAAGCTTGACGGAGGCCGCACCTGGAGGTACATCCTCAGGGAATGCATGCCGAAGCTCCGTTATGCCACCTGGGTATGCGTATGGGTGCCGCTTCCGCCTGAAAGGGAGCCGTTCAAAGGCGTGGAACAGGTGAATGTGACCTTCCGTGACACCCTCGTCCAGCATTTCCTCCCTCTCGAACCTCAGATCATCTTCAAGGAGAGGCCTTGGCAGGAATACCGGACCATCCTCGCCCTCAAGACCAATATGCTATACGATGCTGCCACCATGCTGAATTTCTCCATCGAGGCACCTATCAACGAGCAGTTTTCAGTACAATACCAGCATTATTGCCCATGGTGGCACAACGGCTACAAATCCGCATTGCAGTTCCTTTACATGGGAGGTGAAGCCCGGTGGTGGTTCCTCCCGAAGACGAGGGGAGTGCAGCATCCGGATGTCCTCAGCGGGAAATACAGGCAGAGAGATGCCCTGATGGGGCATTATGCCGCAATCTACGCATCAGGAGGCAAGTTTGACTTCCAGCACCGTGACAAATTAGGAATGTACCAGTGCTATTACTGGAGTATCGGGGCAAGTTACGGATTCTCGATGCCTATAAGCCGTTATCTCAATCTTGAGTTTTCGATCAGCGTGGGATATGCCAATGTAGATTATCAGGGCTACCATCCTGCACAGGACTGGTCTGCCATCTTCCGCGACGATAACAAGACGGGTACTCTCCACTACTTCGGTCCGACGAAGGCCGAAGTGAGCCTCGTCTTCCCGCTGCGTATAAAAATCAATAAAGTTGCAGGAGGACCGGGCCTATGATTCAGAGAAAATCAATATGGCTCATGAGGTCTGCTGCCGTGGCAATATGTGCTGCGGTGGCGGCTTCCTGCAATTTCAGGCCGATGGAGGAAATCGAGTACAACACCAAAATCGAGGTGGATGTCAATATCAAGGCTGTCGCAAACGTCACCTGTGACATCTACAACGAACTGATACCTCCGCCTGACATCGAATGCGAAGTGTTCCGCGTCCTCTTCTTTGACACCAAGGAAGACAGACTCCTTTCGGATTCCTTCATCTATGACACTCATATCGATGAGCAGACTGGACAGATCAGCGTGAGGGGTGATATCAACATCATGCCGGGAGACTACAGGATGATAATCTACACCTTCGGCACCGAGTCCACCCTTATCGAAAACTACGATTCCTGGGAGAAGGCCACGGCATATACCTCGCCTCTGACCGATGCTGAACTCAAGACCCTCTCCCTCAAGGCTTCTGAGGACCAGTTGATCCGTTACCAGCCGGACCATCTCCTTGTGGCGAGCAGCGAGTTGGAAAGCATACCATATCACGCCGGAGTCTTTACCATCACGACCGAGGCACAATCGATAGTGGAGTCATATTATCTTCAGGTCCGTGTGAAGGGGGCCCAATGGATATCCTCCGCAAAGGCTGTTCTTTCCTCCATGTCTCCTTCGGCCTCGTTGAACGACAAGGCGAAGGACTACAGTGCACCGACCTCGATTTATATCGACCTGAAAAAGAGCGAGGACAAGGGAGAGGATGTGGTCTGCAATGTATTCAACACCTTCGGAAGGATACCGGAGAGTGAGAATGAATTGAAGGTGACATTCGACCTGATGACCACCGACGGAAGGAAAATCGAGAGGGAATACGAGATATCGGATTTGTTCCTGTCGGAAGACTGCATAAATCACCATTGGCTGCTCATTGATGATACGATTGATGTACCCAAGCCTCCGGACAGTGGAAATACCGGCGGCGGATTTGACCCGGAGGTGGTCGACTGGGAGAACGAAGAACATTTCATTGAGTTTTAATATATTGAAAATAAAATAATTACTATTTATAATCTATTAATTTCTTAAAATGTTTTTTATGAAAAAATTTATTTATTTGGCAGTTGTTGCAAGTTTAGCATTTGCATCCTGCACCAAGAATGAGGTCCGGACAGTGGATGACACCCAGAACCGTCAGATTACCTTCCAGGCAGTTGTCAACAAGGCTTCTACCAAGGCGTTGATTAATGGTACTTCTTATACAAAAGATGATCCATCTTTTGGTACTTTTGCTTATTTTTATGGTTCTGGAGAATCATTTAGTTCATCAGCGAAGACATATATTGATAATGCTGAAGTAAAAAATACGACTTCAGCAACATCCGGTAACGCGTGGACCACTGATCCTGCATATTACTGGCCTAAACAAGGTAAGTTGACTTTCTATTCTTATAGTCCTTATACCATCAATGGAACTGCTGAAACTCCTAATGTAACTTGTGTAATCTCAGGTGAAGGAGACAAAGGTATCGTCATTGCTAAATGGGATGTCGATGCAAACCAGACTGTGGATGTGATGGTTGCAGACCGTATAGATAATCAAACCGCCAATACGAGTAATGCCAATTCAACAGGTTGGAATGGCGTACCTACGGTTTTCCGTCACAAACTTGCCCAGGTTGTAGATTTCAAACTCAATACATCAACAGATTATGCGAAAAAAGATGGCGAAAGCGGAAAACATGTAGCCGGTTCAAAACAGTTCTTTGTGAATGAGATAAGCATCAATAGCGTTAAGCACGAAGGAAAATTTGTGAGCGGCGTTAAGCCTGGTGATGGCCAATCAGAAACATCAATTGGTGCGTGGTCAGATCTTGAAACAGAAAAATATAAATCTTATACTTGGTTTGAACAAGCAAATAATGCTTCGGCTGATGGAGAATCTGTTGTAGCGAACGAGTTCAAATACGCCTCTTCTGAAGCAACATCCTCCTGTCCAAAAAATGGGAAGTCATCAGATTCAAGCTCTGACCTTTATGATATAAAAACAAATGGGTATTTGTTGGTACGCCCTCAGCTTTTTGAAGATCAGACTATAAGTGGAACTCCTAGTGGGGAAACTCATGAATATATTAAATTTGTTTACACCATCCGTACTTGGTATGGAACTCAGACAGATTCAGGAGAACAGCCATGTTCAGATGAAAAGGTAACTGTCTATAAGTCACTTGCAAATATTCACGGTTCAACTGCAGAAACTAAAAAAGGTTGGGAAATCAACAAGAAATACACCTACACCCTTACAGTCGGTCTCGACCAGATTTACTGGGCACCTTCAGTTGAAAACTGGGCTAATGAATCAATAGATTATTCACCTGTAATCTAACCCCTCCTAACCTCCCCGCACCTGACCGTGCGAGGGGGTCCCAATGAAAACAAAATCAATAATGCAACTCAAGTCCATCATATACGGCACGATTGCCCTGGTATCCCTCTCCGCCTGTTCCAAGGTCGAGCAACGGGAGATGGGTCCTGTGCCCGTGAATTGGCAAGTGATACAGGACAGTCAGTCCACCAAGGCATCTGCATACAGCACGGGGGATACCTTCCTTGCCTGGGCGTGGTATCTGCCTGATGGACAGACATGGTCTTCGAACAAAGCCTCTGCCATGCGCTTCATCGGCGACGAGCACGGCTCCACCATTGGCTATGTATCATCGGCAAATGCCTGGAAGAATGTAATCTGGGACGGTTCTGCCTGGAATGAAGGTGTCTCATACTATTGGCCCAAAGCCGGCGCCCTTTCCTTCTTTGCCACAAGTCCCTCTTCACTCGGCAGCGCGGTCACCTGCACCACAGGTGGTATTGAGATCACAGGGTGGGACGTGGATGCCCATCAGGACATCGACGTCATGGTTGCCGACCTTGTCACCGACCAGAGGGCAAACACATCTTCCGTCAGTACCTGGCTCAACGGCGTCCCTACAGTATTCCGCCACAAACTGACTAAGGTTGTGGGCTTCTCATTCAATCTCCATAAGGATTACTCCAATGGCCACGACGGCAGTTATGTCAGCGGTGATATCCGTTATTTCCTGAAATCCGTCAAAATCCTCAATGTACCTCAGACAGGTGACTTTGCCGTATCATCTCCTGCGGCAGGAAGTTCCGGAGCCTGGACCCCGCAAGGCTCCGCCACCGGTTCATACACCTGGTACAGCAACGACTCTGGACTGGAGATCAAATATGGCAGCACGGCAACTCCTGTTGCAGCAAACTCTCTTGATGGCACAAGAGACTATATCTATCTCATGCCTCAGACTTTTACCGACCCCGGAGAAAGCCCGGACTGGGACACGACTCCTTGCATGGAATTGAATTATGTCAAAAGGACTTATACCTCCGCAACGACATACTCCGATGAACCAGTCACTGCCCGCAGCAGCCTTTACGATATCCTCAGCGCTTCCAACCACAGGCTTGTTGTCAACCGTGCAATCAATTTCGTCATTACTTTCAACAACGAATCCAACATCATAATCTGGGCTCCGGACCAGAGCGAATGGACAGGCGGAGACTTTGAAATCTATGTATAAACAGCATCGCAGATGAAAGAATTCAGGAACATATTGTTTGGGGCAAGTATCGCACTCGCAACATCCGGTTGTATGAAGGTAGTTCCGGATGGGTCTGACATAGAATCATTCATAGGGTTCAACACTGTCACCACCAAGGCGGTAACCAGCCAGTATCCGACCACCGTACCCTTCCGCTCGACTGCTTTCAGTTATGAGGGGACCTGGAGTACTACGGAAAAAGCATCTTTGCCCAGGTACATTGATGACCAGTTGGTGAAATACAACTCCACATATTCCTACTGGATTACTTATGACTCATATGATCAGGAACAACAGTATTCATGGCCGGGAGGAAGTACCAGACTCACTTTCTTCTCCTATTCTCCTGCATCGCTTTCGGGCACTGCGACTGTTACAACTGACGGAGTCGGTATCTCGTCATGGGATGTGGAAACCCAGACAGGGGATATTCTTGTGGCGGACATCGCCGAAGACAAGACCAGGAATGAATCACTTGCCGGCTACACAGGCGTGCCGACATATTTCAAGCATAAACTGACCAGGATTGTCTTCAGATTCGGAATTGCCTCCGATGCCACAGAAGAAACACAGGTGAAAATCACCTCGATTTCCTTGAAGGATGTGTATTCGTCCGGCACTTACTCCCGCGGAGGTTATCCGGATGACTCCTGGACCGGCGTGACTCTGAAATCATCCTGGACTTTGACATCATACGGGGAGGGGCTTGTAATATCAAGGGAAAGCCTTAGTGCTGACCTGGAGTTCAATATGATTCCTCAAATGCTTACAAAGGGCGAAACTACCCATCCTATCCTCGAAATCGGATACAAATCGAGTATTGATGACGGCGCCACCTGGGAGGACAAGACTGCTTCCTGCTTCTTCGACGAGAACCTTCGTCAGGACTCCTGGGAGAAGGGGAAGAAATACATATATACAATATATATAGGTGTAGGACAGTATCCTATCATCCTTGGTGGCTCCGTAGATGATTGGGGTGCCGGCGATATCAGCGAAATCACGGTAGGTTGACTTATGGGTTATGGAAAGAGACATATATGCTACATGGCTTCCGGACTGTTGGCTGCGGCAGTCCTGCTGCTGTTGTCATCCTGCGACAGGAACAAGAGCAAGGACTATGATACCTTTTGTGACCTGTGTTTCGAAGTGGCTTGCACTCCATTCACCAAGGCGGATGACAATGATGCCCTCTATTGTCTCTGGGCCTGCGATTCTGCCACCCTTGAGCCTGAACTCGGGAAAGTTCCATTGATTCGTCAAGGTCAGTATTGGTACCCGCAGGAGGGGTATCGGTGGAATACATCCAAGGCACTGGACATTTATGCTGCGGCACCATATTCTAAAGCCCGGTTCGATCTGGAGTCCGGCGTGTGCTTCGACTCTTACTCCCTTGATGAGGATACGGATCTGTTTTATATTGAGCCTATATTGGGACGCAGACCCACCTATTCCCTGGGAGTGGTCAGCCTCGAGTTCAAGTCGGCCCTCAGCCTGATACGCTTTCTGGTGCAGTCGAACTGTTCAAGCGGCAATCAGGTAGTTGTCAGGAAATTGACTGTCAACGGACTGGCGCTGGAAGGCAGTTTCCACAGCCTTCCGGTTGCGGGGTGGAATCTTGAAGGGAATCCGCTTCCCTTGCTCAGTTACGACGATTCATTCGCGGTAATGCCGGACAGGGACATCCTCTGCGAGCAGAGAGTCATCCCGCAGGCTTCTGAACTGGAAGTGGAACTTCTATGCGACTTCACTGTCAATGGCGTACTGGTCAAGGACCAGCCCCTGACTGCTGTCTATATGCTCAATATGCATCCAGGCAAACTCTATGAACTGTGTTTATGCATCTATGATGACTTCAGCCTCAAAATTTTCAAGATATGAATAAAGTGTTGAAATACAATATATTGTTGTTCTTTTTATGCTGCCTTGCTTCTTGTCGCAAGGAGGTCGGGGATTCTATTGATACCCAGGTTCCTCTCCTGTTCCAGGCAACGGCTTCCGATGTCGTCAGTGTAACCAAGGCACCAGCCGGATCGGATATAGAAAAGACAGATCAGGAAAAACTGATAACCCTTCCTTTCGGAGTGTTCGGCGTCTGGACCGATCTGGAGGAGAGTTCAGATGGAAACATCGTATTCATGGAATCAAGCGCCCAGAAGGTGAATTACAATTCCGAAAAGTATCCTCCTGCCTGGGAATACGAACCCCTTCAGTATTGGAAACTGAACAAGTTCTACAGGTTCAGGGCATATCATCCGTTTGAGGGAGAATCATTCAGCCTTGTCAGCTCAACATCTTCTGCCGACAATATTGTCATTGAATATAAGATAATTCCAGGAAATGACGACTTGCTGGTGGGTTTCTGGTCTGATCAGGCTACCATAGATGTCATCCAGAATCCGGTTGTATTCAATTTCCAGCATGCTCTCTGCGGCCTTCAGTTCAAGATTGCCCTGAAGAACGTGCCCGAAATTGCAGATACGGATGAGGATACAGTCACGGAGTTCCACATTGAAGGTCTCATCCCGACAGGTACGCTTTCATATTCTCACGACAAGAGTGATTTACATATTCCTACATTGAATTGGAGTACATCATTTTATGATTCGAAATCTTTCTTTGAATGGACAGGAAGCAAAACATTTCAGAAATTTGACGGAAGCTATGCCGTAGATATCTTTGACGGCGAGGACAATATGGTCTTCTGCATTCCCCAGACCTGTTCGTCCTCCCTCGGACCTACCACAGTCCATTTCAAGACAGCGGGCTCCGGAGATGCCGACAACAGTGCGACACTTCCTTCCATCACCTGGGAGCCGGGGAAGATTTACACATATATTCTGCTTGTCAACAAGTCCGACCTTGAGATAGAGGTGAGCATCAAGGATTGGACTGAGATCCAATCAAGTGTAGATGTCTATTTGTAGAAAATGAAAAAGTTGTTGATATACGCCATGTTGTCCTTTACCGCAGGATTGCTTTTCTCCTGCGGGAGAGAACTTGACCCCACCTCTCAGGAGAAGGGTACGGGGGATCTTGTAATCCATATCGGTACATCGGGGAGGTCATCCACAAAGGCTGGTACCGCCGCCGATGGAGATGTGATGAACAATCTCCATATCTGGATTGTCAATCCTTCAGGAGAAGTCGTGCGCTACGCCTGCTGGCCTGGAACTGACGGTGACATAGTCATGGAATCCGGTTCTGCAACGGCTTCAGCCAGGTTTGCCAATATCGAAAGGAATACCTATACAGTCTATCTTGTTGCCAACAAGCCTTCGGGACTTGTTGCACCAGTTGTAGGGGATACTGTCGGTGACGACTTCAAGGAGTATGTGTTGGCTGGGTTTACAGGCAATAAACCGGATTTCGGGGAAGATGGTATGCCTTTGAGCCTTGTGGAGAGCGTCAGCATTTCCGCCGGAAGCAACAGCCTCCAAGCCGAACTACTACGCACCTGCGGACGCATCAGGGTGACCATCCGCAACAACACTACTGACAAGAATCTGTTCCTTCAGAGTCTGGTGCTCGACAAGAGGAATCCTGACAGGGGGTATCTTTTCCAGAAGAATGATCACAGTGTCCCGGGCGACATATCATACAGCTCTTTCAATGGCTCATTCAGCAAAGAAAATCTTTATGAAACTGTAACGGAATACATCGCCCCCAAGGGTGAAACTACAATAATCGACCAGTATATCTATGAGTCGGGAGTTGATGCCGTCGCGGATATGGGGCTGAGTTTCACAGGAGGAGTGTTTGACAAGGAAAAGACCTCTGCCACACTTGAGACAGGCACCGCTTATGATTATACCGCTGGAGAGGAGTTCAAGACCTTTTACGATTCCAAAATCTCCAAAGATGGCCTTTACATCATCAGGAACTCAGGCAAGAACTATTTCCTGAAAAGTGACGGTACAATCCTCAGGGAGAAATTCCATATGAGCATCGACGATTTTTTGGCATCGGAAAATGTCAAGGAGTATCTCTGGAAATTTGATTATACCGATATCCTTTCTGGCGGTACCGGACCATCCCATTCCCCTATTCAGAATTATGCAACAGGGCAATATATCAACTTTACAAATTCCGGAAGCACCGAAGGGGGAGATATTTCCCTGTCCTCCACTTCACAGATTTTTATTATTGGTACACAGCCTATGGGAATGCTCATAAGGTACGATAATTCCAATGATAAAGTATATTGCCAAGGTCTTGACAATTCACAGGTATATACAAGGTATTTGTCTGAAGATATCTCTAATGTCTATTGGTATATGAGCCGTGTGACAGAAACCAAGCGGACAATTTATCTGTTTACAGGTGCCCTCAAGTCCTTCGACAAATCCCTTCCGAACATAAACTATCTGGATGAGTTCGGCATTTCAGTACCTCTGACTCATATTTGCCGCAACGAGGATGTGAACATAGTCATCAACGTATATTACAACCCTGAATTTGCTACCGTCAATTTCGGAGTTGAAGCATGGACATCAGTTTCCAATGAAACCACCTTTGATTGATTGTTATGAAGAGTAAAATTAAACAGCTGATAGTTTTCTTATTGTGTCTTTCTGCATCCTTCGCATCTCTTTCCTGCGTTCGTGAGGATATCCTGGAGGGCTGTCTTTCCGATGGCGAGGGGTGGCTGCTTGTCAATTTCAGCCCATCCAAATCGGTTGAGGTCATCACTAAGGCCACTCAGAACGCAACTACCGAGGATGCTGTGAACAATCTCTATGTTTTCCTGTTTGACTCCGAGGGCAACAAATTATACGGAAGATGGCTCACATCTTCGGAACGCAAGGCCTCCACGTCCGAGGTGAACTCTGCCACCACTGATGCCTGGTATGTCAGCAATGCGACAGAATCAACGACCACCACGGGATGTTTCAAGATAAAGGCATCTGCAGGAAACGGATTCAGTCTCTATGTCATCTCCAATCTTGATTCCGATATGGCACGCATTTCCTCTGACCTTCTATCCCACAATATCTCAAAGGAGAGTGACCTTCTGAACTTCAAACTCCAGCTCAATCAGGAGACGGTGAACCGCAACACCAACTTCCCGATGGTTGCATCATTGAAAGGTATATCCATTACTGCGGGACAAAACAATACTCTGAACGGAGGCAGCCAATTGATGCTTCAGCGCATTGATGCCAAGGTTCGCTTCGTGTTCAAGACAGGAACCCGTCCTGACAATAGGGGCCAGGTCATAAAGAACTTCGAGGCTAGACAGTGGAAGGTTGTCAATGTCCCGACCACTGCCTATGTGGTCGGACGGGAATCCGATGACGCAACCATGGTTGACCCCTCCACACCGACTTCCGGCTACGATGCCCTCGCTCCATATTTTTTCGAGACCGAATGGCGCAATTTTGAAGACATTACTACGACCACTCAGGAGTTCTCCTTCTATATGATGGAGAACCGGCAGACTCCTAAGGCTACTCCCGCCACGTATCAGGAACGCAGCAGGCAGGTAAAGAGTGCCGGAAAGAATTTGATCCAGAATGTTGAATACACATCTCTTCTCGGGAAGGCTGAGAGCCGGGACATTAAAATATTTGAAAACGCCAATGACTTTTCGACGTACGTGCTTGTGACCGGGCGGGTCGATATGGATCTCAATGACGATGACGGGGCAGGTAAAACATTGGGCGCAGATGTGCAGTATATGATTCATTTAGGCAGTTGGAATTCAATAATATCCGACACTGGATGGAAAGACGATGTTTATAGTGATTTTGACAACTACAAGACTGAACGTAATCATTCCTATACATATACTGTCACCATCAACTCAGTGGACAATATCCGTGTCGAGGTTGAAACCAGCAAGGATCCTGGAGGCAGCATCGAGAATCAGCCCGGGGCCATAGGAGAGGTGGTTATCGCTAAGGAAGAGATTGCTGTCTGCGATGCCCACTATGTGTCAAAGACCATGACCTTCCACGCCAAGAACTTCTACACTGTAGTCGGTGACGGTAAAATAGAATCCTATGCTGACAAGCTTACCTGGAAAGTCAAGACACCTTTCGGCAGGGAAGGTGCACCGTTGGTTGACGAGAATGGCATAGAAACATATAATGACCTCGACTACAAGTGGGTCCATTTCCGTCTGAACAAACAGGATGCGGGAGGCAACTATTTTCAGGACAAACGCCGGAAGTACACGACCAGGGTATATGCGCACAGTGATGTCTTACGTCTGGGAAGTGTTGACAACAAGGAGGATGACGGAACGGACGGTCTTTCAGGATATCACAATGACGGATGTATGGACATCATCCAGTTGGTTGCATATATCAAGGACCAGGTGGAACTTTATGTGGAATATCACAATGCAGTGGTGGAAGCCGGCAGTTCGTCCGGCATTGAAAACAAAAGCGACTTTGACAACGGCTACCTGGAAGATGGAACCCAGGATCCTGACGGTGCCAAGATTTGTGTTACCACTTTTGTAGATGAGTTCTATTATGACAAGGATCCGGTAACGGGCAGGACAGACAGGACCCTCTGGAAGTCATTTGTCAACCAGCCCGACCGTAGCATGCACATCCTTTGCGATTCGTATTCAAGCTCGGATTCGGAGTCAACTGCCACTGGTTCCGTCATCACCATCCAGCAGCATTCCATCCAGTCTTTCTTCAATGATGACCCTTCTTTCACTTCATTACATACCGCCTGGGGCCTTGAGCACGAGGACGAGTTCCCGGAAAAGTGGACGTGGGGCGATGATACTGCTGCTGCAGGAAACAATGATTACTTCAACGGCCTTCTGAATTCGGCCAGGCTTTGGGGCTTATGTCCAAGTTCGGATTATTCATATGTGGACACTCAACAGTGGAGCGATTATATGAATATCGAAGTCAACAATGACACGCCTCAGCTGAATGACGAAAAGAGCAATTTGCGCTATTCCTGTATGACGCGAAACCGGGACAATAATGGTAACGGCATCATTGACCGTGACGAGGTCCGATGGTACACTGCCTCAATCAGGCAGCTGATCGGTATTTATATGGCGGAAGGCATCATTACTCCTTCTTCAAGACTTTATAACCGTTCCGCTGCAGACAGGGCCAGTACTGATAAGACAAAATGGATGCAGCATGTAATCAGTTCGACCCAGGATGGAGGAAATCCTATTCTTGTCTGGGCAGAGGAAGGTATATCCACTGGTGTTTATACAGGTGGTTCAGACGAAGGTGCAAGCAAGGAATTGAGTGTAAGGTGTCTGAGAAATCTTGGAATGACCCAGACCCATCCGTTGGATTCCATTCCGGATGACTATATCGTAAGGTCTTATGTCGAGGACCATACCGTATTCACCTGCACCAATATCAACGAGGCATCACTGAGGGATTACACATCAGTCGAATTGCCAAGGCATTTTGAAACAGACAAAGAGAACTACCTTTATAAGAAATTCGAAGTCGCCAATGAGAAGGTCAGCGGTGATGCGGCATTGTTCAACGATTTCAATAATACGATTGACAATGCAATAGCATCCGGAGCCAAGAATCCATATTGCCCGGAAGGCTATCGTACTCCTAATCAGAGAGAAGTGGCGATCATGGCGTATAACTTCCTTGACGATGGTTCCGGTGGAAACACATCCCTTGACAACCCTATTATGACAAGGACTTCCTGGTCTTTCGGAAAGTTGGGTCTGGACAAGGATACGGGCGTTTATGACAAGTACGGTTTTATATATATAGGTGTCATTTCTTTGCAGTACAATGGTACGGCATCCACCACCCGTTGTGTACGCGATGTACGTGTTGACTGATGTAAAAATAAATTTTGTAAGTAAATGTTGGAATTTAGAAAAATAACATCTAAATTCGCGGCTCGAAAAATAGTTAACTAATTTTTTAAGATT
>JBJEBR010000064.1:0-94685 GCA_051870255.1 Candidatus Cryptobacteroides sp.
ACCGACGACCCTCTGCTTGCAAAGCAGATGCTCTAGCCAACTGAGCTATACCCCCCTTTTTGTTTCTTTTGAGTGGCTGCTGCGTTGGACTTGCTCGTCGGGCGGTCATTACCACAAGGTAACTCCCTTCCTCCTCACTGCCTCCGCCTTGCATCCAACACAAAATAAACTAAAAAGCTCTCTGCAATTTTGAGTGGCTGCTGCGTTGCATCCGACTCAAAAAAAACTTCAAAGCTATAAAGAACTTTGTAGTCCCGAGCAGACTTGAACTGCTGACCCCTACATTATCAGTGTAGTGCTCTAACCAACTGAGCTACGGGACTGTATATTAAAAAGACTGGATAAGCACTTTCCGCCGCACCTCTGCAGAACTTCGCGAAGCTCGTCATCAGGTCAGCTCCAAAAAGGAGGTGTTCCAGCCACACCTTCCGGTACGGCTACCTTGTTACGACTTAGCCCCAGTTACCAGTTTTGCCCTAGGTCGCTCCTCGCGGTCACGAACTTCAGGCACCCCCGGCTTCCATGGCTTGACGGGCGGTGTGTACAAGGCCCGGGAACGTATTCACCGCGCCATGGCTGATGCGCGATTACTAGCGAATCCAACTTCGTGGAGTCGGGTTGCAGACTCCAGTCCGAACTGGGATGGGTTTTCGAGATCTGCATCCTGTCACCAGGTAGCTCCCCTCTGTACCCACCATTGTAACACGTGTGTCGCCCCGGACGTAAGGGCCGTGCTGATTTGACGTCATCCCCCCCTTCCTCACACCTTGCGGTGGCAGTCCCGCCAGAGTCCCCAGCATAACCTGATGGCAACTGACGGCAAGGGTTGCGCTCGTTATGGCACTTAAGCCGACACCTCACGGCACGAGCTGACGACAACCATGCAGCACCTCCACAGAGGCCCCGAAGGGCTTTGGCGTCTCCACCGCATTCCTCTGCAGTTCAAGCCCGGGTAAGGTTCCTCGCGTATCATCGAATTAAACCACATGTTCCTCCGCTTGTGCGGGCCCCCGTCAATTCCTTTGAGTTTCAACCTTGCGGTCGTACTCCCCAGGTGGATGACTTATCGCTTTCGCTTGGCCACCGACTGTGTATCGCCGACGGTTAGTCATCATCGTTTACAGCGTGGACTACCAGGGTATCTAATCCTGTTTGATACCCACGCTTTCGTGCATCAGCGTCAATCGCGGATTCGTCAGATGCCTTCGCAATCGGTGTTCTGTGTGATATCTATGCATTTCACCGCTACACCACACATTCCTCCAACGGCATCCGCATTCCAGCCCGCCAGTATCAACGGCAGTCTCCTCGTTGAGCGAGGATATTTCACCGCTGACTTAACAGGCCGCCTACGCACCCTTTAAACCCAATAAATCCGGATAACGCTCGCATCCCCCGTATTACCGCGGCTGCTGGCACGGAGTTAGCCGATGCTTATTCGTCAGGTACTCTCATCGGTCCTCACGAGAACCTTATTGCTCCCTGACAAAAGAAGTTTAACGCCCATAGGGCACTGACCTTCACGCGGCATGGCTGGTTCAGTCTTCCGACCATTGACCAATATTCCTCACTGCTGCCTCCCGTAGGAGTCTGGACCGTGTCTCAGTTCCAGTGTGGGGGACCTTCCTCTCAGAACCCCTAGACATCGTCGCCTTGGTGGGCCGTTACCCCGCCAACCAGCTAATGTCACGCGAGCCTATCCGTTTCCGAATTTCTTTAATGTGCCGGGGATGCCCCCAGCACATGCCATGGAGTATTAGGCGGCGTTTCCACCGGTTATCCTCCAGAAACGGGCAAGTTGCTCACGCGTTACGCACCCTTGCGCCGGTCGCCGCCAGGAGTATTGCTACACCCGCGCTGCCCCTCGACTTGCATGTGTTAAGCCTGCCGCTAGCGTTCATCCTGAGCCAGGATCAAACTCTTCATTGTATATCTCTATATAACTCTCAGCTTATCCTGACGACTCTCAATTCCTTTTAAGGAATCAACGCTTCTCGATTTTCTTGTTTTCGGTACTTGCTTCTTGTACTTATCTCAGTCTTTTCAATGATCTCTCTTTTTGTTTCTTTTGAGCGGCTGCGGCGTTGGACTTTCTCGTCGGTCGGTCATTACCGCAAGGTAACTCCCTCACTCCTCGATGCGTCCGCCTTGCATCCATCTCAAAAGAACTCAAAAAACTTTTTAAACCCGTTTTATCTCAAACGGGCTGCAAAGATACGGACTTTTTTTAAACCTCCAAATTTTTTCCTGACTTTTTTCAATTATTTTTCATACTTTTGCCGCCTGTTCCTTTAGGGGACAATAAAACAACAACGGCGTCATATTTGGATATGGTTTCTTACCTTCAGATATTCTATATTTTTTCGAAGATTGGAGCATTCACCATCGGCGGTGGATATGCAATGCTCCCGCTCATAAAGCAGGAAATTGTATCAAGAGGGTGGATGCAGGATGAAGATTTCACCGACATCATAGCCCTTGCACAGGCTGCCCCAGGCCTTCTCGCCGTGAACATTTCGATTTTCACGGGATACAGGCTGCGCGGAGTCAAAGGGAGCATAGTCGCGACCCTGGGAAGCATTCTCCCTTCCTTCGTCATAATGCTCGCCATCGCGGCAATCTTCACGGGCTATCGCGACAACCCTGTCGTGATCAGGATGTTCAAAGGAATCCGGCCGGTAATCGTAGCCTTGATTGCAGTCCCGATGATACAGATGGCAAAGAAAGGCAACAAGCAATGGTGGTCCTGGTGCATCATGGTGGCAGCCCTGATACCTGTCGCCTTCCTCAACGTCTCACCTATATATATATTGATAGTGGTAATCGTCGCATCCGCATCCGTATCGGTGTGGAGAGAGAAACATCGTAAAGGAGAGTAAGCCATGATGATTTTCCTGGAACTGTTCGCTACATTCTTCGTCATCGGCCTTTTCACAATCGGAGGAGGCTACGCGATGCTGTCCCTGATTCAGGGACAGGTGGTCACCGTTCACGGATGGATTGACGAAAGCACATTCACCGACATCGTGGCAATATCGCAGATGACCCCAGGGCCGATAGGTATCAACTGTGCCACATACATCGGCTACGATGTCCTGCTCAACAACGGAGCCGGACAGTTCATGTGCTTCCTCGGCTCGCTGACCGCCACGGTGGCGATAGTCCTCCCGTCATTCATCATTGTCCTGGGCCTGTGCAGGATGTACACGAAATTCAGTGACAACCCGATCTTTGCAGGGACGATGGCCGGGCTCAGGCCTGCGGTGACTGGACTGATAGGCGCTGCGGCAATCGTGCTGATAACCCCCGAGAACTTTCCGGACTGGAAGAGCTGGGTGATCTGCGCAGTCGCCTTCGTAGCCAGCATGTGGAAGAAAATCAACCCGATAATCACCATCATAGCCGGAGCAATCGTCGGGCTTCTAATCTACTGATTCTGAATTTATGGACTGGTTCATCGACATATTCACCCAACAGACATTCATCCAAGGAGTCGTGGTCCTGGCATTGATCTGCGCCGTGGGACTTGCGCTCGGGAACATCAAGGTTTTCGGGGTGTCGCTCGGAGTCACATTCGTATTCTTCGCCGGCATCCTCGCAGGGCATCTCGGACTTGCGATAAACCCGGACATGCTTTCCATAATGCAGAATTTCGGACTTGTGCTTTTCATTTATTCGCTTGGTGTCCAGGTAGGTCCGGGATTCTTCTCCGCCTTCAAGAAAGGTGGGGTGAAACTGAACCTGCTTGCATTGTCGGTGCTTGTGCTCGGTACCCTGATGGCCCTCACGATCAGCTGGACGGCACATATCCCGCTTACGGACATGATAGGCCTGCTCTCCGGCGCGGCAACCAACACGCCTATGCTCGGTGCGGCCCAGCAGGCTCAGCTCCAGATACATCCGGGAGATTTCGCGACAGCGGACAGGATGGCGATGGCATGCGCCGTGGGCTACCCGTTAGGCATTATCGGGGTGATAGTGTGCGTGGCAATACTCCACAAGGCGACCGGCAAGAAGATACAGAAACCGAGGGATGCCTCGCAGGACAACACATTCGTAGTGGAGTATCAGGTGAGCAACCCGGCGATTTTCGGCAGGAGCATAAAGGAAATCATGAGCCATACGGACCGGAAATTCGTCATATCGAGGATATGGAAGAACGGGAAGGTCATAATCCCTACATCGGACACAATAGTGGAGGAAGGGGAGCATGCCCTGGTGATTTCCAACAAGAAGGATGTAGAACATATCAGGCAGATTTTCGGCCAGCAGGAGAATGTGGACTGGAACAAGAAGGATATCGACTGGAATTCCATAGACAGCCAGCTTGTATCGAGGCACATACTTGTCACCAAGTCTGAACTGAACGGGGTGAAGCTCGGTTCATTGAGGCTCCGCAATTCATTCGGAATCAACATCACGAGAGTAAACAGGGCAGGAATCGACCTGCTGGCATCTCCTTCACTGCGGCTTCAGCTCGGGGACCGGCTCACAATTGTTGGAGAGTCCAAAGCAATTGACAATGTGGGAGTCATACTTGGCAATGAAGCCAAGCAGCTCAACAATCCTAATTTGTTCATGATTTTCTTCGGGATCGTGCTCGGGCTCATCGTCGGAAGCATCCCGATTGCAATACCCGGGATGAGCATGCCTGTCAAGCTGGGCATCGCAGGAGGTCCGATCATAGTCGGGCTGCTCATGGGAGCATTCGGGCCAAGGATGCACCTGTCCATATATACCACCAGGAGTGCGAACCTGATGCTTCGTCAGCTTGGGCTCACAATCTATCTTGCAGGACTTGGACTCAGTGCGGGCGCAGGGTTCTTCGAGACCGTGTTCACCAGGGACGGCCTGGTCTGGGTGGGGGTCAGCATCGCATTGGCAATCGTGCCAGTGCTGATCGTGGGGTTCCTGGCGTCGAAAGTTTTCAAGACGAGCTATGCGGCCAATGTGGGCATGTTATGCGGAAGCATGGCGAATCCCATCGCGCTCAATTACGCGAACACCACAGCCGAAAGCGATGAACCGGCTGTGGCGTATGCTACAGTTTATCCTGTCAGTATTTTCCTCAGGGTCATTTCGGCCCAGATCATCATCCTGCTGCTCGGGTAGGATGGGGATCAGTCGTCGTTCCTGAGGATGTGTCTGGCGTAGGTGTAACCCATCTCGTCATAGATTTCGCAGATTTCGTCTGCAGCGTCCAGGAAGCGCTCCCAATTCTTGTTCTCCGGACGGCACCACTGAACCTCGCTCAATGCCGCAAGCCGAGGCAGAAGCATATATTCAAGCTGGCTGTCGGAAGTGATGTATTCAGTCCACAGATTGGCCTGGACACCGATGATATGGGATTTCTGTTCCTCGGTCATGCCTTCAGCATAAGGTTCATATGAATAGACCTTCTCCACAGGCACATATCCACCTATTGCCAATGGCTCGGTATCCGGATTGTCAGACTGATAGTAGTCGAAATACATATGTGAGTTCGGTGTCATGATGGCATCGTGGCCGAGCTGAGATGCCGCGATTCCGCCTTCCGTACCCCTCCAGGACATAACCGTCGCATTCGGGGCAATCTCTCCTTCGAGAATCTCGTCCCAGCCAATGATTTTCCTGCCCTTCGTGGCAAGGTAAGCCTCAACGCGGGCAGTGACATAGCTCTGAAGGAAGAACTCGGCGGCGTGGCTTTCGTTCCCAGTGATGCCAAGGTCTTTGATACGGGCCTGACAGTCAGGACATTTCTCCCAGCGCACCTTCGGGCACTCGTCACCTCCGATATGTATGTATTCCGAAGGGAAAAGCTCCACAATCTCGTCAAGGACACCGAATATGAAGTCGAAAGTCTCTTCCTTTCCAGGGCAGAGGACTTCCTCGGACACACCCCAGAGACCCCATACATCATAAGGGCCACCCGTACAACCCAGTTCAGGATGACAGGAAAGGGCAGCCACCATATGGCCAGGAAGGTCAATCTCCGGCACTATGGTTATGCCTTTCGCGGCAGCATATGCAACGACCTCGCGAATCTGTTCCTGGGTGTACCACATTCCCTTGCCGTAAGGCTTCCCGTCGAAAGTGTTGCCAGTAGCCTTGAGGTGACCTATTACGGTCTCTTTCCTTATCGAGCCTTTTTCCGTGAGTTCAGGATATTTCTTGATTTCAACCCTCCAGCCCTGGTCATCGGTCAGATGCCAATGGAGACGGTTCAGTTTGTGGATTTCCATCACATCCAGATAGCGCTTCACTTCATTGACGGAGAAGAAATGACGGGCGACATCCAGGTGCATGCCCCTGTAGGCAAAGCGTGGGGAATCCTTTATGACGGCACATTGCAGCGCCCAGTTCGCATCCTTGTCAGGCTCGGTCCCGTAAATCTCCTCAGGAAGCATCTGCTTCAGCGTCTGGATGGCATAGTTGAAACCATTGAGGGACGAGGCCTTGACAACCACGGCCTTACGGCTTATGTTCAGGCTGTATTCCTCAGCATCCTTGGAATCGTCGAGGATGAAGCTGAAGCCGGACCGTGAATTTCCCGTGGTGACGACGCTTTCCTTTCCACAGACGAGGGAAAGTCTTGAAGCGAAGTCAGATATGACATTACGGGACAATTCATCCATGTTGGCGTCGCAATGGAAGACCGCACCGGCAACATTGACAGAGCCAGCTCTCAGGTTCACCTCGTTCGGATAAGGGACTATGTCGAGCCAATTGTCCGAATCATTGATATCGACGCAGGAAACTGCGAGAAGGACTGCGAGAACTGATGACAATCTTTTCATATTAATTTGGTTTTAGCATTATTCCGTTTACGTATTATGAGCCATGCGACAGCAAGGTATGCCAGTATAAGGACGGTGTGGACGGCGAGCTTCAGCACCGTCATGCCGGCGGATGTACAGGATGCGAAGAAAAGGTCGTCGACAACCAGGGATATGCCATATACTGCTCCCATCGAGAGCATTATGCCGACTATCCTCCCCCATCTGTATGGAATAGGATAATATTTTGCTCCGAGGACAGAACTGATGACGAGCATTACCGTATAGCTTGCAAGATGCCCCCAGGCTGCTGCCCAATAGGAATATTTCGGCATGAACACCATTATCACCACCGCCGTCACGGCAAGACCTGCCAAGGTTATCCATATCGCCATGTCCGTCTTCCCGGAGAGCTTGTACCACATAGAGACATTGAAGAGCATGCCTAAAAGCATGTAGGAGAGAAGCATCACTGGCACCACACCGACCGCCGAACGGAACTGTGGGCCGAGAATCAGGGCGATTACATCGATGTACAATATGACACCGAGGAAAACCAGTCCGCAGAAAGCCGTGAAATATTCCTGCACGGAAGCGTACAGCTCCCCGGAATCCTTCTCACGCGCACGCCTGAAGAAGAACGGCTCCGCTGCATACCTGAACATCTGTATGAACAGGTTCATTATGACCGCAAGCTTTACAGCCGCCTGATACAGTCCGAGGCTCGAGCGCCAGGCCTGCGCATTGGTGTCGAAATATCTGAAAAGAATCCTGTCGAGGAAATCATTAACCACTCCAGGGAGCGATGCCACCATCAGGGGCAGGGAATATGCGAGCATCCTGCCGAGCAACCTGCCGTCCAGGCGGAAGGTCAGCTTCAGTATGTCCGGGATGAAAAGCAGGCCGCAAACGATGCAGCTTATGAATATCGCGAATATGACATAGCTGAAATCCGGGGTTGCAGGGACGAAATGGAGCATCCACACATCCGACGGCCCGAGTGCAGGCAGAGAGGAAGCTGCATCCACCGCCTTTCCGGCTGCCTCGGCGACACGCAGGCAGTATTTCGGGAAGACGAGGAAAAGGATGAGGTTGGCAGCCGTCTCGGTGATTATCTTTATGGTCTTGAGTATGGCGAACTTGAGGGCCTTGTTCTCCTGACGGAGCTTCGCGAAGAGGATTGCGGTCACGCTGTCAATCGCAAGGATGCCTCCCATATACATTATGCAGCTCGAATAGCCGTCGTAGCCGAGGGCGGAGGCTATAGGGGAGGCGAAGGCAATCATCAGGGCGAGGAAGGCGGCACTGACACCGAAGACTGTCACGAAGGCGTTGGAATACACGCTTCCCGCATCCACACCCTCCTTGTTGGCGAAACGGAAGCATCCCGTTTCAAGTCCCATTACGAGAACAACCTGAAGCACGGCGATATAGGCCATGAACTCGGTGACCACTCCGTAGCTTTCGGGAGTGAGCAGCCTCGTATATACGGGGACGAAAAGGAAATTGATGATGCGGGCGAGTATCGTGCTCAGGCCATATATGACGGTCTGACCCGCGAGTTGTTTCAATGGATTTGCCATAAGTTTACAAATTTAACATAATTTGACTAATTTTGCACTTCCATAGTATAGATTTATCCTATTTCGACAAGACGATATGAAACATTCAATCCTGAAGATAACACTTATCTGCGCGGCAGTGGCCGCATCAATGACAATGCAGTCCTGCTCTTCCTGCAGCCGGCAGGCAAAAGGCGAGGCGGAAGAAATCAGCGACAGCCTGAAAACAGCACTTGAAATGGAAAGAAAAAGAATCGAGGAACCAGAGTTCGACATCATCACGAACTTGGGCACTATGAGGGTAAGACTCTACCCCAAGACTCCTAAGCACAGAGACAACTTCGTAAAGCTCGTGTCGGAGCATTATTATGACAACCTGTTGTTTCACAGGGTTATAGACGGATTCATGATTCAGTCCGGAGACCCTTACACAAGGGACACCTCCAAGGTTGCCCTCTACGGGCAGGGCGGTCCTGACTACACCATCCCAGCAGAGTTCGTGAACGAGTACTGGCACAAGAAAGGAGCCCTTGCGGCTGCCAGGAAAGGCGACATGGCAAATCCAAAGAAGGCTTCATCCGGCTCACAGTTCTACATCGTGCAGGACGAGAACAACTGCCTGCATCTGGACGGGCAGTACACAATCTTCGGCGAGACCATCGAGGGCCTGGACGTGATTGACAGGATAGCCAAGGTACCTACTGACAGATATGACCGTCCTCTGCAGGATGTGCGCATCATAACAATCAAGCCTGTGGAGCCGGAAAGCCCGGAGAGCCTTGCAGGACAGGGCTCCGAAGCATCAGCCCCTAAGGACAGCACAAAGGCGGAGTAGGATGACAGACCTCAAAGGCAGATTCACCCACATTTTCTTCGATGCGGACGACACGCTGTGGGAGAACGAGAAATATTTCAGGGATGCGGAAGACAGTTTCGCGTCCCTTTTGTCGGACTATACTTCACCTGAGGGTGTGCAGGACCTGCTTTGGAGAAAACAGGAAGACAACATTCCCCTGTTCGGATATGGTTCCAAGACATACCTCATAGGGATGACCGATGCCGCCATGGAACTTTGCGGAGGTCGGCTTCCTGAACATCTCTATTTCGGGATCAAGAAGATAATCACGGACCTGACATTTCACGAACTGCAGATTCTGGAAGGAGTGGAGCAGACGCTGGAAGCCCTGCAGGGGCATTTCACCCTCGTGGTCGCCACAAAGGGCGATGTCACGGAGCAGATGGCGAAATACCGGAAATCGGGGCTCGGCAGGTATTTCCACCATATTGAGGTGCTGGAGAACAAAGACGAAGCCAATTACCTAGAGCTTGCGCAGAAACATTCCCTGGCGCCGGAACAGTTGCTGATGGTCGGCAATTCGGTGAAGTCTGACATCGCGCCTGTCATAGGCATCGGAGGATATGCCATCCATACGCCTCATGAAATAACATGGATACATGAAATGATGGATATGCCAGAGTCCGACAGGATAACAACTGTCAAAAGGATTGATGATATTCCGAAACTTCTCCTATGACGGATTTTTCGACTGCCATAACTTGAGATTGGCACAGAATTGGCAATATCTCTACATCGAATAGTTTTTTCATAGGTTAAGTTTTAGGTTAGAATTGCGAAAGGAGGCTGCAGTGATGCATCCTCCTTTTTTTTATTGGAATCACCTGCCATTCGGAACGAGGAAAGGAATGATGGGGTGGGAATGGTTTTACCCGCAGATTCCTCGACTCGCTCCGCTCGCTCGGAATGACAGAGAAAAGGATGCCCGGGAGGGCAGAGCAAGGAACGCCCGGGATGACAGAGAAAAGGAACGCCCGGGATGACGACAGGCTGTCATTCCGAGCGTAAGCGAGGAATCTGAGGGTGAAGGCGGGCTACCAGGCGCCGAGGGTGTCGTCCTCGGACGTAAAGACGCGCTGCATAGCAGGATACCAGGTGAATTTGTAGATAGAGTAATTCTTGTATTCGCCCTCAAGGATGAGCGGCCCGTCGAAACTTGCCATCGCAGTGTAGTACGTATGTCCCTCTTCAAATGAAGTTTCACTCGTTCCGTCCCCATAACCGTCATTATTATGGGCATACATCCCATAGAAGATATTGGCCTCCCCGCTCTCACGCAGGGCGGTCATCCTTTCGATGAAATATCGTCCCGGAGCCTGTACCTTGAGTTCATCCCTGAGCATGAGGCTGTCAACGGTCTCCCCCACCCACGGGAGATTGAAGTCTATCACCCCGTCTTCATCGAGAGGATATACATAATCCCACAATCCGTCGATACGGTATTTGAAATTCACCTTTATCTCGCTCGTAACCTTGGTGTGGACAGTCTGGATTACAAGGTCCCCGGCAGGTTTGTTGGAGGCCGGGTCCACTATGAATCCGTATACCCAATAATCCGTATCCGGTTCAAGGTCGGTGAAAAAGAAATTCTGTTCCCCATACTGGAGGCTGTGGCTCGAAAACTCCGCTATATGTGGTTCACCATTGAAAAGCAGGTTATAGCGCCAGTTGATATACTCCTTGTATGCGTAGTCAAGGGCAAGGGTCTTGAACTGTTCCTGCATGGTCATGGGGTCTATCCCGTCCCGGACCTTTTCCGCGGCGATATAATAATAGGCATCCTTGTCGGTGCTGTACATCACCTCGCAGAATCCGCAACTGACCTGGAGGACATCCATTGTCAGGGTCACCTTCCTGGTGGTATATCTGGCCTCCGTGTCGCATCCCAAGACAACGGCCAGGGCACAAAGCAAATAAAATAACCGTTTCATACTCATTCCCCCTCCTGTTTAAGCCATTTCTTGACAGAATAGATAAAACGCAAAGCCGTCATCTGGTGCGAGCCGTAATATCCGAAATTATACTGTATGTTCGCATCCGTCCATTTGGCCTTGGCCTTCGAAGCATTCACGAACGGGACCACGTCGTCCTCCATAGAATGAAGCATATAGACAGGAGCCCTCGGCGTCCAGTTGTATGAAAGGATGGAATTCATGCTCATGGCCTTGTAGAGTTCGGCGACGACATCGCTTGTCGGGTCCATGCCCTTATCGGTCAGGATGTCGCTCGTCCTTGTCGTCCCCATCATAGTCCTCAGCTGGTCAGTGGTGTATTTCTTGGAATTTATCCAGTCGTCCATCTTTTCATAAATCCAGGGCTCAAGAAGCTCTTTCATATCTATGTCGAGATTGTTGCCAACGATCATCCCCTGAATGACATAAGGAACCGCTGGAGGAATGTTGGTAACATTAGAGATAATGAAGTTGTTATAGGTCTCACGTACGTCATACGGGCCTCCCCCGGCAAATACATGTCTTATTATTTCGGGAACGCAGAACACTTCCTCCATCATCCACTGGACCGCCATCGTGACAGCTCCTCCCTGGGAGAAGCCCATAATATAGACATCATCATGCTCAGGAGCATAATCTGTTCCTGCAAGATATTGTTTCACAGCAAGATACATGGCGTACACATCAAATGCTGTCTGGTCCATGATCAGATATGGATGAATCCTCGCACAATCGACCCCATATCCTTCATAATCGGGGAAAATCATGGCATATCCCAGGTTGCACAACACACCCTCGAGCGGGAATGAATTGGAAGGAGCCTCGGCATTGGAGCCTATAGTATAATGATTTACGATTATATAACGTTTAGGCTTGCGGTCCTTGGGAAGAAGTACTTTTCCGGAAAGGGTGATTCCCTCGCCCGTGCTGATGATGAAGGACTTGTATTTTCCTGACAATTCGAGGACCTTGCCTTTGTTGGAATATTCGAACAGGTCCGCGACAATGGCGTTGATTGCGGTGGACGTGGTCTTGGTGTCAGCATCATCCCGAGGGATGTAACAGTCCTCCGGGATGCCTTTGGAAAGGTCGGTCACCCTTGTAGCATATACGTTGAATGAGGTTTCGTCTGCACCTTCAAGACCGCTGAAGTTCACGAAACCGATGTCGCCGCGGTCGCAGGCGGCGAGAGCCGACGAGAGCGCGAGCGTAATGATGTATTTGCAGTATGATTTCAGTTTCATATTTCAGTCGATTTTGTCAGAACCTGAATCCGGCTCCGACTGAGACAATGCGGGAGTTGAACAGAAAAATGGTGGCTTTGTCCTTGAGGGAGTACAGGCCCCCGAGCTCGGCGAAGGCGAACCACCTGCCAAAATCCGCCGTAATGCCCACGAGGGTGAGGTCGAAGGCAAGACCGCAGAGGGTATTCTTACCGTATTCGTCCGTCTCCGTGCCACCGTTGATTCCGAGCCCGGCTCCCAGGGCGGAATACATGCTGACATATTCACGGCCCAGCCAGGTGAAACGCAGGACAGGCATCATGGTGAGATTCCAGAAGCTGCAGTTGTCTGTGCGGGAGATTTCCTCTCCGAGCCCGTTGCGGGTGACATCGTCCCATACGCATCCGGATGCATCAACCATTGCACCGAGCCCAAACCACGAATTTACACGCCATTGGTATTCGGCAAACCAATGCTGGGAGTAACGGTAATGTTCCTTGTACTGTTTGGAAAAGCTCTCCGGCATGTTGCCTATGACATACTGTGGATTCTGCCAGACAAGGTGCTCGAACATCTGATCGCCCCACCCGATACGGATCTCGTGGCGTCTGTCCGCCCTGACCTGGGGAGTCTCTGCCGAGGCATCAATGCAAAAGACAAGCGGCAGAAGGGCAGACATGATGCAGATATTTCTGAAAAAAGCCGTCATAATTCCTTATCAAATCGTACAAATATAACATTTCCTCCCCAAAAATATCCAAATAAGCGAATTATTCCTACTTTTGTAAAAATTAGCTGACCTATGGGAAAAGGAACAGACAACTTGAAATACAGGCAGATGGAGGTCGAAGAAGGGACATTCCTTCCTGAATGGGACATAGAATACCCGGAGCAGGATCCGTTCGAACATACCGTAGAAGTGGAATACACTTCTGACAGGGTGGCCCTGGACGAGACTTATCCATATCTTGACGACAGCTTCAAATACAAACTTAACAGATGGCTCAATTCATTCCTTCTTTACACCATCGTAATGCCGGGAAACAGGCTCAGGTTCGGTCTGCGCATCGAAGGAAAGAAGGAGCTGAAGAAATACCGTCATCTTTTCCGCGACGGAGCCATGACGGTATGCAACCATGTGTACAGGCTTGACATGGTCTGCATCCTTGACGCAATGAAGTTCAAGAGAATCTGGTTCCCGATTTACGGTGAGCACATCATGGGAAAGGACGGCTGGTACATGAGATATGTGGGAGGCATCCCTGTAGCCCAGACGAAGGCCGGGATGAGGGCATTCAACGAGGCTTTCGACGAATTGCACCGCCGCAAGCAATGGCTCCATGTATTTCCCGAATCATGCAGCTGGAGGCATTATGTCCCGATAAGGCCATTCCAGAAAGGTGCTTTCACGATGGCATACAGATACGGAATGCCCGTAATACCTTGCTGCATATCATACAGGCCGAGGACCGGTATCTACAAACTTTTCGACAAGGCTGACGTGCCTCTTGTCACTCTCCATATAGGCACTCCGATAGTCCCTGACACGAGCAAGCCGAGAAAAGAAGAGGTGGAAAGACTGCTGACCGAATCCCACAGCCAGATGGTAAGGATGGCCGGCATCAAGAAGAATCCTTGGCCTGCACAGATTTAAGGCAGAAGATCTGTCATCAGAACAATTTACCGCTGACGGCCGCCACGGCAAAGTTGCCCCATGTCATTGCACACGGGTCGCGCTTCCTGTTACTCTGTTCATTCTCAATTATATGGATAAATCTGAGCCCCGCATCCTGAGCTCCGCCGTCGGTTGATACTTTGTCTCCGACCATTATGACCTCACCAGGAGCCGCTCCAAGTTCAGCGCAGGCTCTCAGGAACACCTCCCGGCAAGGTTTTAGTCCTCCGAGGGACGGAGATTCCCACACCTTGTCAAATATGGTTGCATCAATTCCGCAGGCAGCAAGTTTCTGAACTGCCATTCCGTAATCTGAAAGGACTGCCACCTTGCAGCCCGATTCCTTCAACGCCTTCACCACCTTGGCAACGCCTTTTCGCGGCTCCATGCTTTGTCCTATAATCCTGACCTGCAAAGGCATATAGCGGTCCCAGAACCACAGGCGGCACTTGAGTGCTTTCTTTGGAGATCCTCCGGACATAAGGGAGAAAAGTTCATCATAATATGCTTCTTCCGAGGGGAAAAGCCTGCCCTGCAGCATCTTGCGGCATTTTCTTTCATGCGAGAGCATGGAAATATGCAACGGATCGGCAAGGATCAGCCTTATCGGGAAATGGGACATTCGGTACAGGGTCCCGTCTATGTCAAAAATCACTGCTTTCATTCGGCAATTATTATAATTAAGATTTCTCGACTTCGACACTTCGTGTCTTCGCTCGAAATGATAGTTATGCATCCGCCTGTGTCTTCGCTCGAAATGACAGAAATGCATCACATTCTTGTCATTTCGAGCGACCGGAGGGAGTCGAGAAATCCATACTGTCCAAATTTACAAATATATTTTAAGTCAAATATAAAAGCACCGATGATTTTTGGTTATATTTGTGAATTATAACCACTGATTGATTCTATGAACAACAATGCAAGTGCCCGCAGGCTCGACACCTTCCGTCCATGCTACTTCCCGGATGCCGCCATGCCGGCCGTCGTATCCGTCGCCTTCCTTTTCTGCGAAGGGACAAGTATCCGCTGGTCCATGGCAACGGTGGCGCTCATAACCCTGCTTCTGCTCCAGGTCGCCGGGAGCTTCTGGGACAAATATTACTCTACCAAGGACAAGGAGCTGCGCACAGCCGCAATTGCCCTTTGTGTGACAGGCCTGTGCCTCGTGGCAAGACTCATCAGCCAGACAGGAGCACCGATGTTCTGGCTCATTCTCGCCGGGGCGTTGCTCGCTTTCTGTTATCCGTGGGTGAAGAACAATGTGGCGGGCGATGTAGCGGTCCTGCTCGGATGCGGTTTTATTCCGGGAGCCGGGATGTCGCTTGCAGCCACAGGAACGGTTGAATGGAGGGTCCTGATGACAGCACTTCCCGCAGGCCTTGTAACCTGCGCAATCCTCCACGCCGGAATCACAGGCAAGATTCCCACCGATGACCGTGCCGACATAAGCAGCAAGACGGCACTCGGTTCCAAGGTCGCAGCATATCTCTACTGGTGCGAAGTGATCGTGCCATATGTTGTCATAGGAGTACTTTCCATGGCATCCATCCTCCCGGTCTGGACGGTTTTCATTTTCCTGACTTTCCCGGTTGCCCTCGGATGTGCAAGGGCCATGGTCAAATCCATCACGGGAGGCACGGAGATGATAGCCGACCTGAGGAAGCGGACTGCAAACCTCCAGCTCATGTTCTCCGTGATGCTGGCACTCTCCCTGTTTTTGGCAGGACTATCCAACTGATGACAGGTCTATGAAAACGAAAAAGCCATCGGGAATCCCGATGGCTTTTTTCTTTCTTGTCTGACAAATTAGTCAGCGAGTGATATCCTCTTGAATGAGAGCACTTTGGCTTCCTTGTCAGCTGACTTGATGACATCCTTGACAGGAGTCTTGCCATCGAGCATCTGGTAGCCCTGCTCCTCAAGGGTCTGCTCCTTGAAGAATTTCTGGAGACGGCCTTTTGCGATATTCGCAACCATCTGCTCTGGAAGGTTTGCAGCCTTCTCCTCTGAAACGGTCTTGATTATCTCGCGAGCCTGCTGTGCCTGCTCAGGAGTGAGCCATCCTTTGGCAGTGTTGGACTCGATGTGAGCCTCGCTGTCAACATGTGCCGGGTTGATACCGGCCTTGGTGAGAGCTGCATCGACAGCTTTCTTCACAAGCTCTTCCTTGGTCTTCTCTGTTGCAGTCTTAAGCTCGTTGTCGATTACGTTCTGCGGAACGACATCGGCTGAAACAGCCACAGGGTTCATGGATGCAACCTGCATAGCCACACCTTTGGCAACCTGCTCGTCGAAAGCCTTGTTGAAACCTACGATTGCTCCGAGCTTACCGTTGATCTTGTGGATGTATGCTGAGATATATGGAGCCTCAAGGGTCTCATAACCTACGATGACATGTTTCTCGCCAGTCTTTCCGGTCTGCTCTGTAACGGCAGCCTCGACTGTCCTTCCGTCTGCGAGGACACAGGCTTTGAGAGCCTCGGCATCTGCAGGGAAACTGTTGATAGCGGTCTCTGCGATAGCCTCTGCAAGAGCCTGGAATTCAGCGTTCTTTGACACGAAATCAGTCTCGCATCCAAGGCATACGAGGATTGCCTTGTTGCCGTTTACCTTGGCGATTACCGCACCCTCTGAAGTCTCGCGGTCAGCCCTCTTGGCTGCAACGAGCTTTCCTTTCTCGCGGATGATTGCCTTTGCACGCTCAAAATCACCTTCTGCCTCGACGAGGGCCTTCTTGCAGTCCATCATTCCGGCACCGGTCATCTGACGAAGTTTTGCAACTTCTGCTGCTTTGATTTCCATTTCGAAATTAGATTAAAAGATTAGTACTTCAGATGGTTACTCGGCAGCAGCCTCTGCTGCAGGTTCCTCAGCGGCAACCGGAGCCTCCTCTGCTGCAGGAGCCTCGGCCTCCTCAGCCTTGGCACCCTTGCGGGCACGGAGCTTCTTGCCTGCAGGCTTTTCCTCTACCTGCTCAGGAGCCTCTTTTTCCTTCTCGAGCTTCCTCTCTTCCAGTCCCTCCTTGATTGCGCCGCAAAGTGCATCCATGATGTATGAGATGGACTTGGTGGCATCGTCGTTAGCCGGAATCACATAATCGATCGGAGTAGGATCGCAACAAGTATCAACCATGGCGATAACCGGGATGTTAAGACGATTTGCCTCCTTAACGGCATTCATCTCCTTCTGGACATCAACGATGAACAGTGCGGAAGGGAGACGGCTGAGGTCCCTGATGGAACCGAGGTTCTTCTCCAATTTGGCTCTCTGACGGGTGATCTGGAGACGCTCACGCTTTGCGAGAGTGTCGAAAGTACCGTCCTCAATCATCTTGTCGATGGTATTCATTTTCTTGACAGCCTTGCGGATGGTCGGGAAGTTGGTAAGCATTCCGCCCGGCCAGCGCTCTGTCACATAAGGCATGTTGACTGATGCAGCCTTCTCTGCTACAATCTCTTTTGCCTGTTTCTTCGTGGCTACGAAAAGCACCTTGCGGCCTGAACGCGCAAGCTGCTTCAACACATTTGCAGCCTCGTCAATCTTGACTATACTTTTATGCAGGTCGATGATATGGATCCCGTTTTTCTGGTCGAAGATATAAGGGGCCATCTTAGGATTCCATTTTCTCGCCAAGTGTCCGAAGTGAACACCTGCATCAAGCAATTCCTGGAAATTTGTTCTTGGCATTGTTTTGTTTGTTTGTTGGTTTTTAATTTCCCGTCAGGCTATTGCCTTTGCCTGAAGGGCTGTTTCCGTCAATCCGGAGTAGCGGCCTGGCCGGTCTCCGAGATTTTTCGCAGCCTCAGCAATCATCGGGCAGCTCCGGAAGATTCGCATCTTCAAGAAGGTCTCGTGATTTGGAACCGGACTGCAATAATGTAAATCAGACTGTAACGATTAACGTTTACTGAACTGGAAGCGTCTGCGTGCACCAGGCTGACCAGGTTTCTTCCTCTCGACTTCACGTGCGTCACGGGTGAGGAATCCTGCGGCCTTGAGGGCTGGACGATAAGCCTCTTTGTCCACCTCGCAAAGTGCGCGGGCGATACCGAGTCTCAAAGCCTCTGCCTGACCTTTGATTCCACCTCCGTCGAGGTTGGCCTTGACATCAAACTGAGCTGCCGTTCCTGTTACCTCGAAAGGCTGGTTGACAATGTAACGGAGGGTGTCCTCTTTGAAATAGTCATTGAGCTCACGGCCGTTGACAGTGATGTCACCTTTTCCAGGCACGACATAAACGCGAGCAACTGCTGATTTACGTCTTCCAAGGGCGTTTACTTGTTTCATGCTCTGCTTAAATTTCGTTTAAAGTAATGGTTTTAGGATTCTGTGCCTGATGCGGATGCTCGTTGCCTGTGTAAAGGTACAGGTTGTTGATGAGCTTTGCACCAAGACGGTTTTTAGGAAGCATGCCTTTGACAGCCATCCTTACGAGTTCGGTAGGTTTCTTTGCAAGAATCTCCTTAGGAGTGGTGAAGCGCTGTCCGCCCGGATAGCCGGTGTGGCGCACATACACCCTGTCAGTCATTTTGTTTCCAGTGAGTCTTACCTTGTCCGCATTGAGGATGATGACATTGTCACCACAGTCCATGTGCGGAGTGAAAGACGGCTTGTTCTTACCGCGGAGGATAAGGGCAACCCTGGAAGCAAGACGACCGAGAACGAGGTCCGTTGCATCGATCACAACCCACTCTTTCTTGATATCCCCAGCTTTGAGGGATACCGTTTTGTAGCTTTGTGTGTCCATCTTGTTCTTTTAAATGGTTAATACTTAAATTTTTAATGCGATCCCTACTCTACATAGGGGGCGCAAAGATAGGAATAATTTTTCTTTTTGGCAAATTTTCCCGAAAACAACCATCATTGAACATTCAGGATTTCCAGGTCTGAAGGCACTAGTTCCCTTCCGTAGGCAAGCTTCAAGTAATCTCCAAATACATTTTCTGAGTTATCCTGCATCGACTTCAGGTAGTATGCGCTATATGCCTTCTTCATCTGGTCCACAGTGGAGACCTCCGCTTCGAATCCGTCAGAGACAGACTGCAGACCGTCCAGGAACTCCTTTATATTACCGTTAAGTGGCGTCCCGCCGATGAAAATGTATTCATCTATTTTCACCCTCACCTTGCCCGGCTCGAGGGCAGCAGGAAGAAACATCCTGTCTGCAGGGGAATCCGGATTGCGGAATTCAATCACCACCATCTGAGGCATCTCCTGTACTTTGTCATATATGAAGCGGAATCCACCGTCGGAAGCACGGGCAGTGCTGTCTATCACGGAGCCGGCAATATCTACCATATATATATCTTCATATTGTGGATAAAGGACATAACCCTCTATAACACACGCATCTTTCGGCGTACATGAAAGGAAACAGACAAGGGCAGCGGCAAAGGCTGCCAAGGAAAGTTTAATTTGCATATATCTCCAATTATCAAAACATAAAAAGGGTGACTAAGAAGCGAGCCTTTTAGTCACCCTTGTCAATCATTCATTTACTGCATCAGAACCTGAAACCGAGTTTCAATACAGGTGTATCGAATACTCTCACGCTCTGGTGGGATGCCGTATAGACATCGAAGCCGCGCGGAGCCATCTGGATGATGTCATAGCGGTATGATGCAGGATGGAACTCGAAACCGAGGACCAGTCCCGGACATACGCTGTACTCTATTCCGGCCACCAGCGACGCCTTGCCGCAGAGGACCTGTCCGATATTTGTTCCGGAAGAATAGAGATGGAGATCATCACCCTCGGCATTCTCACCGATGTATGGTTCCACGGTCACGAGCCTTGCCATCTGATAAGTCAGGGCAAGACCGACGAACGGATGGATTCTCGGGTTGCGCAGGTTGAAATAACGGTTGGTTCCCAATGTAACATACCAGTTGTGGGTGCTCTGGGCGTTGATGTACTGCTGCTCCGGAATTATCATGTCCGGGGTAGTGTAGTCGCCCTCGACATATGACTTGGACGGTGTTATGTCGATATTGACGCCGAAGGAGGCGTTGAGCTCCCAATGGTCGGAGACAAAGACCTTGGTCTGGAGACCCACTATACTGAAATTCTGGTTGTTGAACCCTCCGATGTTGAGATATGAACTCATATCGCCTGATGCATCGGTGCCTCCGTTGGGGAGTCCTACCGACCCGGCGGTATTGGAAACCGACGGAACTAGGTATGAATTCAGATTCTCATTGAAGAACCCGCTGTAACCAGCCATCACAGAAACCTGCCACTGACCCTTGCGGGGAGTGTAGTCCGCATCCGTCGCCGTGCCCTTTGGCTGTGCCATCACAGGCACAGCCACAAGAGCCGTCAACAAGATTGTGCAAAGTTTCCTGATCATTGCGATTGTTTTATCTTGTTATCAATTACGCAGCAGGAGTCTCTGCAGTTGATTCACCTATGCGGGCAATTGCAGCCTCAAGCTCTGCTGCAGCTTCCTCGAGAGCCTTGAGAGCATCTGCAAGTTCTGCGGCGATCTTGTCGTATTGCTTCTGTGCAGCCTCTACAGGTGTGGTATCACCGGCCAATACGGCTGCCAGTGCATCCTGAGCATCTTCGAGATCATACTCGGCGTCCTGAACATTATCAAGTGCCTGCTCATAAACAGTCTCAAGACTTGCTACAAATGCTTCAACGTCTGAGGAACCGATATACAGTTCTATCATTTCAGTCAGATAGGTAACCATCTTGTCAATCTCATTGAGTTCTGCATAATATGCATCCTGCTCGGCAACCATTTCATCCCAAGCCTCAGATATTTCAGCCCAGTTCTCCTCGACATATGTGCGGAGGGCGTCAATCTCAGCAGTCTTGGCCTCTACGAATGCCACGAACTCAGCCTTGGCAGCCTCAAGAGCGCGGATGAAGTCAGGAAGAAGAGCGAGGTCGGCTTTCTTGGCTTCAAGTTTGGCTATTTCATTCAGACAATCATATTTCTGAGCATACGACGCACTGGTATATAGTATTGTATAACTGTTACGCGGTTCATATCCTAACGAATAAACCTGATTGCAAATATCGGTCAATGCTTGTTCTTTGCAGGTCTCTATCCAAGCAGCATATTCTTCACCGGAAGGAAGGACGAGCGGCATAGTCTCACCATAATTATAATAGTACCAATCAGACAGACTACCAAGATAATTTCCCTCATTATCATATGCATAGGCTCTAGCATACACATTGATGCTAACAAGAGCACCTGCAAGATCCGCTACTTTAGTCTCAAGGAAATACTCTGCATCGAACAGATCGGCAGACTTGATGGTTTTCAGGGTCTGTGTCTCTTCATCTACCAGATAATCAGGAGCCGAACCAGACCATGTACCATTTCCATAAGGATAGATAATCTCAGCGTCAGTTGTTGCAAGGCAGACATATGTATTAAGAGCAGAGATACTGTTGAACAGGGTATATTGAGCTTCGTAGAATTTATCGTTCACAGAGTACCAATAGGCATCATCAACAGGATATGTTGCAGAAACATTAAGATCTTCCAAAGCATCCTCCCGCTTCTGAACTGCAGCGGATACTGCAGCATTGTATGTTTCGTCAGCTATATTTTTTGCCTCACTATATGTATTTTGGGCTTTGGTCCATGCATCGTCGGCGGCAGTCCATGCATCTTTAGCGGCATCCATTGCCTTCTGTGCAGGAGAAAGTTGTTCAAGAGCGGCCTTGTTCTTCTGATAAGCCTCGGTATCTGAAGCAGTCGGATCTGCGAGTGCCTCATAAGCAGCGATTGCTGCTTCAAGATCAGCAACTGTCGAGTATCCGGTAGAAGTATAGACGGCGTCAACAACAGCGTTATAAGTCCTTTGCGCTCTTTGATGTGCCAAGTCTGCCTTCTTGTACTCAATCTCTGCCGCTGAACGAACATCCCGAGCATCCTGATAGGCCTTTACCTTTGCAGCGTAGGCAGCATTCACTGTGGCGTTATACTCCTCCCAAATGGCAGCCTCCTCATCATCATGGCCTTCAGGGTATTTTTTCTTATAAACTTCATTGTAAGTCTCGAGAGCGCTCAAGAAATCGGCAAGTGCGGCATTGTACTCGGCAACAGGAGTATCTACGTCCCAATTCTCATCCATTGCCTTGTAATAAGCGGTGACATCGCCTGACTTATATGCAGCTACCGCAGCATCGTATTCTGCAAGCTCTGCCTCGGCAGACTCTTCAATGGCAGCTATCGTCGAATTGACCATCTCAATCTGGGTGTCAAAGTAAGTTTCAGAGAGAGAACCAAGGCCCTCGATACGAGCGTCAAAAATAGCATAGGCATCATCCTCGTGCCCATATTGGAAATATATGCCATTCTCATAACAGAAATCACCAGCGAAGAGTTTATTGCCATCGGCATCAACTGGGGCTTCAACATAGATCCTGTCAGAATAGTATTTAGTGCCATAGTAAGAATCCTGAGGTAAGAGCGAGAATAGGCCAGTGTTACGATTGAAAGTGTAGCCAGTAGCCAGCTCGTATTCCTCAATTGCAGCATTCAATTCAGCAGTAGCATCATCGAGCTCTTCAACGGCAGCACTTTCTTCATAAGATGCTTCTGCTTTTGCCTTCTCCAAAGTCTCTTTCAGAGCTTTGAGTTCATCTCTCTTCGCTGCCCAGTCTGTGACCTTAGGGTCGAGTTCCAGAGCAGCCTTTGCCTCTTCAGCAGCTTCCTGTGCTCCGGCAAGCCTCTTCTGCGCAAGGGCTACGGCCTTCTCTGCATTACGGATTGCCTGCTTGTCGGCCTTCTGTGCATCAAGGGTGGCGATAGCGGCAGCAAGATTATCAGCGGCCTGCTCCAGCCGGCTGTTAAGGTCATCCACATCTGCTTCAGCCAACATGACATTCAAATAATACTCAGCAAGATATGCCTGCTGGTTCGGAGTCAAAGAAACCTTGGCAAGAGCCAGGTCTTTGAGAGCAACTTCATACTTGGCCTGTGCTTCAAGAAGTTTTACCTGAATCTGCTGGAGTTCAAGCTCAAGTTCTGCTGCAGCTTTCTTTGCTGCGTTCTCGGCCTGTGCAAGCAACTGGGCACTCTCTGCCAAGTATCTTTCGAGCTCGGCAACTCTCATATTGTGCTCATCTTCCTGCTCCTTGGCATAGGCTTCATTCACAAGTTTCTGGTACTCAGCCTGATACTGAGCCTGAAGAGCCAACGCTTCCTGATAGGCAACCTCTGCCTCCACCTGTTTCACTTTGGCTTCTTCAACCTTTGCCTGAGCAAGGATGAGAGCAGCCTCTGCCTCAACTTTTGCTGCCTGAGCTGCCTGGAGAGCTGTCTGTGCCCTCAGAAGGTCAGCTTTGGCTCCGCGTAGGTCGGAAATTCCAGCTGGTTCAAGGTTTTCGATACAGCCGGACAAAGAAAATACCCCTGCCGTCAAAATTGAGGCAAGAATAAGTTTTGACATTTTTTTCATACCGAAAAAAAATGACCTGCTTTGTTAATACTAACACGGGAGAGTTACAGGTCTTTACACCCCCCCCCATGCTGATTTATAAATAATTGAGTGGATTCAAAGCATCATTATGTCACACAACTGGCGCGAAGTTAAAAAATATTTTCTAAAAATGCATTTTTAGTTTCAATTTTCTCATACGAAGAAATAGGGTTGGCTGGGTGATTCCGCAGGTGGAGAACCAAAAGTCTGTCATGTCGAGCGAAACACGAAGTGCGTAGTCGAGATGACATCAAAGGGGCTTTTAGTCAGCCCCTTTGAAATTAGATCCGGGCCGGGATTATGCCCTGCCGCTGGCAGCAATCATCGAGGCAACGGTGGCATTGAATTCCTCCGCAGACTGAAGCTGCTCCAAGGTCAGATGCATACGGTAACGCCAATAGTGGCGGGAGTTGGCCGGAACGTTTATCCTTTCCTCGTTCGGGTTTTCCCTGCGCAGAGCTCCGTCCATTGAGAGCCAGTCCTGAAGCGGAAGGATTGTCAGCATGGCCGGAGACCACAGGTGCTGCTCGAGAATCCTTCGGCATATCCAAGGCTCGCAGAATCGAGGCGTCTCGCCCTGCCCTCCGATCATGGTGTGATAGAAGCGGTCCGTGACGGCGGAATCCTCTTCCCACCATGCCCTGACAGGGTTCATGTCGTGGGTAGAAGTGGTGCAGACAGACAGATATGGATAATGTGCCGGATGCGCAAACTCCTCTTCAATGCTCTTAGGCATACGCTGGATTTCAAGGGAAAGTATCCGGAGGTCGGACATTACCTGAGGCACCGTGGCAGGAATCATTCCGAGGTCCTCACCGCAGGCCAGCATTCCGGTTGAGTCGAGAAGGGCCGGGAGTTTCTGCATCGCCTTGTCCTTCCAGAACTCATTGTTGCGGCGATAGAAGAAGTCATCATAGAGCCTGTCGAAGGCGCCGCGGCGTCCAGGATCGAGGGATGCGTAAGATGCCGTTGAACGGGCACCGATCTTCGGGTGGTACATTCCTTCCTTGCGAGGGTCCTCGAGGAAGAGACCGTCATCCGACGGGTCCATGCCAAGATAACGCAATTCATGCTCCTGATATGGCAGAGCAGGACTGAAATGACCCTCCAGGCCGCTCTTGTATTGCAGAGGAATCTCCCATATACGGAAGAATCCGAGGATATGGTCGATACGGAACGCGTCGAAATACTCCGACATCTTGCCAAGACGGGCCTTCCACCAGGCATAGCCGTCCTGGGCCATCCTCTCCCAATTGTAGGTCGGGAATCCCCAGTTCTGTCCGTCGGCAGAGAAGGCATCTGGCGGTGCGCCGGCCTGTGAGTCCATATGGAAGAGCTCAGGGTAGAGCCAGGCATCGACGCTGGTGCGGCTTATGCCGATAGGGAGGTCACCCTTGAACACAACGCCTTTGGAATGGGCGTAGGCGCAGACCTCCGAGAGCTGTCTGTCAAGATGATATTGTACGAAGCACCAGAAGTCGATGTCGTTCCTGTGCTCGTCACAGAACGCTGCGACCTTCTTCCTGCTGTATTTGGCGAATCCTTTCCATTTGGAGAAGTCCGGTGTGCCGTTGATGTCACGGAGCACGCAGAATGCAGCATATGGCATGAGCCAGTCATTGTTCTTGCGGACGAACTCCTGATAATCCTTTGTCTGTGAGAGTCTCGCGAAGGTCTTTCCATATGCTTTCCTCAGAAGTCCGAGCTTCGCGTCGTTCACTCTCTCGTAATCAATCTGGTCAAGGGCGTTCAGCTCGGCCTGAAGTTCCCGGTATGCCTTGTCCACCCGTACCCCTGCTGCAGGAAGGTTGATATACTGCGGATGCAGGGCGAATGTGGAATTCGGGTTGTATGGATATGAATCCTCCCAGGTGTGGAGCATGGTGGTGTCGTTGATAGGCAGGAGCTGGAGTATGCTCTGGCCCGTGGATGCCGCCCAGTCCACCATTTTCCTGAGGTCATAGAACTCGCCCACACCGAAGTCGTCCTCGCTGCGCAGGGAGAACACTGGGACTGCTGTACCTGCGCCTTTCCAGTTCCTGACCTTGAAGCGAGGGAAAAGGTCGGCGATGACACGGAACTCTCCTTTCTCGGGCACCGCGCTGAACCATCTGTCAGCACCGGTCTCCCATTCAACAGGTTCGAGGGTGTCCTTGTTTACAATCAGGAACTTGTATGAGAACTGCTCCTTGACTTCCATCAGGAGGTTCATCACAGGGAAAGCGGAGTCACAGAAAACCACCGGCTTGGTCCAGTTCTTCAGGGATCTGCCGTTTCCTGCAAGTGCAAGCGCCTCGTTCGGGCGGAGCTGCGGGAAGGCGACCTTGAGGAGGACATTCGGAGACTTTGGAGCCTTGGAGGCCTTGCCCGGTTTCCTTCCGAAAATGGCTCCTGTGAAGGCTGAGGACCAGAAAGGGGAATCCGCAGGGCGGTCGTTCCATTTGTCGTCCACGGCAAGCTGCGAGAACGAAGCCCCTTCAGGAAGGACGATTGAATGTCCTTTCCATTCGTTACGCACGGTGGCGCCATCCCTGAGCACTTCATAATGATAGTCGGCGAGGGCCGGGAGCGGGATGCGAGATAACTCGCATTTCCACAGTCCTTCCGTAACGTAGGTCATAGGGTGACGCTTGCCCGCAATGCAGAGGGCGAGGCTTTCTCCCCAGGAAGTCCTGTATTCAATACTGAAATTCAGTGTCATGGTATTATGTGTTAATTGTTGTTTCCGTAATCAGGTCTGTTCTGCATCTTCTTCCAGTTCAAGACAGGAAGGATGAAGGACACCAACGAGGCCGCAAGCCAGAACCAGGAGACGGGTCCGAAGTCATAGACATCCACACCGGATACCGTCGCCGTATTGTACTGTATCAGATAGCCGCTCGTTATATCCTGAAGTCCTGCAGCCAGGTAGCTCGATATGCCCACGACTCCGAGGGCGGCTCCCGTAGCCTTCCTTGGCACGATGTCAACCGCCATCAGGCCTGCCACGATGCAATATAGCACCCCTACCGCAAGACTGAACAAAGATACATAAAAGATATTCAAAACATAGCTTCCCCCGACAAAAAGAAAAAGCACGAGGGACAGGAAACCGACAAGTCCCGAAAGAATCGCAGGATTCACCCTGTCGCCGGAGAAGACCGTGTCGGACAGCCAGCCTGCAAGTACGGTCCCGAGTACCCCGAACGCGGAGGAGAATGCGATTATCTGGGTCGCTTCGCCCAAAGAGAAATCCCTGGCTTTCTGGAGGAACAGCACGCCCCAGCCGGCTATGGCATATTTGGTGATGTAGATGAAGGCGCTCGAAAGGGCGATTATCCAGATTCCGGGATGCCTGAGGACCTGCCTCTGGAGTTCCCTGGTCGGCATCTTGTCTTCCTTTGTAATGGTTTCGCCCGAAAGGGTCTGCACCGAAGGCAGTCCGCAGCTCTCAGGCGTGTCAGAGACGAATATCAGGATGATTGCCGAGCCTATCAGACCTGCCACTGCGGCTACGATGAATCCATAAACCCAGCCGAACGCGCCCACCACGGCACCGGTGATGATGAATGACATGAATTCTCCCAGATACGGGGTGGAGCTGAATATGCTGTAGAAAGTACCGCGCTTGGATTTCGGGAACCACCGGGAGAGGCTGATGACTCCGGGAGGGGAGCCCATCGACTGCATCCATCCGTTCACGCCCCAGAGGATGGCGAAGGATATGAATATGAGCAGTCCGGGAAGTCCGGCAGGACCACGGAGGAATCCGAGGGCCCCCATAATGAGGTTGACCAAGGAGGAGATGAGCAGCCCCGTGGCCATGAAACGGCGGATGTTGCAATAGTCAGCGATGAAGCCGTTCAGGAATTTTCCGACCGCATAGACGAACAGCAGGGCAGAGCCAATGACGCCGAGCTGGCCGGCTGTCAGGACACCCTCGTCGATGAGAGGCTGCTTGACGACGCTGAGGCTCATGCGGCAGACATAGTAAAGGCTGTATGCCACTGTTGCGCCCCAGAATGTCTTGTTTCTCAAAGACTTGTATGTGTCCTGTATTTTTTCCTCAGGCACTTTCGAAGCGGAGGGCTTGCTTATTCTGTAATATGAGTATAAACTCATAAAGTTCCTGTATTGGTTTGATTGCAAAGTTATAAAAAGATAGATTATATTTGTACTTTTGTTTGGATAATGAGAAAGGAGTGAATGGGAACAGATATCTCGACTTCGCTCGATATGACAGTTCGGGAGAGGCAGGAAGAAGGGCTCAATATGACAGATTGAGGGGTTCGGGAGGATGGTTTTCTGTCGGTTATGGGAATTGACTGGATGTATAAAAATATATAAAAATGAAAAGGATTTCAGCTATTTTAGCGCTGGTCAGCCTCACGATGGCAGCCATGGCACAGACTCCAAAGGATGTCGAATACAAGTTCACGGAGGCATCCGGCCTCAACCTGATCGGCAAACTGTTCAATGACACCCCTAATCCATACCATAGGGTGGACACCGTGAAATTCAAGGGTTTCACCAAGGGGGAGAACAATCAGGTCAGATGCCCTGCAGGTATTGCCGTGCTGTTCAAGACAAATTCAAGCACGATTTCGGTAAAGACCGTATTCGGATATGAATATGAAAATGTCAATACGATGCCGATTTCATATCGTGGATATGACCTTTATATAAAGAAGGACGGGGAATGGCTATGGGCAGCCTCCGGAGCCACCAAGCCTGGTGCACACAGCCAGGACAACAAGGTCCTGATCAAGGATATGGACAGGAGCGAGAAGGAGTGTATGCTCTACCTTCCGATTTACAGCGAAGTCTATTCTGTCAAGATCGGAGTGGAGAACGGAGCTGACATCGAGGCAATGGAGTCACCTTTCCGCCACAGGGTCGGCATATTCGGGTCCAGCTACACCCAGGGCATAAGCACCAGCCGCCCGGGAATGAGCTATCCAATGCAGCTGATGCGCCACACGGGAATCCAGATTCTCAGTCTGGGGTGCAGCGGAAACTGCAAGATGCAGCCATATTTCGCGGATGTCCTGTGCGCGGCGGATGTCGATGCGCTCATCTTCGACCCGTTCTCCAATCCTGGAGCGGATATGATAAGGGAGAGGCTGTTCCCGTTCATAGAGAGAATCCAGCAGGCGCATCCTGACATTCCTCTGATCTTCCAGCAGACGATCTATCGCGAGAGCCGCAATTTCAGCATATCCAACAACAGGAACGAACAGGCCAAGCAGGATGCCGCTGCGGAATTGATGAAGGAGGCCTGCAAGAAATACAAGAATGTCTATTTCATCCAGACCAACGCCACGGACGAGAATCATGAGACCTCGGTGGACGGCACTCACCCGAATGATTACGGCTATACTCTCTGGGCACGTTCAATCGAGAAGCCAATCCTGAAAATCCTCCGCAAATACGGTATCAGATAATCATTTAACCACTTCTATCCTCATCCCAAGCGCATCAATCAATCTATAGAATGTTGCTACGCTTGGGGTGATTGTTCCGTGCTCAATCTTTGATATATATGATTTGGTGGTATTAGTTCTGCGAGCAAGTTCAGCTTGAGTCATGCGGACCTCTTTCCTCGCATCGTGCAGAATATGACCTGAGTAAAACGAGTATGCCGCCTCTTCAGCCATAGTTCTTTCAGGAGTTCCCTCCTTGCCAAATCTTGCGTCAAGTACTTTGTCATAATCCACAATTTCGTGATTGTTTATCTGCATAATAGTCCTCCTTTATTCTTAATGCTTTCTGGATTTCATTTTTTGGTGTTTTCTGACTTTTCTTATTGAATCCGTTGAATAAGACCACAATATTTCCTTCATCAAAGATAAAGAACACCCGAAATATATTACCAGCATACTCAGTCCTCAATTCATATAACCCATTCCTTATATGCCTGATGAATTTTTGTGGGAGCCGTCCCTGGGTCTTCAGCAAAAGCAATCCATATTGTATCTTTTCCTGCTCCTTCTCTGTCAATCCCTGCATAAAAGCCTCAAAATAACCGCCATAAGTCAGAACCCTTCGTTTCATATCGCAAATATATTAAAAGTTGTAAAATATTACAACTAATGTTTATATCCACAAAGGTCGGGACGATTATCCGTGTAATGAAATTTTATTCGGTTAAATTCAAAAATCGGCATCCAGAATATCCCAGAGGCACATTCGGAAGATAAAATTTGTTTGAAAACGTATGCAAACCGAAACAAATTCACATACGGTCCATCGTTCCAAGAATGGAACGGCGGTAGTGGCAGGTCAGGTGGATGGTGCGGGCGAGAAGGTGGGCGAAATAGGCGGCCATCAGGATGTGCATAGCGATCATGTCGTGTGACGATGCGGATGCGTCCGGCCGGTCCATGATGCCGGGAAGCAGGGCTGCAAGATATCCCGAATCAAGGACGGACAGGCCTGCAAAATAAACGGCAAAGAAAGCCACCGTGGCCCAGAGCATAGAATCACGCATCTTCCGTGAGGCTGTCGCACCTATGTATATGCCATCCCAGGTGAATGCAGCACATCCGGCAAGAGGCATGAGCAGGAGCCATGGAAGATAATCCACCGCCATCCTCACAACCGATTCGTCAGAAGTCATTATTCCGAGCATCCATTCCCCGCCGAACAGGTAGATTGCCATGAACAGGGCTGCGAGCCCCATGCTCCATACAAATGTCCATTGCACGGTACGGCGGAGCATCCTGGCATCACCGGCACCAATGTATCTGCCCGTGAGCGCCTCCGCCGCATATGCGAACCCGTCCGTGAAATATGAGAATATCATCAGAAGCTTCATCATGATTGAGCCTGTGGCGAGAAGAAGGTCCCCATATCCCGCAGATATGGTCGTGAACCCTATATATATAGCTATGAAGCACAGTGACCTGACGAACAGATCCACATTCATCACGAAGAACCTGCGGGTCTGCCCCCCGGCGAACACATGACGGATTTCCCCCGCGCCCAAGCCTGCGAAGACCTTCCTGCGGTATTTCACAAGCATTATCAGGGAAGCCGTCAGAAGACCGGTGTATTGCGCGAGGACAGTCCCTGCCGCTATTCCACTGAATCCCAGTCCTTTCCATCCGAGCGCAGGGATGCCGAGCGCAAGGACTATGCTTGCCGCTATGTTCATTCCATTGACAACGATGTCGGTCACCATAGGGCTGACACTGTCCTGCATCCCGATGAACCACCCCTTGAAAGCCATCAGGCTGAGTGTCGCCGGGGCGGCCCATATCCTTATGTAGAAATACCTTGAAGCCAGTTCCCTGACCTGAGGGGTGCAGTCAACGACGAGGAAGGCGCCCTGAACGAAAAGCCATTGGACCGCTATCAGGGCAAGGGCACAGGCAAGGGCTATTCCGGCTGCACGGATGAAGATTCTCGCCGACTCCTTCATGTCACCCTTTCCGAATGCCTGGGCCGTCAGTCCTCCCGTCCCTACGCGCAGGAATCCGAAATTCCAATACAGCAGGTCGAACAACATCGAGCCCACAGCTATGCCTCCTATAAGAGTGGCAGCCTCCGCACCGAGATTGCCGGCCACGGCTATGTCCGCCATACCCACCAAAGGCACGGTGATGTTTGCGAGAATGCTCGGGAGGGCAAGTTTCAGTATGTCAGCATTGAGTGAGCGCATCATCTGTATTTGCCTTCGTCGTCGAGCATCCCGAGATAGGAAGAATATCGTTCATAGCTTATGATCCCCTGCTCCACAGCCTCTTTCACTGCGCATCCCGGCTCGTGGGTATGGGTGCATGGAGTGAAACGACATTGCTTGGAAGCCTCCAGCATCTCAGGGAAATACAGGGCGATCTCCTCCTTTGCAAGGTCCACGAGGCCGAATCCGCGCAGGCCGGGAGTGTCGATTATGAAGCCTCCGGTACCGAGACGATACATCTCATAGAAAGTGGTCGTATGCTTGCCCTGGAGATGCACGTCGGAAATCGCCCCCACCTTGGGGTCGAGCGCAGGGTCGAGGGCCTTTATCAGAGACGATTTCCCCACTCCCGACACACCTGAGAACAGCGACAGCCTGCCTTTGCAGGCCTCCCTCAGTTCCTCTATACCCTCTCCTGTGAGGGCAGAGACCTCCATTACCGGGTAACCGGCGCCCTCATATATGTCATGGAATGCTTCGAGCATTTCAGCGTGGGAGTCGCGGTAGAGGTCAACTTTGTTCAGGACTATGGTTACGGGGATGTTGTAAACTTCGCAGGTCACGAGGATGCGGTCGAGGAAAGGGAGTTTAACCTCCGGGAAGTCGATGGTGGCGATGATGAAGGCCATGTCGAGGTTTGCGGCTATGACATGGGCCTGACGGGAGAGGTTCGTGGATTTGCGGATGATGTAGTTCTTCCTTGGGAGTACGGATGTGATGACAGCGGGATTCTGGGGGGATATGGCTGCCAGGGTCTCCTGAGACAGGTCACCGTTGGCAGGTTCATTTGCTGCCACGAGGGTGTCCTGGGGCAGTTCCGCCTCGAATGCCACCCTGTCACCGACCGCCACGGGGTTGGTGGATGAACTGCCTTTCAGACGGATTTTCCCCCTGAGGACTGCCGGGAACAAATCCCATTGCGGAAGACACGAAAGCAGGTAGTGGCTTCCCGTATGTTTGACAACCGTCGCTTCGCCTTTTACTGTCATTATCTTATAGCCTGTAATTTACCAATCGAACTAAAGCACGAAGTGCATGGTCGAGACATCTATTTGCCCCGGACGTGGATGCAAAGATAATTATTTTAAGAATTTATAGTAAATTTGCGAACCTATATGAATAACATGATCACAGAAAGACAGATTGAAGAGTCCTTGGTGAGGATTTTCAAGGAATTGAGTTTCAAGCAGGGCCCGGAAGGGCTTTATGACCCGTTGAGATATATGATGAACATAGGAGGCAAGAGGGTTCGTCCACGGCTTTGCCTGCTTGCATACTCGTTGTTCAAGGACAGCATCGGCGAGGAAATCCTGGCTCCGGCGGCAGCCCTTGAGGTGTTCCACAGCTTCACCCTCATCCACGACGACATAATGGACAAGGCCGATGTCAGACGCGGAATGCCGACCGTTTACAGGAAATGGAACGAGAACACAGCCATCCTTTCCGGAGACGTGATGTCCATTGAAAGCTACAGGCTCATAGCCAGGACTCCTGCCCAGGCGCTTCCTAAGGTGCTGGAGCTGTTCTCACGGACGGCGGCCCAGGTCTGCGAGGGACAGCAGTATGACATGGATTTCGAAGATCTGGAGCAGGTGCCGATGGAGGACTACATGAAGATGATCGGACTGAAGACCGCCGTGCTGATTGCCTGCGCGGCAAAGATGGGAGCGTTGGTTGCACAGGCACCTGAGCGCGACTGCGACCTTCTGTACAGCTACGGATATGACCTCGGGCTTGCGTTCCAGATTGCCGATGACTGGCTCGACACCTACGGAGACCCGAAGGTTTTCGGCAAGGCAATCGGAGGCGACATCCTCAACAACAAGAAAAGCTGGCTGCTCACCCGTGCCTTCGAAAAGAGCGAGGCCGGGGACGCTCCTCAGGGATGCAGGCGTGCTGACCTGGTAGCCGCGATGGCGATGCCTGTCGGGACAGATGCAGAAAAGGCAGCCAAGATAGCGGAGGTCAAGAGAATCTACGGTGCCCTGAACGTGGGCGTGGATGCCAAGGCGGAAATCGTAAGGCTCCATACGCAGGCCCTCGGATATGCCGACAGGCTCGGACTTGCGCCTGAGCGCCACACGATGCTGCGCGACTATGCAAACAGCCTTGTCGGACGTTCCAAATAAATCAAGACAATGCAGTACGACAAATTGGAAATAATGGCTCCGGCAGGCAATTTCGAATGTCTGCACGCTGCTATCCAGGGAGGGGCCGACTCGGTGTATTTCGGGGTGGAACGCCTCAACATGAGGTCACACTCCGCAAACAACTTCAGGATGGAGGACCTTGGGGAGATCGTTAGAATCTGCTCCGAGGCCGGGGTCAAGACATATCTCACCCTCAACATAATCCTCTACAACGAGGACCTCGAAGATATGCGCAAGACGCTCGATGCCGCCAAGAAAGCCGGAATCAGCGCCGTGATAGCATCGGACATGGCCGCTATAATGTATGCGCGGCAGATCGGAGTCGAGGTGCATATCTCCACGCAGCTGAGCATCTCGAATGCGGAGGCGCTGAGGTTCTACGCACAATTCGCCGATGTAATCGTCCTGGCGAGGGAGCTCAATCTCTCTCAGGTCAAGGAAATAAAGTCCGTAATCGACAGGGACAACATCTGCGGGCCGTCAGGAAGACGGGTGGAAATCGAGATGTTCGCACACGGGGCGCTCTGCATGGCAATATCGGGGAAATGTTACCTGAGCCTTCACGAGTACGGGGCTTCGGCCAACAGGGGGTCCTGCTATCAGATTTGCCGCAGGGGATATGAGGTCAAGGATGTCGAGACAGGGAACACGCTCCTGGTGGACAACAAATATATAATGTCCCCGAAGGACCTTTGCACCATCGAATTCATGGACAGGATAATAGACGCCGGAGTGACGGTGTTCAAGATCGAAGGCAGGGCGAGGTCCGCGGAATATGTCAAGAAGGTGGCATCTTGCTATCGCAGGGCAGCCGACGCCGTATGTGAGGGCCGCTATACACCGGAACTCGCGGCAAGCCTGAAGGCGGAGCTTGGGGAAGTGTTCAACCGGGGATTCTGGGACGGATACTATCAGGGAGCCCGTCTCGGGGAGTGGAGCGAGGTTTATGGCAGCAAGGCCACAAAGCGGAAAGTCTATTGCGGCAAGGTCACGAATTGGTTCGGGAAGCTCGGGGTGGCCGAGGTGCTGGTGGAGTCGGCGTCCCTGAAGGTCGGGGACAGGATATTGATCATAGGGCCGACATCAGGGGTTGTGGAATATACGGTTCCTGAAATCCGCGTGGACCTGAAACCTGTCCAGGAGGCCACCAAAGGCACATTCTGTTCCATCTTCATTGATTGGAGCAAGGTAGCGCCCGGGGCAAGGGAAGAGAAGCAGGGCCTGTGCGGGGATGGTTGCAGCGAGACAGCCTGTCGCGCCATCGAGGAAGAAAGGCTGCGGCGTTCCGACAAGGTATATCTCTGGGAATAAAAGAGGGTGACTAAAAACGATTTTTAGTCACCCCTTGTTTTTCTTCGGGAAAGTGAACCTCTTACTTCATTTCGGTCCCGAGGGCCTTCTTCAGCTGGGTGTCATAGCGAAGGCGAATCCTGATGCCGGCTTCCTGATACCAGTAACGGGTGACGATTTCCTCCTCTATGAACGGTATGATTTCGTCTTTCTTCAGCCTTATGAAACGCTCCTTGTCCATCTGGATTGCATTTTCGAGAGCGTCAAGCTCGGAAGCCATGGCCTCTGCGAGCCCGTCTTTCTTCAACTCGGCCTTCATCTGGTCGAACAATGTCTTGGCGCTGCTGCGGTAGTCGAACTCCTGAGTCTTGGCGAAGCGGATGAAATCCTCGAAATCCTCATCGGTGAAATGGTAATCATCCACGGCAGCAATGCTCTCATGCTTGCGCGCATAGTCCAGCACATATTGGTCGAGCACTCCGCCGAACACGAGAGAATACACGAGCCTGCTGTATGACGGCGATTCGATTTCGACATCCGGAGTGATTCCACCGCCGTCCCTGACTATCCTGCCTGAAGCCGTGCGGAATTCCTTGGTGAGGGAGTCCGGAATATGTCCCACGCTGCCGTCCTCGTTCCTCTGGGCATAGTCGATTGCCTGGACGCACCTGCCGCTCGGAGTGTAATATTTTGCGGTCGTGATTTTCATCTGCCCGTTGTATGGAAGAGGCCTGATGGACTGCACCAATCCCTTGCCATAGCTCCTCTTGCCCATGACTACCGCCCTGTCGAGGTCCTGAAGCGCACCGGTGACAATCTCCGATGAAGACGCGCTTCCGGAGTCAATCATCACTATTATAGGCATTTCCGTGTCAATAGGTTCCTTGGTCGTGCGGTATTCCCTGCGGGAGTCTTCGGTATTTCCCTTGGCCGTCACCACCAGCGAGCCTTTAGGGACGAAGAGGGAGACTATCTCCACGGCCTCGCTCATGAGCCCGCCTCCGTTTCCGCGCAGGTCGAGAACAAGTCTTTTCATACCCTGTCCCTTCAGCTGGAGGACTTTTTCACGAAGTTCACCTGACACATTGTCAGTGAATCCACTCTGACATATGTATCCTGTCGTGTCATCTACCATTCCTGCATATTCGATGTCAGGGAAATGGATTCTTTCGCGGGTGATCTTCACATCGACGGTGTCACCTGAATGGACCTTCTTCACCTTGAAGCTGACAACCGTACCTGGCTTGCCCTTCATCCTGTCGCTGCTTTCCTTGGTCTGGAGGCCTACCGTAGGCACTCCGTCTATGGACAGGATTTCATCGCCGCAGACAAGGCCGTTCTTCCAGGCCGGAGAACCGTAGTACGGTTCGTTTATGACGACATTCCCGTCAACTTTCTTGTATATGATGGCCCCAATGCCCCCATAAGTCTTGGAGAGCATCATCTGGAGGTCCTCATTCTCCTCCTCAGGTATATATATGGTATAAGGGTCGAGTTCTTCAAGCATGGCATCTATGCCGGCCCTCATTATCCTGTCCACAGGAAGCGAGTCGACATAGGACCTGTTGAGTTCCTTCACTATGGCACCCTGGATTTCCGCCCACTGCCCCATACGGAAGGTCTTGCTCTGTGAATATGCTGTAAATGAGGATAATATAATGGCGGCAAGCGCCGGAATCAATGCAAGAATTCTGTGTCTGTTCATCGTCATGGACCTGTTTTTGTAATAATCTATGCAAAAATATGAAAAATTTATACCTTTGCAGCGGTTTTTTAGTAGTAATAATAGGCAGTTTTATGATGAATTTGGTTTTTGCGACGGGCAATAGTGGTAAACTGCGTGAAGCATCTGAGATTTTGGGAAAGGGGTTCAAGCTCGTCACCCCGATGAAAGTTGGGATTTCCGAGGAAATTCCTGAGACTGGAAAGACATTGAAAGCTAATTCTTTACAGAAAGCGCAGTATATTTTTGACAAGAGTGGAAGCAATTGTTTCGCTGACGACACAGGACTTGAAGTCGATGCACTCGGAGGCGCTCCGGGAGTCTATACGGCAAGATATGCAGGAGATGACAAGGACTTCGACAAGAACATGGACAAGGTCCTGAGGGAACTTCAGGTTCGCGAATGTGAGGCCAACATGGCGGCTGCCATGGGTCTGAAAGTAAAGAAATTTTCACGGAAGGCACGCTTCAGGAGCGTCATCACATTGATTTACAACGGAGAGAAACACTTTTTTGAAGGCACTCTCGAAGGCACCATCGCGCGCACCAAGTCAGGCAACGGAGGATTCGGATACGACCCGATTTTCCTGTCGGAGGACTATCCGGGAATGACTCTCGCTGACATCACGGAAGAACAAAAGAATGAAATATCCCACAGGGGAAAGGCTCTCCGTGCCATGGCAGACTGGTTCGCGCAGCAGGAGAAGTCCGAGGCAGTCGCCAAGTAACCTGAAGATATGATCGTAAATACAGGACTGATAGTCTTACATTCGACAAAATTCGGAGACAGCTCCGCCGTTCTTCATACCCTCAGCAGGGAGTATGGACGGCGGAGTTTTCTTGTGCGCAGTGTCGGGAAGAAGGCGGTCACCACCCTGTTCCAGCCCCTGAACATCCTTGAGGCCGACATCCAGGAGACATCCAGATCGAAACTATATACGGCAAGGAACCTTTCGTGCCAGTACCCGCTTTCGGGGATAAGGGGCAACATCTACAAGAATACGATGACGCTTTTCCTGAGCGAAGTACTTTACCGTGCCGTCAAGGACGGGACCTCTGAGGAGGGGCTGTATGACTGGTGCGAGAAAAACATCCTCCTTCTGGATGCGGTCACTTCTGATTTCAGCAATTTCCATATCCGGTTCCTTCTCGAACTGTCGGTCGTACTGGGGTTCAGTCCCCATGTGGAGGATCTGATGCCTTTCGTGGGCGGACATATGGACGTGGTCTCCAGCTTCATGACACTCCCATTCGCAGAATCGATGCTCATCCCGCTTTCGGGACAGGTCAGGAACGAGATAGCAGACGAAATCCTACGCTATCTCGAATATCACCTCGATTCATCCCTCAACATTAATTCACTGAAAGTCCTGCGCGAACTGTTCGCATAGGCTGATTCCGGATTTACAGACCCACACCTGTCCGGATGAGCCTCAGCGTACAAGGCAGATGGATAATTCATACAGCAGATACAGCGGCAGGAACACGAGCATCAGGGTGAACGGGTCGCCTGTCGGAGTGATGGCTGCGGCGAGCACGAGCAGGACGACCACGGCGTGTCTGCGGTATTTCTTCAGGAAATCCTTCTTTATGAGCCCAAGTTTCGACAGTATCCATGCAAGCAGGGGCATCTCGAACACGACACCCATGATGAACACCATCATCAGGAAGCTCCCCATATAGGAATTGAGGCTTATCTGGTTGGTGATGTCTCCGCTGAGCTGATATTCGGTCAGGAAGCGGAAGGTAAACGGGAATATGAAACAGTAGCCCACGGCACAGCCGACGAAGAACATGATGGTTCCGAAAAGGAAGGCCACCCTGACTGATGATTTCTCTGTATCATAGAGAGCAGGGCTTATGAACCTCCAGATTTCGAACACCGCATACGGGAAAGCCAGCACGAGGGCGAACCAGAAGGAAGTGGTTATGTGCGTCATGAACTGCGAGGCGACATTGATGTTGATGATGTCAACCTTGTAGTCATCTGCCGAGAAATCCGGCATCAATGGAACGGAACCGAGCTTGGCGAACCATCTGTACAGGAAGAAGTCAGAACTCGTCGGGCCGAGCACGAAGGAACTGAATATGTCCGGCATTATCAGGAAGAATGCAATCATCAGGACGAGGACTACGGCTGCAATCCTCACCAATGACCACCTCAACACTTCGAGATGGCCCCAGAACGACATTTCCTGCCCCTGAGGGGACTCTTCAGGCCTGTTGTCCTCCATCCTATTTCTTGTCCTCTCCTTCGTCGGTGATTTCCTTCTCGATCTCGTTCATTCCGTCCTTGAAGCTCTTGACTCCCTTGCCGAGCCCTTTCATGAGCTCAGGAATCTTCTTGCCTCCGAAAATGAGAAGGACGACCAAAGCGATTATGATTATCTCACCTGTACCGATGTTTCCGAGAAAAAGTAAATTTCCCATATCCTTATTATTATAAATTAACAATATCCTTTATTTGCCATCCCAGCCTGTTCCAGCCGGCAGATTGCATTTCAGGGTGTCAGGAATGCTGAACTCGCAGCCGCAGTAAAGCTGGTTGTAGAAGTTCTGCTCCTTTATGATCTGCGACCTGCGCTCCTGCAGGCCGCCCTTGCGCCAGTTCCTGTCCCACCATACGGGGGCGGAGGCCATTGCGGCACCATCCTTCCCGGCGTCATCAGGAGATTGGGCGGCAATCCGTTCCGCCACCTGTGCGCATGCCCACATTCCGGCTTCGTTTATCTGGTCGAGGGACTTCCATCGCGACGATGCCAATGTGGTCGTCAACACCCTGAAGCCGTTTGCGGCAGCATATTCCGCAGCCCTCAGAAGCCTGAACCTGAAGCATCTGAGGCAGCGGCCTCCCCTTTCCGGCTCATTTTCCAGGCCTTTCACATCCTCCAGCCAGAGGTCGTGGTCATAGTCGTCATCCACGATTTCCAGACCCAGCGAAGCGGCATATCGGGAACATTCGCCCTTGCGGATTTCATATTCCCGATAGGGGTAGATGTTCGGGTTGCAATAATATATGACGGGGGTGACACCTTCCTGCATCAAGCGTTCGATTATCGCTCCGGAGCAAGGCGCGCAGCAGGTGTGGAGCAAGACGCGGCTTTCTCCGAAGGGCACCTGCAGGGTATCGTCCTTTTTTTTCGTCATATTCTGCAAACTTACATAAAACTTATGAAACTGCCTACAGGAAATGCGGTGAAATGGCATAGGCGGAACGCTTCCGCCCTCAGATTCCTCGTCGCTGCGCTCGCTCGGAATGACAGTTCCGATTGGAGGGACGGAGGATGTCTGAACCGGTTTCTCAGATTCCTCGTCGCTGCGCTCGCTCGGAATGACAGGGTAAATGTCATTTCGAACGAAGTGAGAAATCCGAGGGTGAGGACGGAAGAAGGCCGGCGGGACAAGTCCGTCGGCCTTCCTTTATAACACATCTTTCAATTCCAATCTACTCGACGGATTTCACGCAGCGGACGGAATAGCCAGGATAACTGTCTCCATCAATTGTTCTTACCACAGCTTCATTCTTCTTATATGACGTATTCTCTCCGGTGATATTATAGGCAGTAAAATCCATATATGAATAATTTCGGTAGCCTTCGTAGTATTGATCTTCAGTAGTATCTGAGGCCCAATATTGTCCACTTGCAGAATCTGAATCATAGCGGCTCAATGCCGCATTATTCATATTCTTGAAATACTCTTCATCATTAAAATATGCGCAGGTAATTGATCCCGCAACGCAAAATTCAAGCGCTGCACCCGTCTGCTCATCCCACAAATCCCACACTGCTGCCTTTCCTGATGAGGTCTTGCCTTCGAAACTTGCCACCCCGTGCAACTTGTCCTTCAAACCAACCGTTGACCGGCACCCATAAGAAGAAATCAATTTTGAAAGAGCTTTCCACTCGGCAGTTGTTGGGACACGCCATCCTTCCGGGCAAGGATTGCCCATTCCCAAATATGGAGAATCATCAGTTTCAGGCCAGTTGAAATCAACGGTAGGCGAATCTGTTTCAGGATCATCGTATTTGAACCAGTTGTTGCTTGCTGCATAATAAGTATTATCATCAACAGCTTTTATAGCTCCGGCATCATCATACTCAGAATAAGCGAATTTGGTGGTATTGTCTTCATAATAAGGATATTGCCCTGCACGGCGGCCCCACTGGTAATATTTGCCGAACGGATGATCGAGGTCGAACCCGAGGTTGCAAGGATACCACAGCAGTCCTGCCATCTCAACCGGGTCTCCAGTCCAATCACCGATGACAACCTCGCCGTCACCATCGCTCTGAAGAATCGAAATCGATGAACCAAGTACCGATGTCCCCTCGGAAGTCACATCTATACCAATTGTTCCCTCAATCTTGATGGTGCGCGAATGATTTTCCTTGTGTACAGCATAGCATTTGAACACATTCCATCCTCTTGAATCAATGGTAATATTTTCCCAATCGTAATAAACGCTCATCAAATTCGGAAAAGAACTGTAATCAAAAGACACATCATTCCCTGCATTGGTCCTGATATAGAACTCCGTCACCCCGGCAGTCCTCGGAAGCTCCAGATAACCGACAGGGTCTCCGTCAGAAGTCATCGCCAACTCGTATTCATATGGAGTAAATACGGCGTCTGCCATCGATATCGTCAGGGTGGAAAGCTTGTTCTTCTCGAACTTTATGCCTCCCTCCCTTGCCGTAATCTGTCTTGAAACGCATCCGGACTCATTCTGGAGGCTTATTGTAAGGGGTTGTCCCTCTGCAATCTCTATCGGCTGGGTGCAGAACCACAAATCGAATGTCCCGTCCACGACTTCACCTGGAAGGGCGGCAGACTTCACTTCCTTCTCCGCCTCCCCGGATGTGTAATTCAGCACGACATAATTCTGGTTTAATTTGTCATCCCCACCGAATTCCTTCCCAAGCACATTGATGTAATATATTCCTGCCATCGTGCATCCTTCGGGAGCCGTGATGACCGCCTTGGTGATATTTGTCATCGCTGCCGGAATGCCGGTAAGGGTTATCTTGCCGTGGGTGACCAGACGGTCGAACACCATAGGGATTTCCATACCAGAGGTCACTTCGGTATATTCCTGCTGGGATATTCCGAGCATTACATCCGCGTTCGGGTCATAGCTGGTGGCTGACGGGTATTGTCCGCTGTAATCAGGCCTTGTCCCGACGAATATCAGCCAGTCCCATATACTGTAATTCCCGAGTCCGCAGGAGGCCGATGCCGGATAGACTGAATGGAAACGGTATTTCCCCTCGCCTGACGGGAAAGTGATACCATATTCAGCATTTTCGGTCAACGAGAACTTTGCAGTCTTTCCGTCAGCGGACACTACTGCCTCGTTTGATTGCAGGATGCCGTTCAAAGCGCGTTTTGGAACCTGCACATTCTCGTCATACCTTTCTCCCTCTGTCTCGGCACTGTTGGACATCGCCACCATCATATATTCTCCGGACGCGCTCCAGAGTATGGCGTCCGATACCGGGTCATAATAGGTCTTGGTGTCCGATGCCGTCGCAGGCTTTTCTCCGGTAAAGTACAATGTAATTCTTTCTCCGGCAGATTCATGGTCCGGGATTATCGTCATTTCGCAGGCGGCGGACATTAGCAGGGCCGCAAGCATCAATATTTCCTTTTTCATACTGTCAAAATTTTTTTACAATTTTTTGAGAGGATGATAGCCGTTCGCTATCGTTCACTCTCACGATGAAAACCATTAGATATCGCCCTTGGGCGCATCCTGGTCACTACGCTTTCACAGTCCGGCAAATCAATATGAACCGTTGTCAATCGATCCATAGCCGTTGTTGGCACTGTCAAGGTCGCCGTCAATGAAACCAGCTTCACCAACGGAAAATCCGAAAGAGCTTTCACAAAGCACGCTTGCCGGAATGATGTCAACTTGCAGTATTTGCGGAGCTGCGTAATGTCTTATGTCTGTCATGTCTTTCATGGCGCAATTGTTTATATTTCCGGGCTTGAAGATAAAAAGAAAATGATGTCCCCCGTTTTGATTAAGGAACATCATCTTTTGTTTAAAGAACAAATCCGGCATTCAGGATGGGTTTCAGGCATTCCTGAACTGCACGGGAGTGCAACCTACGGTCTTTTTGAAAAGGGTACTGAAATAGGCATGGTCACTGAACCCGCATCTTTGGGCGACCTCCCATACAGGGAGAGAAGTACCGCGAAGCAGTTCCTTGGCCCTGGATATCCTGATGGCAAGGATGAAATCCGTGGTGGTGCATCCGGCTGAGGCTCTGACCTTGCGGTTGAGATGGGCTCTTGAGACGCACATCCGGGATGCAATGAGTTCGTAGTCCACATTGCCGGTCGGTATGACTTCAAGGGCTACCTCGGTAAGGCGGCGGAGAAAATCATTGTCTGAATCCTGCTTCTCATCGGAATTGGTGTCCGGTTTCTGGTTGCTTGAGGAAGATTCTTCCAGTTCTGCAATGCGCGCCATGGCCTTGGCCAATGATTTTCTTGTATTCTTCATCCGTCTCAATACGATGAACAAGGATATGGAAACAATCAATCCGACGAGGATTCCAGCCATAGTCATCCATCTGCGGACTTTCCTGTCATGCTCCATTTTTTCCTGCAGCAGGTCGTTGCGGTACAATGCGTGATATTCGTTCAGCCCGCGATTCATCTCGCTGTTGTAGAGGCTGTCACGGATTTCGGTGTATCGCATCATGTGAGCTGCGGCTCCGGACGGGTCGGTCGGCATAAGGGATTTGGCCAGCCCGTAGTGTGAGCGGCTCATGTTGTAGGAGTCGCCTTTCGATTCGAAAAAGCGCAAAGCCTGCCTGAAATATCCGGCTGCGGCTGCCGGGTCGCCTTTCTCCAGGAGGAGTTCGCCCATCTGATTGGAGGCGATGGCCAGAGACTGGATATTGCCGTATTTCTCAAGCACCGGCATCGCTTCCAAGAGCCACTTTTCCGCTTGGGATTCGTTGCCCAATGACTTTGCAGCCGAGGCCATCTGGACGAGTCTCACGGCAGCCTTGTCCCTCTGGCCGAGGGCGGTGCTGACATCGTAGGCCCGTTTTGCATATTCGAGGCTTTTTTCATCCTGGCCCATGGCGTGGTATATCTCGGATGCCATTCCGAGGCGCACCGAGAGCATGACGGAGTCGCGTTCCTGTTCGCAGATTCCGATGGCTTCAAGTATGTATTGTTCACCTTGAGCGGGCTGCCGTGAGGCAAGGCTGATTCCGGCTATGGTGTTGAGTGCGTAAGCCATACGCTCTTTGTCCTCAAGTTTCCTTGCCAGACTGAGGGACCTTTTGGAGTATTCCAAGGCTTTGACAAAGTCGGACTGGCGGAAATATGCTATGGATATCAGATTGGTGCAATCCGCCTCGAGAACAGGGGAATCCACCTTGCAGTCAAGCAGTTCCATTGCCTTGATGGCGTAGCCGAGGGATGTCGTGTAGTCCTGACGGTCGTAATACCATTCTCCTGCCCAATACATTGTCAGGGCCATCATACTGTCCCGGGGGCATTTGTCGGGAATTATTATTCTGCCTTCGGTAAAGCCTTCATTGTCGAGGATATCCAGGATTTTTTGGGATATGCTTTTTGCTTCGGAAGCATTGCAGGTCTGCAACCGGGACATGAGAGAGTCCACGATTGGAGCAGTGGAGGCGGCCCCGTCCGCAATGGCTGGCAGGGCAAGGAGTGGCAGGGCTATGATGATTGCTGCTATATACAGTTTGTGGGCTATTCTCATAGGCATGGGTGCTTCCGTTCATGCAAATATATCAAATTTAAGATTAATCTTATGGAAACCCATTCAGATTCATTGTCGGTTCCCTCTGTCGGAATGACAGAAAAGCGAATTTTTAGTAATTTTGCCGGGGTTTAATAAAAGGAAGTTGAAAAGACAGGGATTATGGGGATAATACCGGACAAATATATATCGGAACTTTCGCGCAAAATGCGTGAGAGTCTGGAGAAATACGAAGGAACGACTGTCGGCGGATGGCTTGCGCTAAGCCCCCTTGTGGTTTTCCTCGTCATATATCTTCTGTCTTCGGTGCTGGCCGGGGATTTCTACAAGATTCCTATCTCTGCGGTATTCCTGATAGCATCGGTATGGGCCGTGTTCATATGCAAGGGCAAGAACATCGATGAGAAAATCGCAGTGTTCTCGGAGGGGGCAGGCGACAAGAACGTGCTCCTTATGATATGGATATTCGTGCTGGCAGGGGCTTTTGCCGCCACTGCGAAGGAAATAGGCGCCATAGACGCGACAGTGAACCTGACCTTGCGGATTTTGCCTGGCAGGCTGCTCTTTGCAGGGCTTTTCCTTGCCGCTTGCTTCATATCAATGTCTGTCGGGACGAGCGTGGGTACGATTGTGGCGATGGTGCCCGTGGCAGCCGGAATTGCCGGGGAGATCGGGGGCAGCGTGCCTATGATAACAGCAATAATCGTGGGCGGGGCATTCTTCGGGGACAACCTTTCATTCATATCGGACACCACCATTGCAGCCACGAGGACGCAGAACTGCTCGATGTCGGACAAGTTCAAGGCCAATCTTTATATCGCTGCTCCTGCGGCGGCAATCGTGGCAGTCATATATATCGTGATGGGGGCTTCCGTTTCATTCAGTCCGGAGGCCGGGGCCGTAGACTGGGTGCTGCTGATTCCGTATATCCTGATTATCGCACTGTCCATATCGGGGATGAATGTGTCCGCCGTCCTGCTCTGTGGTCTCGTAGTCAATGCAATCATAGGGTTCACGAGGGGTAGCATCGGTTGGAGCGGATTTCTCGCTGCTGCCGGAGAGGGCATCGGCGGAATGGGAGACCTGATAATCGTCACGATGCTGGCAGGAGGTATGTTGGAGGTCATACGCCACAACGGGGGACTTGATTTCATTGTGAACGGGCTTACACGCCATATCCGTGGCAAGAGAGGCGCGGAACTGAGCATCGCTGGGCTTGTGTCGCTCGCAAACCTGTGCACCGCGAACAACACGATTGCCATCATCACTACCGGGCGGATTGCGAGGGAGCTTACGGAGAAATTCGGGCTTGACCCGAGAAAGAGTGCCAGCATCCTCGATACTTTCTCATGTCTGGTGCAGGGGTTGATTCCTTACGGGGCGCAGTTGCTGATGGCTTCTGGTCTGGCGGGGATTTCTTCGGTGTCGATAATTGCATACCTTTATTATCCGTTCGCGCTTGGGGTCATTGCTTTGGGGGCAATTTTGCTGAGGTTTCCCCGCCAGTATTCCTGATTTTGCCTTAGGCTGACTCATTAGAAAATGATTTGGTGTAAAAAAGGGCTGATTTTTACACCGTTTTTGTCTTCGAAAGCATTTGGTGCAAAAAAAGGCTGTTTTTTGCACCGTTTTGAAGGGAAGGGAGCCTGCAGGAAGGAAGGAGACTTCAGGAAGAAGGAGCCTGCAGGAAGGAAGGAGACTACAGGAAGAGGGAGGCGATGTGGAAGGTGGCGAAGGCGAAAACCCATGCTACCAGGATGGTGTAAACGGCGGTGAATATCGCCCATTTCCAGCCACCGGCTTCCTGCTTTATCGCCACGAAAGTCGCAATGCACGGGAAATACAGCAGGATGAATACCATGAAGGCAAGCGCCGCGGCAGGCGTGACGGAACGGAGCAGAGCCCTCTGCAACCTGGTCTCGTCACCGTTTGCGACATTTCCATCTATAGGCTCATCATCGGCATACATAACTCCCAATGTACTGACCACCAATTCCTTTGCTCCGACTCCGGCTATAATTCCAACACCCATACGCCAGTCAAATCCCAACGGTTTCAGGACAGGCTCCATAGCCTTGCCGACATATCCTATGAATGAATGTTCCTGCTGATCGGCGACAGAATCGTAGGCATCGTGGTTCGGGAAATAGCCGAGGAACCATATTGCAACCGAACAGATGAGTATAATTCCGCTCATCTTGTGCAGATACTGCTTGCCTTTCTCCCAGGTGTGGCGGAACACGGATATGGCGGTCGGTACCCTGTACGGAGGAAGTTCCATCACGAAAGGCAGGTCGTCTTCCTTGAAGAAACGGCTCATGATCTTGGCTGCGAGCACTGCAACGGCTATTCCGAAGGCATATAATCCGAGGAGTACCAATCCTGCCTTGCCCGGGAAGAATGCTCCGGCAATCAGGATGAAAACGGGCATACGGCCTGAACAGGACATGAACGGGATTATCAGCATGGTGATGATCCTGCTCTTTCGGCTCTCAATCGCCCTTGTAGCCATTATGGCCGGGACATTGCATCCGAATCCCATTATCATAGGAATGAAAGACTTGCCGTGGAGTCCCATCTTGTGCATAAGGCGGTCCATGATGAAGGCCGCCCTCGCCATATATCCCGAATCCTCCATCAATGACAGGAAAAGATACAGAAGCAGGATGTTCGGAAGGAAAACAAGTACGCTTCCAACTCCGCCGATGACTCCATCCACAATCAGGTCCTTCAGCCATCCGTCCTTCATCACCGAGGCCACGAACGAGCCGAACGCCGACACGAGCCATTCTATCCATTGCATCGGGTAGTCTCCGATTGCGAATGTCCCTTCGAAGACGAGGTAGAGCAGGAAGAAGAATATCGGGAATGCCAGCCATTTGTTGGTCACCACGGCGTCAATCTTGTCCGTGAGCGTATGCCTGTTGCGTTTGGCGTTGCTCTGCTGCCAGGTCTCGGCAAGGGCTCCCTGCACGAATGCATATTTCGCATCCACGATGGCGGATTCCAGATTGGTCCCAAGCAGGGATTTGATGCGTTTCTGTTCCTCGAAACGGGCGGATATGATTTCGTCCCTCTGGGGCAGCGACTCAACGACCTTCTCTATCTCCGAGTCGTTCTCCAGATATTTAATTGCAAGGTAACGGGTTGAGTATCTGTGCCTTATATTTGGATTCTGCTGAATGAGCAGCTTGATGCGGTCTATACTGTGCTCAAGTTCCGAACCGTGATTGACATGGATGTGGCGGGACAGGTGGGGGTCGGAATTCTCGTATATCTGGATTACGGTGTCGAAAAGGTTGTCAATCCCCTCGCCGGAGCGGCTCACTGTAGGCACGATTGGCATTCCGAGAAGGTAGCCGAGCTGGCGCATGTCGAGCTTGTCACCCTTGGCCTTGAGTTCATCGAACATGTTCAGGGCCATCACCACCCTGAGGTTCATGTCTATGAGCTGGGTGGTGAGGTAGAGGTTGCGCTGGAGATTGGAGGCGTCCACCACATTGACGACCACATCGGGGACATCCTCTATAAGGTTCTTGCGGACATAGCGTTCTTCCGGGCTGTAGGCCGAAAGCGAATATGTTCCGGGGAGATCAACTATTATGAATTTGTATCCGCCGTGCTCGAAATAGCCCTCCTTGGCATCTACCGTTACGCCGCTGTAGTTTCCTACATGTTCGTGGCTGCCGGAAGCACGGTTGAAAAGGGATGTCTTGCCGCAGTTCGGGTTGCCGACGAGGGCCACCTTGATTTCTTTTCGGCGCTTGGAGGCAAGGTCTTCCATCTGCCTTTCGACCTCTATGTCGCTGCATTTCGGGGCCTCCAGGGCAGGCAGCAATTCGGCCTTCATTACGGCTACCGTCTCGCTTTCGCCTATGACTTCTATCATTTCGGCTTCCTCCCGGCGGAGGGAAATCTTGTATCCTATGATTTCGTACTCAATCGGGTCTTTCAGAGGGGCGTTGAGAATGACCTTGACCTTGTTTCCTTTCACAAAGCCCATCTCTATGATCCTTTTGCGGAAACTTCCGTGTCCGTGGACCTTCACTATCACTCCACGCTCACCCGTCCTGAGTTCAGACAGTTTCATCTTTTTGTCCTCCGATTCTTTCTCTGCTGCTCCCTTTCCAGCTTCTTCTGATACCTTTGACGATATTTTTCAAGTGCCTGTGCATCCTTCTCCGCCTGACGGGCAGCATCCATTATGGCCTTGCGCTTCTTCTCGCGCAGTTTCTGCTGTTTCTTTTCCTCTCTGAGCCTCAGCTTCTCGGCATCTCTTTTGTCAAGTTCGGCCCATTTGGCTTCCTGCCTTGCCTGTCTGGCATCGCGCTGAGTCTGCCGTTGGGCAGCCGCTTTCTCTTTCTGTGCCTGACGTTCGGCCTTCTGCTGTTCCTTGGACGATGGGGCATCAGCCTGGACCTTATCGGTAGCGACATTGGCAAGGGAATCCTGTCTGCCGATGCTGTCCTTCGTTGCGAGGGAGTCCGCAAGGACTACCGAGCCCGCATTGCCGAGGGAGTCGGCGAGGGCTGGCACGAGGGAATCGGCTGAGGATTGGGCGAGGGAGTCGGCGAGGGCGATGCTGTCAAGGCGTTCCCTGTCAAGACGCATCTGCTCCCTGCGGGCCGCTTCGCGTTCCCGGACCACACGGAGGGAGTCGCGTACCCGTATCTGGCGCTGGATGTCGCCGATATAACCCGGGAAATAGATTTCCGTCTGGGTGAATTTTGCCCTCGGACGGGATGAATACATCTTTCTCTGGCTTGGTCTGAGCGAAAGAGGAGTCACCGCGTTGCGGTCGGCAGGGCGGAGCTCGGGATTCCATTTGAATCCTTTGAGACGCTGTTCCTCCCTCGTAAGCTGTACGACAGGATAGCCGTCGTTCTTTGCCTCGTCATAATAGTGCACCTTCTGAATCTGGCCATCCTTGAAGACCGCCGACAACATCTTTGATTCAGCCTTGTTGACAGTCGCAAGTGCCTGGTTTTCCTCTATGAAGAATACCGCCGAAGCACCTCCGAGCACATCGAAGCGCTCCAATGTGGACTTCTCCCCGAAATATGCCAGCATCTCCGTTCCCTTTATCTGGTCGAAATGGAGAGTATCCTCCTTGATGGTGATGAAGGCATTGGACATGAGGCTGGCCTTGTCTATGGTTCCCTTGCTGACGGCCACGGAAATGCTGTCTGCAGAATACTGGCGCACACTTTCCTGCCATATCATCGGGTCATTGAACATCCTCGCAAGGGAATCGAGGTCGCTGTACAGAAGCGAATCACATACGACCTGCATATCCTTCTTGAATATCTTGACCTTGCTGATGGCCTGCAGGAAGCCTATCTTGGTGGTATCCTTCGGTTCTTCTGGGACTACTGTCAGAGAATCCGTGGCGACGCCCGATGAATCAGAAGCCATGGCCAGGGAATCCCGTGGGGGCATCGGGCTGGCTGCAAGCGAATCCGGTGCGGCACCCGTCCTGGCAGGAGGAGCCGTCCTGTCCCCGGGACCAGGCTGCTTCGGAGCTCCGGCAGGTTTGGAATCAGGAGCCTGCGGCATGTTCTGATTCTTTCCGGAATCTCCCTTCGGCCTGTAATTCGGATCGTTCTTCGCCGCCTCCTCCGCTGCCTTTGCCGCAGCTTCCGCCGCTTTCTTCCTGTAGTTCCCTACCGGGTCAACCTGCATCGCGGAGAGCCTCTCGTTTGCAAGTACGAGTTCAAGGCTGTCCACATCGCACATCATCACAGTCCGGTACACTAGCTTGTCAGCTCCTAGATAAACGGTATCAACTGAGCCGTCCACCTCCTCGGTCTGCGTAATCACAGCCGGTTTGCGCGTAAGCGTGACACGGGAGGACGAGTCATTGTAATGGATGCGTCCTGCTATAGCGAATACATTCCTCGTGGTGTCGCTGACCTGGACATTGCCCAGCATCTCGACATCCGAGGTAGCCCTGTAGAAGAACAGGCTGTCGCTCCAGCCCTCCTGCTGCTCAGACATGACATGCACATTCTCCCGGAAAAAGAACAGTTCCCTGCCCCGGTCATACCATCCCCTCGACGATGAAAGCATGTTGTCATCCTTCCAGGCGTCGGTACCGGATGAGAAAGTGGCAAGGTCGAGGTCCGACTCATATTTCAGAAATCCAGTCTTGACGAATATCGAGTCCGTAAACATGTTCACGTCCTCAGAGAATGTGAATGTCTTTATCTTGGAGTCATATGTCCCGTCACGACTCTCGATTATCTGACCGTCCTTGTCCCTCATGGAGCCTCCGTCGCGGAATATGGCTACGGAATCCTTGGTATTATAATCCAGATGCCTGGTCCTGAGCGTATTATAATCCTTGTCCTGGAGTTGGACAGTCGTACCCCTGAACTGTGCCAGGTCCTCATCTATGATATAGGTAAGCTTGTCGCTGTCCAGCACCGTCTCCTCCTGGAGTATGCGGACATTCCCCCATGCCTCAATTATGCGGGTATCAATATTCCACAGCGCGGTGTCACATATCAGAAATGTACCGTTATGAAGGAACCTTGCCGGTCCGACAATCTTCCTGTAGCTCGCACCCTCCACATCCACGGTCTGCGCGGACTTTGCACTCATGAGTATCACAAGACTGTCCCTCTGCTCCTGCCCTTTGAGTGTAAGGCACAGAAGGAAGGACGCCACGAATGACAAAAGATATGGAAGTGAAGCCGGCCTCATATATGGGGACTATTCTGCCTTGCGGAATTTCTGCTCCCAGCCGTCGCGGTCGAATGCGCAGTCCTTGAACAGAGGATCCAGCACTATGTATGTCGATTGGATTTTGGAATCGATGAACTTGTCTATGGCCGCCGAGGATGCTTCCTGCTTGGCATGTTCGAGAAGCAGGTTGTAATCCGTTGAAAACGAGGCTGTATGGGACGGGATGATCTTGTCGAGACGGATGATCTTGTAAACAAGGTTACCGCTGCGGCCCTCATTGTCAAGGGATTCGAGCGGAGAGGAAATCTCTCCTTCCTTCAGGTCCCTGATCGCATAGTAATCCTGAGGCTTGAGCTGGTCTATCTCGAAATAAGATGAACCTGTGTTCGGGTCTGCCATCTGCCCTCCGTTGGTCCTTGTGGCAGGGTCCTCGGAGAAGAATCTCGCCGCGAGGTCGAATGCGATGTTGCCTTTGATGATTTCATTGCGGAGGCTGTCAAGTACCTTGAAACCCTTCTCCCTGTCATCGGATGTGTATTCCGGCTTGAGAAGGATATGCCTTGCATTGAACATATCGCCCTTCTTGTCAAGCACCTCTATGATATGGAATCCGTCAGGAGTCTCAACTATCTGTGACACAACCCCTGGCTTGAGGGACATCGCTGCATCGGAGAAGGCCGGCCAGAAGATGGACTTGGAGGCCATGCCGAGCTCACCTCCCCTTCTCGCGCTGCCCGGATCCTGGGAGTAGATTCGGGCAAGAGTGGAGAATTTCTCCCCGTTCATGATACGTTCACGGATGGCAAGAAGGCGTTCTTTGACGGCAAGATTGGCCGCCTCGCGGTCAGGATATACGCAAATCTGGCTGAGCTGGTATTTGACCGGGACAATCGGCAGGTCGTCCTTGTCGGCTGCTTCCACATAATTCTGGACATCATATGGAGTAAGTTCAGGTATGTTGGCTGCTACCTTGCCCTGCATCTGCTGGGTAAGGCTCATCTCCTGAAGAGATTCCCTCCATTCCTGGCGGAGCTTGTACAGAGGCTTGCCGAAGTATTTCTCTACCTCCTCGTCTCCACCAAGCTGGGTGCGGATTTGGTCGATCCTGTTGCGCATCTCGCCCTCAACCATATCGTTGTTCACCGTAAGGGAGTCAAGGCGGGCCTGCATCAGGAACAGCTTGGAGACCAGCATCTGCTCCAGGATTTCACAGCGCATGTTCCTGTCGGACATCATGCCCTGCGCCCTCATCATCTGCACTTCCTCCTCCAGTTGGGACAACATTATCATTTCGTTGCCGACTACCGCTATGGATTTGTCTATTATCCCGTCGGGATATTTCTGCGCAGACATCTGCACTGCAACGAGGGCAAGCGCAACGGCTGCCAGAGCTTTCAAGGGATGGGTGTATTTCATATTCATCAATATATCACAAATGTTCCGTTTTCGCGGGCATCCTTAAGCAAGTCCCGTTCCAAACCTGAAATCAGGGCCTGCTTGCGCGAACTTAAAATTATATCCTTTATCTTTTCCGAGCTGAACTCTATCGGGGCAACATTGCCTGCCTGCACGAAGTCGGCGATATATGCAGCATGGAGAATACCTGTCGTGTCCGTCTGGCTTATCCAATTGCCTTTCATTGCGGAAAGCACTGTCTTCCAGTCCGTCCCGAACTCACGGGCAAGTACATTGGCATCTATCCACCTGTCACCCCACCAGGTGAACTTCATTGCTGAGGAATAGGCAAGGCTGTCTGCCTCCACGATGTCATCCGGAATATCTGACGACATCTTGCGGCGGATCGGCTCCAGGACGGGCGAGTCCGCAAGTATTCGGAGATAACGAGCCTTCACCACCGGCCGTTCGAGAATGAACTTGTCCTGATGGGCGTTGTAGTATTCCTCAACCTTGTCCTCAGTCACGGATGTATCCAGTCTCTGGTTCACATAAAGCTGCTCGTATCTGTATTTCAGGAGGGAGTTGCGGTAATCCTCAAGCTCCCTGGTGACATCCTTCTCCGCCTTGGAAAGCTGCTCCATGGCAATCGTATAGAAAACCCGGTCAGATGCCCAGGTGTTTATGTATTGGAGAGCCAGCCTGGTGCTGTCCTGAGGGGACAGACCCTTTGGAATAACTTCTTCCAGATCATGACGATAGAGTTTTTCTGTACCGACCCTGGCCACAACTTCATCATCGTGCAGAAAGGATGAAATCGCCCTGCACGACACCAAAGCCGGCAGGACGACTGCAATGATTGAAGCGATATGTATAAAACGCCTCATCTATCTTATCTCGAATAGTTCGGAGACTCCCTAGTGATGGTCACATCGTGAGGATGACCTTCGACATATCCTGCGTGGGTTATGCGTACGAACTTGGCGCTGCGCAGGGCCTCGATGTCCTTGGCTCCGACATATCCCATACCGGCACGAAGACCTCCGACAAGCTGGTAAACCACCTCTGAAAGAGTTCCCTTGTATGGCACCTGTGCCACGATTCCCTCCGGGACGAGTTTCTTGATATCCTCTTCCATATCCTGGAAGTAACGGTCCTTGGAGCCTTGCTGCATAGCCTCCAGCGAGCCCATTCCTCTGTATGACTTAAACTTACGACCATTGAGAATGATGGTCTCTCCCGGTGACTCCTCGACTCCGGCGAAAAGCGAGCCGGCCATGATGGTACTTGCACCAGCCGCGAGAGCCTTGACGACATCTCCGGAATAACGGATTCCTCCGTCTGCGATCACCGGGACGCCCGTGCCCTTGAGGGCCTCGGAAGCCATCATGATTGCTGAGAGCTGAGGCATTCCCACTCCGGCGATTACGCGGGTTGTACAGATTGAGCCAGGTCCGATTCCGACCTTGACTGCGCTTACTCCTGCGTCGGCAAGGGCCTTGGCACCCTCACCCGTTGCCACATTTCCGGCAACTATCTGGATTTCAGGATGTGCCTCGCAGGCTTTCTTTATTACTTCAAGCACTCCTACAGAATGTCCATGAGCCGTATCGACCACGATTGCATCGGCTCCGGCGCTCTTGAGCATTTCGATCCTCTCTATGGTGTCGGACTTGACGCCCACTGCGGCCGCTACGAGAAGGCGACCCTTGGAGTCCTTGGAAGCTATAGGATTATCTTTGATTTTCATGAGGTCCTTGTAGGTGATCAGGCCCACGAGCTTGCCGTCGGCGTCAACTACAGGAAGTTTTTCGAATTTGTAGTGACGGAGAATGTCTGTTGCGTCGGCAAGGCTGATACCTTTCTGTGCCGTCACAAGATTCTCCGATGTCATCACCTGAGATACAGGCAGTTTGAGATTGTCGAGGAAGCGGAGGTCACGGTTGGTGACGATTCCGATGAGGAAGTTGTTTGCATCGACCACCGGAATTCCTCCGATATGGTGCTGTGCCATCATCCCGAGGGCCTCACCTACGGTGGCTTCAGGCCTGATTGTCACAGGGTCGTAAATCATACCGTTCTCTGCTCTCTTCACGCGACGGACCTGATTCATCTGCTCTTCGATGGTCATGTTCTTGTGTATGACCCCGATTCCACCGGCGCGTGCCATGGCGATGGCAAGTTCGGCTTCGGTCACAGTGTCCATAGCGGCAGATACAATAGGTGTTTTAAGGGATATTTCCCTTGTGAATTTGGTAGAGACATCTACACTTCTTGGCAAAACTTCAGAACGTGCAGGAATCAGCAAAACGTCATCGAAGGTCAGTCCTTCGGCAATCGGTGAATTAACAAATGTCTGCATCTCGAAATAAAATTTGGCAAATATAACTATTTTCCCCGGAACTCCGTGCGATTTTCGCGTTTCTCATAGGGAGATGAGACAATGGCTGTTCCCCGTTCCTGAGAGTCAATTCACCGATTGCGCAGGCAATCATGGTATGCCGTCATTTTATTTCGCCGTATGATATCACATAACCGTCCTTGTCGACGACATTCCCATCCTTTTCATAGAGTTTCTCACCCGCCGGGATCTCTACGACAAGCAGGACTCCCCTGCCAGGAATCTGCACCTGACATTTGCCTGAGGCCCCTTTTGCCACAAAGGTACCTGATATCACATCGTACAGGTCATATTCCCCATTTGCATATTGCATTCTCCCGTATGTGAGATGATTGTTGTCATATGTGAATCCCATATCGTTGGAATACGGATTGTAATAAAGGTTCACAGGATATTTCCTTGGTGTGTAGAAGTCGGTCACATTGCAGTCCAGGCGGATTATTCCTTCAACATCGGAAGGACTTATTATGGAGCCGAATATTCCGACAGGCGAACTGCTGTACAGTGAAAACATCGTTATCGTCCCGTTGGCCGAGGTCCAGGACGGGCCGTCCCCTTCTGCAACAGGGCACACCGATGCCGGATACACCCCGTACCGGTCGCGTTTCTTCAGGCCCTCATAGCCGATGACACCTCCGGCATGAGCCTTCAGCTCCGGAGCGAATTGGTTGGCATCGTCTATATGTTCCGGATAGAAAAGACGGGTGGCACTGGCTGCATGGTACATCCATTTTGCTATGGTATGGGCATACTGAGGAGCATATTTCACCAGAGGGACCAGAGGCATGGCCATTTCGAAGCTGTTCATGAGAAATGCATAGCCTCCGCCGTCACTCCAGCTCCCCTGAAGGCCATACACGTCATATTGTCCCCATTTTTCATTTATTACGCCCCATCCGTAGCGTCCGGAATATGACTTGCATCCGTCGAATGTCCAGTCAAGCATCTTCAGCACATCGTACGAGGTGCCTGCAGTGGCGTTCAGATATGCCGCGCAATAGGCTCCGTATGGGAGCAATATTTCATACAGACGGCTTTCCGTCTGTGAATCAAGTGCTTCTATCGCACTCTTCGCTGCATCGAGATATGTTTCGTCCCCAAACTTGAGGTAGGAATGAAGGAGGACATATCCGTGACCGCCGGCGGCATCCTCCTGTTTGGGAATGTTGTTGTCTATCGGGCTCATATTCGCGAAGTTGAAGGCGGAATGGGAGTAATTGCCGCCCAGGGCCTCCTCCGCGCGGACAAACTGGTCCGCAATGTTTCGCTGTATCTCATCGGAGCCTTCGACATCCGGGAACACATCACAGACAGCGCTGTACAGGACATTCGGAAGAATGTTGTACCACCAGTCAGAGGAATAACCGGAGGTGTTGTTCAACATTATGCGCCATCCACTGCGCTTTCCGTAATATTGCTGGAGCATACGGGGGTAATTAAAGCCATCCTGATTCGTCTTGTCAATCCCCACGAGGCCGGCTCCGAGAACGGCGGCCATCGTATTTATGGCTTCATGTGCTCCTGGTTTCTGCGGTCCCTGACGGCTGTCTCCCACGGTAGTATAGAGGCCGAAACCGTCAAAGCTGACATTGTTGTGGCTTGCATCGGTCCACACCAACGGACGATATTCATCGGTTGCATTCCTGTCGAACACGAAAGCATCGTAGCCGCGAGCCAGACCGTACCAGTCAATAAGTTGGTAAGTTCCTGATATATAAGGCATATACAGAACACGGCCAATCTGCTGCTGAGGGATGTTGCGTCCCTCTGCAATCTCGGGCATTTCTGGTTCAAGGGAATTATTGCATGATGCAAGCACGGTCATACATGCAACCAATAGAAAGAAGTTCTTCATTTTTGTCCAATGGCATTTACATGGGATCCGGCTGCGGCATCACCCGCAGCCGGATCAGGAAAGTGAGATTATTTCTCGCTGTTGTAAAGTTTTGAAACCTGTCCTGCAGTGAGGGCGATGTTGTAAACCTTGAACTCGTCAAGAAGTCCCCAGAAGCAAGACCAGTTGGTCTCGTTTGCATCTGCAGGGTTGAACCAGTCATCCTTGCATGCAGTCTCCCATGAGCACTGCTGGCCGATGCAGAGGTAGTTGTCGTCGAAGGTCGGGATGGTTCCCTTCACCTTGTTCTCCCAAGCCTTTGTGAGCTGGCCGTCAACATAGAAATTGACTGTTCCGGCTGTAAGGTCTGATGATACTACGACATGGTGCCACTCGTTTGCAGGGCAGCTGTTGTCAGTCTCATTGTCCATGTCGGCAATTCCGCCAGTGTAGGCAAGAGTCATGAAAGGCTTGCTGCCGTCCTGGAGCTGGAACTTCCATGAATCCCAGCGGTTGAATGAAATGATGTAGTTGTTTGCATAGACCTTTGAAGGGTTTACCCAAACTGCGATTGAAAGGGCCGAACCTGCAAGAGAAGCCGGATTGAAGCCTTTGACATTGAAGTTTGCTCCCTTCTCGAGTTTCACAGCCTTGCCAACCTTTCCGTCAACATATGTAGGGTAAGTTGCAGTAGGGAATACTTCCTTTGGACCGCAAGCTGCCTCAAGAGTCCAGGCGTTTGCACCGGTGGTCTTGTCTGCCTCTCCGTCGAATTTGCACTCCATTGTCAGGGCTGCCGCAGGAATTGCATCATAAGCTGCTGCCTTGAAGGTTTCAATGGCAGCCTTGAGGTTGCTGACGATGTTGTCGATCTGTGTCTGGGTTGATGCTGCTTCTGCTGCTGTCTTTGCATTGCTGATTGCAGTCTTGAAAGTAGAGATTGCAGAGTCAGGATAATCATCGGTTGTAGCGGCATTTGCAATAGCTTCTGCCTCAGCTACGACAGCATTGAATTCTGTCTTGTCAAGGTCAGATCCAACTTTGGTCTGACATGCTGCAAATGAAAGTGCAGCGATTGCCATGATGGCGATTGTCTTTAAAGATTTCATGATGTTTGATTGATAAAAAGTGATTGGTGTTTGATTATTTTATTGAAGTATTAATATCCGTTTCAGACTGTGGCAGAGGGAAATAATATCTTTCTGCATTCCATGGGAGATCCGGAAGAGCTGTGGTTGCATACTCCTTCCCGTAACGCATCAGGTCGAAGAATCTTTGGAATTCGAAGCTTAGCTCCCTGCGGCGTTCCTTGCGGATGAGCACACGCATCTGGTCCTGTGACAAGCCGCTTACCTGTGCGAGGTTGGCGCGCGACCTTACCCTGTTGAGCGGAATTTCTGCACCGGCCTGGCTGCTCTCATTGAGGGCTTCGGCCTTCATCAGGAGCACATCGGCATATCTGAGTATGTGCTGCGGGATGGTACTCTGTGAGATTGCTTCTCCTTCAGGAAGAGCTTCGTGGTATTTCTTCACGAGATAACCTGTTGCCTCTGACCAGCTTGAAGAGAATGTAGTGCCGAACCATGGTTGACCTTCCCTTCCGATTGAAGCATCAAGGCGAGGGTCTGTCTCCCCGTTGACTGTGGATTCGTCAAATGTCCTCACGAAGTCTTCTGTAGGAGCATTGAAGTAATATCCTCCTTCAGGAGATGGAGCAAACCATACGTTGAGGTTGTTTCCGAGCTGAGCTGTAGTGTTGTTTGCATATCGTATTGCGAACATGCTCTCCACACTGTCTTCTCCACCCCTCATGAACAGGTCGCTGAAGTTCTGCTCCAAATCATAGATGTCCAGCTGTTCAATCTGTGATATGGCTCCAAGGCAGGCATTGTAGTCTTTTTGATAGAGTTTGCTCTTTGCAAGAAGGGCTAAGGCAGCTCCACGGGTAACACGGCCCGCTTCTGATGGAGTATATTCCTCCGGAAGGACTGTCACTGCATCGGCAAGATCCTTGTCGATCTGCTCATAGATTTTGTCTATACCTGAAAGGCCCACATGGATGGCATCATGGTTGTCCTGCGGCAAAAGCTTTAGAGGTACTTGTCCGAATATGTTCACCAGATTGAAGTATGAATATGCCCTGAAGAACTTGCTCTGTGCCACATAGGATGCCTTTGTCTGCTCGTTGATATTCATCTTCTGAACATTGGTGATGACATTGTTGGCACGCGTAATCGTCTCGTATGTATGCTGCCAGAACTCATTAATTGGGCCATTGTCGGCAGTAGCGGAAAAATTGTCGATACTGTTGATGTCAGCCTGGTCACCTGCATTTCCCCCTTTGACTGCATCATCGGAAGCGACATCCGTGAAAATCCACAGTTTGTGATCGTACAGGGAGTTGTAAACCCCGTTTACGGCCATTTCGGCATTTTTGGCATCCTTGTAGAAACTCTCCGAAGTATATCCGCCTTTGAGCTCTTCGTCAAGGAAGTTGCATGATGTTGCCCACATGGCAGCAGATGCAATCAATATGCTGTATGTTAACTTTTTCATTTTCATTAGAATGTAATATTAAGTCCAAGAGTGATGCTCCTTGCCACAGGATATGTTCCCCAGTCGATGCCGTTGGCCCTGTCACCTTCAGATGCGGAGTTCGTACTTACGGTCATCTCCGGATCCAGTCCTGAATAGCCGGTCAGGGTGAAAAGGTTCGAACCTGCGAGATAGAGGCGGCAGTTTGAGACTGCGCATCCTTCCGGAGTTTTGAAATTGTATCCCACCTGCACGTTCTTGAGCCTTACATAAGAGCCGTCTTCAAGGAACCTGGTAGATGCCTTCACGTTGTTGGTCTTTCCGCTCCAGGATGCACGAGGCTGGGTGTTCGAGTGGTTGGACTCGGTCCAGTGCTCATCGTAATAACGCTTGGTGAGGTTGAATCCTCGGTAATATCCCTCGATGTCATAATTGATCTGTGAGAATATTTTCTGTCCGAAAGCTCCCTGGAAGAACATTGAAATGTCCCAGTTCTTTATATTGAAGCTAAGGTTCAGACCGGCCGTGAATTTCGGGATGGCACTTCCGCAATATGTACGGTCCTTCTCATCTATCTTTCCGTCTTCATTCACATCCACATATTTGACATCTCCCGGCTTGATGCTGCCAGCCGGTCCCTGGTTTGCGCTCATCATGATCTCGGTTTCGTTCTGGAAGATTCCATCCATTTTGTAAAGGAAGAACGAACCTATCGGATAACCTACCTGGGTGAGGGTCGCATATACTCCTGAATCGACACGTCCGCTCTGAATCGGGGCATTGAGCGACAGCACCTCGTTGTGGAGATAACCTCCGTTCAGGGTGATGTTGAATCCCCAGTTCTCAAAGTTACGGCGGTAGAAGATTTCAAGGTCCACACCCGTATTCAGTACGGAACCGTTGTTGATCCATGGAGCGGAAAGATATCCGACTGATGATGGTACGGATTCCTGCACGAGCATATCCTTTGTAACTTTATAATAGTAATCCACACTCACCCCGAAAGTGTTCCTGAACCCTTCAAAATCGATTCCGGCATTGAACTGGTTTGAAGTTTCCCATTTCAGGTTTTCGTTTGCAAGAGCAGTCTGTGCATATCCGTTCGACACTCCTGAGCCGAAAGCATAATAGTAGTTAGGATTGTAGCGGTCGTTATAGGCATAAAGTCCTATGTTCTGGTTACCGATTGAACCGTATCCAAGACGAAGTTTCAGTTTGTTAATCTTATCAGTGTTGGATTTGATGAATGATTCCTCTTCGATGTTCCAGCCTGCGGAAACTGAGTAGAACGTTCCCCATCTGTTTTTCTTGCTGAACCGGGATGATCCGTCCTCGCGGATTATTGCCGAAGCATAATATCTGTTGTCATAATTGTAGTTTGCAGATGCAAAGAATGACATGAGAGCCGATCCGGACTCTCCCTGAACCGCACGGTTAATACCGTTTCCGAGTCCTACATAGAGAAGATTGTCGGAAGTGTCGGAGAATATTGTGTCGGACACACCGGTGGTACGTGCATGATTCTTTACAAGCTCGACACCGACGAGATAATTTATGGAGTTTTTGCCTGCGGAAATCCTGTGGTTGAAGGTACTATTGAACGTCCAGTTGATATTGTTCTCCGAATTTACGTCAAGACTGTTGGAGCTGTTGATCCTGTTGTTGCTTCCCCATGTAGGATTGAATGTACGGATTGAATAGTCGCGATAATCTACACCGGCTGTCGTATTCCAGAAAATATCCTTTGTGAAATTGATGAGGATATTTCCCGTTGCAAGCAAGGATGCGGTGCGGCTGGTCCGGTCTGTATTCTCAATCAGGCCTTCTGGGCTGTAACCGTCTCCAAAAAACGTATTATAAACAGGATTGCCATAGTATTCGCTCGGAAGGTCCACATAATTGCCATTTTCATCATATACGGGTATGGCCGGGTTGCGAAAGAATGCATATCTAACCACTGAACCGCCCTCAGACGAACCGTATCCGTCTCCTGAACTCGAAACCATTCTCTGGTTGGAGATTGATCCGTTCACATTGAGGCTGACCTTGAGCCAGTCTTTAACCTGGGAAGATACATTGGAACGGATGCTTCCCCTCTGATAATTGGTGGATTTGATGATACCGTCCTGCCTGTAATAAGAACCGCTGATGATGTACTGGGTCTTTTCGGTTCCACCGCTGAGCGAGAGCTCGTGCGAAGTGATAGGTGCCACACGGAAGATTTCCTTGACATGGTTCACGTCTGCAAAGTCCTTGACGTAATCGCCTTCTATGAGGGGACGCTTCACCACTGATGAGGCATTGTCCGAAGCAGCCGCCTCATTGTACATTTCTATATACTGGGCAGTATTGCACATCGGTGTCAGGTGGCCGTGCATCTGGATACCGGTCTGCATGTTGTAAGATATCCTTGACGTTCCTTTAGAACCGCCTTTGGTTGTGACAAGAACGACTCCGTTGCTTGCACGTGATCCATAGATCGCAGCAGACGAGGCATCCTTGAGGACGGTGATGTTGTCGATGTCGTTAGGTGAAATGTTATTCAGACCTGATTCCACTGGGATTCCGTCCACGATGTAGAGAGGTTCGTTGCTGGAGCTGATGGAGCTTGAACCACGCACACGGACAGATATTGCCGATCCCGGAGCTCCTGTCTGGTTCGTTACCTCAACGCCAGAGATACGGCCCTGGAGAGACTGTGAGATTGAAGCGACGGGAACCCTGTTGAGATCCTCTCCGCCCACCTTGCTCACAGCTCCGAGCACATCGCGCTTTTTCTGCACGGAGTAACCTACGACGACCACGTCGTCGAGGAAGTTGGTGGCGGTTGTCATTTCGACATTGATTTCGCTGCGGCCCTTAACCACCACTTCAATGTCGGAATAGCCCACGCAAGTGAATTCAAGGACGGACTCATTGGAAGGAACAGTGATTTCATAACGTCCGTCGAGGTCTGTGATTGTACCGGAAGTCGTGCCTTTTATGACGACTCCGGCTCCGATTACCGGCTCATTGTTGGTCGGATCGATGACCACACCGCTCACCTTGATCTGCGCGAAAAGCGAGACAGGGAGAAGAGCCAGAATGAGCATGATTAGTCGTTTCATTACCTATAAGATATTATATTGTTATTTACCAAAAGTTTACCGTTATCCTCAACGATTTCGGCACCGGCGGGCAGTTCGACGACCACTGCGGCAGTATCACCTCCGAGACTTATCCTGCATTTGCCTTTCACGTTTTTAGCGAGATATGTCTTTGAGACAATATCGAAAAGATCAGTATTCTCCGAAGACAGTTCGTATGTCACTTTCCTGGACTGGCCGAACGGATTGTACATGAGGTTGACCGCGTAAGGACGCTCTGAATAAAAGTCGGTCGCATTGCAGTTCAACTTGAGGATACCTTCGACATCAGTCGGAGTCACGATCGCTCCGAGAATTCCGCAGGCTGAAGTGCTGTACAGGGAGAACATGCTTTCCTTAGGATTGGTCGGATACCAGAGCGGGCCGTCGCCGAGGGCCACCGGATGAACTCCTTCCGGCACAGCTGAGTATTTTTCGTTCTTTGTGCTGAGGATGTTCTCAAAACGGAGTCCCTCATAACCTACGATGCTGTTGGTGTAGTCCTGCATGCCCGGGAGGCACTGGTTTTCGTCAGGGAGCTGGTCAGGGAAAAAGAGACGGCAGTTGTTGGCAAGATTCAGCATCCATTTTCCGATTGCGCGTGCATATTGAGGCTGGTATTTTGCCACCGGCACGAAAGGCCATGCCACATCTATGCTGTTCATCAGGAAAGCATATCCGCCGCCGTCAACAAGGCTGCCCTGAAGGCCGCTGATCTCATAATCTCCCCACTTGCCGGCAGTTATTCCCCATCCTGTCCTGCTGTTCACAGGATTCGTACATCCGTCAAACACCCATGAGAACATCTTTGCAAGATCGTAGTCGCAGCCATACTGTGCATTAAGGCGTGCTGCGGTATAGATGCCCATCGGGAGGAGGATTTCATAAAAACGGCTTTCCTTCTGGGAGTCGAGAGCCGCTATTGCACTCTTTGCCCTTTCGAGATAACGTTCGTCACCGTATTTTTCATAAGCGGCGAGAAGAACCCATCCATGTCCTCCGGCGGCATCCTGCTGGAGGGGAATCCAGTTCACCATTCCCTTCATCCTGGAATAGTCGAAATATGAATAGTCATAATTGCCGTCCAGGACTTCATCTGCTTTTGCAAACTGCTCCGCAACGGTATATTGGATTGCCTCAGCACCTTCAACACCTGGGAAAAGTTCGCAGACTGCATAATAGAGGATGTTCGGATACACGTCATACCACCAGTCCCTGCCGTATCCGCCGCCGAGAAGTGCAACATCCGGACAGGTGTTGTTCATGACGATGTTCCAGCCGTTGTCCTTGTTGAAATAGTTCTGCACCATCTTCACATAGTTGTATCCTTCCGGTGAAGATGTCTTGTCTATTCCCATCAGGCCTGCGCTGATAAGAGCATGGAGAGTGTTGAGACTCTCATGGAACTCCCCGTTGTTGCGGTCCGGTCCCTGACGGTCATCGGCCATAGCAGTATAGAGGCCGAAAGTCGGCTGAGGGAAATTCCTCTGTGCGTTGTCAATCCAGATTACCGGGCCGGCTGGAAGCGTGGAGTTGAAATCGAATGCGTAGGCATCGTAGTCAAGAGCTTTCTGTTTCCAGTCGAGCATCTTGTAAGGCTGAGGAAAATCGGCCATCATATCAACGCGTGAAATCGGTTCCTGTTCTACTGGCTGACCTATAGGGGTCTGGGCACATGAGCAGGCTGCAAGGGCAGCAACTGCCATGATTGTGGTCTGTTTCATTACTTCAAGTCTTTATAGTCAGTGTCAATAACTTTGATTATGTGTTTTGCAAGCGGGAGGGAAATCAGCTGGATTGCGCCAACGATGAGCAGGGCGTAACGCAGTGCCGAATCCTCTGAGAAAACAGCGGCAATCACGATGAAGAGGAGCATTCCGAGAGCCCTTCCTGCGAAGAGGCCCAGCTCATGGGAAAGTATGTATGTGTATCCGTCCCTCTTCTCAATTGCCGAAACAGTGTCGATTGTCTTCATCATGGTTGGATAATATGCCAGGTCATGGATCGGCTGGAAGAAGATTTTGCAGATGATGAAGATATATGCTCCGGCTGCGGAGAAAAGAATGCTGTTTGCAAGACAGCCTGCAAAGAAGACGAAGAGTCCGGTACCGAATATTGCCATCCTGTGCTGCGGTTTGGCAACACGGCCGAGGACATACACTATTACAGCCGTAAGCGCTCCTCCTATGCCCTGGATGAGGCCGAGTTCACCCTCTCCGCCAATGAACTTGAGGATGAGGATTGACGGCGCCGTCACAAGAAAGCCCTGAACCATACCCTTGAGCGAGGCGAGTGAAAGCATCTCGTTCCACAGCTTGTGGAATTTGACATGGAAGAAATTCTTGCTTTCAGGCTGCTTGAAATCTCCCCTTGAAAGTGCCACGCATGCGAGGACGGAGATGACCAGCGCACACACGGTGACTATCTGGTAGCCGTTCTGGATGTTGAGCGTATGTCCGAATACCACTGCTCCGTCAACATTGGCTAACAGAGCACCGACAGCCACCGGTATTACAATGTTCCAGAATGAGAAGAAGAAAGACTCGAAACCGAAGAAGTAGTTCCTGCCCTCGTCATTGGTCGAATAGAGGGTAAGAAGGTAACGGTTGGTCCAGAAGAAACCTGTTGTAAGACCAAGGAGAAAGCCGGTTCCGCATATCATTGTGGTGTTCACATTCTTTATGAACATCATTATCATCAGCGCCACGGCAGAAAACAGGATACCGAAACTGTATAGCACCTTCACATTGATTTTCTTGAGAAGCATGCCGTTTACCACGGCAGAAAGGGCGACACCGATATACATGCACAGCTGATAGACAATCACCATTGATGCGGCTCCTGTGTTGCGCATGATGTATGCTCCGGCAAAGATTTCCACAATCGGGAGAACCATCGCAAAGAGAAGGTTGGTCACAAGCAAGGTCTTTACAGCCTTCGGCTGTGAAAGAAAGAATTTAATTTCACCAGTTCCTTTCATCCCGATATTATTTAAGGCTCGCAAGAATTTCCTTGATTGAGAACTCAGCGCTGCATATTACCTCGTCAGATGCTCCATAGAATATTCTGACCGTATCATCATCAATCAGATACTGCCCGTTGGTGAAAACGACATTTCCGAAGAAACCTGTCTTCTCATAGTCGGCTATCGGCTCCATTATAGGTTCTTCGCTGCGTGCAAGGACTTTCGTAGGGTCATTGATATCGAGAAGAAGTGCGCCGAGGCAGTAGCGGTTTTCCGCATTGGCTCCATGATATATTTCAAGCCACCCTTCTTCCGTTCTTATAGGGGCGGCACCGGCGCCTACGCGGGTACAGTCCCATTTTCCCGGACGGGTAGTCGCAATGCAGACATGTTTGCCCCAGTGGATTCTGTCGGGTGATTCTGCCACCCAGATGTAATTGCCGCCAAGTTCCGGACTGCTCGGTCTGTGGAACGCATAATATTTGTCACCGATTTTCTCCTCGAACAATGCACAATCCTTGTTGTGAGGTGGGAAAATCATACCATGACGGGTGATTGTCCTGAAATCCTTCGTTTCAATCAGGCCGACTCCGACGGCTACCGGTGAGACTTCCGTGAAAGTGAGGAAGAATCCGTCCTCAGTTGTCGCCACCCTGCAGTCCTCGATACCGAAAGACTCCTGGAAGCCCGCTCCGAAGATAGGCTTGATCTCAGGGTCCTCATAGAAGTGGACGTCATCGTCGCTGCATACAGGACGGAGATAGGAAAGGGTCGTAAGATAGTTCTGCCCCTTGTAATTGATTACACGTGCATCTGAAGCATCAAGAGAAGGATCATCCTTGTCAAAACAGAGCACCTCAATTTCCCCTTTGTCATTATAGATAGGGAAACTGATTTTTCCTTCCTGCTGGAGGGGCCTTTCGGCGACACGCAACAGAAGCCATGTCTTGCCGTTCATCTTGAATACACCGGGGTTCAGAAGGCAGGTAATTTCCATACCTGGGATGCATGCCTTCAGATCAGAAGGGCGGAGAATTGGATTATTCTCATTTCTTTTTGCAATATCCATATTTTGTTGTGTTTTAGTGTCTGTGGAACGGTGGCAAAGGTATAATGTCACGCCCCTGCCATGGTGTACATTTTTTTCAAAGAGGTGTACTTTTTTATATCTTTGCAAAAAAGTGTACCATGAAAGCGTATCTGAAATTGTTCTTTTTAATTTCAGCATTCTTCCTGCCGGTCTGTATGAAAGCCGACATCAGTTATCTCTCAAACAGGGACGGTCTGTCCAACAGCAGCGTCATCTGCATATATCAGGACAGCCAGGGATTCATGTGGTTCGGCACATGGGACGGCCTGAACAGGTATGACGGGCGCCAGTTTGACATATACAGGCCGACTCTCGAGGACAATTCCATAAGCAGCAGCATCGTCAGGGATGTCATAGAAGACAGGGAGCACAACCTGTGGGTCGTCAGTGACCGTGGTATCGACCGTTTCGACAGGCAGAGAAACACTTTCAAAAGATATTTTTCCGACATAGCCCGCCTCGGACTCAAAGGGGAAAGGTCATTTTTCCTCAGCTGCGACTCAAGCGGTCAGGTCCTGGCGACAGTGTCCGGATACGGAGAATTCATATATGACATGAAGACTGACTCATTCAGGCAGGTTTCCGCCACTCCGGTTTCAGTGAAATATCAGGATTTTGATTTTACCTCAAAATTATGGACAAGGACGGATACTGAACTTACGGACGGAGATAATTCATATCATGATATCGAATTCTCCCAATTGAACCGGGAAGGGAACATAATCTGGGTGAAATACAGGGACAGCCATTCCCTGACGGGGATAGATGTAAAGAGCGGCACGGCAATGGCAGACATCCCTCTTCCTGGCGATGCCGGGAAAATCCAGTGTACAGAGGAATGGGAAGGATATGTATATGTCGGATTCAGTGAAGGTCTGTACCGGTTCTCTCCTGAAGGCTGCTCGGTGGAAATCCGGGGCGTTTCAATCCTTTCACTTTTCGGGCAGGATCAGATACTGTGGGTCGGTACGGACATGGACGGTCTCATTGTAATCAGCGAGAAGGAAAAACTGTTCAAATCCCTGACCTCCGACCGATGTCCGGCATTTTCAAACGCGGCTGTCCGGTCATTCTATCAGGAAACCCCTTCACTCATGTGGGTCGGGACAAAAGGTAACGGGCTTGTTCTGACGGACCTGCCCTCAGGCAGGGTGATCGAGTCTTTGGGGACAGCCAACGGACTGCCGGACAACAATGTGTATTCGTTATGCGAGGGTGATGAAATCGTATGGGTCGGAACCGACGGCGACGGGCTATATTACATTGACAAGAAGCATCATGGCGTACACCGGCTCATCACTCCTGCTGAAGTGAAAATCAAGTCGGTATATGCGATTCTGCAGAGCGAGAGGAATGTCTTGTGGGTCGGGACCAGCGGATACGGTCTTTACCGTCTCACAATATCAAGGAGGAAGAATGACGATTACGAGGTGGTCTCATACCAGCATTTCTCAAAGGGAAACGGTCTGGAATCGGATATAATATATGCTTTGGGCAAGGATAAAGGAGGCCTGATATGGGTAGGCAGCAGAGGCGGAGGAATCAGGAATTTTAGTTATGACGGATGTCCGGTTGAAATCGCCGTACAGCCTGAATATGAGGATGCCCTGAAAGAAATGACATGCATCCATGTATCGGAACAGGGTACGGTATGGATGGGGACAAGCCTTGGAGTATTCAGCTATATGGACGGCGAATTCGAACGACTGGACTCAAGGTATATCGCAGGAAGCAGCGTACACGGGATCATCGAGGACATCAACGGCATGCTGTGGGTGAGCACAAACAACGGTCTGGTCCGGATTGACCGGACACGGCACCCTCTCGCCGAGACAAAATATGCAGTCGAGGACGGCCTGCAGAACAATGAGTTCTCCGACGGCGCCTTCTACCGGAGTCCCTACAACAATGAACTGTTCTTCGGAGGCATTTCCGGATTCAGCCATTTCAATTCTTTCCTTACAGGCAATTCGTCAGTTTTTCCGCCAATGAACATCAAATATGTGATGATTGACAATCAGAGGTCATACGACAGCCTTACGGAAAAGAACGGCAAACTCGAACTCGTGATAGAACCGGGACACAAGACCCTGACCCTGGAATTCGCGACAATGGATTATCTGTCTGCGGAAAAATGCGAGTTATCCTATATGCTTGAGGGATATACCGACGGATGGGTGTACCTCGGGACTTCAATGAACATTGCATTCTCGAATCTCTCTCATGGTGATTACACTCTCAAGGTCAGGCATTCCAATTCCGACAAACTCTGGAGTGATGACATCTATTCGATGGACATACGGGTCCTGCCGCAATGGTATGAGACCCTCTGGGCCAAGATGGCCTTCGCGGCGGCCATATCCATTGCCTTAATCCTATTTATTGTAGGAATACAATCGCGGCGCCGTGCAAAGAAGATGGCTCAGGAAGAGGAAGCCCAACGGCAGAAGACAAACGAAATCCATGAAGCCAAACTGCGTTTCTTCACCAACATCGCCCATGAGTTCTCCAACTCCCTGACCCTCATCTACGGTCCGTGCAAAGAGATGCAGAAAATGAATTCCCTGCCTCCGAAAGGCAGGAAATACCTTGACTACATAGCAACCAACAGTTCGCGTATGCTCGGCCTGATCCAGCAGCTGATTGATTTCAGGAAGGCCGAAACGGACCATCTGAGCATACATCCCGAAGAAGTGGACATAAACGCCCTTGTAGAGCGCACGGAAAACTATTTTAAAGGGAAGATGGAGGAAAAGTCCATCAGGCTCGTTACGGACATCCGTTCGGATGACATCAAATGGGTGACAGACCTCGACAGCATCGAAAAGATTTTCTTCAACCTGCTTTCCAACGCGACGAAATATACGCCTGCCGGCGGACAGATTGACATCATCTGTTTCATCAGCGACGGCAAGCTGACGGTAGAGGTCAGGAACACAGGCCTGGGCATACCCCAGGAAAAACTCGATGCCATATTCGACAGGTTCGAGGTTCTCGACAGGTTCGAATCCAACATAAAGAAGGGAAAGATCAGCAACGGCATTGGTCTGTCCCTGTGCAAGACTCTTGTGGAAATCATGAACGGAAACATCTGGGTGGAAAGTGACGGCAGCACCTATGCCTCCTTCATTTTTTCGCTTCCGATGCTTCAGGCGGATGAGAAGCCGAACGATTTTGTAAAACCGTCCATCTTCGAGCTCGACACGACTGCGGACCAGGAAGAGGAGCCCGGGGCAGAAAGGGCTTCACGGGCGACAAGCGGGAAAAGAATCCTCATTGTGGACGATGACGAGAATCTCAGGCATTTCGTAACGGACCTTCTTTCTGACAAATACGTGATGCTGGAAGCAGGCGACGGTCTTGAAGGTCTGGAATGTATCCAGAAAAATTTGCCTGACCTGGTGATATCTGATGTATCCATGCCTCAGATGGACGGTTTCCAGCTGCTCAAGAGGGTGAGGCAGGACAAGGCTCTGGAGCATATTCCCATTGTCCTGCTGACATCAAGCAATTCCGACGACAGCAAGAGGATGGGACTTGACCACGGTGCGGATGCCTTCATCAGCAAGCCTTTCAGCCCAGACATTCTCCTGTCGCTCATTTCCAACAAACTTGGCCGCGACGAGGCAATCCTGAGATATACCAATTCTCCATACAGCGCAATGGACAGATTCAGAGGGATTGAGATGAAGAAGGAGGACAAGGAGGCGCTGACAAAGATGACCGACATCATCCAGAAACACATTGACAGCGAGAGCCTTTGCATGGATTTCATAGCGGATGAGATGTCAATGAGCAAGATGAAGCTCTACCGTATGGTGAAATCGTGCCTTGGAACCACGCCAGTGGAATACATCAAGACACTGCGTCTGGAAAAAGCGGCAAAACTGCTGGTCGGGACCTCACAGACCGTCCAGCAGATAATGTATGAATGCGGATTCAACACCAAGACCTATTTCTACAGGGAATTCGACAAGAAATACGGCTGCACTCCGAAACAATACAGGGATGAAGCCAAGGAAAACATTCACAACGAATAAAGCCTGCCCTGGAATGTATTTCGTTCCGACAGGCGCCTGTCCAGCAGGCGGAGGAGTTCGACATTGCGGATGAGGCCCCAGGGAGTGGAGTTCACGAAGCGTGGCGGGACTTCTCCGGCGAAGCGTTCTATGAAAAGGTCGGGGCGGAGGCGCTCAAGCATGTCCACGAAGAAATCTATGTATTCATCGAGGGCGAAGCGTTCGAAATCCTGAGGACATTCGGCGAATTCCTTTTCCATCCGGGTGCCCTTGACTATCTGAAGCTGATGGAATTTGGCTGACAGAATCGGCAACTCGTTTATCAGGGCACATTCCTCAAGCATCATCTGCCGGCTTTCGCCAGGCAGGCCGAGGATGAAATGCGCACCCATGTCGATGCCCCTTTCCGCCGTCATTGCCGCCGCCCTGCGGGCCGTAGCGAAATCATGCCCACGGTTGACCCGCTCCAAGGTCCTGTCATAGCACGATTCCACGCCATATTCCACAATCACCACCGGAGCCGTCCTCTCCACACCCTCGCCATTCTCTCCGGAGAGGGTCCTGCGCCACCGTGGCATTTGAGTACCGTCGGCAAGCGAGGCTATGAAATCAAGTTTCCTCTCGTCCACACAGTCAGGACGCGTCCCGATGACGATTCCCACGACAGAAGGATGCGAGAGGGCTTCGAGATACAGTTCACGAAGCCTTTCCAAAGGGGCGTATGTATTGGAAAATGACTGGAAATACGCAAGATAATGCTCTGTCGTCCTGTAGCGGACACGGTGGAATTCGATGCCCTCGTTTATCTGCTGGTGGAGACTCTTGCCGGATGTGCTGTATGCCGGATGGAATGCGGCATTGTCGCAGAACGCACACCCTCCCCTGCCGACCATGCCGTCCCTGTTTGGGCATGTAAAACCGGCATCGATCACGATTTTCTGAAGGCGTTCGCCGTATTTCTGTCTGAAATAGCCTACAAATGAGTTATATCTTTTGTCGTTTGGGAACATCAGCATCAGTAATTTATATCAGGCATGCAAAGATACAATTCTTAGATTAATAAATAAAGTTTCGCAAGCGGCACAACCTTCAGGATCTGAATTACATATCACTCGCGAAACTTTAATGAATAATTGCTATATTCGCACGGCCAAACTGAAACTAATGGACAACCAAAATATTATGTATCCTCTTAAATTCAAAAACATTTTCAAGTCCGTCGTATGGGGCGGCGAAAAGATAGCTCCTTTCAAGGGAGTAAAGACAGAACAGAAGAACATCGGCGAAAGCTGGGAACTCTCAGGTGTCAAAGGAAATGAGTCAGTCGTAGCAGAGGGCCCGCTTGCAGGCAGGACAATCACCTCTCTCGCCGAGGAGTACAAGGGCAGCCTGCTTGGAGAGAAGGTCTATGCCGCCACCGGTACCGAATTCCCTCTTCTTATAAAGTTCATCGATGCACGCGATGACCTCTCGATTCAGGTTCATCCTGACGATAAGCTCGCGGCAGAAAGGCACAACGGCTCGAAAGGCAAGACAGAGATGTGGTATGTAGTACAGGCTGATGAGAAGGCCCACCTGATGTCAGGCCTCAGCAAAGAAATCACGCCTGAGGAATATGCCGCCAAAGTTGCCGACAATACTGTAACGGAGGTGCTCCACGACTACGATGTCCATGCAGGCGACGTATTCTTCCTGCCGGCAGGACGCATCCACAGCATCGGGAAAGGCTGTTTCATCGCAGAAATCCAGCAGACATCCGACATCACTTACAGAATCTACGACTTCGGAAGGGTCGGACTTGACGGCAAGCCGCGCGAGCTTCATACAGAACTCTCGAAGGCAGCCATCGACTATACCGTCCTGCCAGACTACAGGACCTCATACGAAAACAGGAAGGATCAGGAGAACGTCCTGGTTGACTGCAACTACTTCACGACAAGCCTTTATGATATCGACAAGGAGGTTACCAAGGACATGAGCGGGCTCGACTCATTCGTAATTGCCATCTGCATCGACGGTTCTGGTTCCCTGACAGACTCCGAGGGCAATGCAGTCAGCCTCCGTCAGGGAGAGACAGTCCTCATTCCGGCTTGTTCCCGCAGATTCACCCTTCAGCCGGAAGGCAGCATGAAGGTGCTTGCGAGCTACATCAGGTAGATCTCTCCGCGCGCTTCGAATCCGACTGCCGTCGGCTGCTCGCTGCAAAAGCCCACTGGGCTGTTTGCTGACCGCTCACGAGGTCGAGATGACAAAGACGACCCCATCTCATTACGAGACAGGGTCGTCTTTTTTTGTCATGTCGAGCGAAGTCCCGCAGGGACGAAGTCGAGACATCTGTTTAAAGCCCGCGCGCGCGAAGGAGCGCAGATGCATCAGGCTCAGCGCCTCTGAAGCGGCGATAGAGAACCATAGGCTCCTCGCTTCCGCCCTTCTCAAGAATATTGCGGCGGAATGACATCGCAGTCTCCTTGTCGAAGATACCGTTCTTCTTGAACAGCTCGAAAGCATCCTTGTCGAGCACCTCTGCCCAAAGATAGCTGTAATAGCCTGCACTGTAGCCGGAACCACCGAAGATATGGTTGAAATAAGTACTGCGGTAACGCGGGATGATTTCACCGACCAGACCCATTTCCTCACAGCATTTCTTCTCGAAACCGGCAACGTCGATTCCCTCGACAGAACTCAGCTCATGCCATTTCATATCCAGGATGCTGGCAGCACAAAGCTCGCCCGTAGTGAATCCCTGATTGAAATTCGAAGCAGCCTCAATCTTGGCAACCAGATCGTCAGGAATCAGTTCACCGGTCTGCCAGTGGAAAGCATATGTAGCAAGAACCTCTTTCTGGAAAGCCCAGTTCTCGTTGATCTGTGAAGGAAGCTCCACGAAATCACGCTTCACGGCAGTTCCGCTCACTGCCTTGTAATGGCACTGACTCAGAAGTCCGTGAAGAGCATGACCGAACTCATGGAATGCAGTCTCGACCTGGTCGATGCTCAGGAGCGACGGCTTGTCAGCAGAAGGAGCATTGAAGTTGCAGACATTCACGATGACCGGACGTACCATATTGCCGTCCACATCGACATACTGCTCAACGAAATTGGTCATCCATGCACCTGCACGCTTGGTCTCGCGTGAGAAATAGTCAGTTATGATGACACCAATGAGCGAGCCGTCAGCATCGGACACCTTGAACGCCTTTGCCTCCGGATTATAGAGAGCAACGCCCTCAATCGGCTCAAACTGAAGTCCGTAGAGACGGCCTGCAAGCGCGAATATGCCTCCGCGTACATTGTCCACCTGGAAATACTGCATAGCCTCGGACTCGTCGAGATTGAAACGCGCGCGGCGCACACGCTCGGCATAATACATATAGTCCCACGGCTGGATGGTGGATCCTGCAGGAAGAAGTCCAGCCTTGATATCCTCATTCATAAGAGCCTGCATGTCGGCGATTTCCTCCTTGGCACGCTTCATGGCAGCAGCCATGATTCCGCTCAGGAAGTTGTCCACGGTCTGAGGATTACCGGCCATCTTGTCATGCAGGATATGGGCTGCAGGAGTGTCATAGCCAAGAATCCTGGCCTTCTCTATGCGAAGTTCCATTATACGGAGAAGGGTGGCCTTGTTGTCATTGGCATTGTCATTGTTGCCTCGGTTGGAATAGAGACGGAACATCTTCTCACGGAGTGCACGGTCGGAAACAGTGGCCATCTCGTCATAATAGTTGGACACCGATGAACCGATTTCAGCCTTGTATGCATTGCTCTCTGCAAGAAGATTGTTGCCGAAGGTCAGACCGAGCGAAGACAATTCGCTGTTTATTTCACGAAGCCTGTTCTGGGAAGCCTCGTCCAGACCTATACCATTGTTGATGAAACTCTCGTAAAGATCTTTCAGGACCATCTGCTGCTCACGGTCAAGTCCGCTCTGGTCAGCCTCATAGACCGCCTTGACACGGGCAAACAGGTCCGGGTTCATATAAATCGCCGAACTGTGGTCGGACACCATCGGCATTGCCTCCTCGACAATCTTGTTGATTTCATCGGATGCATCGCTCTCGCTAACGTTGAAAAGCACGCCGCACACCTTGCCGAGAAGCATTCCGCTATGGTCGAAAGCCGCCACGGTATTCTCAAAATCCGGAGCCTCCTGATTGTCAATAATAGCCTGAATCTCAGCCTGCTGCCGGGCAATACCCTCCTTCACCGCAGGCATATAGTGCTTGACCTCGATCTTGTCGAAAGGAGGTATCCCATAAGGAGTATCCCACTCCTCGAAGAAGGGATTTGAACTGTTGCAAGAAACCAAAGCCATAAAAGCTAATGCTGAAACAATTGTCTTTTTCATAACCATAATAATTATTCATACATTGGAGAACCATCCTCGTATGTAATATCTTCCAGACGGTTCACCACCATCTGGATACTTCCCTGATACATACAGAGGACACCTGTGATATTGACTTTTTTCTTTCCTTCAAGAACATCATCAGGAATCCTGACATCAGCGAACTTGCTGAAGCCGCTAGTGCGAAGCTGAATGACCGTATTTCCCATCTTAAAGTAATGACTGACACTCTGCGCCGCGGCATTCTTGATGAGAAGTTCCTTGTATGTCATCAATGCGCCGTTTTCTTTTCGGCAATCCTTGAACATTCCGGTCTCGGAAACGGTATTTGTGATAGGGCCGAACTTCGTTGCACCACTGCCAATCTCCGCATGATCCCAATAACCTGCATTCAAATGTTCTATGATATTGGTCTTCGACATCGCCCAGGTAAATACTTTCCAATTTCCTTTGTTGGAAATGACAGCTCCATTGTTGTCTGAGGACAGGAACAAACGATTTTCAGGATCCGTACTTTCATGAGGACGATTTGAATCAGGGTACAGGAGCACGAATACCTGATCGGTATATGTCAGTCCCTTCAAAGTGACCAGCCTGCCGACATTTTTGTTGGTAGCCTGATTGTCAGCCTTGCCGGGCAACTGTGATTCCGGAACAACAACAGGCTCAACAGGATCACCCATTTCCCCCTGAAAAACATGAAGATCTATCATCAGCGGAGACTCAAGATAAGAAGTCTCATACTTTCCAGACGTATCTTCTGCTCCTATCTGAACCATTCCCTGACCGCCATAAGAACCATCCTTATAGCCATACATTCCAAGCCACAAGTCATTGCACTTTATATAGACTGTCTGGCCTTCATGATAGTCGCTGTAGAGGCTGTTGCGCCCTATTTTAATCTCAATTCCAGCGGTCTCGTCCTGGAGGTAGAAACTCTTGTAGAAGTTGCCAGGCTGGTCAGTGCTTATGACCTTTCCAGCTATGACATAACTGCCTGTCATTTTGTGCTGATTGCCATTGCTATAGGTCTTGCACAAATCCTGAATAGTTATGTTAGGTGTCATATAGACAGGTTCAAACTCCTCCGGCTTACTTCCCGAACCAAGGCCGAAAACCGGTCCCCACTCATCCTTTGGATTGCAACCAATCAGGATAGCAGCGGTCAATATAGCAAAATATATCTTTTTCATACTATCAAAAATTTTTACATTTATAAAAATTTTGTGAGAGTATGATAGCCGTTCGCTATCGCTCACTCTCACGATGAAAATCATTTGATATCGCCCTTGGGCGAAAATATATCAAAGATTTTCATGTTCGGTTTCATTATGTCTTAGAATCTGAAATAAAGGTTCAACATATAATTGATACCGGCCATGTAGAAGTATTTGCTCTGGAAACGGTAATAAACATCCTTGCTGCTGCTGTTCTGCAGACGTGTCTGCTCATAGCCTCCGGTCTTGACACCGCGGTTGTTGGTAATGTTGTTGACCTGAAGCGAGAAACCGATCTGGTTGTTCTTTACATACCAACTCTTGCCTACGCTTGCGTTAAGAAGGAAAACGGGTTTGAACTCCTCCTGATCCGTCATATAATAGAAATGAGCAGAACCTCCCTTGTAAACATCCTCGTTGTATATGAGGTCTCCATATTCGTCAAAGCAACCTTTGCAGGCAAATTCAGTACGATACAGAGGGTTCATGTCGAGATAGCTCTTCGCATAGCACTGAGCATTCAGTTCGAAGAACCAATAATTGATATTGTATTTAAGACCGAGCTGGGCAGCTATCTGAGGAGTCGAAGGAACATAATGTTTCTTGTAGCCCGTCACGATCATGTTGCCGTCACCATCCCTGTCGAACTGGGTGATACCGGAAGCATCCTGATATGTCGCATACAAAGGTACCTTGCTCCAGTAAGGAACGGTACTCTGCCTTATGACCTCCGCACTGTTGTCAATGGTCTGCACCATGTAAGGGTTGCTCGTGTATGTGTATTCACCAGCACTGAGGACACCCTCAAGCGACAATCCTGTCACAGGGAGAGGAACACTGAAACCGAGTTCAACACCGATATGCTGCTGATCTATACCGGTCATTGCAAAGTTCGTGAATGAGTTCTGTGAGTCATCATAGAAGCTCATCACGTCACTCTGATTCTTAATCTTGGTGTAGAAGGCAGTAACACGGACGTTGTAGCCCTTGTTGCTGTACTGGTAGTTCAAATCAGCTGAGTATGTGAACTTGTTCTTCAGGTTGGAGATGATGCTGTTGCGAGTTCTCGGTGAAATGAAGGCTTCGTTGAAAGTCGGAGCGTCAGAGAATACGCCCAGATTGGCATAAACACGATGACCACCCTTGAAAGAGCGGGAAGCATACACTTTTGCCGAACCAACCATGAATTGTTTCACCTGAGATTTCCCTTTGGACGTTACGGCATTGCCGTCAGGATCAAACACCGGAGTAAGCTGCTGTGAAGCCGGAAGCTTGGAATTGAGGACGGCGATTTCCTCCTCGGTTCCGGCAAAAAGGCCCTTACGCATCATTCCTTCACGCCAGAATGATTCATAGCCGATATTTCCGCTAACCTTGGCCTCCCAATTGTCCTTCTCCAGAGAATAGGCAGCCCAGACATTGGCCTTGACCACATTCGCAAAATAGTCATAACCATATTTCCCTCCCTTGGTAATCTTTTCGGCAGTAAGGCCGTTGGCTATGTAATAATCCAAATCATTCTGAATCTTGGCCTCGTTCACTGCGAAATCACGCTCTGCAAAAGAGTCGACATTGAGGAAATATTCTCCTCCCAGAAGATCAGCGATCTTCTTGTAATATTCGGTTCGGTTATATTTAAGGTTCACTCCGCCGCTGAGAACCATGTTCTCGTTGATCCTCCATTTGATATTCTCCACCAGATTGAGGTCATTCTGGTCAACATGACGCTGTTCCTGAGCATATTTACTGCGCCCGTCAACAGTGTTGTAGTTGACATTGTACAGGCGATCCCAGTTGAGATGCTGGTACATTAAATAATCATTGCTGCGGGTTGTCCAGGCCTCATACATCAACTTACCCTTATCGCTGAGGTCATCATATGAATAGTCATATCTGGCACTTTGGTCATCTCCCTCGGTTGAATTCGCAAAACTGTACGAAGGCAGATTGCGATAATAGTCAGGACGGGGGTCGGCTGCATCATACCAGTCAAGAGCCGTATAACCATTGAAACCTGTCCTCCACAAGAAAACGGTATTGGACTCGAAATCCGCTGACGGAGCATACTTGTATTTCAGAACCGTTACTGGCTCAAATGTCTTGCGGACACGGCTGTTGCGGACCTTACCGTTCTGATAGCCCCAATTGCTGTTGTACATGTTGTCCCCCATAAGGTCATAAACCTCCTGGGTAGATGCATTCTGGGCACCTCTCTCTCCCGGAGTGGCAAAATGCATCAGAGCCAGAGAATGCCCGTCACCGAATTTTTTCTCGGCTCCGAGATAATATGCAAAACTACGGTAATAGACTCCCTTTATCCAGTCGTTTCCTCCAAGACGCGCAGATGCACTGACAGCATAGCTCCATCCATTGTCGAGAGGACCACTGCCGTAGGTGAGCATCAGACGGAGACGGTACATTGCGCTGTTGGTCAGGACACTCGCACGAAGGCCACGGCGGACAGCCGAAGGAGTTCCATAGATGTTGGTGCTTCCATTATATCCGCCTGAGCCGTAATCTGAAGACTCGAGACCGGTGGAAGTATCCTTTGATCTTGTAACCTCATTGAGACCCGTCCACAAACTGTATGGAGAATATCCGGTAATGGCGTCATTCAGACGAACCCCGCTGAAATAGACATCCTGAGTTTCACTGTTGTATCCCCTGTTCTTGAACCTGACATTGCTGAAGCCATAACCTGCAATGCTGTTGTAAGGGTCATTGTTGGAGAACAGGATTGTAGGATTATCATTGTAGCCGCTGTCATCCATGTCAAACTCCGTGAAATTGCTTGCATCAACGGATTCCACCTGCACATCCGGAGTCATTGTCATGAATATCATGTCTTTGACAAATCCGTTGTCCACAGTCACGTTGACACGAAGGTCCTTGTAGCCGTCTGCGGTAATCGTCATCTGGTACATTCCGTCTGCCAGAGCCTCAACAAGGAAACGTCCGTCACTTGCCGAACTTGAAGTGGCCACGGTCTGGCCGTCTTTCTGGATTATAAGGTTTGCTCCCGGGATAGGAAGCCTTCCGGCCCTGCTTACAACTGAGCCGGTAACTCCGCCTGTCGGTGTCTGTGCATAAAGAGCGGCAGAAACCACAATAAGCGAGAGTATGGAAACTAGTTTTTTCATTATTATATAATTATCTGCTTATTACGATATATGTCGGGAAATGGTCGGAATAGCCTCCGGCAAAAGTTCCGTTGCTGTAGGTGCGGAAAGGATATCCTTTGTACTGACCGCTTTGGGTTATCATGAACGGTTTGTGAAAAATACGTCCATAATATTTTTTCTTGACAATCGGCTGGATTTTATATCCTCCATCAGGTGCTGTCGCCAGATTGTAGTTAATCAGTTCCTGGTCATATATGCACCATGTACCACGATAGCAAAGCGAGCCATAACCGGCCTTGATCATTGAAAGATATGGATTGAAGAAATCTTCCGGGGTCATCTCTTCTATTGTTTCGCGGCCATGAAGCCACTTGGCCATAGAATCATCCAGAGGGTCATCATTCATATCGCCCATGCAGACAATCTTGATACCGGGATATTCCTTCTCAAGAGCACGAGCATGGTTATACATAATTTCTCCGCCACGGGAACGCAGGTCAAAACCCTTGCCACCAAGACGGGACGGAAGGTGAGCGACATAGAATGCGAACATCTCCCCTCCTATCATACCGCGCACCATAAGGATGTCACGCGTTCTGAAATTCTCCTGAGCCTCCTTGTCCAAGGTGATTTCAACATTGGTTCCTTCAAATGTAAACGGTATGGACTGGCTCTCGATAAAGTCAAATTTCTTCGGATCATATAGAAGTCCCACATCAACGCCACGACGGTCAGGCCCGTCATAATGAACAATTTCAAAACCTGCATCTGCAATCTGAGGATCACTTACCAAATCTTCAAGTACCAGGCGGTTCTCAATTTCACTGACACCCAATATAGTATGGTAGCACCCGTTGTCATCCTTCATTGCACGGATAACCTGTGCCATGTTCCGAACCTTGATGGCATATTTCTCTGCCGTCCAGTTGTTCTGACCGTCAGGAAGATACTGCTCGTCATTCTTCGCCGGATCATCATATATGTCGAATAAGTTCTCAAGATTGTAAAAACCTATTACATGGCTTTTTGCTCCTGTATTCTGGCCGTTTGCCACTGCTGTGGACAGCAACAGGACAACTATTATATAATAAAACTTTTTCATACAATTATATGGTTAGAGATTCCAGAATTTATCATTTGTCTGTTCGACCAATGCCGCCCTTTCCTTACCCAGAATCATTTCCAGGTTCGGAAAGAAATCTTCTTCTACGATTTCCTCCAGCTGGTCCACAGTCATGCGATGTTCATTGATGACCTGCGTGGTATTTTCATAATTTTTATGATCGAAATAATAGGCGGCAGCTGTATAATACCCCTTGTAATTTCCAGTTCCGCCGGCAACACTTGCAGATGACACGCTGCTGCTCTTCTTGAATCCCAGAAGAACCTTATAATAGCCTGAAGGAACCACTATCCTCTTTCCATCATTGTCATTGCAATATGTCGTCGAGCCCTTTGTAGAACAACCCGTTACGACATACAGAGTATCAAACTGACGGCACTTCGACCTGACATTTCCCTCAAGGGCTGCCCAAATGTTCGAATTGAAAGCATGCAGCTGAGGGGTCATGTTGGATCCATAGAAAGTCTGCTGGTTAGCCCCGTCTGCATATCGGTCTGCTGAAGGAATCTGGTGTCCTCGTGCATAAGTACCTCCGCTGAATGCCCTGAATAAGACAGGCTGATTCTTGCGTGGGATCTTAGGATCAAGATTCCAATCATTCGTCCTTCCGACGCCGCTGCTGATCGTCCATGGATTCAGGGGATATGCAACCCAATGGGCGACAATATCCTTCTCGCTCATATACAAGGAGAAATTCCTGAAATAGGTGCTTCCAAGAGTCATTTCGTGAGGGATGAAAAAGCATCCATCATTCTCCTCAGTAGCTGGAAGTTCAAGCCACATAGGTACAGGATAGGAAACCAACTCATCAGAAACTATAACCTCTGATGATGAACGGTTCTGGGTAAGTGTACATGCCGACTCTTCCAGACCCGATGTCAATACCAGTCTGCAGGTCCGTACTGAAGTTGAATTGTTTTTCGCATAGTGAATCGTTACTGGTTTTCCAAGGGCCTGGCTGCTGGTTACAGCGACCGACTCCTCTTCGCTGCCCCATGTGGTCAGCCACACCCAATCTATTTCTTCACTCTCACCTTCCGTTACCAAAGAAAGAGTCCATTCGCCGTCCGCCGTCACATCTACGAACTGGCTGCCCGACTTTTCTGAAACCTCGGTGGTTTTTAAAGACACCTTGACAACCGAAATCTTTTCGGTTGTACAAGAAACCGAAAAAACCAGGAACAGCAGCATCGCTGCCGTTCCCAGTAATTCTGATATTCTCTTAGTTCCCAACGTAAATCGATTATTGAGCTGCGTAGAATTCGATTTTCGCAATCTCTACGTATTTATTAGTCTTTGTACTATTCGTGACATTGAACACGAACTTGTAATATGCATTTGCCGGGAAGTCAGCAACGATATCCACAGGGGTACTTGCAGTTACGGTAAACTCTTTCTCTACTGCATTGGAAAAATCTTTGTCCGTTGAATAAACCAATTTTGCAGAATTAAGAGTAATGCCGACAGTACCAGGTGTGAAAGTAATCTTGCTGATTGCAGATGACATAGGAGTTTCAGTATAGAGAGCCCTATCTACATCTGTAATCTCTTTCCCACCAACCCTCCAAGGCTTTGGCAGACCATTTTGATCTGGTTTCATATTTCCCTGACAAGTCCAAGTGATGCCGTCAATCTCCAACGAGCCTTGATTATTATAGCCATTGTTAGGGCCAACGGTTCCTTCTTTTGAAGTATCTAATGTATATACAGGAGTTCCTGCTGCTCCGGCTGCCTTCTGTGTGATGGATACAGCAGCGGTTTTGCCACCATCATAAGTAAAGGTTACAGTAGCTTTCTTCTCTGTAGATTCCTCATTTGCAGCAAAAGTAACCTTTACGGTTGCGCTGTTTTCTCCCTGAGTCTTGTCAAGAGTGAATGCGGCATTGTCGCAAGCTGCCGTCCAGGAAGTATTGGAGTTGACGGAAATTTCTGTTTCTGTTGCAGTTGCAAGTACCGAAACGGTAGCAGGAGATACGGTTAGGTAAGGAGAATTTCCAGCCTTAACATCAGTCAGGACGATATTGATGTACTTGCCACCTGATGTATATACATAATAGCCAGTATATGTAACGCCTGGCACAGAGATAAATGCTGAGAGATCCTGAACTGGATAGAGAATAGAACCAGTGTTAGTTGTAGCACCGTCAACATTCACATTGTAGTAATTGCCGCTCTGAACAAGTGTTCCCACATAAGATACATACTTCACAGTAGATGAAGAGAAACTGTCAAATGAAGAAGTGATGTCTTCTGGAGCAGGATGTGTAACGGTAGTCGTAGAACTCTTTGTTACAGCAGGACTTGTAAGCTGAGGCATATTGCTGTACGTAGCCCTTGAACCCTTCACAGTGATGACATCACCTTCCTTGCAATCAGCTGTTCCATAAACGAAGAGGTAGTCATCGGCGGCGTCCTTAACAAGGAAACTCTTGGTTGTGGTTGCCATAACTGTCACATTATTGAGGGTAACCTCAGAACCATCCTTAGAAGCGACAACCTCTGAAATCTTGTCTGTATCTACCTCTCCTGCAGGCTCCGATTCGGTTTCACCGTTAAGAGAATAGATGTATGCAGCACCTCTTCCAACGGTCTCGTATGTACCGTTATAGTTGGTAAGCTGGCCGTATACGACAACTTCATCTCCGACCTTGACCTGATCTGCACTTGTAAATTTTACATTTCCCAGATAGTAAACCTGGAAGCAGTAAAAATCAGGAGTTACCTGTCCCTCTGGATCGTCTGTGATGTAGAACTTACCATTACCATAATCCGAAACGGCAGACTCATGTCCTGAAGCCAATTTCTTGATGTAACCCTTCACATAGACTTTGTCAGAAGTTGTTGCACCACTTTCAAGTTCAGCGCAGATATTTGCGGCCTGGGATGCGAGATACGGATTTTCCTTCGTTCCGTCACCTGGCTTGAGGTCAAGGCCGGTTGCTTGTTTTACTGTCAAGTCTGCAGAAACCTTCCTCGTTGTAGATTTCTGGAAATGAACGATTGCCTCACGAGCAGCTCCAGCATTGGCATCCACATAGAGAACAACCTCACCATCTCCTTTACCGCTCTCGACAGAAAGTTTGACCCAGTCAGCATCACAACTTGCAACCCAGTTACAATCAGCTGTCACAGCGACAGTTACTTCCTGTTGGGCAGCACCGACTTCCACAACTGATTCCGGATCAAGTGAAAGATTTGACCCGTCCAGCCCTGTTCCCAACTGACAACTTACACAAGTGCCAGCAATGGCCAGAACAGCCACAATAAGTTTTGAAACTATTTTCATAATCTATAAATTTAAAATTTCTAAACTGTTTATAAAAATTGCTTGACATTTCCCACATCTACATGGATGCAAATTACAAATTTATCACAAATTGACAATAAATCAAATTACATGCTCGATTATTGACATATTTGTGACAAAAACAAGTTATTTGAAGTACTTTTGCAAAATCTTTACAATTTGAGTTTTTTATCATGGGGAAAATAAAATTCTGGCTGAACAATGCCAGGCACATATCTTTGCCGCAGAGTATGCTGCCTGCGCTTACTGCGGTGGCTCTTTCCTATGGCGGGGCTGAATTCTCGTGGGGAGCGGTGGCTCTATGTCTTGTCGGCGTTGCAGCAATGCATCTCGGGCTCAACCTGCTCGATGACTGGTTCGACTATAAGGAAGGCTCTGGCGAGGCGCGTCAGGCGGCTGCTTCGGAAGGATTCAGGGGCAGGATTGTCAAATATCCTTATCTCACTTCGGGAGAAGCCACCATGGACCAGCTGCTGAAAGCGGTCGGGGTGTTCCTCGGCATTGCCGCCCTTTGCGGAGCAGGCGTAATTGCAATCCGGGGATTTGCAACATTCTGGTGGATAGCCATTGCACTGATTTTGGGAGTGTCATATTCAGGAGGGCCTCTCAAGCTCGGTTTCCACGGACTCGGAGAGCTTGTCATATTCATAATGTTCGGGCCGCTTCTGATGACCGGAGTCCATTTCGCCGTCACAGGAGAGGTAGGATGGAAAATAATCCTCCTGTCCGTCTGCGTCGGACTTCTGGTCACGAACATAGTGTACTCCCATTCAGTCCTCGATGCGGTGCCTGACAGGAAAATGGGAAAGAAGACAATGGCTCATCTTATGGGCGGGGCGAAAGGCCAGCTTGCCTTGTCGGCAGTGTTCAATTTCCTGCCGTATCTGATTGTAATAACAGGAGTTGCACTGGGTCTTCTGAATCCGTTCTACCTCCTTGTACTGGTCGTACTGCCTGTATGCATCTGGTTATGGGACTCGCTCCGAAGATTCGTCGCAGGAGAGGATGTGAAACCGGAGCCGAAATGGTGGATGGGCCCCATGGGTGATTTCAAGGCCTACCGTGAATATGGAATCGACTGGTTCATGATACGGTGGCTGACGGCAAGAAACATAGTCATGTTCTTCTGTATCATCATAATAGCAGTAAATATAATTTTCAACTGATATATATGAAAAAAATTATATACCTCGCCCAGTGGTTCATCAGGGCACGATTTTTCGGGAGAAGGGCTCCCCTGCAGACCGTATTGTTCATATCCGACAGATGCAACCTTCGCTGCAAGCATTGCAGTGTCTATGAGCTGGAGCATCCGCATAACATGACCTACGAACAGGTACGCGGGCATTTGCAGAAATCATACGACGCAGGTTCTCGCTTCGTGGATTTCGAAGGAGGAGAGGTAACAATCTGGAGAGACGGGGACAGAACAATCAATGACCTGATTGATCTTGCCAAAGAAATAGGTTTCTTCTCATGCACCATCACGACCAACGCCCAACTGCCTTTCAAGGGATCTCACGCCGATTCTATCTGGGTCAGCCTCGACGGCACCGGTTCGTTCCACGAGGAGGTCAGGGGCAAGGGCACATTCGCCCGCCTGGAGAAAAACATTGCAGAGTGCGGACATAAGCATTTGAGTGTCAATATGGTTGTCAACACATTAAATTACACCGATGTTGAGAATACCATCGAATATGCCCGCAACAATCCTGCAATCGAATCGATTTCAATCAATTTCCACACTCCTTTCGAGGGCACTGAATATCTTTCCATTGACATGGATAAGAGGCGTGCAATCATCGACAAGGTCATTGAGATGAAGAAAAAGGGTTATCCGATAATGAATTCCGTGTCCGGTCTCAAAAAGATGAAGCACAATGAGTTCAAAAAGCGCTGCTGGGTCACTGACTTCGTCTATCCTGACGGTAGCAGAGGCTACTGCGTGGGATACGGCACTGACAAATGCAATCAGTGCGGGTTCTGTATGTCAGGAGAGATGGCTTCGCTGTTTTCATTCCGTCCGGACACCATTCTCGCAGGGATGAAGCTCAGGGTTTGATGCCTGCGGACAGGCGCATATATGGGATACGGGGCGCGAAATCCGTCCTGCGATTAAACTTCCGGGAGCGATTTGTGTCAAATAACCGTTAAAAAAATCATTACGGTCATGAAATATCAAATATTCATCCCCACATTATGCGCCGCCGTTCTCATATGTACGGCCGTGACTGCGCAACCTCCTGTACAGCAGAGAGGAAACGGGCATCAGGAAGTCCAGGAACGAAATGTTCAACACCGGAAGAGGCTGAGTCCCGAGGAGAAGGCCACCCGCACATCCGACCAGATGCGCAAGGAGCTCGGCATAAACGACAAGCAGTACAAGAAGGTCTATAAACTGTTCCTCGAAGAGGAGAAGACCCTCGCCGAGCAGGCAGGACACAGACCTGGCCCGCAAGGTATGCCGGGAGAGGGACGCCCGCAGGGCGGAAGGCCTGAAGGCGGACACGGTGGACCTGGATTCGGTGGACCTGGGGGTCCTCAGGGCGGATTCGGAGGCCCGCAAGGCGGTGGTCCGAGAGGCGGACACGGTGGACCTGAAATGGGACGGGGCCCGCAGGGTCCGGAATTCCACGGAGGGGCTGACGTATTCTCCGAGGAATATATCGAGAAAAGGGAGAAGAAACTGAAGAAAATCCTGAAGGATGACCTCTACAACAAATGGAGGGAAAGACATCCTGTAGAGATGCCACCACTCCCAGAACCATTCCAGATACCTGACAATCAATAAGGACTGCCATGAGAAGATTGATTATTCTTTTCGCTGCAGGTCTGTTGTCATTCACGGCCTGTGACATCATCAATGTAAAGCCTGACGACCCGCAGAAAGGAGAGATGGAGAACTCGTCCGACAACTCCACTCCGGAGATTGACATCAATGAGGACGGATATGACTCCGGGACCGCCGAGGATTCCGATGCGGATGCTGCAAAGGACGACACCGACATCTATTGGGAAGCTTCCACTTTCGACAAGACTATCACCGTGGAATTCAAAGGTGGCGAGGCAAGCGTCGAGAATCCATGGTCAGAGGTGGCCACCCATGTCAACGGGGCCGATGTGGCATTGGAAATCGCATCGACGGCAGGTGTGGAAATCATCGTACAGGGCGTGACTTCGGACGGGCAGCTCAAGGTATATGGAAAGGCTGCCATGAAGCTGACCTTCAACGGCGCATCCATATCCAGCACCAAATCCATTCCTTTGAACATCCAGAATTCCAAGAAGACATTCCTGCATCTGAATGAAGGAACCGAGAACCAGCTTGCCGATGCTTCCAAGCAGTCCGACGAGTCCTATTATCCAGACGGAGTCACAGCCTCTGACGAGAAGCGCACGGGTTGCATCTACTGCAAGGGCGACCTGATCCTGAGCGGCAATGGAGTGCTGGAGATTGACGGCAACAAGAAGCACGGCATAACGGCAAAGGATTCATTCCATATGCGCCCGGGAGTGACGCTCGTGATCAACGGTGCCAAGGAGAACTGCATCAAGGCGGAAGGAGTCACCATAACCGGCGGCTACCTCTGGGCCAAGACAAGCGGGGACGCAGGAAAGGGCATCAGTTCGGATGCCGATGTAGAGATTTCGGGCGGTACTCTCAAGCTTTACACTTCAGGTGGCTCCACATACGATGCCGAGGAGAACGACACGTCATCCCCTTCCGGGATCAAGGCTGACGGAAACCTCACGGTAAGCGGAGGAGACATCCTCTGTGTCAGCACCGGGGACGGAGGCAAGGGCTTCAGCACGGACGGAGATTTCAGAATGTCAGGAGGAGTCGTGAACATAGCGACTTCCGGAGGGAAATATGTCTATAGCGCGTCACAGAATCTCGACTCATCCCCTAAGGGAGTGAAGGCTGACGGCGAGGTCATAATCGACGGAGGCTCGCTCAACATCCAGGTCACCGGCCGCAGCGACGGTTCTGAAGGACTCGAAAGCAAGAGTAAGATAACCATCAATGACGGGGAACTGTTCGTGTATGCCTACGATGATGCCATCAATGCCGGCGACAACAATCCTCTCGGCATAGAAATCAACGGCGGACGCATATTCGCATTCTCCGACAACAACGACGGAATCGACTCCAACGGCAAGCTCTGGATAAACGGAGGCATCGTGATTTCCGCAGGTTCCTCAGGAGCGGAGCAAGGCTTCGACTGCGACAAAAACGAGAATTTCGTCGTGACAGGCGGCATACTGATAGGTACGGGCGGAAGCTCCCTCTCCACGGCGTCATCAAGTACGCAGCGCTCGGTAGTCTATAACGGAGTAAAGGCCACAAACGGAGAGTTCTTCGTGATCTGTGACAGCTCCGACAAGCCGATTCTGATGTACAAGATGCCTCAGACCATGAGTTCTGCAAGCGTATTCTTCAGCTCTGCGGACATCAAATCGGGAGCGAGCTACAAGGTGTATTCCGGCGGCACTGTCACAGACAACACCGACAACTGGAACGGCCTGTATTTCGACGGGACATACTCCGATGGATCACTCTTAGGTTCATTCACATCTTCATCACTCACCACGACTGTCGGCCAGAGCAACGGCCCTGGTGGCGGCGGTCCGGGACACGGTCCTGGCTGGTGGTAGAAAATTTGCGATAGCAGCCCCCTCGCAGGGGCTCGGGATGACAGTTGGCTTGTTATTTCGGGGTGTCGTATGGGATGACGGTTTGACTGTTGTCCTTTGTCTGTCATTCCGAGTGAGCGTAGCGACGAGGAATCTGCGGGCAGGATTTATAAAAACATTGCATCATTTATAAAAACAGAAAACATTGACGAAAGTTCACGGAAAGACAACAGTCGTTCAATCCTTTTTCATTAGGTTAGTGCCCGAAAACAATTATTATTATGCAAACGGATAAATATTATGAGGAATCAGAGGCGAGTGACATCCGTAGGAAGTATGTCAATCTGATGAGCAATGCCGGCTTCAAGGCAGTGTTCGGTGACGAGAACAACAAGGATGTGGTAATCAATGTGTTGAACCAGATGCTTTCCGGTCACCGACATGTGGCTGACATCACCTATCTCAAGACGGAGTACCAGGGTCCTTTGCTGAAGAACAAAGAGTACCATTATGACTTCATGTGCAGGGACATCGATGGCAGCACGTTCATCGTAGAGATGCAATGCTACCCTGAGCAGTATTGGTTCCGTCGGTGCGTCAGCTACTGCTGCCGAGCGTATGACAGGCAGGGCAGGAAAGGTGATGTCAGGGTAGAAGTCGGAAGCAACTACAGCATCCCTCCGGTGTATTTCATCGGCTTCATGGGAACGGACATCGGTCATCCGGATGAGGAGGACTGGGTGGATAGATATGTGTCAGAATATACCTTCCGCGAAAAAAGGACTCATGACTTGCTGGACGAGACGATTTTTATTATCTTCGCGGAGCTGACGCGGTTCCACAAGAGCTTGGAGGAATGTGAAAGTGCCCAGGACAAGCTTTTCTACCTATTCAAGAACATCGGTAAGATGGAAGAGGCTGACGAGAGCTGGAGGAGCGACAAATTCTGGGAAGCGTTCTTCGAGGCCTGTGAGATAGCGGCATTCAGTGAGGATAAACGGATTCAATACGAGCAGGAAATGTACGACGAGAGAAGACTTCAGGGAGAACTGGACGCCAGTATGGAAATCGGGCTCAAAAAGGGTCTTGAAAGAGGACGCGAGGAAGGCCGGGCAGAAGGGTTTGCCAAGGGAGAGGAAAAAGAGAAGATCGCAACTGCCAAGAGGATGTTGGCAGATGGATTGTCTGCAGAAACTGTTGCGAGATATTCAGATTTGCCTGTAGAGAAAGTGCTGGCGCTATAGGCTGACAAAGACAGGTTGTGGAAGGCCCGTAGTGGTTTCCTAATATAACAAAAGGTCGTCCGGAAATTCGGACAACCTTTTTATTATTACTGACTTCGTCAATTATTAGCCTGCCATTTCGACAGACTTGTCGAAGTCCAAAATGCTTAATTAGCCTTGATGCCGAAGAAAATGGCTCTTGTCTTTTCTCCGTCCTTTGTCGATACGGTTATGACATTCTCTCCTGTAAGTGCACTGCAATCAAGAGTGTATTTATCGGAGTCTGATACGGTCAATGTGTAAGGCGAGTTTCCAGAAGCACCTGCATTAGCTTCGATTGCCTGCTCGGCTATGACTGAACCTCCTATGGAGAAAGTCAATATAGTAGCCGCATTGTTCCATGCTACACCATAGAAGGAAACACTTTTGGTTCCGGCAGGAACAGTGAAGTTGATTGAGCCAGCCTTGCTGGAAGTACCTATCTTCAACACCTTGACATTTTCCTCGCCATTGATTGTGGCGGTACCGTCGTCATAAGCACTGGAACCGAGGGCATAAGACAGGTCGATGGAATATTCAGAAGTTGGTTCCGGTGTCTCAGGAGTCTCCGGCTCCTCAGGCTCTGCCGGTGTTTCGTGAGAAACATAGAAGCATCCGTCAGCCTCAATGAGACCCTTGTAACTTGTCTTGTAGCATACGATGGTCAGGTTGTCTCCCTCTTTTACTCCAAGAGAGCCGAACTCACCCTTGTCGCCACCCCAACCGGTCCTGACTCCATAGACATAAACCTCTGTAGTACCGTCGGTGAGAGCGAAGTTGCCATAAGTCTCATCCCACTTGGTATTCTCCTCAGTACTCTTGGCAACCGTACCGGATATCCTGTACCAAGCTTCCTTGTTGTCCTCAAGGGCACGGAACGAAGCGAGGTCGATATCCTTCACATCAATTCTGTTCTCAACGGTAACACTTACCATCTGAGGAGCTCCCTTGTATGATGATTTCGGTCCGACAACAGTAATGATATCACCTTCCTCAACACCAGAGTCGGCGAAGTCATTTGTTCCATAAACATAAACCTCACCTGTATGGTCCTTGATATAGAGGTTTCCAGATTTGGTGTTGGCAACACTTGAAACATAACCAGTGATACGGTACTGGGTTGAACCGTCCTCGGCAGCATTGATTTCAGCGGCTGTTGCCTCGATGATTGCACCTTCCTGAGTCAAGGTAGTGGCAGCAGTATATTCCACACCACCCTTGGAAGTCTTGAAGGTAAGCTCAACACTGCGGTCTCCACCCTCATTGGATGCGGCAACAAACACGACAGAAGCAGCTGAACTAGAAACATTGAGTCCGGCAACAGAAAGCCATGCCTTTGCAGCCTCAGGGATTTCAACGCTCACACCTTCACCTTTGACGGAAAGGTTCACATTGAACTCACCGCCTTCAATCGGAAGCATGGCATCCTCAGGCTCAACACTATCAACCTTGATAAGGGACTTCTCGATCGCAATCACAGTAACATTAACCAACTCGATTGTACTGCCGTAAGTCAACTTAGGACCTTCAACGGTAACAATATCACCCTGTTCTATTCCAAGCTTCTCAAACTGCTTTTCTGCTCCCTCATAGAGAGTACCATATACATATATGGTTCCTGTCTCATCGGTCACATTGTAGTTGCCGTAAAGGGAATTCTGGATTGCACCTACAGTACCTTTAACCCTGTAAGTGGTACCGTCCTCACCAGCAAGGACTGCAGAAATAGGTGAAATAGGAAGTTCCACTGCCTCTGCCATCTGGAGGACATTGAGTACCTGAGTTGCTCCGTCACAAACAAGATGAAGGATTGCCTCATTGGTTGCAGTAGCAGCCTCTGCATGGAATGTGACAGTATATTTCCCAGCTGCACCTGATGCAGGAGATACGGAAAGCCATTCCGGAATGTCATTGATAGCCCAATCACTTGTGGCATTCACAGTGACATCAACGGAACCGCCATTAACCGGAAGAGCGATATAGGACTGAGAGACCTGGACCTCTGAAAGGTGTGCCTCCTCAAGCTCTGTACAGCCTATAGCAAGAGCCAGGACTGCCAGCAATGATGTTATGATATATCTAAGTTTCATAAAATTTCCGGAAGATGATTAGTTAAACATGTATTTGATGCCGACAGAAGCATACCAGCACTGACCAATAGAGTGATAACGCTGCCAAGTCTCGGTATTGCCATTGTAAGCTGCCGGAGTTGAGAATGTCGGATATCCTTCTGCATCAACACCTTCATATTTCAGGATTCTGCCTTCTCCGAGATCCGGATTCATATATTTGCTTACGCCCCACTTGGAGTTGAACAGGTTGAGAAGGTTCTTGACATCGAGACTGAGCTGAATTATGTTCATGGAGTTGCCAGCCTTGATCCTGAAGTCATGCTTGTAGCTGAAATCGAGCCTGTGTACCCAAGGAGAGTAAACACTGTAAGCCTCGGCATACTTACCCTGGTTCTTGCTCAGATACTTGTCATTGTGTACATATGCAAGGAAGCGGTCTGCATCATCCTGAGATACGAAGCGGAAATCTTTGTTTGCCACCTGTTCATCAGTTGGGATGTAGATAAGGTCGTAGTTGTAACCGTCACCATTGATGTCATTCTGAGTCATGTAAGAATAGTTGTATCCGCCTCTCCATGCCTCGTAGATGAATGCAAAATGGTTTCCGCATTTATCTGAATATGCAAGATTTGCGACAACGCGGTCAGGTGTCACATATTCAGAATTGTGAAGACCTGGGTCATTAGGACCATTCACGGTACCCATATAGTTGAGTACTGATGAAGCGTTGGAACCTGGCATACCGGTCAACTCCTTGCTGACAGTATGAGTGTAGGATGCCATAAGGCGGAGACCCTTCACTGGCTCCATATTGATTGAAGCACTTGCAGAATAACCATATCCCTTATGAGTATTCTCAAGGACATAAGCACTCTTTCCTGTATATTTGAATTCCTGATAGATTGGACGATTGTCAACTCCGTTGAACCTTGTGAAGCCATCAACAGGTTTTACATTCCAGTCTGTAAGGCAGACACCGTTTATGGTCTTGTTGTAGATTCCTTCAGCTGAAATGCTGAATGGGAATGATGTAGGGAAAGAATAATCAATTCCGAGAGAAGTCTTCCATACCTGAGGCATCTTGAACTTAGGGTCAACGCCGCAGATAGAGGATGGAAGCGTACCATCTTCAGGAGTAATCGTTGAAGGATAACCCATTCCCTGAAGTTTTGCAAGGAGGTCCTTACGGGTAAGGATTCCGCCGGCAAACTCGTTCATGTCAGTATTGCTGCTATTGAGTTGGGCCTGGTACTGAACCATACCTGAGTTGGTAGGCATATTGGTAAAGAACACGAGCGGGAGACGGCCTGAGAAGAAGCCTGTACCTCCGCGAAGCTTGAAGCTCTTGTCACCGAGAATGTCCCAATTGAATCCGATACGAGGAGAAACGGAGATATTGGATGATGGCCATTTACCTGTATCGATATGGCGGCAACCATCAACATGAGCATCAGGATCAGATGCATCGTGAGGAGTACCATAGTTGAGAGCCAGGACTGCATTGTTGGTCATGACATCATTGTTGTCATAGAAAAGTCCATCGATACGAAGGCCGTAAGTAAGTTTGAATCTGTCAGTTGCCTGCCATTCATCCTGTGCATACAAGCCCAGTTTGTGGAAACGCACACGTGCTGCAGGATTCTCTTCTCCATCATATCCATATGTAAGACATACGACCTCTGGAGTAGCTCCGGTCAGGAAGTCGTCAAGGCTTCTGTAACGGTAATAACCGGTTCCATTTCTCATATATGAGTTGTCAGCCATCTGATATTCATAATTGATACCGGCTGTAACCTTATGATTTCCACCATACCATGTCAAATCATCCTTGATACCGACATGGGTGTTGTGTACGGCGTTGTTCCATGTGAAGAGCTCGTAACCCAATGAAATGTAAGGCAGTACAGAAGAACCGTCATCATTCCTGATATCAATGAACGGGAAGTCGGAAGAGTTTGTTCCACGGACATCGTTCAGGAGGGAGAATGTTGCAAGGAACTGATTGGACAGGTTCTCATTGATACGGCTGTTCAGGTCGAGAGTTGCAGAATGTACGATGTTGTCCATTGAGTACATTGAGTTCGCATAGGACATACCATACTGTGAAGTACGGCCATACGCAGAACGTGAACCGCCATCCATTGAAGAAGAGTTAGGAGCATTCCATGCCTTGTTCAATGTATAATTGTACCTGATAGCAAGATGATTATTGTCGTTTATGTTCCAGTCAATGCGGGCAAGAGCCTTCATATTGCTTTCATTGGCAGGGAATGAAGTCCAGGAACCGGTATCATATCCATATTTCTCCTTTACGAAGTCTGAAACTGTCTTCAGATCCTCAAGTTTGGTGCGAGAAATATAATTGTCAGCATCTGCGACTCCGTCCTCGGAACCTCTCCACCTGTTGGCAACCGTAGGTATCTGTGAATACTCGAAGTTGACGAAGAAGAAGAGTTTGTTCTTTACAATCGGGCCGCCGAGAGTAAATCCGTAGGTAGTGTTGCGGTCCTTGTCACGGGCAGAAGCAACCGTCTCACCTTCAACTGTATCACCGCGCATATTCTCATTCCTATGATAAATATAAGCGCTTCCCTTGAAGGTATTGGTACCTGACTTGGTGATTGCATTGACACCGCCTCCGATGAAGTTGGTCTGGCGGACATCGTATGGAGAAATCACCACCTGCATTTCCTCGATTGCGTCAATGGAAATCGGGCTTCCACCGCCAGGAAGGCTGCTGCTGAGACCGAAGTTGTTGTTGAAGTTCGCACCATCCACGGTGAAATTGGCTGTTCTTCCGTCCGCACCGGCGAAGCTCATACCATTACCGCCATACGGAGAAAGACGTGTCACATCGGTGATGCTCCTTGATACTGTCGGCAGAGATGTAATCTGCTGGCTTGAAATATTGGTTGCAGCACCTGTTTTCTCAGCAGAGAATTTCGATGCCGCATTTGAAACGACGATAGCTTCGCTCAGAAGCTCGGCATTGTCGTCCAAAGAGGCATTCAAAGATGTCGTTTCTGCGAGTTGCAGAGTGACATCTGTAACTGTCACGGTCCTATAACCAAGACAGCTAACCTCTACAGAGTAAGGACCGCCGGCACGCATACCATTGATGGCATAGCGTCCCTCGGCATTTGTAATGACACCGTAAACGGTTCCTGATGGGGTGTGGGTAGCGACTACGGCTGCACCAACAACCGGGACTCCGGCCTTGTCAATGATACGACCGCCGAGAGAAGCTGTTGTTACCTGTGCAAAAGCAGAAACACCCACGAACATTACTGATACCACAAGGCACAGCAAACGCTTAATTGTTTGTTTCATAATGTTTTATAGGTTTATAAAATACAATAACGCTGCAAAGATAACAATTTTTATCGTTTTGTCGCCCTGTATTTCACTTTTCGTAACTATTTAACCCGTTCGTAACATCGCTGTAAGCATCCGAAGAAGTACATCTTTCAGCTTGTGTAAGTGAGACCTAACTTTGT
>JBJEBR010000065.1:0-30247 GCA_051870255.1 Candidatus Cryptobacteroides sp.
CCAGACGCACAAATAATGCAAATCAACCGGGATTTTACGTTGAGCCAATTATACCCCGTTTTTTACTGGATATGACGATGATAGGGGTATATATAAACGAAATGAGCTGTCGCCATTCACATGGGGACACCTCATACTAACCACATAATTAATAACACTAAAACTAATAACCAATAGGTTGGTGAGATTTACTGATGAACTCTCTGAACAACCCGGATGCAAAGGTAGTATTTATTTTTTAAACTGCAAACTTTTTCAACATTTTTTCAAAAAAAAATCGAAAAAGACTTGACTCGTACCCTACGGCATTGCATATATTTGCACCAGATTCATAAACGCGCGAATATGGAACATGGAAACAAATTGAAAATCGGGGAGTTCTCGAAGCTCTGCAGAGTGAGTGTCAGGGCGCTGAGGCACTATGAGGAAATCGGCCTTCTCGTACCTGAAATCATTGACTACGGGACAGGATACAGGTACTACGACGTGTCGCAGATGCAGAAGATGAACAACATTTCAAGACTCAAGAATCTTGGTTTTTCATTGGCTGAAATCTCAGACCTCTACGAAGAAGACACGCATCATCCTGACATTGAGGCACTTGAATCCAAAATCAGGCAGACTGAAAAGGAACTTGAGATGCTTCGACTGAGGTTGACTCTGCTGGCTGAGACAAAGGACTCCCGCAAAGCAATCGAAAAAATGCAAAAGATTTATTTTGATGAGCTGCCGGAAATAAAGGTGGCTACCTACAAGGCAAGGATAGCATCATATGATGACCTCGGCATGCTGTGCTATGGTACGATTGGCCCAGAAATGGCAAAGGCCGGATGCGTGTGTGCCGAACCGGGATATTGCTTCACGGTGGAGAACGGAGAACACAGAAGCTCTGACCTTGACCTGGAGTACTGCGAGCAGGTCGTGGAAATCCTGCCTGATACCGACACGATCAGCTTCAAGACCCTCCCCCATGTCCCAAAGGCATTGTGCATTATCTGCAAAGGCCCTTACAGCAGGTTGGAGGAATGTTACCGCACTCTGATCGCTGAGATAGATTCGAGGGGATACAAAGTCGCAGGACAGGCAAGGACGGCATATCTCGAAGGAGCCTGGGACCAGGAGAATCCGGAAGAGTGGTTGTCCGTGATCCAGATTCCTGTCGTGACTGAATAGCGGTTTTCACACCCACAGGGCCATATTTCAGGTAATTTTACTATATTTGAGCTAAGCTCATATATACGCTTTGGTCTCGGCATAGTCAAAATAAATTTTGTCTCTGCTCTCGACTTTTGCTATATTTGTTAAATAATGACCATGAAATATGGCCCTTATTGTATATTTTTCAACCAACATTCAAGAACAAGGACTATGAAATCCAGCTTCATCATCAAGGCGGCCCTGCCATTGTCAATACTTTCGGCATGCTGCAGCAATCCAGTCAGGACGACGGACGGGAGTGGAGTTATTGTAAAGATTACGGAAAAGACGGCAGGAGGTCCCTCTCTTGTCAGGCTTGAAGCGGAAACCGACAGGATAATCAGGGTTTCCGCCACACCGGAGAGAAAATTCGCCGACCCTCAAAGCCTCGTCATAATTCATCAGGAGGACAGGCCATCAGCCAGCGTCTCGCAAAATGGCGACACCGTCACCCTCACGACTGCATCACTGAAAGCAAATGTCCTCACCAAGACAGGAGAAGTCTGGTTCACTGACCTTGACGGGAATGTTATCCTGCGTGAACAGGAAGGCGGAGGCAAGAGCTTCACTCCGATAGAGGTTGAAGGCACCCGCGGATGGTCTTTCCGCCAGGTATTCGAATCCCCTGATGATGAGGCGTTCTACGGTCTTGGACAGCATCAGGCGGACGAATTCAACTACAAGGGTAAGAACGAGGAATTGTTTCAGTACAACACGAAGGTTTCCGTTCCGTTCATAGTCTCCAGCAAAGGATATGGCATCCTGATGGACAGCTATTCCCTGATGCGCTTCGGCAATCCTGACGACTACAGCCAGCTCGGAGAAGTCTTCACCCTTTATGACAAGGACGGCGTCGAAGGCTCTCTCACTGGAACCTATGTCCCGGAAAAAGGAGAGACCCTCGTGCGCAGGGAGCCGCAGCTTTATTTCGAATACCTTGTAGAGCCTGAAATGTCGAAGGTGATAAACCTGCCGGAGGATTTCCCTCTGTTCAATTCAAAGGTGGCCTATGAAGGATATGTCGAGGCTCCGGAAAGTGGTGATTACCAGTTCATCCTATATTATGCGGGATATACGGAGGTGCGCATAGGCGACAAGGTGGCCGTCCCTGAGAGATGGCGTACGGCATGGAATCCTAACAGCCACAAGTTCACCGTCCATCTCGAAAAGGGCGAGAAAACCCCTCTCAGAATCGACTGGATACCTGACGGATATGTTTCATACTGCGGTCTGAGGGCCTATCCATTAGTGGATGATGCCATAAGGGGCAAACATTCATGGTGGAGCGAAATGACCAGGCAGATGGATTGGTATTTCATTGCAGGAGAGGACTTTGACAGCGTGATAAGTGGATGCCGCACCATTACAGGCAAAGCTCCGGTGATGCCAAGGTGGGCAATGGGATATTGGCAGAGCCGCGAGAGGTACAAGACATCGAAGGAGATGACCGATGCTCTCGAAGGATTCCGCAAGAGGAACTTCCCTATCGACAACATCGTCCTGGACTGGAGCCATTGGCCGGTTGACGGCTGGGGCAGCCATGAATTCGACAGGGAGCGTTTCCCGGATCCGAAAGCGATGGTTGATTCCATACATGACATGCACGCGAAGGTGATGGTGTCAGTATGGCCGAAATTCTATGTTGACACAGACCATTACAAGGAGTTCGACAGCAAGGGATGGATGTACACAAGGGCTTACGAGGACGGCGTAAGGGATTGGATTGGAGAAGGTTATCTCTACGGTTTCTATGATGCCTACTCTGCTGATGCTCGCAAGCTTTTCTGGAACCAGATGTATGAGCATTACTACCCTCTCGGTTTCGACGCCTGGTGGATGGATGCTTCCGAGCCGAATGTAAGGGACTGCACGAGCATGGATTACCGCAAGGCTCTCTGCGGCCCTACCGCCCTCGGTCCTTCCACTGAATACTTCAACGCATACGCATATATGAACGCCGAGGCAATCTACGACGGACAGCGCAGCGTGGATCCAGACAAGAGGGTCTTCCTTCTGACAAGAAGCGGTTTTGCAGGACTTCAGAGATATTCCACGGCTACTTGGAGCGGTGACATTGCGACGAGATGGGAGGATATGAAGGCCCAGATTTCCGCAGGATTGAATTTTGCCGTAAGCGGCATCCCTTACTGGACAATGGATATAGGTGGCTTCTGCGTGGAGAACCGTTATGTGGAGGCTCAGGAGGAATACAACCGCACGGGTAAGGAAAACGCGGACCTGAAGGAATGGAGGGAACTGAATACCCGCTGGTTCCAGTTCGGCGCATTCTGCCCACTCTACAGGGCGCACGGGCAATATCCGTTCAGAGAGCCTTGGGAGATTGCTCCGGAAAGCCATCCTGCCTACAAGTCAATACTTTACTATACCAACCTGCGATACAGGCTCATGCCTTACATTTATTCGCTTGCAGGCATGACCTGGTTCAGGGACTATACCATAATGAGGCCTCTGGTAATGGACTTCCTTTCAGACAGGACTGTCGCAGGAATCGGAGACACTTATATGTTCGGTCCAGCCTTCCTCGTGGCACCTGTATATGAATACGGGGCAAGGACAAGGAACGTATATTTCCCTGAATGTGAGGGTTGGTACGACTATTATAGCGGCAGTTTCGTGCGCGGAGGCGCATGGCGTACCGTTGACGCCCCTTATGACAAGTTGCCTCTTTTCGTGAGGGCCGGGTCGATAGTACCGGAAGGACCGGTGATGCAGTGGTCAGACCAGAAGCCTGCCAAGGAATTGACAGTCAAGGTTTACCGTGGGGCAGACGGTCATTTCACCCTTTATGAGGACGAGAATGTCAACTACAACTACGAGAAGGGACTCTGCTCAATGATAGAATTCACATATGACGACAAGACAGGAACCGTTACCGTCGGAGAGCGTCAGGGCAGTTTCCCTGGCATGCTGGAAACGCGTTCATTCACATTTGTTCCGGTTTCCAAGTCTGGCACAGGTGTTCCGACAAAGGTGGAATACTCCGGCAAGGAGGTTGTCGTCAGATTGAGATGACAGCCGCACCGGGCTTATTCATCATAAGCTGAAAAGAGGGTGATTAAGAAAATCTTGATCACCCTCTTTTCAATATTTATTGTAATGTCATCAGAACCTGTAGCTGATCTTGAACATGAAGTTGACAGGAGCCTGAGGGAATACCCCGACACCATCTACAATGGAGCCGTCCTCCATCATATTCTTCCAGCACCATCCATCTGCGATGTACAGATTGTTCAGCATGTTATTGACATAAGCGCCAAGCCCAAGCTTTCCATGACGAAGGCTGAACTCATGAGAAAGTGAGAGATTCATGACATAATAGCCTGGAATGCTGCGGCTGTCGGTTGCAGTATTGTCGAGGAACTGCTTTCCGACATATTTTCCGTTTATTGCCAAGGTGGTGGTTTTCAATGAATTGTTGCATACAGTCTTGAAAGGAGTGAATGCAAACTGGAAGAAGCCCACAACAGAAGGAGACATCAACATCTTTGTCGTACCATACTCCACGGCTTTCTGACCTACAGTATCCCAATAATCATCCACAACCGTGTAATATTCAACATAATTCTTTATTCTGTTCATACTTAAGGTTGCATTTGCATCAAATCTAACCCACGGAGCAATCTGCCATGCCGCTGCAAGTTCAATTCCCCGTCTGTATGCCCTGCCGACATTTTCCTTGATTGCATATCCGACATCCGAAAGACGGCCTGTCTCAAGCAGCATATCAAAATATTCCATGAAATAAAGGTTTGCACTTGCAGTAACCTTCTCTGCGGCATACTCATACCCTATTTCAACATCAACCATTTTCTCAGGCCTCAAATCAGGTTTCGAACCACCGAGATTGTTTGAGATGATAACCTCCTTGATATCACTCCTGCCTGGCTCGCGATTACCCATGGCAGCGCTGATATATGCCTTATGACCATCTACATGGAAAGTAAGGCCAGCACGAGGATTGAAGAAATGCCATGCAGTCTTGTAACCAAGGTCCAGGTCGTCCTCATCATCGATTCCGGCCATTTTCAAAGAAACACCCCTGTACTGGAGGTCAAGATATGTCGTAAGCCAGGAAAGCGGAGTATATTCAGCTCTTGCAAAGACATTTGCCTCCCTCTTGACACTCCGGTTGTAGTACCATTCGTTATCAGCACTTATAGGATAACGTCCTTCGTAATCATAACTGTCACCTAAAATCTCATTCCAAAGTACTTCTCCATAGTGGTTTCCGTTGTATTGGGAAAGATTCAAGCCACCGGTGACATTCAACTTGTCCCCCTTGAACTTCACATCTGAATTGACTACGAAGTAGTTGTTGGCCATGGATTTGCGAATTATGAAATCACTCTTTGAGGATGCCGTGTAATCAACTCCGTCGCGTGTGAAGGTAAAATCCGAAGGAAATCCATATTTTGTAAATTTCTTCCCGGCCTTGTAATTTTCATACCATCCGTCTCCTTTTGTCCAGTTGAAAGTAGTGCTCCAGAATACCCTCTCACCAAACCTGCGGGTGTAGTTAAGCTGAAGATGATGCTGTGTATAATTGTCTGTATCATTGTCATAGTACCTGATATTTCCGAGGCCATCAGTATATTCTCCAGCTTCGTTGTATCTGCGTTCTTCCTTGTCATAAGCCATCGAAATATCTATCCCATTCCATGTGATGCCAGTGTGCTGGTCACCCATGAGATATGTGAGTTTCAATGAGTTATTCTCATTCATCCATCCCAGGGCGGCAAATGCTGACTGAACGCGGGCCTTGGCATTGCGGATGTATCCGTCCGTGAAATTTCTCGAATAAGCTGCATCAAAATATACACCTGACCTGGTCAGGCCTGTTCCAGCAGAAACAGTCGTCATGAAAGTGTTGTAGGAACCGGCAGCCACATCAAAAGCAGCATAAGGTTCAAGGCCGACGGAAGCCGTACTCATGTTGATGCTTGCCCCGAAGGCTCCTGAACCGTTGGCTGAAGTTCCGAGTCCCCTCTGGAGCTGCACGCCCGAAAGCATGTTGCCCAGGGAAGGGATGTTCACCCAGAACACTTCCTGGGATTCGGCGTCATTCAACGTGATGCCGTTCAAGGTGACATTGATCTGGGAACCCTTCGAGCCCCTTACAGTGAGCTTGGAATATCCGAGTCCCGTACCACCCTCGTTCACGGCCACTACGGAAGGCTGCAGATTGAGGGTCATTGGAAGTGAATTAATCGGATTGGAAGCCCTGAGCTGCTGCTTGTCGACCATTGTATAGGTCACAGGGGTGGATTTGCCGGCCCTTGATGCCGACACTACCACGGAATCCAGCTTCTCGACTTTCTCAGCGGGATCGTTCTCCCGCTCATCCACGCTTGCGGCTGCCGCAAGCGCAGGAATCAGCGACATGGTCGCTGCAAACATAAAAAAACCTCGCATAATGTTGATACATTGATGCAAGGGCAGTGCGCACGGACGCACTTGAGACACGCTTTTCCCTTCGGCGGTATTGGCCGCATCAGGTTCAATGGGTATCATCTCAGCCGCACAGGCGGCACCCCAGCATTTGTTTGTTATTTATTTACGTTTCTTCAGACGGATTTCATACAGGCGCGGCCAGTTCTTGCCGGTCAGGTATATGCGACCGTCGGCAGGATTGCAGGCTATCCCGTTCAGGACATCTGTCTTCACGGTCCTCAATTTCCGAGGAAGAAGCCCTGAGCAGTTCACGATGCCCTCGACCTTGCCGTCACGGGGATTGATTATCACAATCTCGTCGGTCGTATAGACATTGGCCCATATCTTTCCGTCAATATATTCCAGTTCGTTCAGATACCTCACAGGTTTCCCTTCACATGTGACGGTGATCTTGCGTTTCTGGGCGAATTCCCCATCGAGGAAATACAGGCTTGCAGAGCCGTCCGAAGCGATGAGATATTGCCCGTCAGTTGTAAGTCCCCATCCCTCATGGGGATAGGTCCAGGTCGATTTGTATTCAAGGGTCTGCGCATCATACACGAAAGCCACACGGCTCTCCCAGGTGAGGATGTACAGGTTCTCCCCGAAGATCACGGAACCCTCCACGAAATATTTTCCGTCGAAATCCATCCTTGACAGAGCCTTCCCGGTCTGCAGGTCCACACACCGGAAAGTCGATTTCCCTTTCAGCCCCGTGCTCTCGTACATCTTCCCGTCATGGAAGAAAAGCCCCTGGGTATAGGATTCCGTATCATGAGGATATTCAGCAACCACCTCCACATCATAGATGACAGGGGCTGAGTCCGAACAGGACACGGCCAAGGCTGAGGCCAAAGCAATGAATATGTATTTCAACGGATTCACCATGATCTGTTATTTTCCTAAGCGGGCATCCTGATGGTCAAGCGCGGCTTTCACGAAGGAAACGAATATCGGCTGCGGATGTTCAGGCGTGCTCTTGAGCTCCGGATGGAACTGCACCCCGATGAAGAACGGATGAGTAGGAATCTCGACGATTTCCACGAGCCCCGTGTCCGGGTTCCGTCCCGTCGCCTTCATTCCGGCAGCCTCCACGGCACAAAGATAGTCATTGTTGAACTCATATCTATGTCTGTGACGCTCATATATAAGGTCCTGCCCATAAATTCTTTCTGCAAGACTCCCCTTCTGGAGGGCACAGGCATATGCTCCGAGCCTCATGGTCCCACCCTTGATGGTAGTGCTCTTCTGGTCCTCCATCAAATCTATGACAGGGCTGTCCGTGGCAGGATTGACCTCCGTCGAACAAGCGCCCTTGAGTCCGAGCACATTCCTTGCGAACTCCACGACGCACATCTGCATTCCGAGGCAGATTCCGAAAAACGGGAGGTTATGCTCACGGGCATACCTTACGGCTACGATCTTGCCTTCAAGTCCCCTTTCTCCGAATCCAGGGGCTACGAGCACACCGTCCATCCCGGACAGTTTCTCCTCCACGTTGTCCTTGTCGAGATATTCGCTGTGAATGCTGTGGACATTGACCTTGCATTCGTTTGCAGCGCCTGCGTGCACGAATGACTCCAGAATCGACTTGTAGGCATCCTGCAGTTCCACATATTTTCCGACAAGGGCTATATCCACCGTCCTCTTCGGGTTGGCAAGCTTGTCCAGGAACTCATTCCACTTCGTGAGGTCAGGCTCCGGAACATCCTTGAAGCCGAAATGTTCGAGCACAAGGCGGTCCAGGTTCTCAGCCTTCATGTTGAGCGGCACCTGGTAGATGGAAGGGGCATCTATGGACTGGATGACATGGCCCGGCTTCACATTGCAGAACAGAGCCATCTTGCGGCGAAGCTCCGGTGTAAGCTCGTGCTCGGTGCGGCATACTATCACGTCCGGCTGCACTCCCCACCTTTGAAGCTGTTGCACTGAGTGTTGTGTAGGCTTGGTCTTGAGCTCCTTGGCGGCGCTCAGATACGGGACGAGGGTGAGATGGATGGTCATGCAGTTCTCCTCCGGAAGCTCCCATTGAAGCTGGCGGACGGCCTCCACGAAAGGCTGGGACTCCATATCTCCCACGGTACCTCCGATCTCAGTGATTATTATGTCGTAATTGCCGCTCTTGCCCAGAAGCAGCATCCTTCTCTTTATCTCGTCAGTGATGTGAGGGACGATCTGCACAGTCTTGCCGAGGTACGCGCCTTCACGTTCCTTGTTGATCACCGTGTTGTATATCTTTCCGGTGGTCACATTGTTGGCTTTCGAGGTATGGACACCGAGGAACCGCTCATAATGCCCGAGGTCAAGGTCTGTCTCCGCTCCGTCTTCCGTCACATAGCATTCCCCATGCTCATAGGGATTCAAGGTCCCCGGGTCGATGTTGATGTATGGGTCGAATTTCTGGATAGTGACTCTCAGTCCCCTTGCCTGAAGCAGCTTCGCGAGAGATGCGGATATTATGCCCTTGCCGAGTGAGGAGGCGACTCCACCTGAAACGAATACATATTTTGTGTCCATAAGAGAAAAAAGTTCGTTAACAGGGGCACAAAAGTATGTAAAAAAAACTGATTTGAAAAATCTTTATTACCTTTGCAGGCGTTTTTGTTGAAAAAATTATTCATATCAGACAAACAGATGAGCACTTATTATATTATATTGTCGTGCATGGCCGTGATGGCGTTGGTGGTATTCGTTGCACTGTTTTTCCTCAATGCCGGATACGGTTATCTTTCGTCATCCAACTGGGGTCCGAAAATCAGCAACAAGACAGCCTGGGTGCTGATGGAATGTCCTTCATTCTTTTTCCTCCTGTACTATACGATTGCCTTCGCCCAGTCCGGGATTGACACCGGCAACGACAAACTTGTCCTGTATGTCATGGCAGGCCTTTTCCTGCTGCATTATTTCCAGAGGTCCTTCATCTTCCCTTTCCTGATGAGGGGTAAGAGCAAGATGCCTGTGGCAGTAATGCTCATGGGAATGGTTTTCAACACGATAAACGCTTATCTCATAGGTGGATGGCTCTACAGGGAGGCTCCGGCGGGGATGTACGGACCGGACTGGTTCACAAGCCCGCAGTTCATCATTGGAACGGTGGTCTTCTTCCTCGGTATGTTCATAAACATGCAGTCCGACCACATCATCAGACATCTGCGCAAGCCAGGCGACACCAAGCATTATATCCCGCGCAAGGGACTTTACAAATATGTCACGTCGGCCAACTATTTCGGGGAACTCACGGAGTGGATCGGATATGCCATCCTGACCTGGTCTCCTGCCGGCCTGCTCTTCGCGGTCTGGACATTTGCGAACCTGGGGCCGAGAGCCAAGTCCCTCACGGCAAAATACGAACAGGAATTCGGAGAGGAATACAAGGAGCTCCACAAGAAGAACCTTATACCTTTCATTTGGTAAACAATTGAATATAACCAATATACAATGAGCGAATTATTCACGCCTTACAAGCTTGGCAACCTCGAGTTGAGAAACAGGACGATAAGGTCCGCCGCATTCGAGGCAATGTGCAGGAACAACCGTCCGACACAGGAACTTTTCGACTACCACACCGCAGTCGCAAGGGGAGGTATCGGAATGACAACGATTGCCTATGCGGCAGTCTGTGAGAGCGGACTCTCATTCGACAGCCAGCTGCTGTTGTGCAAGGAAGTAATACCTGAACTCAGGAAACTCACCGATGCGATACATGCAGAGGGAGCGAAGGCAGCCATCCAGATTGGCCATTGCGGAAACATGACCCATAGGAGGACATGCCACTGCACCCCGATAGGAGCCATCAACGGATTCAATCTCTACTCCCCTACCTTCTACCGCAAGATGGACAGGAATGACATAGAGCAGGTAGCCAGATCATTCGGGGAGGCGACCAAGATATGTATCGAGGCCGGATTCGATGCCGTTGAAGTCCATGCCGGACACGGATACCTCATATCGCAGTTCCTTTCTCCTTATACCAACCACCGCAAGGATGAGTTCGGAGGAAGCCTCGACAACAGGATGCGTTTCATGAGGATGTGCATCGAAGAGGTGATGAAGGCTGCAGGGGACAGGATTGCAGTCACTGCCAAGCTCAACACAAGCGATGGTTTCAAGGGAGGTCAGACGACCGAGGAACTTATAGAGGTGGCCAAGGAGCTGCGCAGGCTCGGCGTACAAGCCATTACACTTTCGGGTGGATTCGTGAGCAAGGCTCCGATGTATGTCATGAGAGGGGAATTCCCGATCAAGACAATCGTCCACTATTTCCCTTGGAAGCAGTGGTGGCTCAAGCTCGGAGTAACTCTCGGAGGCAGGATCGTGGCGCCTACCGTGCCTTTCAAGAAACTGTTCTTCATGGAGGATGCCCTGAAGTTCAAGGCTGCCATGCCTGATTTCCCGTTCATCTATGTCGGAGGAGTCACGGACCGCAAGAGTGCTGACAAGGTGATAGACAGCGGATTCCCACTCCTGCAGATGGGACGTGCGGTATTGGAGGACACCGATTTCGTCAACAAGATGAAGGCGGACGAGAACCATTGCAGTGCGTGTGAGCACAGCAATTTCTGCGTCGGAAGGATGTACTCCAAATCCATGCAGTGCCACAAGACCTGCAAGGACATCACCCCTGCCCTCGAAAAGGAGGTCGCCAGGGTGAATGCGCGCAACGATGCACGCGAGCGCAAGCTCGGATACAAATAACAGGTAGAACGCTTCTGTCGCTGAGAACCCGTCCGCGGGAATATCAGAGGAAAGTCCGGACAGGAAAGGGCACCTCGCTGCGGAAATCGCAGATGGGAGTAATCTTATGGAGGCCGTAACAGAGAATTACCGCCCGCAAGGGCAAGGGTGAAAACGCGAGGCAAGAGCTCACGACGCAATGCAGCGATGTATTGCGGGTACGGCACCGGGGCCTGCAAGACCAAATATACTGGAAAGTTCCCCGCTTCTGCGGTCGGACAGAAGGCTGCCCGTCTTCTTCCAGGGGGTAGGTTGCGAAGATAAATGACAGATTGGAACAGAAACCGGCTTACGGTTCTGCCTGAAACACAGAGACTGGCCTGAAGATGTCAAGGTTTTGACACCGTTCAGGCCAGTCTCCTTCGTTTGTCAGTCCAGGTCCTAAAGGCGTGCTGCAATGCGTTTGCGCAGGGTTTCGGTGACAGGAAGCGGATTGTCCGCATCCGAACGGTCGAGCCATTCTCCTGCGAGGGCATCGTTGCCGAGTATATGGCATGCCGTGGCGATGTTGTAAGATGCGCTGGAACGCTTCAGAGGGTCTGACGACTCGAGAAATCCCATCCATATGTCCATCGCGGCGGTCCAGTCGAAGTTCTCGACTTTCTCAATGGCAGAATACCAGAGGGTCGAGTCGAAATAAAGTATCGAATACTGCTCGACCTTCCACTGCGAAATGAAAGACGTGGATATTGTCTGGCCCGAAGCGTAGCCTTCTGACGGAAGAGCTGCACAAGCCCTTGAACGCATCACGTCCCTCGATGCACTGCCGTCGGAATATACATCCGTGCACAGGACGCTTGATCCGGTAAAGGATTTGACCTTGTCCTCCTTGTTCATTGCGTCATAGCAATACATCTTCATGGTGAAAGGGATATTGCAAGAAGACAGGTATGAAGAATCCCTGGAGGCACCTGAAGCCACCTTGGCAGGAGCTCCGATCGTCATCGTCCCGAGTTTCACGGTGTCGAACAGGAACACCACATCGGCCCCGGTATCCATAAGGAGATTCACGAGGGTGTCCCTCGAACCGTATGATGCACCCGGCTCGACAGGCATCCTGTACACCCCTACCGAGCCTTCAGGCATGGAGTAATCCTTCTGTATGGCATCGGCGAAACCATCAGCCATCCCTGAGCAGAAAGAAGTGTTGGCATCCCTGCCGTCCTCCAGATATACTACAGAGACATTCTTCCCTGCAAGGTCGATCCCTGCCTTGGAAGGATATCTCATCTCAAGGTCAATCACATATCTGGACGGGCCGCACGAAACCATCGCAAGGCCCAACAATGCTGAAAACAAAGGATTGAACTTCATGGCAATCAATGATTAAAGCAGTTCCAAAGGTTCTGCAATCAAATCGTATTCGTCAGCTCCCGTGATACGGACATTCATGAACTCCCCTACCAGGGACCATGGCTCCACGCCCTGCATCACAGCCTCGTCATATCTTACAAGAATCTCGCCATCCACCTCCGGACTCTCGAACTCGCTCCTGCAGACATAGATTCCGTCTGAATAGTCATCGACTATCACTTTCTCGACAGAGCCTACACGGGACTTGTTGTATTCAAGGGATATCTCCCCCTGGATGGTCATCAGCTTGTCAAGCCTGCGGCGCTTGGTGGATTCAGCCACGCTGTCCTTGAAATGCTTCGCGCCATAAGTGCCTTCCTCCTCTGAATACCTGAAGGCACCGAGCCTTTCGAATCGTGCCTCGCGCACAAAGTCGAGAAGTTCGTTGAACTCAGCAACCCCCTCTCCTGGATGTCCTACGATCATCGTGGTGCGCAATACTACACCAGGGACCCTGGAACGCATTTTCCTGATAAGCTCCCTTGTCCAGGCACCGTCAACATTCCTGTGCATATTGTCAAGCACCTTGTCGGAAATGTGCTGCAAAGGAATGTCCATATAACGGCATACTTTCGGATTCTCTGCCATCTGGTCGAGCACATCCTCCGGGAAAGAGGCCGGATATGAATAATGAATCCTTATCCATTCTATCCCATCCACTCCGGACAGTTTCTCCAGCAATTCCGCCAAAGCCCTTCTCTTGTATAGATCCAGACCGTAATATGTGGTATCCTGGGCTATGATTATCAGCTCTCGGACTCCCTGGGAGGCAAGCCTGGAGGCCTCTTCCACGAGTTTCTCCATCGGTACGCTCCTGTGCGCTCCCCTGATGAATGGAATCGCGCAGTAAGAACAGCGTCTGTCACATCCCTCCGAAATCTTGAGGTATGCATAATGGCCGTGATCCGTCAGGATACGGTGTGAATCCAGTTTCCGGTCAGGCACCGCACCGATAGCCTTCACCACTGAATCCGTATCCCTCGCCCCCAGCCACTCATCCACCTCGGGAATCAGCTCCGGCAGTTCGTGGGCATAACGCTGGGCAAGGCAGCCGAATACGATTATCCTGTCCACCTCTCCCCTTTTCTTGCGTTCCACCGCTTCGAGAACAGCATTCACCGACTCTTCCTTGGCGTCACCTATGAAACCGCAGGTGTTCATTAGCAGGACATCTATGTGCCTGTCAAGGACATCCTCCGGGACTATCTCATACAGAGCCTCGGCATAAGGCAGGATATGCTCGGTATCGACCTTGTTCTTGGAGCATCCAAGGGTCACCGCCTGCAATGTTTTCCTGCGTTCTTCCATTATTTCTCAGCTTCTTCCTCAGCCTGGGCCTCCGGCTCTTCAAAATCGAGGGAAGCGTATTTGAGAAGCGCGTTGTACCAGTCGACGACCTTCTTCATGTGAGAGACATAGAAACGGTCACGGTCATAGTCCGGAAGGGCCTTCTCGAAAAGTTCCTTCAATTTTGCAGGGTCTGATTTTGAGGAGGGAGCCTCTCCACCGGCAAGGACTTCCTTCATGCTCTCGAAAACCTTCTGGAGCTTCACCTCGGCATCTTCAGTATAGATGGATATGTCTGCAAGTGAAGTAATCTTGCTGGTGATGCCCACGCTCGATCTCTTCTTGTCGGCAAGAGACTCGACTATTGCGCCGTTCCTGGCCTGTGAGATATAGAGAAAAAGTCCGCTCTGCCCTGAGACGGCAAGAATTTTAGAAAGATCTGTTTTCATTTCCTACTAGAATTAAATAATTATATAATATAGTACAATATCTTAAAAATCAAATTATTTAACAAATATGTTCACACCAAAAACTTTTTTGTTATAATATCATTGACCACATTTTCAACCCTGATGTACAATTCATCGAGGCTGCAGTCATTGTCAATGAAGGCATCTATCCTTGAGAGGATGTCAGGTTCCGGCGCTTCATAATGATTGTTGGAACCCGACCGGAAATCAGAGATTGCATTCGCGAGAGTCTGGTTCCTCATCCTTTCAAGAACCCTGTCTCTATGCACCGAGTCCCTGCTGCAGGCTCTTCCAAGCCTTGTCTCGAAAGGAGCATCTACGAAAATGACTGCATCATAAAGCCCGTCGAAAGCCTTCTTCTGGAGAATCGTGGCTGATTCAAGTATCACGACTCCCTTGAAACCTTCAGATTCTTCCGACCTGGCTACAAATTGTCTGAAATCTTCTATCAGACGGGGAAACACGAGGGATTCCACGGTTTCAAGCGCGTTCCTGTCGGAAAATATCCTTTCAGCAAGAAGTGAGGGCCTGAACTCTCCACGTTCGTCCCTGAGAGTGCAGCCAAGTCTCTCTTCGATGGCCTCAAGCAGCCCCTCAGACTCATCATATAGCATCTTCACCCTGGAATCCGCATCATATTGGGCGGTATAGCCCATCCGTCCGAGAATCCTGCATACCTCCGACTTCCCGCTCCCGATTCCACCTGTTATGACAAGCACCTTGCTCATCGTTCATCAAGAAGACATTGAACCACGGCAGGATAGGCGTCATAGGAGATGACACCTTTGGGAAGCGTATCCAACGACACCAGGCATTTCCCGCTTATGGAACCTGCAATCATGTTGTAATCAACGGTGAGGGAAATATCATCCAGAGGATTGCCTGCAAGAGGGAAGACGCAACGGAGAGACAGCTCTATCATTGACGGGAAAACCAGTATTTCCTTCCCTGGAGGCACATTCACTACGGTGACAGGCACCTTGTCACGGACCTCCACGAAACGGGTCACACCTATCGAATACCTGACGGCTGACTCCGACATCCTCACACCTTTCATCTTTTCAAGGGATATGAGTCCCTGGACATCTTCATTCAGTTCGTAATGCTTTATGGGCCTGGTGAACACCTCGGACAGATTGTCCAGCTGGAAGGGTTCGCCATAGACTATTATGGAATCAGGAGTGACTTCCACCTCGCCCCTGGCCATGTACTGCAACTTGTAGGAAAGCGAATGGACAGGATGCACGGGAACCTTCTTGTGCATCACCGTCGGAAACTTGAAGAAAAGCGTGTCCGAAAGGAAATAATCAACTGTGGCATCGTTCCCGAAAAGCAGATGGACATATTCCTGGATGTCTGAGGATGTCACATAGAACATGTCGTTGCCAATCGGCTTCATCACGGAAGGATTGAACTCGAGTTCGACAACCTTCTTTTTCTCCCTGAGCTTGGATGTGATGACGGAATATCCCCTTGCGCGGCACCTTGCGATGACATCGCATTTGTTCGAGGAACAGTCAGCGTGTCCGTCTATGTTGCAACGCGCCACGACAGAGACCTTGAGATAGTCGTTGTAGCGCAGTGAAAGGTTGTGTATCAGCCAAATACTGAACGCCAACAGGAGGGCGAGCAGGAAAACTGCAAAATCCCTCCCGTTGATATGGAATGATTCAAGAAGCCTATTGAGCAACTTTCTCATCTATTGCCAGATTCAGCTTACGAAAATACTATTTTCCAGGCTCTGCGAAATCCTTCACAAGTGCATTCTTGCTTACGCGGATCTTTACGTTGTTGTCAACTTCAATAAGTACGGAATCATCCTTTATTTCAGTGACAGTGCCATAGATACCTCCGATGGTGACAACCTTGTCGCCTTTCTTGAGTCCGTCACGGAAATTCTGGAGTTCCTTCTGCTGCTTTCTCTGAGGACGGATCATGAAGAACCACATGACCACGAAGATGAGCGCAAGCATTACCCACATCGTCCAACTGCTTCCGGCAGGAGACGCAGCGGCAGCCTGCAGGGGTGTAAAATACATAATCATTTCTATTCAGTTTAATATTTTCAATAAAAGCCTGCGGCATGGCCAGCAGGCCCAAAATCAATGCGAATTTAATGTTTTCCGGGATAAATACAAAACTACATCATCCCTTTTCCGGTCTTCACGATTCTCCCCTGTTCCGTGAATTCCTGCACGAGCTTGTCAAGAAGCCCGTTCACGAAGGCGCGGCTCTTCGGGGTTCCATAGAACTTGGATATCTCCACATATTCGTTGAGCGTGACCTTGAGCGGTATTTCCGGGAATGTCACGGCCTCGGCAAGTCCCATCACTATCAGGACCACGTCCGTCAGGAAAAGCCTGTCCTTCTCCCATCCGTTGACCGAGTCCGCCACCAATGCAGAATATTCCTCGTATCCGGTGAAGGACGCACGAAGGAGCCTCTTGACGAAAAGGCTGTCACTCTCGACATCTGAACCAGTGAGCATGTCGCTCTGATACAGAGGTGGAAGCTTCCACGGCAATCCTGATGCAAGGGATTTGAAGGTACGGCAACACCAGGTAAGAGCATATCCGAGATCGTCGTTCCAGTTGATCGACTTGTCCTCAAGGATCATCGCAAGTTCGTCACACTCGTCAAGCTCCTCCTCGAATATCCTGGTGAAAAGACGGCAGTCCTGTTCGAGGGAACGCCCCGGGGAGGACATGTAGTCGGCATAGTAGTCCTTGGATGCCACGGATGTCATTATCTTTTTGAGCAGAAGGTCGTACTGTGCCCAGGAAAATTTCTTCTTGGTGAAAAGTTTCTGGAAATCAATGTCTTCATCCAGCAACTTTGCAAGGGCGTTGTCGGCAAACTTCGTGTTCGGGTTCCTTTCCTCCTCGGTAGGATTGAACTTTGACTTGCCGGCCTCTATCCTCTCCGCGGCAACCTTTGTCAGAGGAGAGACGATACCCAGCATATAGAGATAGAGATCCCTCGTGGCCTCGCATGACTGTTCCAGCTGCGCCTGTGCGTCCGAAAGGCTCATATTGCCAGACAACGAGTTGGCATACAACACCTTGAAGGCCTTGATCCTCAAAATTCTTCTGTTCAGCATATCAAATGAATAAAATTTGCGCAAAGATACACTCATTTTTCAGAAATATTCCTATCTTTGTAAAGATTTACCAAAAAAAAGATAAGCTATGTACAGTGAGGATTACGATGGGGCAAATGCTCAGGAAAGGTCCGGTGAAGATGTTTGGTCTAAACCAGTGAGGGCCGGCAAGCGTACTTACTTTTTTGATGTCAAGGCAACCAAGGGGAACGACTATTACCTTACAATCACGGAAAGCAAGCGTAAAGTGGATCAGGGAGGTCATTTCTCGTATGACAAACACAAGATTTTCCTTTACAAGGAAGATTTTGACAAATTCGCAGAAGGTCTTGAGGAGGTAATCAACTATATCAAGACCAATTGCATGAAAGACGGAGGAGACTCCGCGACAGGCGGGGAGAAATTCACCGATGTCGATTTCGAAGAACTTTAGACGATTTTGAATGGATTGGCAACCTCGGTACCAATCCTTATTTTTTGATATCATGAAAGACAGCAGCCAGTACAACGATTACGGTTTCTTCAGGGCCGCAGCGGCAGTCCCCCGGGTGAAGGTGGCGGATACGGATTTCAATGCCGGACAGATATGCTCTCTCGCGATGGAGGCATACAAGGACGGGGTATCACTGGTAGTGTTTCCCGAACTCTGCGTAACCGGATACACCTGCGCCGACCTTTTCGGGCAGGAACTCCTCATCCGCAAGGCCGAGGAGAGCACCAGGAGAATAATCGAATTCAGCCGCGGCAAGGACACCGTCATCGTGATCGGCGTGCCGGTAAGCTTCCACGGAAGGCTCTACAACTGTGCTGCCGTAATACGCAACGGGAACCTCAAGGGGCTCGTGCCGAAAATATATCTTCCGAACTACGGAGAGTTCTATGAGGCAAGATGGTTTGCTTCCGGAAGCGACTTCCTCGACGGGAAGACCGACTGCGACGGGCGTTTCCTCAGCAACGGGAAGGACTGTGTCAGGGAAGGGTTCACTGCAGAAATAAGATATGCAGGACAGCGTTGCAACATATCCCCCAACATCCTTTTTGAAATAGGCAAGGCCACATTCGCAGTGGAGATCTGCGAGGATCTGTGGAGCCCGGTCCCACCATCATCCTACCATGCGATGGCTGGGGCTCACATAATCGCCAACCTGTCGGCCAGCAATGAAATCCTGATGAAGAACAGGTACAGGGAAGGACTTCTGAGCCAGCATACCGCACAGACTGTGTCCGCCTGCATCTACAGCTCGGCAGGATTCGGAGAATCCACCCAGGACCTTGTGTTCGCCGGAGCATCCTCAATCTGGGAGGACGGCGCAAGGCTCATCTCCAACGAGAGGTTCTCAACTGAACCGTCCCTGATAACCGCAGACATCGACATAGAGAAAATCGATTCGCAGCGCAGAAGGAGGAACACCTTCAGGAGCATCGCCCCGGACGGCACCGATGCGGCATCATACGGCAGGCTGTACAGCAGGATACCGCTCGGCAACCCGTGCAGGACGGACTTCGCCGGATGCCTCAGGAGGAATATAGAGGCTCATCCTTTCGTTCCGGCAAACGACATAGACTACAGGTGCAGGGAAATCATATCAATCCAGGTCACAGGACTTGCCACGCGCCTCGGACATCTCAACTGCAGGAGTGCCGTGATAGGCATATCCGGAGGTCTTGACAGTACCCTCGCCCTCATCGTCACCGCCCTCGCATTCGACAAGCTCGGCTGGTCACGCGAAGGCATAGTCACGGTCACGATGCCGGGATACGGGACCACGGGACGCACCAGGAGCAACGCCACGGACCTCATGGAGGCACTCGGGACCACTGCGAGGGAAATCTCCATCACGGAGGCCTGCGACAGGCATTTCCTCGACATAGGCCACGACAAGAATGTCCACGACACCACATACGAGAACTCCCAGGCAAGGGAAAGGACACAGATCCTGATGGACATCGCCAACCAGACGGGAGGCATCGTGATAGGCACCGGGGACCTCTCGGAACTTGCCCTGGGATGGGCCACATACAACGGAGACCATATGTCGATGTACGGTGTGAACGCAAGCATCCCAAAGACCCTCGTGCGCAGCCTCACCTTATGGGCTGCGGAACACAAGTTCGCCGACGCACCTTTCAGGACCGAGGACGGAAGGAGCACGAAGGACATCCTGCTCGACATAGTGGACACCCCTATCAGCCCGGAACTCCTTCCGGCCGACAAGGACGGCAACATCCTGCAGGTAACGGAGGATGTCGTGGGCCCTTACGAACTTCACGATTTCTTCCTGTACAACATGGTACGCCTCGGATATTCGCCGCAGAAGACCGGTTTCCTCGCGACAAAGGCATTCGTCAACTATGATGTCGGTACCATAGAAAAATGGCTGAAAACCTTCTGCAGAAGGTTTTTCAGCCAGCAATTCAAGCGCTCGTGTCTTCCGGACGGACCGAAAGTCGGTTCAGTCAGCCTTTCACCGCGAGGTGACTGGAGGATGCCTTCGGATGCAAGTTCCGCAATCTTCCTCGGGGACATCCTCGACTGAACAAGGGTCAGAGCGACCTTATCATCTCTGTGAAAAGCAGAGTCATCTTGTCGGCAGCGGCATCTGCTGCAGCCACGACATCGTCTCCATCGTTCACATAGTCCTCGGCATAGTCGTCATGGGCTTCATTGGTTATCACAGACATACCGAACACTGGTATGTCCGAATGGCGCGCTACAATCACCTCCGGAATCGTTGACATACCGACGGCGTCGGCTCCGATTGTCCTGAAATACTTGTACTCCGCAGGTGTCTCGTAAGAAGGACCTGTTCCCGCGAAATACACTCCTGACTTGAGGCTTATGCCCAGTCTGTCAGCGATCTCGAATGCCTTCTTGCGGAGATTCAGGTCATAAGGACGGGTCATATCAGGGAAACGGGGGCCGAACTCTTCGAGATTAGGTCCTACAAGAGGGTTCGGAAGATGATTGATATGGTCGCATATAACCATAAGATCGCCAACCTTGAAATCATAGTTCACACCGCCGGCCGCATTGGATACAAACAGGCAAGTGATTCCAAGCACTTTCATCACCCTGATTGGAAGTGTAACCAGTTCCATGGGATACCCTTCATAATAATGGAACCTTCCCTGCATGGCAAGCACAAACTTTCCTCCCAGCTCACCTGCAATGAAATTCCCCTTATGTCCCACGGCAGTCGAAACCGGAAATCCGGGAATCTCCTTGTACGGAATCACTACAGGATTTTCTATATTGTCTGCAAGTTTGCCGAGACCGCTTCCCAACACAATTCCGGCGACAGGTATCCTGCCCTCAAGCCTTGCGGCAATGTATTCAGCCGCCTTGTTGATTCTTTCTACTCTTTGATCCATGTTCAGAAAATGATTTTTACCTCAGAATGAGGAGTTTTAACTATAAGATTGTCCCTAGCACTTTCTTCGCCTCGGAAATAATCTCCTTCTCGCCTGCAACCACCCTGTTCCTCATCACGAACCTTCCCTTGCAGATAAGTGAATCTATACAGTCGCTGTGGGCTGAATAAATGAAGTTGGCAAGAAATGATGCCGGGGAAATGAAATGCAGATTGTCAGTGTCCACAATCATCAGATCGGCAGGGGCACCCTCCTTGACTACTCCAACACCGTTGCCCAGGGCCTTTCCTGCATTGGCGGTAGCCATGGCGAGCAATTCATCAAGAGGCATCGCCGTAGGGTCGGAGCGCCAAGCCTTCTGAATCATCGCAGAAGTCTTCATCGTCTCAAGCATATCTAGATTATTGGAGGACGCACAGCCGTCAGTGCCGAGGCAGACATTCGCTCCTGCATCACGCAACTCGTTGTACATGAATCGGTAGCCAGAGCACAACTTCAGATTGGAATTGACATTGTGGACGCAGTTCACCCCACGTCTGCCGAGGATTTCTATATCCTTGTCGGAAAGCCAAAGTGTATGCGCGGCAATCACGTCAGGTCCGAGAAAACCGAGGCTGTCGAGATACTCAACAGGGGAAAGACCTCCGTGAAGGGCCTTGCAGTCCTCCACTTCTTTTCTGGTCTCAGACACATGAATATGGATTTTCAATCCATGCTTTGCCGCGAATTCCGATGCCCAGATGATCGAGGGCTCGCAAACAGAATAAATTGCGTGAACGGCAACCATGAACTGCGATTTTTCAGGCCATGTCAGAGATTGTTCATACTGGGCAGTGCATTCAGCCCTCTGCATTGCAGCCTCTTCAGCGTCGTTTCTGTCGCACAGTACGTATGAAAGGGCCGGACTCAGCCCCATCTCAAGGGCTGCCTTGCGTGCCTGGGGCATCATCCAGTAATGGTCGTTGAAAGTGGTAGTGCCGGACTTTATCATCTCCAGGCAAGCAAGCCTGGTCGCCTGATACACATATTGTTCATCTATCCTGGATTCCACCTTCCATATGCGGTCAAGCCACTGATGGAACGCAATGTCCTCCCCGACACCCCTCATCATGGACATCGCTGCGTGCGTATGCATATTCACGAAGCCGGGAAGCACTGCCTTGCCTGAACAGTCAACTGTCTCGACTCCTGACGCTGCAGGACAAGGACTTTCGGACGAGGACGGGACGATACTTGAAATAAGTCCGTCTGCAACAAGTATGTCAACCCTTCTGTCTCCCAACAGGATATTCTTCAAAAATATGTTTCCCATATGATTATCTTTGTGCCTGTCTTTCAGGAGTTTTTATAATAAGTTTTTCCAAAGTTAAACAAATAATTTAAAAAAATGTCAGGAATTTATTAGATTTGTGTAATTTTGAAACAAAATAAGACACACATCAAATTAAGGCATCCATGTGCCTGATGACAGTGTCCAAATCGTAAATACATATATTATAATGGCATTCAAAGGAGCTATAGAAATCGATCAGAACAGATGCAAAGGATGCTCTGTCTGCATCACCAATTGTCCCACTGGCAGCATACAACTGTCCAAGATGGTCAACAGCAAAGGTTATCATTATGCCGAAATGACAGGCGACGCCTGCATAGGTTGCAGCAATTGTGCTGTAGTCTGTCCTGATTCGGTGATTACGGTTTACAGAGTAAAAATCCAATAATATGGCAGAGAAGATTCTAATGAAAGGCAACGAAGCCATTGCCATATCTGCGATACGCAACGGCGTGGACGGGTATTTCGGATATCCGATCACCCCTCAGTCCGAGGTAATGGAGACGCTGATGAAGGAAAGGCCTTGGCTCACCACTGGAATGACGGTCCTGCAGGCCGAGAGCGAAACATCTTCGATCAACATGGTCTATGGAGGAGCCGGCACAGGCAAGAAAGTGATGACATCATCCAGTTCCCCAGGAATAAGCCTGATGTGCGAAGGCATAAGCTACATGGCTGGAGCCGAGCTGCCATGCCTCATCGTGGACTGCCAGAGGGGCGGTCCGGGCCTTGGTACGATACAGCCGAGCCAGAGCGACTACAACCAGGTCGTCAAGGGAGGCGGACACGGTGATTACAAGAATATTGTTCTCGCACCAGCCTCAGCGCAGGACATGTATGATTTCGTGGATTGGGGTTTCGAACTCGCGTTCAAATACCGCAATCCTGTCGTGATCCTCGCCGACGGCATCATCGGGCAGATGATGGAGAAGGTCGAGCTGAGGCCTGAGAAGCCTCGCAGGACGCCGGAGCAGGTAAAGGGTGATGCCCCTTGGGCTACCCTCGGCAAGCCGGCTGACAGGGAGCGCAACATCATCACATCCCTTTCGCTCGAAGCCGATGTACAGGAACGCTTCAACAGGAAGCTGAAGGCAAAATACGATGAAATCGAGGCCAACGAGGTAAAATACGAAACATACCTCACGGAGGACGCTGAATACATACTCGTGGCATTCGGATGCTCTTCCAGGATCTGCGAGGCAGCTACCGACCTTCTCCGTGAACAGGGCTTCAAGGTCGGGATGATCCGTCCGGTCACCCTCTTCCCGTTCCCATCGGCAAAGATCGCATCGCTCGCCCTCAATTGCAAAAGCATGATGAGCATCGAACTCAATCTCGGGCAGATGGTGGAGGATGTACGGCTTGCAGTCAACGGAAGATGTCCTGTAGGGTTCTACGGCAGACAGGGAGGCAACATCTTCACCCCTGATGAAATTGCCGAGGAGTTCAAGAAATTCAACAATCTGAAATAATCTGAATCATGAATATCGAAGACATAAAGAAACCGGAGAACATAGTCTATATGAAGACTCAGCTCCTGACCGACACGGTGATGCACTACTGCCCCGGATGTTCACACGGCACGGTCCACAAGCTGGTAGCCGAGGTCATCGAGGAAATGGGCATCCAGGATAAGACCGTGGCTGTCAGCCCGGTAGGTTGCTCCGTATTCGCATACAACTACATCGATGTTGACTGGCAGGAGGCTGCCCATGGTCGTGCCCCGGCCCTCGCAACGGCAATCAAGAGGCTGAACCCAGAGAAATACGTGTTCACCTATCAGGGTGACGGAGACCTCGCCTCCATCGGCACGGCGGAGATAATCCATGCGTGCAGCCGTGGAGAGAACATCGTGGTGATTTTCATCAACAACGGTATCTACGGAATGACTGGAGGACAGATGGCCCCTACAACCCTGCTCGGGATGAAGACATCGACCACCCCTTACGGTCGCGACGCCAAGCTGAACGGATTCCCTATGGTCATCGCCCCTATGCTCGCCCAGCTCGACGGCACCGCCTTCATCACGAGGCAGGCTGTCCATACGGCGGCAGCGGCAAGAAAGGCCAAGGCCGCCATACGCAAGGCTTTCGAATACAGCATGAAGGAAGTAGGCCTCTCATTCGTGGAGATTGTAGCGACCTGCAACTCCGGATGGAAGCTCAGCCCTGTGGAGGCCAACAAGTGGATGGTCGAGAACATGTTCCCTAAATATCCTCTCGGGGACATCAAGGATGTATTGAAGGACAAATAAAAGACAAGAAGATGAAAGAAGAAATCATTATAGCAGGTTTCGGCGGACAGGGTGTCCTGTCAATGGGAAAGATTCTCGCCTACTGCGCCATCATGCAGGACATGGAGGTGACCTGGATGCCTTCCTACGGACCTGAGATGCGCGGTGGTACAGCCAATGTGTGCGTAATCGTTAGCGACAGGAAAATCAGTTCCCCGATCGTGACGAGATATGACACGGCCATCATCCTCAATCAGCAGTCCCTCGACAAGTTCGAGAGTACGGTCAAGCCAGGAGGGCTCCTTGTCTATGACCCCAACGGCATCATAAACCCTCCTACGAGGAAAGATATCAGGATATGCAGGATAGATGCCATCGATGTCGCCGCAAGGCTCGGGAACTCAAAGGTTTACAACATGGCTGTGATGGGAGCTTTCCTGAAGGTGAAGCCAATCGTATCGTTCGAGAACATCGACAAGGGACTTGCGAAATGCATCCCGGCAAGATACAGTGACCTGATTTCCCTGAACCGAAAGGCCATCGAGGAAGGGATGAAGGCCGTTGAGGAACTTTGAATATGATTTTAGGCGGAACTGCTTTGTTTTTCATTATTTATTTTGAGAAATCAAAGCAGTTTCTTATTTTTGCAGGGTAGGTTTTAATCGATGTGCAATGCTTGAAACTGTTAGGCAGCAGGTTGTCAGGATGATAGCCGCATATGAATCTGAAAAGAAAGAGCGTGAAAGACTTCATGACGAACTGGAACAGTCCAAGTTGCTGAACGAAACCTACAGGAAGCGGATATCTGAGTTGGAAAGACAGATTGATAACTTCAAGTTGACGGAAGCCTTTGTGGCATCAGGAACGAACAACTCCGAAGCCAGGAAGAAGATTGACAGCATAATAAAGGAAATCGACAGGTGCATCTCACTGATGGAGGGCTGAAATGGGACATAACATTGAAATATTCATAGCCGGGAAAGCTTACAAGTTCACGGCGGTGTCCCAGAAACAGGAAGAGATTATGAGGACGGCGGCAGTCGAAATCAATGCCAAGATCAAGTTCTGGCAGGACAAGTTTCCGGAAAAGAAACTATCCGAGATTGTTTCCATCGTCGCACTTAAGATATGTATGACGAACATCGCTCTCAACGAGAAGATGGCACTGATGGAAGAGGATGAAAGGAAATTGGCGGGTGAACTTGAGGGTTATCTTGGAAATATTGATAAAAACAGCCGTTAGTTACTTATTATTTGCTGAAATCAACACTATTTAAGTAACCGAGTTTACTCGAAAGGGGAAGACGGACCTATGTGACCCTCACGGGGATTCCGCAGCGCGGGACGGAGGATGTCTGAACCGGTTTTTCGGAGCTCAAATCTTATTCTATAAGATTTTCTGACAAACTGACTAACGGCTTTTTATTGAAAATTCATTCTGACCGGATGGCTTCCAGCCGTCTGGTCTTTTTTATGTCCGCAGCCGTTTGGCGTTCAGACGGTAAAGTTAAAAACTTATGTTTCGCGAATGCGAAACTACCTTGTTTTGAGGCCCCTAAGGGCCGATGGTAAGTCCCTTTCCTGGGGTCGTGAGCGATAAGCAAACAGTCCAGAGGACTTTTGCAGCGAGCAGCCCAGAGGGATGGCAGGGATTTAGGGATAGGTCCTCGTGGACAGGAATTGTGCGGTAGCAAAAGTTTCGCAAGCGGCACAACCTTCGGGATCTGAATTACTTATCACTTGCGAAACTTGAATAAAACAACTAAACCATTATATATTATGAATATCTTATACTATATCTTATCGGCAGTCCTGGGAGCCATAGTCGCTCTCGGCATCTACATAATCGTCCGCAGGATATTACTGAAGGGACAGAAGGAGGAAATCATCAAGAAGGCTGAAATCGAGGCTGAAGGCATCAAGAAGGAAAAGGTTTTCCAGGCAAAGGAGAAATTCCTCCAATTGAAGACCGAGCACGAACAGTACATCAACGAGAAGAACAACCAGATACGGGAGGTGGAGAGCCGTCTGAAGCAGAAGGAGAATACCCTGAACCAGCAGAACGCCGAGCTCGGACGCAAGCAGAAGGAAGCCGACGCTATAAGGGAGAGCCTGAAGTCCCAGGTCGAACTTGCGAACAGGAAATCAGAGGAATATGAGAAACTCAGGGAAGAAGCCATAAGGCAGATCGAGAGTCTTGCAGGCATGACTGCGGCGGAGGCGAAGAACCAGCTCCTCGAAAGCATGAAGGCGGAGGCAAAGACCCAGGCGCTCTCATATATCAACGACGTGATGGATGAGGCGAGACTTACTGCCAGCAAGGAGGCTAAGAGAATAGTCATCAACACCATACAGAGGACAGCATCGGAGACTGCCATCGAGAATGCAGTGACCGTCTTCCACATAGACAGCGACGAGATCAAGGGACGCATCATCGGAAGGGAAGGAAGGAACATCAGGGCACTTGAGGCTGCCACCGGAGTAGAGATTGTGGTCGATGACACACCAGAGGCAATACTTCTTTCAGCTTTCGACCCGGTCAGGAGAGAGGTTGCGAGACTTGCCCTCCATCAGCTGGTCATCGACGGCAGGATCCATCCTGCACGCATCGAGGAGGTTGTGGCAAAGGTGCAGAAGCAGCTTGAGGACGAAATCATGGAGACCGGAAAGAGGACCTGCATAGACCTCGGAATCCACGGAATGCACATCGAGCTTGTGAAGCTCATCGGAAGGATGAAATACCGTTCTTCTTACGGACAGAACCTGCTCCAGCATGCACGCGAGGTAGCAAACATCTGCGCCACAATGGCATCCGAGCTGGGACTCAATCCTAAGACAGCCAAGAGAGCCGGCCTTCTCCACGACATCGGAAAGGTTTCCGACGAGGATCCTGAGCTTCCACATGCCATTCTCGGTATGAAGCTCGCGGAGAAATACAAGGAGAAACCGGATGTATGCAACGCCATCGGAGCACACCATGAGGAAATAGAGATGACATCAATAATCTCTCCTCTTGTAATGGTCGGAGACGCCATCTCAGGTGCCCGCCCTGGAGCGAGACGCGAGGTCATCGAATCCTACATCAAGAGGCTGAAGGACATGGAGAACATCGCCCAGTCATATCCGGGCGTAACCAAGACATACGCAATTCAGGCAGGCCGAGAGCTGCGTGTGATCGTCGGGGCTGACCAGGTGAGCGACCAGGATGCAGAGGCTCTGTCCGGAGAGATAGCCAAGAAGATCCAGGAGGAGATGGTATATCCTGGACAGGTCAAGATTACGGTCATCCGCGAGACAAGGTCCGTGGCATTTGCAAAGTAACAACGATTTCAACAATAGTCTGAGATGAGATTATCACAAAAACTTATGTTGGCAGCGGCACTCCTCGTGGGTGTCGCTGTCAATGCGCAACCTGCAGGCGACAGCAAGGTTGTAGTATGGAAAAGTTCGGTCGAGCCTAAGCAGGACAGCCTTCTTCAAGTCAAGTTCACTGGAAAGGTCGCTTCAGGATATCACACCTACACCCTCACTGACGAATTCTCCCCTACCGAGATAATCGATCCGGAGTATGTAGGATGCCGACCTTCCGGGAGCGTATATCTTCTGAGCACACCTGTGAAGGAGGATGACGGGCTGGGAGGAATGGTGGAATGCCTCTACGACGAGATTGTCATCGCACAGGATGTCGTAATGACAGAAGCAACCGGCTCATTCAAAGGCAGTATATATACAAACTCTTGTACTTCAGGAACCTGTAAATCAGAATATAATGATTTCGAAGTAAAACTGACTGCTCCATCCGAGACCGTGGCCGCAACGCCTGCGTCGAAATCAGGCAATTCAATCTGGTCGCTCATCATCGAAGCAATTCTATGGGGATTCGCCATGCTCCTTACTCCATGCGTATTCCCTATGGTGCCTATGACGGTGTCTTTCTTCATGAAAGGTTCCGCCACACCTGCACAGGGACGCTTCAAAGCCTTGATGTATGGTATTTTCATCGTAATCCTCTACACAGTTCCTATCTCACTTATCATTCTGATTACCAGAATTGTAGGAGGTGATGCGGTTACGGCAGACATCTTCAACTGGCTCGCGACGCACTGGCTGCCGAACATCATATTCTTCATCGTATTCATGATTTTCGCAGCATCATTCTTCGGTGCATTTGAAATCACCCTGCCTCAGTCACTCGTGAACAAGAGCGACAAAGGCTCGGACAAGGGAGGTATCCTCGGAATTTTCTTCATGGCACTCACCCTCGTGCTCGTATCATTCTCATGTACGGGTCCTATCGTGGGTACCGTGCTCATCAAGTCAACCCAGGGCGAATTCTGGACTCCTATGGTGACGATGTTGGCATTCTCGCTCGCATTCGCCCTTCCATTCACTATCCTCGCCCTTTTCCCTTCCCTGCTCCAGAAATTCAAGAGGAGCGGCGGCGGATGGCTCAACAGCGTCAAGGTTGTGCTTGGTTTCATTGAGATTGCACTTGGTCTGAAATTCCTGAGTGTTGCAGACCAGACCTATCATTGGGGACTGCTCGACAGGGAGATATATCTTGCGATATGGATTGTGGTGTTCACCCTCCTTGGTCTGTATCTTCTCGGCAAGATCCGTTTCGCCAATGACGAACCGGTTGAACATCTTTCAGTAAAAAGACTGGTCCTCGCTATCGGAGTATTCTCTTTCGTGGTTTATATGATTCCGGGAATGTTCGGCGCTCCTCTCAAAGGCCTTTCAGGCTACCTGCCTCCTATCACGACACAGGATTTCGTCATAGGCCAGGGGGTTGGCCAAAACACGACTGCTGTAACAGTCACTTCAGACTCGGAGAGCACCGGCAGCCGCTACGGTCTGCATCTGCCTCTTGGAATAGAAGGCTATTTCAGCCTTGAGGAAGGTCTTGCAGCTGCAAAGCAGTCCGGCAAACCGGTGTTTGTGGATATAACCGGCCACGGATGCGTGAACTGCCGCGAGATGGAGTCGAGGGTATGGAGCGACCCGACGGTCCTCAGCATGCTGAAGAACGACTTCGTGGTAGTAGCCCTTTATACCGATGACAAGAGCAAACTTGACGAGCGGGATTGGGTAACGGCTGACAACGGAGATGTGTACAAGCAGATGGGCCGTGCCAATTCCTACATTGCACGCACAAGGTTCAATGTGAACGCCCAGCCAAATTATGTGCTCCTGTCTCCTGATGGAGAGCAGCTCGTCCCTACACGCGGCTACAACCTTGATATCCAAGGCTTCATCAATTTCCTCCAGAGCGGAATAGACGCAATGAAATAGATTGCTCTGACATAATTTCCGGATATGATCCGGAAACGGCAGATCCCCGTCATTTCAAAACCAGATGAAAATTTTTGAATGACGGGGATTTGTTGTATCTTCGCGTGAGTTTATGGTGAACAGGACGGCGATGCACCGTTGCTGTTTGAAAAGGGAACCCGGTGGGAATCCGGGACTATGCCCGTAGCTGTATGTCCTATCGTACCCGCAGCGTTCATATACCACTGTCCTGACGGACGGGAAGGTGCTGACGGAAGGACGAGCCAGAAGACCTGCCATGGATAAGTCTCACCACGGATGCTCGGGGCCAAGCATCCCAAGTGATGCCTGATTTATGCAAATTGCAAGTGTAATCTGCCGTGTGCTGCTGTTTGGTTCAGCGGCAATGGCAATGTGCAGACATTCCTATGCTTCCGACAGGA
>JBJEBR010000066.1:0-25380 GCA_051870255.1 Candidatus Cryptobacteroides sp.
AAGTATTCCCATTCGTGCTGAAAATGGACAGATATACAATGGCAATGAGCGGAATACAGAATCTCGACATGTCATTCAAATACCATGTGTCCGTGCTGAAGTCTCCGTTTCTTATCAGGTTGGGAATCAATTTATATGGCCCGGATTTCGACCACCTCAAATTCAAGATTGGCAAGGCCAGGTACAAGAACACCAATGTCCCTGTATTCTCGTCCGTCATAGACGACACGAAAATCAATCTGCTTGAGTCCATCAAAGGCATATTCGAGAAGGGCGTCGAGGCTGCCATAAACGAGAACAACAGGCAGGAGGCCATTGAGAACAAGAAGATGGAACTCGGATATGTCAATGTGGCCGAGCAGGAGCTTGAACCTTTGTCCGAGCAGGAGCAGAAGCAGTTGGAGGCCGATGAAGCTGCCGAACTGGAGGCGGAAAAAGCGGAGGCGGAAGCAGCAGGAGCCGGGTCGGCTGATGAGGATAAAGACGAAAAAGAATAAATCTGCATTATAATATGAACAGTCAGGAATACATAGAAGTAGCAATAAAGATAACCCCGTTCAGCGAAGAAAACGCAGAAATCGTAACGGCGGAAGTCTGCGACCTTCCTTTCGAGTCGTTCAGCACAGAGGAGCCTTTCCTCAAATGCTACATCCAGAAGGAATTGTACAAGGCCCAGGACCTGAAGGTGGTGCTGAGCGGACTTGAAGGCCTCGGATTCGATGTGTCGTTCTCATCGGTACTAGTACCTCCTGTCAATTGGAACGCATTGTGGGAGAAAGAGTTCACCCCTATAGTCGTGGACGACAGGTGCACGATCAAGGCATCTTTCCACAAGGGGCTGAAACGCACAAGGTACAACATCACCATCGACCCTAAGATGGCATTCGGCACCGGACACCACCAGACCACCTACATGATGTGTCGCGCCCTCCTCGACAACGAGGACGTCGTAAGAGGGAAGGTAGTGATGGACATGGGGTGCGGTACTGCCATACTTGCAATACTCGCCGCCAAGATGAAGGCCTCCAAGGTCTATGGAATCGACATCGACGCCGTTGCGGCAATCTCGGCCTACGACAACGCCCGCCTGAACAGGGTGGGCAAGATCGTGGAGACCTGGTGCGGTGACGCCTCCCTCCTGCAGATGGGCAGTTACGATATCCTGCTAGCCAACATCAACAGGAACATCCTGCTTCAGGACATCCCTACATATTCCCGTTCGCTCCGCAAGGGCGGCCTGCTGTTCGTCAGCGGTTTCTACACCGAGGACATGCCGATGATCGTCGCCTCCGCGGAAAATGCCGGCCTGGAATATGTCAGCGACGACAGCATCGACAACTGGTGCTGCATCAAGTTCGTCAAGAAATAAGGTCATTGACCGCACAATGCGCATCTGGAGAGTTTCGCGGCATCGTCCCGGCCGATGATTCCGGCATCCAGCAACCCCTGCACAGTCCATCTGTCGCGGGGGTTGTTTTCCCTGTACAGGACTATCGCCCTGGCAATCGCCTCCTTGCGGATATATGGATGATGCCTGAGCGAATCCGCCGGGAGCGACCAAAGCGGATATGGGGTGACATTCTCCCTTGACACGGTCACAAGGTCGGCCAAAGCCTCATATCTGTCCGCATCGAACCGACGGATATCCATCAGCTGTTCCTTGCAGGAATATCCCCCGAGCGCCTTCCTGTGGGCTACGATGGCCGCGGCGAACCATCCTCCGATTCCCGGCAACGCGTCAAATTCCGCTGAATCAGCGACATTCAGGTCCACAAGAGGTATGTCTATGAATGGTTCCAGCCTCCTGAATACGGAGTCCGACACCACATACGACTTCGCGAAATCGGATTTGCGCCAGAAATGGCCCCCCTTGCTCCTGTAATTGTCTATGGATGCGGCCTGCTTGGGCGAGAATCCGAGACGGCACAGGTCATCCACGGATACGGTGTTGGGATTGAAACGGAATGTCTCGACATTGGCCCGAGGGAGGTTCCGCCTCACGGCCTCCGCCCTCGGGCTATGTGGAGCATCGTGCCTTTCTGAAGCAGCCTCATTCCCTTTTGGCTTTGATGCGGATTGCCTTTTGTCCACGGCATCCCGTGTCCGGCCACCCGAGGCATTGACGGGCAAGCCGCCATCGATGTCGCTCCCGCCATCACGATATATGAACACGGTATCAGGGGAATCCCTGCCTGCCGCAATCTTCAAGACCGCAGCCCTGTGTATGAACAAGGCTGCCTGATAACCTATGACAAGGAACACCAACGCTATCACCCCCACCAGAAATGAATCCGGCAACTTCCTCTTCTTTGCATCTTCCATAATCGAATCACACCGTTTGCTATGTTTTTAAATACTGGCGTTTCCCACCCGTGGGTGGGCTGCAAATATATTGCTGGCGATGGGCACAAAACAAGACATCCGCCACATTTGTGACGGATGTTTTTCTGTTTTTATAAATCGTTCAACTTTTTTATAAACTATTTCTCTTTTTGAGCTGCCTTCTCTGCGGAGACGGCTGCATTGTAGCAATGACGGCACAGGGGTTCGTAGATGTCCTTCTCTCCGAGGACGACGAGCTGGTCGCTGGAAGAAAGCCTGTGGGAGTGGTTGGCAGGGCTTCCGCATTTGACGCAGATAGCATGGACCTTCTGGATGTCCTCCGCCACGGCCATCAACGCCGGCATCGGTCCGAACGGCTTGCCCATGAAATCGGTGTCAAGACCTGCTATGATAACCCTCACACCCCTGTTTGCAAGTGTCTGCACGACCTCTACGATGGTGTCGTCGAAGAACTGCGCCTCATCGATGCCGACCACCTCGACATCACTCGACAGCAGAAGCATGCTTGCCGGGGAGTCTATCGGGGTGGATGGGATGCTGTGGGAGTCGTGTGAGACGACCTCGTCATCGGAATACCTGACATCTATGCAGGGTTTGTATATCTCCACCTTCTGCTTGGCAAACTGTGCCCTTTTCAGTCTCCTTATTAGTTCCTCAGTCTTGCCTGAAAACATCGAACCGCAGATTACTTCTATGGAACCTGCTTTTTTTGCTATTTCTAAAAACATTTCACTAAATTTGTCGGTTACTCTTCGCAAGTTTGTAGGATTGCCCTTGACCTGGTCAATCATGATTCATACGGGGACGCAAATATAATCAAATATTGACTTATGGAAAATAGAGACTTGGATTTTTTATCGGAAATACGAAAAGCCATAGCTTCCCTCTCCGAACAGATTGAAGAGTTGGGCAAGAAAGTGGAAGAATATCAGCATCTCATTGATTCAGAAGCATTTGAGGCAGAACCGATAGATTTGGATATGGATGAGGTCCCGGAAGATGACCTTCCTGCAGGAGAGGCGCAGGACATTGTTGCAGCCCCTGTTGCCTCATTCGGGGAAGAAACCCAGTCGGAGGAGCCTCTGCTGCTGGATGAGCCTGTTCTTACTCAGGAAGAGCCTGAGCCGGCAAGCGGACGGAAAGAGGAACATGCATTTGCGGAAGTCCGCGAGGCGGTGATCGATGCGATGGCACAGAAGCAGCCTTGGAGGACGGACATGCCGGGATCACCGGTCAAGGACATAAGGAGCGCCATCTCGCTGAACGACAGGATTCTGTTCATCAATACCCTTTTCGGAGAAAACCCTATGACATTCCAGGCTGCGGTAGCCGCAATAAACTCGATGGAGAGCCTGGACGAAGTCGTGGACTATGTTCAAGCCAATTTTCCACAGTGGAACATGGAGTCGGAAATCGTTTACAGATTCATGATGGCGGCAAGACGCCGCGTAAAATGACAGACGGAAGATGGCTGGCATATTATATATAGTACCGACACCGGTAGGTAATCTCGAGGACATGACCTTCAGGGCCGTCAAGGTGCTGAAGGAAGCCGACCTGATTCTCGCGGAGGACACGCGCACCAGTTCAGTGCTCCTGAAGCATTATGATATATCAGGCAGGCTGGAATCCCACCATAAGTTCAACGAGCACAAGACGGCGTCGATCATCAAGGAAAGAATCCTCTCCGGCCTGAACGTGGCCCTTATAAGCGACGCCGGCACTCCGGGCATATCAGACCCCGGGTTCCTGCTCGCCCGCACCTGCATAGAAGAAGGCATTGAGGTTCAGACACTTCCCGGAGCTACAGCCTTCGTTCCTGCCATCGTTTCGTCAGGATATCCATGCGACCGTTTCTGCTTCGAAGGTTTCCTGCCCCAGAAGAAAGGCAGGCAGACCAGGCTCGCGGAACTTGCCTCGGAGACCAGGACTATGATTTTCTATGAATCCCCATACCGTCTGGTGAAGACCCTCGAGCAGTTTGCCGAAGTTTTCGGGGCGGAGCGCCAATGTTCAGTGGCAAGGGAAATATCCAAGAAATTCGAGGAACACAGAAGAGGTACCCTCGGAGAAGTTGCCGCACGGTTCAGGGAAAACGAGCCAAAGGGTGAAATTGTCATCATCGTGGCAGGAGCTCCCGAGCAGAAGAAAGAGAAGAAGCAGTACCACAAGGCTGACAGGGACGATGCATAGCAGACAAACAACTAATTTATAATATATTATGAAACGGATTTTGATTTACGCGGCTTTCGTGATTGCAGCAATCGCAGCCGCATCCTGCTCACGGTACAAGTATGAGACCGTGGCAGGCGATCCACTTGGCACCAAGATCTATACCCTCGACAACGGTCTGAAGGTATATATGAGTGTCAACAAGGAAACTCCCCGCATCCAGACCTACATCGCAGTGAGGGTGGGAGGAAAGAACGACCCTTCCGAGACCACAGGTCTGGCCCATTATTTCGAACATCTGATGTTCAAGGGCACCGAAAGCTTCGGCACGAGCGACTACACAGCCGAGAAGCCTATGCTCGACGAGATTGAATCCCTGTTCGAAGTTTACAGGAAGACCACCGACCCGAAAGAGAGGGAATGCATCTACCACAGGATTGACTCGATCAGCTATGAGGCGTCCAAGATAGCCATTCCTAACGAGTACGACAAGCTGATGTCCATAATCGGGGCAGAAGGCACGAATGCCTTCACATCCCAGGACATGACCGTCTATGTGGAGGACATCCCTTCCAACCAGATCGAGAACTGGGCGAGGATCGAGGCCGACCGCTTCATGCACCCTGTCCTGAGGGGATTCCACACCGAGTTGGAGACCATTTACGAGGAAAAGAACATGTCCCTGACCCGTGACAGCAGGAAACTCTGGGAAGCAATGGATGCAGCCCTTTTCCCTCATCATCCTTACGGGACCCAGACAGTTCTCGGCACACAGGAACACCTGAAGAACCCTTCAATCACCAATGTGAAGAATTATCACAAGACCTGGTATGTTCCGAACAACATGGCTATCTGCCTTTCAGGAGATTTCGAGCCTGACAAGATGGTTGCCGTCATCGAGAAATATTTCGGGGAGATGCAGCCTAACCCTGAGCTTCCAAAACTCGAGTTCCAGCCGGAGGAACCGATTACCAGCCCTGTCGTGAAGGAGGTATATGGACTCGAGGCAGAGAATGTAATGCTCGGATGGAGACTTCCTGCAGCAACCGACAGGTCCAACGATATAGCAAGCATCGCCGGCAACATCCTTTACAACGGCCAGGCAGGTCTGATAGACCTTGACATCAACCAGCAGCAGAAAGCCCTCGTCGCATACGGCTATGCTACACCTCAGCCTGATTACGGTCAGTTCCTCATTGCGGGACAGCCTAAGCAGGGACAGAGCCTGGACGAGCTGAAGGACCTGCTTCTCGCCGAGGTTGCAAAGCTCCGCAACGGAGATTTCGACGAGAGCCTCGTAACTTCCACGATCAACAATTTCAAACTGGAAGTGATGCAGCAGCTGGAAGACAACGGCAGCAGGGCCATGCTCTATGTCGATTCATTCATCAACGGCTCGGATTGGGCGGATGATGTCAGGCAGCTCGACAGGATGTCAGAGATCACCAAGGAGGACATCGTGGCATGGGCCAATGAATATCTCGGTCCGGAGAGTTATGCCATCGTTTACAAGAGGATGGGACAGGACAAGGAGCAGCAGAAGATCGCCGCACCTAAGATCACCCCTATCGTCACCAACCGCGACAACCAGAGTGCCTTCCTTTGCGAGATCCAGGCTTCCGAAGTCAAGCCTATAGAACCGGTGTTCGTTGACTATGAGAAGGATATGGAAAGGTTCAGCTGCTCCGGAATGGAGACCTTGTACAAGAAGAAGGACATAAACGATGTTGCCAACCTGTATCTTGTGTACAACACAGGCAGGGAGAATGATCCGGCCCTCGGATGTGCATTCGATTACATCAGCTATCTCGGTACGGCCACAATGAGCGCAGAGGAGATTGCGTCCAGGATGTACAGCCTTGCATGTTCATTCATGTTGAGGTCTGGTACAAACCAGTCAACCATCTTTGTCTCAGGTCTCTCGGAGAACATTCCGGAGGCGCTTGGAATCGTCGAGGATCTGATTTGCAACGCACAGCCTGACGAGGCAATCCTCGACAATCTTAAAGATGACCTGAAGAAATCACGCGCGGATAGCAAGCTCCGCCAGTATTCTTGCTTCGGAGCGCTCCAGAGATATGTCCTTTACGGCCCTGATTTCATCAAGCGCACGACATTGAGCGACAAGGAGATCGATGCCCTCACTTCAGAGCAGTTGCTGAAGAAGGTTGCAGACCTGTTCACCAAACAGCACGAAATCCTGTATTACGGACCGGAAAGCGCTAAATCCCTGAAAGCCACCCTGGAGGCAAACCACAAGGTTTCAGAGAATCCTGAACCGCTGGAGAGGACGTTCACACAGCTCCGCACCGTGGATGCGCCGGAAGTGGTGATAGCTCCATACGATGCAAAACAGCTCTATTATATCCAGTATTCGAACAGAGGTGAGAAGTATTCTCCTGCGGACGATGCCGGAATCACTCTGTACAACGCATATTTCGGAGGAGGCATGAACACCATCGTATTCCAGGAAATGAGGGAGGCAAGGGGCCTTGCATATTCTGCTTCAGCCTGGCTTGCCGAGCCGCAATTCAAGGGTGACAGCTACTATTATTTCGCATTCATCGCCACTCAGAACGACAAGATGCAGCAGGCAATAGAGGCATTCGACGAAATCATCAACGACATGCCGGAGTCCGAAGCCGCATTCGACATCGCCAAGGAATCCACAATCTCCACCATGCGTACCGACAGGGTTACAGGAGACAATGTCCTCTGGTCATATCTGGATGACAGGGATATGGGACTTTCGGAGAACCGCAGCAGGAGAATATTCTCCGAACTTCAGGACATGACCCTTGAGGATGTGAAGGCAACCCAGGAGAAATGGGTGAAGGACCGTCATTACACCTACGCCATCCTCGGCGACAGGAAAGACATAGACCTGACCTACCTGAAGACCCTCGGAACCGTCAGGTTCCTCACACTTGAAGACATCTTCGGATATTAGGATTAAACATTATCCCAAATGACAACAGGGGCTGACTCAAAAAATTCATTTTCGGGTCAGCCCCTGTTTTTTAAAGCGGAAAAAGCCGGTTATTCAAACAGGTCTTCAGCCGCATATCATTGTCAATGGCTATCTGAACAAATCCGACATGGTGAGCTGGCATTGGATATCATCAGAGTATCCTCCGGGAGCCAGACCGAAAGTCGTGATCATTGTCACAAGGACAGTCTTTTCAGTTCCACTTTCCCGGATGAAGGTTTCCTTGCGGTGTCTGATGCGCATGTCTTCTTCTTCAGTGATGACATACGGAGCATTGGTATATTTCATCTCGCACAGGTTTATGGTATCATCTTTCCGGTCAATCAGAAGATCAATCTGAGCACCTTTCTGAATAGTGCGTCCTGTATCCGGGTCCTTCATGCCTTTATGATACCACGAATGCGCGCTGCTGACAACAGCCGAGAATCCAAGACCTTCCTTGATCTGATTTATGTGCTGCATACAAACTCTTTCGAACGCCCGTCCGGCCCATCCATAGTGAATGCTGGTGCCGGCAGATGAGGACCAGAAATGCTCGTCCCCGTTGATATTCTCTTTCATGAAGTCAAAGAAGAAAATCGTATAGTTGTCAATCAACTGATACACTGAATACTTGCTCTTCTTTCCAATATCGGTGTACTTGCGAATGAACCCGCATTGTTCAAGTTCCTGCATTGCCTTGGTAAAAGCTGTGTTGTCTGATAGTTTTGACGCTTTCAGAATATCTTCGCGAATAAGGCCTCTCTTTTTCTTCGCAAGCGCTGTAATTATGGCAATATGGTGGCTTGGTTTCTTGAATAAAGATGCATAGAGAGCATCATACTCATTTATCAGTTCTCCACCACTCTGAAAGAACATCCTGTCAAAGTTCTGGGACACGCTCTGTCCTTTCTTCAGGAAGCTCCAGTAATAAGGGATACCTCCCATGGCCATATATGCCTCTAAAATCTGTCGGTCCTTATATCCAAGATTTTTGGCTTCACAATACTGCCTGCACTCTCTAAGGGTAAATGGCTGAAGATGTATCTGGCAGGTCAGCCGGTTGTGCAGACCTCCGTAATTCATTATGACATTATCAATGATCCAGGATGTAGCACTGCCGCAAATGACAAGAACAATGTCTTTTCTGGTAGTTGCCTTTGCATTCCAGAAATGGTCCAAAGATTTTACAAAATTGGATTTCGGAGTATCCATCCAAGGCAATTCATCAATGAATATGACCTTTTTATTACCGTCCACAGGGAGATTTTTCAGAAATATCCACAGCAGATGGAATGCATCCGGCCATGTTTTTGGCATTGGACATTTGTCCATTCCGGCATCATAGAGAGACTGCCGGAAGTCGCTCAGCTGCTGTTTGCGTGTAGCCTTGTATGTTCCTGTATGCTGAAATACAAAATCATAGTTGAATGCTTCGCGGATAAGGAATGTCTTTCCTACACGGCGTCTTCCATATACTGCCACGAATTGCGATTCATCAGATGTGAGCAAATCCCGGAGTGTGGCTATCTCTTTTTCTCTTCCTATTATCATAATCGCAGTCCATTTGAATCTGCTGCTAAAATACAAAAAAAATACGATAAGTTGTGGAAATGTCTCGAAATTTGGCACATTTCCACAACTTATCGATATATTTCCATATTTAATGGCTTATTTCCTCGAAGGCATGGTGTAGATGTCGGCCATCGGGATGAGTACCATCAGGTCGATGAAGGCCAGCATTGCCACGGCTCCGTAGGCGCCTATCGTCAGGGCCATTGCCAGGGCATAGAGGAACGAGAAGGCGTGCAGGAGGATGACGGCTATCGAAATGGCCATCCAGCCTCTCCAACCCGTCATCTTCCATAGTATCAGCGCGATGGTCGCACAGAAAAGAGGGATGAAGAACATCAGGTTCTCCCCTATCGTGAACACAAGGACGGCACTGAGCAAGAGCAACAGTGCCAATGTGCCATAGAGTGCATACCCGGCAAACTGCTCACGGGCATTGGCTACGGCGCTCGACCTCATGGATGTCACCTCCCTCATGGCCTTGCTGCGATATACCATATACACAAGGACACTGACCAGGGTAAGCAGGGCAGTCATCACAATCATCGCCACATTGTCAAACCCTATCCCGGCAACAATGCCGAAAGGCTTGAACGTGGCACCTGCCACGACAGCGCACAGCCACGCAAGAGCCTCGCCAAGCAGCAGGATGCCCAGAGCGGCAATAAAGACAATCCCCGACACCTTGAATATCCTTCCGGCTTTGAGCCGGCCACGCACTCCCTCCAATCCGAATACAAGGAGGAAGAGGACGAAAAGCACGACATTCACTATCTTGTAGATATTGGCGCTCATGTTGAACATCCCAAGGAGAGGAACGGTGAAATTGACCGTATCTTTCTCAGAGACAAGGGCTTCAGGGTCGGAATATTCCTCTGAGGTCAGATATTTCATGGCAACAGGAACAATCTGTGCGCCGTAATGCTGGACCGACCTTGCACTTACATTGGAGAAATTGTCCAGATCCGTATGGTAGTGGTTTATGTCCGCCACCGTCGAGAAATTCATGCCAGGGATATCATCCTTGACAACGGTGAAATCCGTGAAATTAGGCATGAAACCATATACGACGGTCGTAAGGGAATATGTATATCTGTATCTGGCTGCCGATGAATACAGGTCCATGATTTTCTCATTCCCGGCACTCGTCTCGAAAAGAAGTGCTGGCCCCCATGGTCCCCTTGCCTCGACATTTATGACAAGCCCCACATTCTCAAAGACTTCCCTATTGTTCTCCCACAAAGCTTTCATTCCCATCATTCCGACTTCTTCAGCATCGGTGAAGAGCACCTTCACACCCTGGGTCCAATTCTCGCGTTCCTTCAGGACCTGAGCCACGGTCTCGAGAATCACTCCGACACCGTAGCCGTCATCCGCAGCGCCGTATGACCATACAGTATCCTTAGGCATAGGCTGCGAATATCTTGAATCATAATGAGCCACGAGCATGAGCCAGGTGCAGTCCCCTTCCCTGGAAACCGTAGGGAACTCCGCCAGGATGTCCACTGCGTCGAAAGTATAGGACACATGCTTGTTCTGCGGACCCGTCAGCGAATCATATCGGAAATACCTGACGGAATCGGCTCCGAGTCCCTGAAGCCTGGATGCAAGATATGACCTGACCTGCTCCCTCTCGACAGGATGGGCCACCGAATGATGGTCCTTCGAGATGATTTCTATATCAGTGAGCACCCTCGAAGCAGAGAAACCTTCGCTGTCAGATTCCTCAACTATCGGAAGGGTCCAAAGCCCGTAGGCAAGCAGAGCCGCAGCCACGGTGACGACGGCAAGGATGAATGGTCTTGCTTTGTTCATTATTGTTTCCTTTGTATTATTTCCGGCACAAAGATATAAATTTACTCAGAATAAGTATATTTGTAAATTGGAATTGAAAAATTATTATTTTTGCCTTTTAATCCTCTTTGGGGATAGATTTATAAAACTTAACAACTACTGATATGTATAGACTAATGGAATCAAGGACGGTTTTGGCTAGACTGATGCTGCTCCCCCTGATTGCAGGACTGGCATCCTGTGTCAACGAAGCCTATGACGTTGAGAACCTCAACACGGAAATAACTGTCGCCCAGTCCGGGCTGGCACTACCTTTGGGCAGCACAAAGCAATTGACTGTCAAGGAACTGCTTAAAGATCTTGACGAGGATGTGCTTTCTGTTCTTGACGGAGGCTATGCCATACGGATGTCAGACAAACTGAATCTGGCGGAAAACCTTCCGAACATGAAGGAACTGCTTCAGATAGATGACATCAGTGTGGATGAATCATTTGAATTCGCCATCGAATCGTTTGATCAGGATGACCTTACAATAGAGGAACAAAGCTTCAATCAGGAAATAGGTACAGGAAGCAGTCTTGACACGGACATCCCTGCCCCGGCTTTCTCCTCGAGCGAGACCATCGCGCTTGGCATGTATGAATATGCGCAGAAAATCAAGAATATAGACTTGAGCAGCGGATTTCAGGATGCAACTGTCAGCAGCAAAGTCAAGTTTTCTCTTCCTCCGGTTATCGGCTCTGGTTCAGATGCGGAAATACCTTTCCCTGACACTGACCCAAAGGCAATGGATAAGACGTCTGCTGATTTCGAAATCAAATTCAGTTCACCGGACAATGAGGGCAAGATAACCAGAATCTGTGACCTTAAAATGGCCAGGGGTTCCAAGATGGTTCTGACAGCCAAAATTTCCGGATATGAATTCATAACAAAAGGAGATGTAATTACAAATCTGGATATTGATTTCGGAGGCCTTCTAGGGTTTGAAGACGGGAGTGACGTGATTGCCCTGACCGACGAGACATTCAACTCTGCCAACAATTTCACCATAGCGAAAGAATTCAGCCTGAGTGCCATCAATATAGATGCTGACAATTGGAAAGGAACCGAATTCTCCCAGAATGTAACCCTGGCGGTTGACGGTACATTGGCCATTAAAAATGCCACGACCACGACCAATACTATCAAGAATTACACCGGAGATGGCGTCAAGATAGACGTAACAGCTACATTCTCAGGGCTATCCGTAGCATCTGCAACAATGGATATAAGCAATGTAACGGTCAAGGAGACTGTCAATGTACCAATTTCCCTTGGAGACGATGGAATAGAATTGCCAGACCATGTGAAGAGCATTGACAGGATTGCTTTTGATGAAGATTCCAAGCTCGGACTCTCCATCTATCTGACAGGCCTGGATAAAACCTCACCTTTGAACATCAATGGATCCCTCGAATTTGCATTCCCTGAAAAAATTACAGTGGAAAACGGAAGGACCCAGAGCGGAACGTTCAAGTTTACAGATATAGATCTGAAAACAGACGGATTCAATGAAGTTTTCAAGGTAAAAGGCATAACTCTTCCAGCTCCGGAAGGCGGATTCATCAAATGGAGCGACAACTTGGTGGTAACAACCCAGACGCAAGTCAGCGGTACAGGTATCAACAGCGCAGACTTTCCGGCAAGAAAAGAATTGGACTACAAGGTTGAAACCAAAGCGGATGCATCACTCACCGTCAAGGATTGGGAAGCTACAGTAGAAGACTTTGAAGTGGAATTTGATGCCGTAAAGGAATCCTTCAGCATGGATGTGGATGGCAGTATCGCCAACTATGGTACATTGACGGTGCATCCTGAAGGAACTCCGACAGTGTCAATTAGCCTGGCAATGCCGCAATTGGAGTCGCTTGGCATTGTTGCAGGTTCGAAGAACGTGAGCATAGCTTTCCCGAAATTCATAAAGTTCAAGAATATTACGTCTTCATACAACTATGACCAGGCCAGCAATTCCATCAGTTTCATGGCGGGCGAAAAGATTCCGGAAACAATCAGTCTTGACATCGACAAACTTGTCCTGAATCCTGAGAAGAAAGAAGGTTCTGATAAATATCAGATATCAGGAGAGTTCTGTGTTTCCGGCAATATCGGCATCAAGGGAGGCACAATTTCCGAAAAAGACGCACAAGCTGTATCTGAAGGAATCAGCATTAGTGCAACTATTCCGGAAATAACTGCCAGCACGCTGGAAGTCAATGAATTCAAGATGGACATTGATGAAGCTTTCAGGGCGACCCTCATCAAAGGAGACCAGTTGCCTGACGATATAAAAATATTGGAACTGTCAGACGTTCTACTTGACAACACTACTGCCACATTCGACATTTCCATCAGCGGCCTGCCTGATTTCGGGAAAGACAAGGATGTCAATATTGAACTTGTCATCGATCTTCCTAAGGAACTTGTATTGGCAGAAGATAGCAGAGTCGAGGGTAATATATTGACCATCAAAGGGACACTTGACAGCAAGGATGGCACCATTGACATTGCTCCTATAAAGGTTGCCGCAATCGACCTGTCAGACTATGACTTCGATAAAAAGGAAGATCTCGTCGAAAAGATATCTGTCAAAGGAAAATTCAGCATAGACAATCCGAACATCGACCTTTCAACGGTAACCGGCACAGTGAAAGCCGATATCAAGGCTGGTGTCAAGAACATAGCATTCAAAAAGGTATCCGGCAGGATTGACTACCAGATTGACCCTACCAGCCAGACCGTAAGTCTCGGCGACATCCCGGATATGCTGAAAGATGAGAATTTCAACCTCGACTTTGACAATCCATATATTATTCTCAAGGCCAGGACAAATCTGGGCATTCCGCTCAAAGGCGATGTTTCAATCATACCGGTAAGGAACGGAGCCGACGATAATGACGGGGCAATTGAATTCGGATTGAATATCGATGGAGCTCCAAGCGCAGCCGACAAAGACAGCGTGATGTATTTCATCGGTGCCAAGAATGATGGATGTCCTGCCAACTATACCTTCATCGAGACTCCTAACATCAGGAAAATGTTGAGCAGGATTCCGGATGATCTGAAAATCGGATTCAATGCCGGCACTGACAGTTCCAAGGAATGTATGATAGAGCCTACGGCTGATTATATGTTCGATGTTGAATATGAATTCGTCTGTCCTCTTTCATTCGGTGAAGACCTCCATATCGAAATCAGCGATACAATCACAGGTCTTGACAAGACTATTTCCAACATTCTGAAGAACAATACAATACAATTGGGAGGCCAGATTACCAACTCCCTGCCTTTGGGATTGGAACTGAATGTTGAATTGCTGGATGAAGACAACGGGGTCATCAGGACAAAGACTCCTGCAAGTCAGGCCATCAGTTCCTGCAGTTCCAATGGGGAGGCATCCGTAAGCCCGCTTGAACTGAAGCTGGAAACCGATCTGGACGACAGCCAGACTATATCATCCATCAAGCTTTCGTTCACAGTCACTTCCGGCAATGTGACAGGAATGGTAGTAAAGGAAGATATGTTTGTCCAGGCAGACCTGAAGCTTCTGCTCCCGGAAGGAATTACCATAGACCTAGAAGATATGAACTGATTTTGACTTGACTGCATATGAAACGATTTTTCACAACTATATTTGCGGCACTTGCCATAACAGCTGCCGCAGGAGCCCAGGCCCTTACAGGCAGTTATTTCCTTGACAACTCACTTATGAGGAACAGACTTAACCCGGCCTTCACACCAAGGGCAAACTATTTCGGTATTCCCGCAATATCGAATCTCGGAGTCGGAGTCTATGGCAACTTCGGAGTTTCCGATCTCCTTTACCCCAAGGACGGCCAACTCTATACATTCCTCAACAGCAATGTAACCTCTGAGGAATTCGCCAAAAAAATTGCCAAATATCCAGGAATCGACCTTGATTTCAATACTGACATCCTCAACTTCGGTTTCTACACTTCCGAGAAGGCATTCTGGAGTGTCGATGTCGGGATTAAAGCCAATGCTTCCGTGGGCATACCGCGCGATTTCCTGTTGTTCCTCAAGAACGGAATGGATGTGACAGGGCAACAGACCGTATATTCCATGAAAGGATTCAATATGTTCGCCGATGCCTCCGCATATGTTTCCGTTGGACATTCCAGGGATTTGTCAAACATTGTGAAAGGATTGAAGGTGGGTGCCAAATTCAAATTCTATGTCTCTATGGCAAGCATAGGAATGGATCTGGGCAATTCCACATTGAGCCTCAGCAATGATAAATGGACAGTGAATGCAGATGCTACAGGCCAGATTGCTTCAAGTTTCTTCAGGGTTGAGCCTTCTGCAGCAGAAGGTGAGATGGCGAGCTTCAAAACGGATTTCTCAAAGTTGAAGCCTGCAGGATACGGATTCTCGTTTGACCTCGGAGCTGAATACAGGCTCAGCATCGGATGCCCTGTCGATGGAATGACATTCTCTCTCTCTCTCCTCGACCTGGGAGGTATTTTCTACAATGGAGCAAATGTTCAGAACCTCAAATCGCAGGGAAGTGCTTCATTCGAAGGAATGGGAGAGATTTCGTTGGATGAAAACATGAACTTCAATGAAGCCCTTGAGGGAATCAAGGATGATTTCCTTGCCATCGCAGACTTCGAAGAAATAGCCGGTTCGGGATTCTCCGTAGCAACAGGACCTCAGTTGTATGCTGGTGTCGAGATGCCGTTCCTGCATGATATAATGAGTGTAGGATTGCTATACAACGCCAAGTTCGGAAGACGCTCCACGATAAACGAACTTACCCTGTCCTACAACCTGACACCTTGCAAGTGGTTCAATTTCGGTCTCAACTGGTCCTTCCTCAACTCATGGAAGACTCTCGGATGGGTTATTGAGTTTTCACCGAAGTCAGGAGTCGATTTCTTCATCGGAAGCGACTATACTTTCTTCCAGGTGATGCCGCAGTATTTCCTGCCAGTGGACAAGGCATGGGTCAATGCCCGTTTCGGACTCAACTTCATGATTGGCTCGAAGCATCGCAAATAATCACATACCATGACAGAACAGAACAACTATACAGACGAAAACATCAAGACGCTTGAAGGCGTGGAACACATCCGCAGAAGACCGGGAATGTACATCGGTCGGCTCGGCAACGGAGATGACCTCTCCGACGGAATCTACGTGCTCCTGAAGGAGGTCGTGGACAACTCCATAGACGAGTTCTCCGCCGGATTCGGAAAGCAGATCCAGGTAAGCGTCAACGAAAAGGAAGCTTCTGTCAGGGACTTCGGACGAGGCATTCCCCTCAACTCCGTCGTAAAGGCCGTCAGCGTGCTGAATACCGGAGGAAAGTATGACACGAAAGGCTACAAGAAATCAGTCGGACTGAACGGAGTCGGCCTGAAGGCCGTGAACGCCCTTTCGTCATATTTCTATGTCGAGTCCTTCAGGGACGGAGTCGGTTCATTCGCGGAGTTCCGTGAGGGCAAGCTCATGGACCAGGGACAAAGGCCGGCCAAGGAAAAGAACGGTACATTCGTCAGATTCATTCCGGACGAGCACCTTTTCACGGGATATTCATTCCGCATCGAATTCATAGAATCGATGATGAAGAACTATTCCTATCTGAAGAAGGGACTCACCCTCAACCTCAACGGCACGGCCTACAAATCGGAGAACGGACTGCTCGACCTGATAAAGGACAACATTTCAGAGACTCCGCTCTACGAACCGATACACCTCGTAGGTGAGGATGTAGAGATAGTCCTCACCCACGGCAACAGCTACGGCGAGAACATCGCATCCTTCGTGAACGGCCAGAACACCAGGGACGGAGGCACCCACCTCGCAGCAATGAGGGAAGCCGTATCCAAGACACTCAAGGAATTCTACAAAACCTTCGCAAAGAAGGATTTCGCACCGGAGGACATCAGGCAGGGAATCATCGGAGCCATCAGCATCCAGATCCAGGAGCCGAACTTCGAGGGCCAGACCAAGACCAAGCTCGGTTCCACCTATATGTGGGACACCGAGATCATCGGTGATGACGGCAGCCGCAGCTATGACCAGGGGCCTACCATCCGCAGCTACGTCAACGACTTCGTAAAGACCAACCTCGACAACTATCTCCATATCCATAAAGAGATCATCCCTGTCCTGCAGGAGAAGATCACGGCTTCGGAGCAGGAAAGGAAGGAGATTTCCACCATCCAGAAGAAGACAAAGGAGAGGAACAAGCGCACCAACATATACAACCGCAAGCTGCGCGACTGCAAGATACATTACAACGACAAGCTTCCGGAAGCCAAGAAGGAACTTGGGGAACTGACGAGCATATTCATCACCGAGGGAGACTCTGCGAGCGGAACCATCACCAAGGCACGCAAGGCAGACACCCAGGCTGTGTTCAGCCTGCGCGGAAAGCCGATAAACTGCTACAAGGAAAGCCGCAAGAGGGTGGCGGAGAACGAGGAACTGAACCTGCTGATCAACGCATTGGGCGTGGAGGACGACATGGACAACCTGCGCTACAACCGGATCATAGTCGCAACCGATGCCGATGACGACGGTATGCACATCAGGATGCTCGTGCTGACCTTCTTCATGAAATATTACCCTGACCTCATCCGACGTGGTCATGTGCACATTCTCCAGACTCCCCTTTTCAGAGTCAAGAACAAGAAGGATATAAGATACTGCTTCAGCATCGAAGAGAAGGAGAAGGCTGTCAACGAACTCAAGACCGGTGTGGAAATCACCAGATTCAAAGGTCTGGGAGAAATATCCTACGAGGAATTCGGGGATTTCATCGGGGAGAACATGAGACTTGACAGGGTGAAACTCAGCGACGAAGAATCAATCGCAGAAATCATGGAGTTCTATATGGGGGACAATACGATTGACCGCCAGAACTTCATCCGTGAGCACCTGCGCACGGAAGCTGAACTGGAAGACATTGACATATAATTATTCAGAGACTATTATGTGGAGAAAATTTTGCGGATGGCTTTTGCATGTACTGGGCTGGACTGTTGACAGCCCAATTGTACCGGAAGAGAAATGTATAATCCTCGGCGTACCCCACACGTCGGTTTGGGATTTCGCCATATCATATCTTTATTATGAATCAATGGGAGGCACAGCCTACTGTATGATAAAGAAGGAATTCTTCTGGGGCCCTCTCGGATGGCTTCTCCGTAAACTCGGAGGGCTTCCGGTGGACAGGAAGAATGCTTCTGCATTGGTACTCAGCGTTATACGGGAGATGAAATCGCGTGATGTGGTGCATCTTGCAATCGCCCCGGAAGGCACGCGCAAGCCTGTGAAGAAATGGAAGACCGGCTTCCACACCATAGCAAAGGAGGTGGGATGCCCTGTATATCTCGGATATTTCGACTGGGGCACCAAGCATGTAGGCAGAGGTGAGAGGTTCGAGCTCACTGACGATGCAAGGGCTGACATGGTACGTATTCAACAAATCTACGAAAACATGCACCTGACAGGAAAACATCCTGAGGGTTATGTGACCCGATAAGGGGCATGTTCCAAAATCATTATATCTCTTATGAACTACTTCTACAAGAAATTGCAGAAAATGAGGGAACGCTATGTCGATACCCTCGCCAAGCTCTATGACTATTCCACGACTGTCTATGCAAAGAACCAATACACCCAATGGGTGGATGGCAAGGAAGGCGGTTATACATACGCGTCACTGAAGAGAAAAAGCGATTCGCTGTCCAAGAAGCTCACTCAGTACGGAATAGGTGCAGGTGACAAGGTCGCCATCTTCTCTCAGAGCATGCCGAACTGGTCTGTGGCATTCTTCAGCATCGTGCCGTTCGGACGCATTGCAATCCCTATTCTTCCTGACAGTTCCGAGAACGAAGTCACCAATATCATCACCCACTCCGAAAGCAAGGTCATATTCGTATCACAGAGGCTTGCACCGAAGGTGAGCGAAGAAATCCGCAAAAAGATGGTGCTGGTAATCGACCTAGACACATTCGAGGTGCTCAATGCAGACGAGAGTCATTTCACCTGTGACGGCAAACCGGCAATGCCGATGCCTGACGACATAGCCACGATCATCTACACATCCGGTACGACAGGCAGCGCGAAGGGCGTGGTCCTGAGCCACAGGAACCTCACAGCCAATGTCATATCCTGCTACAAGACCTGCAAGAGGTCATCCAAGGACAGATGGCTCTCTATCCTGCCTATGGCACACACGCTTGAGATGACAATCTGCATGCTCTACCCGATGTACTGCGGTGCGACGGTCTATTATCTGTCCAAGCCGCCTGTGGCATCAATCCTGATGAAGGCCCTCAAGACGGTGAAACCTACCACCATGCTATCGGTTCCACTGATAATCGAGAAGGTGTACAAGGCGAGCATCGTGCCGACGATCCAGAAAAGCCGTACGCTCACCTGGATGAACGAGCATATGAACAAACTGATGTGCAAGATAATCGGGATGAGGCTAAAACAGACTTTCGGCGGCCATATCACATTCTTCGGTATCGGAGGTGCGAAGATGGATCCAGAAGTGGAGTCGTTCCTGCTGAAGGCAAAGTTCCCTTATGCAATCGGCTACGGACTTACCGAGACCTCCCCTCTTCTTAGCTATGCGATGGGGCGTGGAAGGGCAGTCGGTTCTATAGGCTATCCTGTCAAGGGCGTCAAGATGAAACTTTACAATGTGAACCCTGAGACCGGAGAAGGTGAGATCGTGGCAAAAGGCGAGAATGTGATGCTCGGCTACTACAAGGACCCGAAGAGGACCAAGAGCGTGTTCACTGAAGACGGTTGGTTCCGCACCAACGACCTCGCCGTGCAGGACGAGAAAGGCAGGTTCTTCATCAAGGGAAGGAAGAACAACATGATCCTCGGTCCGTCGGGAGAGAATATCTATCCTGAGGAAATCGAGAATGTCATCAACAACATAGAGGGTGTCAACGAGTCAATCGTCATCGAGAGGAACGGACGCCTGGTAGCCCTCATCCAGCTTGACGAGAACATGATCGAGTGGGACAAGGAGGGAGAGGACGAGTTCTACAAGAAGCTCGATGCCCGCAAGGCTGCCATCCTGAACTTCGTTAACAAGCAGGTAAGCAAGTTCTCGAAGGTGAACGACGTTGAGGTCATGAAGGAGCCGTTCGAGAAGACGGCCACATCCAAGATCCGCCGCTTCAAGTACAAGGATTCGGCCCATACTGTCGAATCTGACAAGGAAGCTGCCCAGATGGCCGACACTAAGAAATCTGAAGTCAAAGATTCTGAAGCAAAGAACTAAGCAGATTGTGGAACCAAAAAATCCGGCCAGGATAACCTGACCGGATTCTTATTTGTTGCAGCTGAAATTACTCGGCTACGATTTCATATTTGAAAGTGCCCTTGATGTCCTTGTAGCACTTTACGGAAGCCTCGAATACTCCGAGTTCCTTTGCAGGCTCTGCTACGGTGATGTCCTTCTTGTCCACCTCGATACCTGCTGCCACGAGAGCATCAGCGAGCTGTGCAGTGGTTACAGAACCGTAAATCTTGCCGCTCTCGCTTACCTTCACGGCAACCTTGACGGTAGTCTCGGCGAGCTTTGCTGCAAGTGCCTCGGCATCAGCGACGAACTTGGCGATCTTGTGAGCCCTCTGGCGGAGGTTCTCTGCGTGAACCTTCTTCGCAGACTCGGTAGCCATTGTTGCAAATCCCTGAGGGATAAGGTAGTTGACAGCGTATCCTGTCTTGACTTTGACGATATCGTCAGCGTGACCGAGGTTGGCCACATCTTTCTTAAGAATAATCTCCATATTGCTGTCCTCCTTATTTCAAAAGATCTGTTACGTATGGGAGAAGTGCAAGGTGTCTTGCCCTCTTGACTGCCTGGGCAACCTTCCTCTGGAATTTGAGGGAAGTACCGGTGAGACGACGAGGAAGGATTTTTCCCTGCTCGTTGAGGAACCTCTTGAGGAACTCTGCGTCCTTGTAGTCAACATACTTGATACCTGCCTTCTTGAAACGGCAGTATTTCTTCTTCCTGACCTCTACTGTAGGAGGGTTGAGATAACGGATTTCATTGTTCTGTGCCATAATTCTGTCCTCCTTATTTAGCCTGTTTGTTAGCCCTTCTCTTCTCGGCATAAGCCACGGCGTGCTTGTCCATTGCGAAAGTGAGGAAACGGATTATCCTCTCGTCGCGGCGATACTCTGTCTCGAGTCTCTCGATGAACTGTGTGTCAGCCTTGAATTCAATAAGATAGTAGAATCCAGTGGTCTTCTTCTGGATCGGATAGGCGAGCTGCTTGAGCCCCCAGTCCTCTTCGTACACGACTTCTCCGCCTTTCCTGACGATAAGGTCGGTGTACTTCTTTACCGCTTCCTTCATCTGAGCCTCAGACAAAACGGGAGTTGCAATGAAAACGGTTTCGTACTGTTTGATCATTTTGTTTGTAATTAACTGTTAAATAATAATTTGAGCCCATCTGACAGGACTTTGTCCCGCAAATGGGCTGCAAATATAGGAATAATTTTGTAAATATCAAACAATTACTTCACAGGAATCGCCTCAAGCACCGCTTTGAGGAAATACCACATCTTGGAGACGGAAGGAATGTTTGCACGCTCGTCAGGAGAATGTGGGCTTTCCAGGGTAGGTCCGCATGAAATCATGTCCCAATGAGGATATGCACCTGCGAGGATTCCACATTCGAGACCTGCGTGGATTGCCATCACGGAAGGTTCCTTGCCGAACATCTCCTTATAGAGGTCCTTCATGAGCGACAGGATTTCCGATGAGGCATTAGGAGCCCAGCCGGAATATCCACCGGTGAACGACACCTCCACTCCGGCAAGCTCGAAGATGGAGCGTATCTTCAGTGCAAGTGCCTCCTTGGCCAGATCCACGGAGCTTCTCATGAGGGTGCGTACCTCGAAATGACCGCCCTCGATGGAAACCACGGCGAGGTTGTTGGAAGTCTCGACGAGACCTGAGACGGAAGCGCTCATCTTCTCGACTCCGTCAGGACAAGCTATCAGCGCCTGTATCAGCTTGAGTGCAGCCGCATCCTCGAGGCAAGGGAGTTCCTGTCCGTCTGACGGTTCGAAATGTACTTCAGCGAGCGGGTCCGTGGATTTGTATTCTGCCACGAGAGCGGAGAAGACATTGTCCACCACGGCCTTGGCAGCCTCGACCTTGTCCGGGGCCACATACAGGGTGGCGAAAGCCTCCCTCGGAATCGCATTCCTCAACGTACCGCCTTTGAAGCTGACAAGCTTGACACCGACTTCCTTCATCAGGGCATATACCGTATATGCGACAGCCTTGTTGGCATTCGCCCTGTCAAGGATGATCTCTATTCCGGAATGTCCTCCACGCAATCTCTTGACGGACAATTCATAAGGGAGCCATCCCTGAGGTTTGTCCTGAGTCGGGCAATCGGCAGTACCTGTGAAATCCAGACCGCCTGCGCATCCTATGCAGAACTCTCCTTCGGTCTCGGAATCGAGGTTGATGAGGATGTCACCGCTGAGAAGTCCCGGCTTGAGATTCTGCGCACCTGTCATTCCAGTCTCCTCGTCCACTGTCACGAGCACCTCTATAGGGCCGTGCTTCAGGTCCTTGGATTCGATGACAGCCATAGCCATGGCAACGCCCAGGCCGTTGTCAGCCCCGAGTGTGGTACCCTTCGCCCTCACCCAGTCTCCGTCGATGTATGTCTCGATAGGGTCCTTGTCGAAATCATGGACGACGTCAGCGTTCTTCTGCGGCACCATGTCGATGTGGCCCTGAAGGATGACACCCTTGCGGTTCTCCATGCCAGGGGTGGCAGGCTTGCGTATTATCACATTTCCGATTTCATCCTTGATGGTCTCAAGTCCAAGGGACATTCCGAACTCATAGAGGTATTCGGCAGCCTTGCCCTCGTTCTTCGAAGGGCGCGGAATCCTTGTGAGCGCATAGAAGTTCCTCCAGACAATCTGCGGGTCTAATTCTTTGATGGTCATAATTATAATCAATTATTTGGTTTTTAATGAACTGATGTTTGCCGGCAATGATGACTCCGGTCCGAGCTGATAAACCGGGATGCGGGTCTGAAGAAGGAGCGACTTGCCGTCAACAATCTTGACGGTGCAGATGGCAGGGAGTCTGTAACGGATGACCGGCTCCGTCCTGTTCTTTTCTGATACAGGGTCCGTCTGCGGAACGGAGAATGCCTGTGGCACTATCTCCATCACGACAGGCCTTCCGGAAAGGTTGTCGGCAGGAAGCAGGCCTACGGTGTCTGACACGCGGAAAGCCACATACATCTGACTTTCGGCAGTCCCGTCCGGAATGAGGTCGAAGGACATCATCATGCCCTGGCTGTCGGAATATCCCACGAAGAGGCTCATATACTCCTCCTCGAGACGTGAGAGTTCCTCCAGGGCAGCCCCCATTGCCTCGCCGCTGTAAGTCGCATCCGTGTCGCCGGTCACGATTTCCAGCCTTTTCTGGCGCAGCCTGAATATCACGTCGGCGGTCTCGGCAGCCTTCTTCTCGGCAGATTTCTCCACCACCATGTTCTGCTGTACCGATACTGTCTGTTTCTTGGACTTGCCATAGAGAGTAGCCGACTCGGAAGTCAGGTTCGATGAGACTCCCTTGCCGGTGAAATCCGATTTGGATGGCAACGGGAAACGCCACTGCACCCCGTCACCGAAGGACGCATCCGAGAATGAGACAAGTCCTGCATTTGACAGCACGAATACATTCGAGTTGACTTCCGTCTTGGACACCTGCACGGCGTACCTGCGCGACTGGTCAGGCTCGACATACGGCGTGAGCCTTATGCCTGTGACCTGCACCGTCGTCTCATCCTTCTGCCTTGCCTTGATTCCGAGATACTTCTCCGCGAACTTCGCATATGGTCCGGCGTGGAAAGACTCCTGCACGGCCTCGACCTCCAGATTGATGACCGTGGATGGCAGGCAATATGTCACCATGCCTTCCTCCCCTTTCGGGCCTTCATTCTTCCTTGCATCCGCATGGACCGTCATAGAAAGAGCGGTCATAACGGCAATGATGTAACAAAATGTGCGTTTCATTTCAATTCCTTTTAATAAATGTAAAACCCTTGTCCCTATTTCTTCCACCTCTTGTGGGTCCAGAGCCAGTTGTGCGGCTGGGCATTTATATCCTTCTCCAGCAAATCGAAATATGTCCTCAGGATCTGTTCCGGCTCCACTTTGGAGGCATCATCGCAGATTGGCTCGAAAGTAATGGCATACCTGCCCCTTTCGAGAATCTTCATTCTCATATATAATACGGAATGCCCCAATTTGTGTGCCACCTTGGCTCCTCCGAGCATTCCTTTGGTTGGCTGATGCAGGAATTCCCCTACGTCGTGGGCTCCCATATAAGGTGACTGGTCTGCTATATATATGTATATGGACCTGAGGTCCTTCCTCCTGATGGCATATCTGAGGATGTCGCCAGTCTCCACCTCGCATTCTTCTCCACCGGGGCCGAGAGGGGCTATCCTGTTCAAGAGGAAGAATTCATTGGAGAAATCGCTGTGCAGCCTCTTGTACACGACCTTCACATCGCTTTCGGATGCGTCCAGCGTCAGGCCTCCGTTGGTGCAATATCCAAGCAATCCGCCGATCAGCTCCCAATTGCCGCAATGGGAGAAGAGGACTGTTACAGACGGAGACTTCCGGAAATAATCATTCAGCAGCCAGGGATTTTCCACATAGGCTATCCTGCTGTCATACAGGCGTTTGTATGTCGATGCACCGAACCAGACAGCTTCGGCGAAAATGTCCCCGAAATGGGAATAGAAGCTGTCGGCAATCTGCTTCAGTTCCTTGTACTTCTTTTCAGGGAATGACCTCGCCAGGTTGACCATCACGACATCATATCTGTAACGGGCCACATTCTTTGCGAGGAAGGAGAGGCAACTTCCCATGGCATAATGGAAGCCGAGGGGCAGCCTGCCGGCAACCTTGACTAAAGAATGGAGTATCCTTACACCTAATCTGCTCATTTACAATGTCTGATATTGACCGACCGATTTCCACTGCATCGGGTGGGGAATGGTACGGGTGTTTACATCCGTCAAATATAATAATTTTTATTCAGACATAATCCAAGGTGGGAGGTTTCTCCCTCAGATTCCCCGTCATTCCGGCTGCAGCCGGAATGGCACGGAGACGACGTCATGTCATTTCGAACGAAGTGAGAAATCTGAGGGATGGACTGTTTCACCCACCTCCGCCGGAATGACAGGGAGACATCATCGTGTCATTTCGAACGAAGTGAGAAATCCGAGGGATGATTGTTTCCACCCAGTTCCGTTGGAATGACTGGGAGACGGCATAGTGTCATTTCGAACGAAGTGAGAAATCTGAGGGATGGACTGTTTCACCCTGTTCCGGTGGAATGACTGGATATTGGACTATCAATATTTTTATTATATTTGTGAGTTTGATTGCAACAACAGAACAATCATTTTATAAACAAATAAATTACAAAACT
>JBJEBR010000066.1:25480-29985 GCA_051870255.1 Candidatus Cryptobacteroides sp.
GAGTTTGATTGCAACAACAGAACAATCATTTTATAAACAAATAAATTACAAAACTATGTTCAAAGGACAACCAAAAGGTCTATTCGCCCTTGCCCTTGCCAACACCGGTGAGCGCTTCGGCTATTACACTATGCTGGCCATCCTCACCCTGCTGATGCAGGCCCGTTTCGGATGGAGCGAAGCTGCTGCAGGCCAGGTATATGCAATCTTCCTCGCCGGCGTGTATTTCATGCCTCTTCTCGGAGGAATCCTTGCCGACAAGATCGGTTATGGGAAATGCGTGACCATCGGAATTGCTGTAATGTTCCTCGGTTACCTGTCATTGGCCCTCCCTGCCGGCAACGGACTCGCAGCCAAGTTGGTGATGTTCGCGGGACTTGCCCTGGTGGCCATAGGAACGGGACTTTTCAAAGGCAACCTTCAGGTGCTCGTCGGAAACCTCTATGACGACCCGAAATATGCCGCGAAGAGGGACTCCGCATTCAGCCTTTTCTACATGGCCATAAACATAGGTGCGATGTTCGCCCCTTCGATGGCAAGGAAAATCACCGAGGTCATGCTCGCAAAATCAGGATTCGTATATAATGCGGCCAACACCGACCCGGCATATCTCGAAGCCCTTTCAGGGGCTTACGGGCTCTGCTTCGGAGTCGCCTGCATATCCCTGATCCTCTCCGTGGCAATCTATTTCGGATGCCGCAAATGGTTCAAGCACGCCGATGTCACAGCCAAGCAGGTCAAGGCAGCCGACGCCAATGTCGAAGAACTCACTCCGAAACAGACCAAGGACCGTCTCGTGGCCCTGTTCCTCGTGTTTGCAGTCGTGATTTTCTTCTGGATGGCATTCCACCAGAACGGTGCAGCCCTCACATTCTTCGCAAAGAAATATACGAACCTGACTGTCAGCGGTCCTATGAGGATAGGATTCAACATCTGGAGCCTCGCCCTCATAGCAGCATCCGTATATACCCTCTTCTCAGTGTTCCAGTCAGAGACCAAGAAAGGAAAGATTGTCTCAGGATGCGTCACGGCAGCCCTCTGGGCAGGTGCTATCGGACTTTTCTGCCTGATGCCAGATCCGGTTCATGCCCAGCCTTCCGACTTCCAGCAGTTCAATCCGTTCTTCGTAGTGGCCCTCACTCCGTTCTCAATGGCCCTCTTCGGAGCCTTGGCAAAGAAAGGAAAGGAGCCTTCCGCACCTAAGAAAATCGCTCTCGGTATGCTCGTGGCAGCCCTCGGATTCGTTGTCATCACCCTCGCATCATTCGGTCTGACCTCTCCTATGGACCTCGGACCTAACGAGACCCAGAGCATCCTCAGCCCGGGTTGGCTCATATCGACCTACCTGACGCTCACATTCGCAGAGCTTCTCCTCTCCCCTATGGGAATCTCCTTCGTATCGAAGGTCGCACCTCCTAAATACAAGGGAATGATGATGGGATGCTGGTTCGCAGCCACGGCTATCGGCAACTACCTCAGCTCCATCCCGTCAATGCTCTGGAACAAGATTCCACTTATGGCAAACTGGGGCATACTCATCGCCCTCTGCCTCATCGCCGCAATCATAATGTTCGCGCTGATGAAGAAGATCGAGGCCGCAACGGAATAAGCCCAAATACAAAATAAAAAAAAGGTCAGGAGTGAATACCCCTGGCCTTTTTCATTATATCGTCACAAAAGGTTATTTGGAATAATCCTCGCCACCCTTCGCTTCAAAGACTCCGCAATCGGTTTCCTTCACTGATTCAAAAGCCGAATCTTCAGCCATCAATCCTAAACCAGAAGATTGAAGCATCCATCCGAAATCATAATTAAGATAATAATCTGCAGAATAGCCTTTAATCTCTTCTGCGTTGTCCTTCCTCATTTTCTCAAGTTCCTGTATGATGGCCGCAGCCTCAGCTTTGGCAGTCTCCGTCAATTTGTCATATTCCGCAATTGCCTGAGCCTTCGCATCAGCCTTTGCATCAGCCTCGGTCTTTCCTTTACCTGTAAAGGTTACATATTTTCCGAAAGTATATGTACTGCTGGAAGCCTTTTCATTGTAGATCTTTTCTTCAGCTTTGACTGTCAGGGTCTTTGCAGTCTCAGCAATCTGGTAAAAAACAGGAGACTCAGTGCTGCTGAGTCTTGATTGGGTTCCATAATTGAACAGGAACTCATACTCTACATTTACGGTCACATCATTGTCATTCTTGTTGCAGGAAACTAACAAAGCGGACGCTGCAACGATTGCCATGCCGACAAAGATTGAAATCTTTTTCATAATCGAATATTTAATTGGTTTTTAATCTTCTTTGACGGGCAAAATTAGCAAAAAATATTGTAGATTTGTTTTTTGAACATCAGTTTGGAACCTGATTTCGGTCAGAGGAAGAAATGATTATATTGAAAATGGAAGAAAGATTGAAATATCTGCTGACGGAATGGGCGCAGGTCGATGATAGTGAGGGACTGCACGAGGATGTTCGACCAGATGGAGTGCGGACGTTCGACTATGTCATGGCCGAATACTTGCTTTTTACAGTCTATCTTATAGCAGGATGATTCCAAAGCAGATTCCTAAGAGGAAATTGCGGCGGAGAGGGTTGTTGTATGAATACAGGTATTCTGCCCGAATACCTAAATATGGCTTGAAACGGCTGTTTATGCCAACACGAAATTCGATATCAGGCTTTAGATACGAATCATTACTATTGAATCCTGTGGTCAACACTGAAAGGCTCGGCTGAAGAAACACTTTCCCGTCAGCAGGATTTATGATATATGAAGCACCGATTCCGAGATTTGCCTTGCTGATAACTTTCTCTGAAGAATACCGGTCTGCGACAAGACAGGGGATTTCTGTCTTGAGAAAAATACTCCAATCTGTCCTTATCCTTGCACCAAACCTCAAGTCGAACCCTATCAGCATATGATCCGAATAGCCACTCTCCCAGTATGCAACTGACCAGATATTGCTTGACGTCGCAAAAGTATTTACCTCCAGAGACAAATAATCCGATGCAGACTTGGAATTCTTCATATTGTCTTGTGCTAACACTGCAGAACTACTACAGACTGTAAAAAATATTGTAAGCAGAATATACCGTTTCATATCATTAACTTTATTATCATATACTTACGCCATGTAGCCTCCTGTGATAAAATAACACAGCAAGGCTACAGAATATGGGGAAACCTGAAGTCTATTCTTCAAATGCACATTCAGACCATAAAAGTCTGCTATTTCCGACAACAGAAACAGTACTCTTGATATTGTCTTTGGAATCATCAGCAATGTCAGACTCGTCCACAACTGTGCGAAATCCGTCTGTATACTGTATCACAACTTCATTATCATCAATTGCAGATACTGTAGCGCAGTATTGTTCAATGACATTAATCTCATTAACCTTAGATGGTAGCTTCAAACGGACATTATCAAATACTTGTGTAATTGTCAAATCTGGATTCAGAATAACATTCACTAGATTTTTTGTATCGTCAATATCAACAGCTGAAGAAGGAATATTCTCGTTAGGATAATAATTTGCTATTTTCTGCTGGATTGCAGCTATAATCTGAGACTCTGTAAAAGTTGAGAAACAATCCGGATTCTCTTCGTAAATCTCTTCCAAAATCAGATTATGGATCTCACCAAGATAGTCACATTCAGACAAACTAGCCTGACTTGCATTCGAATACAACTTATCATCTGACAATTCAATCACATTAGATGCTGCCTTGGTAAAAGTCGCAGTCATCAGTTCTCTGCATGCAGCAAAGAAAGATGACAAAACTCCACTTAATAAACCGACACCTGGTCCGCCGACAGATCCGACAGCAAAGCCTATCCCATCAGCGGCTGCAACTCTTCCAAGTCGACGCCAGAAACCTCCATTTGCTTTAGTGCCAATACCAAATTCGGCATTATACGTTTCAATTTCATTCATCAACTCATTAAAGGAGCATTCTTCAGAAATTTCGTTAATTGTGGAATCATTCTCATGAGAGCATGAAACGAGCGCTGTCAAAGCGACAATAAATACATAGAATAGTTTTTTCATAAGACTTGTGTTTTATAATGGTTATAAGTTATTCCACGTTGAATTCACCTTCAAATAGATCTCCATATTCTGTTTCTATAATAATACGATGATATCCAGGATTGCCTGATAGAAATAACACAGATTGTCCACTTTCTGAGTCTTGCAAATCATGAAATATCTCTGCAGTTGACATATTCAATACCGTTATCGAATATTCTCCTATATCCTCAAGAAAAGATAAATAGATACCATTATCCATATCATTCCATATCGCATAGATTGGAACGGATACAACACTTCTCGGGCGCGAAGACTTTTCATCTGTTTTTGATCTGTCAAGCATAATTTCCAATACATCATCTGATGCGACATAAGATGAACTGAACATGCTTGATAAAGCCAGGATAATCATTAAAATAGTTATAGTGGGTCCCTTTGTTTGGACAGGGTTAAGCCCTTGTTAAGTCAACCTCT
>JBJEBR010000067.1:0-29677 GCA_051870255.1 Candidatus Cryptobacteroides sp.
TATGAAAAAAATAGATACCAATATCATTGTCGCGCTCCTGGGAGTAGTCCTGGGAGTGCTTCTTGCTTTGACAGTACAGAAAGGCCTTGAACCACGCAGGAAGTTCGACGGCGACTACAACCGTTGGCGCAAGCTGAACCTCATCCTGCAGGAGGTGGAGAAAAATTATGTCGATACCATTGACATGAAAGCCATGACGGATGCTGCCGTGGTAGCCGCTCTTGCTGAACTCGACCCCCATTCGGTATATCTCCCTCCTGTGGAACTGACCGAATCGGAAACGGAGCTTGCCGGCAACTTCGAGGGTATTGGCATACAGTTCAATGTCCCTAACGATACTGCAATCGTCCTGAACGTGATACCCGGCGGACCTTCCGAGAAGGCAGGCCTCAAGCAGGGAGATCGCATCATTAAGGTCGATACCAGGAACATAGCTGGCACCAAGACACCTCAGGACAGCATGGTGCGCCTGATGAAAGGTCCTTCCGGTACAAAGGTGAAGATCATGGTCAGCCGGGACGGTTCCATGATACCTTTCGACATAACGAGAGACCGCATTCCTGTGCATTGCGTGGATGCCGCCTTCATGATAGACGGGACAACGGGTTATATCAAGCTGTCCAAATTCACAAGGACCACCTTCAAGGAGTTCCGCGAAGCTTCCGACAGATTGCTCTCAAGCGGTATGACAAGGTTGATATTCGATCTCAGAAGCAATACAGGAGGTTATTTCGACCAGGCTCTCCAGCTCTGCAATGAATTTCTGCAAAAGGGTGACGACATTGTCTATATGGAGGGACTGCACCGTCCGAGACAAGAGTTCAAGGCTGACGGCAGGGGCCGGCTGCAGGATGTTGAAATCTCGGTATTGATTGACGAGAGTACGGCCTCTTCGAGCGAAATCTTCTCCGGGGCGATTCAGGACAACGACAGGGGAGTCGTCGTGGGAAGGCGATCTTTCGGCAAGGGACTTGTCCAGGAACCGGTCAATTTTACGGACGGATCGGGCATAAGGCTCACGGTTTCGCGTTTCTATACCCCTTCCGGCAGATGTATCCAGAAACCTTATGCAAAGGACTATGCCTATGATATTTACGAACGCTATGCCCACGGTGAGATGACCACGGCCGACAGCATGAAGGTGGATACCTCATCGGTATATTATACCGTCAGGGGCCGGAGGGTATATGGTGGCGGAGGAATCATCCCGGATGTGTTCGTCCCTATCGATACGACCAAGGCGACCAAGTTCTACATCAACTGCAACAAGAAGGCTACGCAGATGCGTTTCGCATCCGCCATGTTCGACAGATACCGTTCCCAGCTTGCGGACATCAGCGACTTCGCCTCGCTGGAGAGATGGCTCGATTCAATCTCTCTGGAGAGACAGTTCCTCGATTATGCGGCCTCCAAGGACGGGCTGAAGGTCTCCGACAAGGAGTGGGAAATGTCGAAGCCTTACATGATGCCTCAGCTCAAGGCTTTGGTCGGACGCTATTCCAAGCTGGACGACGAGGCATTCTACCGTTTCTATCTCCCTATAGACGAGACGGTGCAGCAGGCCCTTGCCCATTCGTCGGTACTTGAATAGCCCGTTTCATAGCCACGACATCCCTTCCGAGCGACCTCAAGGCTGCCCTGTCGGACCCCCTCAAGGCTGTCATTCCGAGCGACCTCAAGGCTGCCCAGTCGGCCCCCCTCAGGGCTGTCATTCCGACCGCCCTCAAAGTTGCCCAGTCGGCCCCCCTCAGGGCTGTCATTCCGAGCGACCGTAGGGAGTCGAGGAATCTAAACCTCAAAAAGATTTGAAAATCTGAAAATTATATGTATTTTTGCGCGCTTTTCCGTCCGACCCCGGCTCCATGCCGCGGACAAGGGCGGACAAGACAATGGATAATGTTTAACCCACTAGTTTGTTTCAATTTAATTTACAATGGAAGAAAACAAAACAGTAGAGACTATTGAGGAAACCCCAGTAGTCGTAGAAGAAACCGGGAAAGCCCCTCTCAATGCTTCTATCGATCCGGACAAGTTCGATTGGGATGCTTTCGAAAGTGAAGATGTCTATGGTGAGGACATCAAGGACATCGACGAGAAATACACCCAGACCCTCTCAAAGGTAGTTGAGGGCGAGGTTGTTGAAGGCGTCGTGACAGCTATCAGCAAGAGGGAGGTCATCGTTAACATCGGTTACAAGAGCGAGGGCGTCATCATGGCTCCTGAGTTCCGTTACAACCCTGACCTCAAAGTAGGAGACAAGGTTGAAGTCTTCGTTGAAAGCACTGAGGACAAGAAAGGTCAGCTCATCCTTTCACACAAGAAGGCTCGCCAGCTCCGTTCCTGGGATATGGTCAACGCTGCATTCGCTGCAGACGAGATCGTAAAGGGATATGTGAAGACCCGCACGAAGGGCGGTATGATCGTGGACGTATTCGGAATCGAGGCATTCCTTCCTGGTTCACAGATCGACATCAAGCCTATCCGCGACTACGATCAGTTCGTTGACACAACTATGGATTTCAAGATCGTCAAGATCAATCAGGAATTCCGCAATGTCGTAGTATCACACAAGGCACTCATCGAGGCAGAGCTCGAGCAGCAGAAGAGCGAGATCATCGGCAAGCTCGAGAAAGGCCAGGTACTCGAGGGTACAGTCAAGAACATCACCGGTTACGGAGTATTCGTTGACCTCGGCGGTGTTGACGGTCTCATCCACATCACTGACCTCTCTTGGGGCAGGATCAACCATCCGGAGGAGGTTGTTTCACTCGACCAGAAGATCAATGTCGTAATCCTCGACTTCGACGAGTCCAAGAAGAGGATTGCTCTCGGCCTGAAGCAGCTCACCGTTCATCCTTGGGACGCTCTCGACCAGAACCTCAAGGTTGGTGACAAGGTAAAGGGTAAGGTAGTGCTCATCGCTGACTACGGTGCATTCGTTGAGATTGAGCCGGGCGTTGAAGGCCTCATCCATGTATCAGAGATGTCTTGGTCTCCAAGGCTCCGCATCGCATCAGACTTCCTCAAGGTAGGTGACGAGGTTGAGGCTCAGATTCTTACCCTCGACAGGGAGGAGAAGAAGATGTCCCTCGGTCTGAAGCAGCTCGTTGCAAATCCTTGGGAGAACATCCGCGAGAAATATCCTGTAGGATCAAAGCATACTGCATCTGTACGCAACATCACCAACTTCGGTGTGTTCGCAGAGCTTGAGGAAGGCATCGAAGGCCTCATCCACATCAGCGACCTTTCTTGGAACAAGATCAAACATCCTTCAGAGCTCGTTGCCCCTGGCGACAAGATCGAGGTCGTAATCCTCGACTTCGATGAGGAGAACCACAAGCTGAGCCTCGGCCACAAGCAGCTTCTCCCTAACCCTTGGGATGAGATCGAGGCCAAGTATGGCGTAGGTACCGTAATCGAGGCAAAGGTTGCTTCCGTTAACGACAAGGGAGCCGTAGTCGAGATTGAAGGCGATGTAGATGCTTTCTGCTTCAACAAGGAGCTTGTCAAGGAAGACGGTTCAATGCCGGTAGCTGGTGAAACTCTCCAGTTCAAGGTTGTCGAGCTCAAACGCAGCGCCAAGAAGATCACCCTTTCTCATGTGAAGACCTATGCTGAGGCCAAGGCCGAGAAGGCTGCCGCAGAGGTTGACAACACCAAGAAGGCTGTCAAGAAGATCAACTCCAACATCGAGAAGACCACCCTTGGTGACATCGATGCTCTCGCAGCCCTCAAGAGTCAGCTTGAAAAAGGTGAATAATCAGCGATATGAATTTCACTCTTAATGTTTTAGGTACGGCCTCGGCCCTGCCTACGACAGAAAGAAACCCAAGCGCCCAGGTACTTGATGTACATGGGCGCTTGTTCATGATTGACTGTGGGGAAGGCACCCAGATGCAGATGCGCAGGACAGGTCTTTCTTTCCTGAAGATAGAGCATATCTGCCTTTCGCACATTCACGGGGACCACGTGTTCGGGATATTCGGACTTCTTTCCACGATGGGGATGCTCGGGCGCACTGCAGGACTGACCATATGTGCCCCGAAGTCATTCGGCCCGATACTGAAGTTCTTCCTGTCCTATTTCGGGGAGGGAATCAGGTTCAACATCGATTTCGTGCCTTTGGAGATGAAGGAACCGGCCATGATCTATGAGAACAAGGTCATGGAGGTCCTCGCTTTCCCTTTGAAACACAGGATAGACACTTTCGGGTTCATATTCAGGGAAAAGATGCCTCCGTTGAATGTCCGCAAGGATGCCCTGGAGAAATATTCCTTCACACTCGGGGAAATCGGAGCATTGAAAAGGGGCGAGGATGTATTCCGCCCTGCCGGCTCTGATGCGGCTCCGTCGGTGGAAAACGGATTCCGGCCATGTTCGGGCACGGACGAACCCCTGATCATCCGCAACTGTGAGGCGGCCTATCGCCCATACCAGCCGCGCAGCTATGCTTATTGCAGCGACACTGCACCATTCCCTGAACTTTCCCTCTGGGTCAAGGGCGTGACCTTGCTCTACCATGAGGCTACATTCCCCGACTCCATGTCCGAGATGGCGGAAAAGACATACCACTCCACTACCGTCCAGGCTGCGGAATGTGCCTTGAAGGCCGGGGTGGGCAGACTGCTCGTCGGACATTATTCCTCCCGTTTCCCCGATGTGGGCTTCTACCTCGATGAAATCAGGTCGGTATTCCCCGATGCCGAACTTGCCCGCGACTGTACCCGCTACGACCTGCCTTTGGAACGCACCGCCAGGTAGTTCCCGGATTATGTCATATATGCACTCGCTTCCGGCATAGCCAAAATAAAATTTGCTATATTTGCAGAATTGTGAATTTATGGCGATGAGACATTGGTTTTGCATTCTGACATCCGCGGTTCTGTCCATCATCCCGATGGCAGCCGCCCCGAAATCCGTGCAGGAAAGATATATCGAGAAATATGCCCCGATGGCGGTCTCTGAGATGTACCGCAGCGGAGTCCCTGCCAGCATCACCCTCGCCCAGGGAATGCTGGAGTCAAACAATGGGGAATCCATCCTCGCCACGAAGGGAAACAACCATTTCGGCATCAAATGTCACAATGACTGGAACGGCGGCAAGATGTATCACGATGACGACCGCAAAGGGGAATGTTTCCGCAAATACAAGTCTCCGTCAGAGTCCTTCCGCGACCATTCTGACTTCCTGCGATACAGGGACAGGTACAAGTCCCTGTTCGACCTCCGCACCACCGACTACAAGGGATGGGCTTACGGACTGAAGAAGGCCGGCTATGCCACCGACCCTGCATATCCCACGAAGCTCATCAAGCTCATAGAGGACTACAAATTGTACGAATATGACACCAAGTCTGCATCCTGGGCAAGGAAGCATTCAGACTCGGAGTCGGAGGACGTCAAGCCTCAGGCTGATGTCGCAAAGTCCGATGAAGGCAAGGCTGCAGCCGACGAAAAGGCGGTTGCACAGAAGAAGGAAAACCGCAAGGTGCGCAGACGCTCAGCCAAGGAACAGGAGCCAGTCAACGAAATCCCGGAGTCACCTCTCCAGATAGAGCAGGCGGTTCCGCTCGAGGCACAGGGCAGGGAAGTGTTCCGTTTTCCTCTGTCACGTCAGCTCTATTCCCAGAACGGTGTTCCGTTCATATATTCGGTTGAGGGGGAGACATACGCCTCCATAGCCAAAGCATATAATCTTTTCCCTCGCGAAATATTGAAATACAATGACTTGTCATCTTCGCAGGAACTTGCTCCGGGCACCGTGGTATATCTCCAGCCGAAGAAGAAGCAGTCAGCCAAGGGCCTCGACAAATATGTGTGCGAGGGCGGCGAGGATATGCGTGACATAGCCCAGAGGTTTGCTGTCAGGCTGTCCACTCTCTATAAGATCAACGGAATACAGCCAGGACACGAACTCCGTGAAGGGGATGTGCTCATTTTGAGGAAGTAGGCGATGAAAAGAAGAAACAAGAAGATATTGATTGCCTGCCTTGCGGCATTGGCCGTCGCCGGGGCTGTGGCTGGATTCTTTTTCGGACGATGGTATATTGACAACAAGCGTCCCAACTATACCTCCGGATATGTCCTGTTCGTCCCGACAGGGATGACTGTGGATGCTGTCGTGGATTCCCTTGTGGCGAACGCCGGGGTGGTGAGCCGCAGGAGTCTTGAACGGTCATTGAAGAAACTGGATGCCGCCTCGTCAATGAAACCGGGACGATATGAGATAAAGACTTCGCATACAAGTATATATACGGCGAGAATGCTCATCATGGGATGGCAGACCCCTGGCAACCTGACCTTGTCCGGGACCATCAGGACGAAGGGCCGCCTTGCCAGGAAGATAAGCACCCAGATGATGGTCGATTCTGCTGCGGTGGCATCCGCGCTTGAAGACTCTACATTCCTTGCCGGTTACGGATTCACGCCTGAGAATGTGTTTGCGATGATTCTTCCCGACACATACCAGATGTATTGGACGGCGTCGGTCAAGGAAATCTTCGACCGTTTCAAGAAGGAATATGACAGATTCTGGACTGAAGAAAGGGTTGCAAAGGCAAAGGATCAGGGCCTTACTCCCTATGAGGTGTCCGTGATGGCTTCCATAGTCAGCGGAGAGACCCTCAAGTCATTCGAATATCCCAAGATAGCCGGAGTCTATCTGAACAGATATCACAAGGGGATGAAGCTCCAGGCCGACCCTACGGTCTGCTTCTGCTACGACTACAAGCTCGACAGGGTCCTGAAGAAGCATCTCTCCATCGATTCCCCATATAATACATACAGATACAAGGGCCTCCCTCCTGCCCCGATAAATGTTCCTCCCAAGGCCTGCATAGATGCAGTCCTCAATCCGGACAGCCACGGCTATATGTATTTCTGCGCCTCGCCGGACTTTGACGGGACCCACAGGTTCGCCGTGACATACCAGGAGCATCTCAGGAATGCGAGGGAATTCCAGCGTGAACTCACTGCACGCAGGAGGGCTCAACAGCAGACAAAATGATATGACCATGCATACGAGACAGGAAAAACTTGAGGCTTTCGGAAGAATCCTCGACATACTCGACGAACTCAGGGTGAAATGCCCGTGGGACCGCAAACAGACCAACGACTCCCTCCGTCCGCAGACGATAGAGGAGACTTACGAACTGAGCGACGCCATCCTCAAAGGGGACGGCCACGAAATCTCCAAGGAACTTGGGGATGTGCTGCTCCACGTGCTTTTCTATGCCAAGATCGGTGAGGAGAAGCAGGAATATGACATAGTGGATGTCATCAATTTCCTGTCGGAGAAGCTGATATACCGTCATCCCCATGTGTTCTCATCCTCACAGGTGGGAAGCGCCGAGGAAGTGGTGAAACAGTGGGAGATGCTCAAGACCAAGGAGAAGGACGGCAACAAGAGGGTGCTCTCAGGAGTGCCTGACGCGCTTCCACCTCTCCTGAAGGCATACAGGATGCAGGACAAGGCACGCGGTGTCGGTTTCGACTGGGAGAAGAAGGAACAGGTCTGGGACAAGGTCAAGGAGGAGATGGGCGAATATCAGGCCGAACTTGATGCCATGGATCAGGCCACATCCCCTGAGGAGGCCCAGGCGGCGAGGTCCCGTGCGGAAGAGGAGCTCGGCGATTTCCTCTTTGCGACGGTCAATGCCGCACGTCTTTACGGACTCAACCCGGACACTGCCCTGGAGCGCACCTGCGCCAAGTTCAAGAGACGCTTCACATATCTCGAGGAACACACTATCCGCCAAGGCCGCGACCTGAAGGACATGACTCTTGCCCAGATGGACGAAATCTGGGACGAGGCGAAGGCCAAAGGACTGTAGCATATGAAACGGGTGATCTCTCTCGATGTCCTCAGGGGCATTACCATAGCGGGGATGATAATCGTGAACAACCCTGCCGTATGGGGAGTCCAGTATGCCCCTCTGAAACATGCGGAATGGAACGGGCTGACACCGACTGACCTTGTATTCCCGTTCTTCCTTTTCATAATGGGCGTGTCGGCATATTTCTCCCTTTCCAAAAGGCTTGCAGACGGCCTGCGTCCCACCATCCTCCATGTCCTGAAACGGAGCGTCCTGATTTTCGCGACAGGGCTTCTGCTCCATTTGTTCTCCCGCCTCGTGGGCGGAACCATTTCAGACTGGTCCGGCGTCAGGTTCATGGGAGTCCTGCAGGCTCTTGCTCTGACCTACCTGCTCGGCTCAGTCGTGCTCCTCGTCTCGAAATTCAGGCATATGCTGACCATAAGCATCTCCATATTGGTAGGTTATGGGGCCTTGCTCCTGCTTGGAGGGGGATATGAAATCAGCCCGGACAACATAATAGCGGTCATCGACAGGTCAATCCTCGGAGAGTCCCATATGTACACACAGTCACTTCCGGAAGGTGGCCGTATGGCTTTCGACCCGGAAGGACTCGTCAGCACTCTGCCGAAAATCTCGCATTTCATCATAGGAGCCTTCGTGGGGCGTATGATAAAGAATTCATCTTCGGATAATTATGAAACCCTGTCGAAGATTTTCCTGCTTGGGGCAGTCTGCCTGATTTCTGGCTATCTGCTTCAGTACGGGCTTCCCATCAACAAGAAGGTTTGGAGTCCGACATATACCCTCGTGTCCTGCGGCTATGCAAGCCTGACGCTCGCTGTCCTTATGTGGGCCATCGACATCAGGGGCTGGCAGGGCTGGACGACCTTTTTCAGGGTGTTCGGAAGCAATCCGCTTTTCCTCTACTGCATCGCCTGGATTCTGTCTGTCCTGCTCGGCATCAGGGTGGAGACTGCCGCTGGCACGATGTCCCTCAAGAGACTCTTCTTTGCGGAATGCCTTTCGCCTGTATTCGGGGATGCTTTCGGCTCCCTCATATATTCCCTCCTTCTTGCCGGTGTGGTATGGCTGGTGGGTTATCCTTTGTACAAGAAAAAGATTTACATTAAGTTATGACATACCAACCCAAAGCCTGGCAGGAGCGTTCAATGATGCTCGTCGGCGAGCAGATGCTCGGCAGATTCGCAGACTCCACCGTAGCCGTGATAGGTGTAGGTGGCGTGGGAGGATATGCTGCCGAGATGCTGGCCCGTGCCGGGATCGGGCATATGCTGATATTGGACAGCGATTCAGTGGCTCCGTCCAACAAGAACCGTCAGATCCTTGCCCTGGACTCGACCATCGGCCGTCCGAAATGCGAGGTCCTTGCAGAACGGCTCATGGACATAAACCCTGAGCTTGATTTGACGGCGATACGGGATTATTTCGAGCCGGACAGGGCCGACGAACTGCTCGCAGGCAGGAAGATAGACTTCCTCGTGGATGCAATCGACACGTTGTCTCCGAAGCTCTCCCTGATAAAATATTGCATGGAACACGGGATTCCGCTTGTATCGTCGATGGGTGCAGGGGCGAAATTCGATGCCACGAAGGTGCGCCTGACGGACATTTCCAAATCCTTCAACTGCCCTTTGGCATACATAGTCCGCAAGAGGCTCAAGCATATGGGGATAAGCAAGGGATTCCAGGTCGTGTTCTCCGAGGAACTCCCGGACAAGGATTCCATAGTCCCTTGCGAGGACCGCAACAAGAAATCCCAGGTCGGGACAATCTCCTATATCCCTGCGGTATTCGGGTGCGTGTGCGCCCAGGCGGCCATAGGGCATCTGATGAAGACAGGCCCTGTGCAACCAGAATAATTCCGCACTCTCAAAATAAATTTTGCCACTGCCCTCACTTTTTGCTATTTTTGCAGATTGATTCTACAAAACTTGGCTATGGCTGTTTCAGGATATCTCATAAAAGAAGTCGTCACAAGGAAGGACCTGAAAGAATTCATCGTTTTTCCGGACAGATTGTACAAAGGATGTGAATTTTATGTTCCCCCTCTTCACAAAGGTCAGGAACATGAGCTGATGCATTCCCCGTCCCTCGAATATTGCACGAGGAAGATGTGGATCGCTGAAGATGCCAAGGGCAGGACCGTGGGAAGGATATGTGGCATCATAAACCCAAGATACAACGAAAAATACGGAGTAAGACGCGCCTCCTTCGGCTGGTTCGACGTCATCAACGACAAGGAAGTTGCCGGCCTGCTCATGTCAACGGCCGAGAAATGGGCTGCTGAAAATGGGATGGACGAGATTCACGGCCCGCTCCAGTATAATTCCATGGGCCGCCAGGGAATGCTGGTGGAGGGCTTTGACAAGCTTTCGCCTTTCACCTGCCTTTACAACTATCCATATTATGTGGACATTGTGGAGGGAATGGGTTTCGTGAAGGAATGTGACTGGCTCCAGTACAGGATGCCTGCAAGCCAGGGCGTGGACGACAGGATGAACGCGATAGCGCAGAGGATGATGCAGAGGTACAACCTCAAGGTGGCTGACTTCGATGCGCTGAAGAAGGACAGGGAAAATTTCAGGCGGTTCTTCCATACATACAATGACTGCTTTGACGGCGCTGTCTATAACTTCGTGCCGTTTACGGATGCGGAGATAGAAGACGAGATCGACCAGATTTCCTCCCAGCTCAACGGCAGGCTCTGCTGTGTCCTTACGGATGCCGACGGGGAGATAGCCGCTTTCGGAATATCCGTCCCGAGCATGTCCGCAGCGATGCGCAAGGCCAAAGGAAGCCTTTTCCCGTTCGGATGGTACCATGTGCTGAAAGGAATGAAGGATTATCGCAACATCGACCTGCTTCTGAACGGAGCCGCCCCTAAATGGCAGCACACGGGCATATCCTCGGTCTTCCATTGCGTGATGGCGAAGCAGTACAGGGACAACGGTGTGGAATGGGCCATAGCCAACCCGCAGATAGAGACCAACACGGCCGTGAACGTCTGGGGAAGATACGAGAATGAATTATGGCTGAGGAGACGATGCTGGATAAAGAAAATAGAGACAAAATAAAAACGACATAGACGATGGCAGACAATTCACTATTGGAGAAGGTTCTTGGCCTTCAGGAAAAATACGCGTCTCTCCAGACGCAGCTCTCGGATCCGGAAATCATCTCGGACATGAAGAAGTATGTCCAGTTGAACAAGGAGTACAAGGAGCTTTCGCCAATCATCAAGGCGGGGAACGAGTACAAGAAGATGATGGATGATTATGACATGGCGAAGGAAATCCTTGCCGTGGAGAAGGACGAGGACCTCAGGGAGATGGCGAAGGCCGAGATTGCGGAGATAGAGCCAAGGATCCCTCAGATGGAGCAGGACATAAAGCTGCTCCTAATACCTGCCGACCCTCAGGACAGCAAGAACGCCATCATGGAAATCAGGGGCGGTTCAGGCGGAGACGAGGCTGCCATATTTGCCGGCGACCTTTTCCGTATGTACACCAAGTATTTCGAGCGGAGGGGATGGAGATATGAAGTCACCAGTCAGTCCGAAGGCGCTGCAGGAGGATTCAAGGAAATCATCCTCAAGGTCATCGGGGACGGTGTCTATGGAGTCCTCAAATATGAGTCCGGAGTGCATCGCGTCCAAAGGGTGCCTCAGACCGAGACCCAGGGAAGGGTGCATACTTCTGCGGCGTCTGTTGCCGTGCTCCCGGAGGCTGACGAGTTCGACATCGAACTGAACATGAATGACATACGCAAGGATACATTCTGTTCTTCCGGTCCTGGAGGACAGTCCGTGAACACTACATATTCGGCAATCCGCCTTACCCACATCCCTTCAGGAATAGTGGTGCAGTGCCAGGATGAGAAATCCCAGCTGAAGAACTTCGACAAGGCCCTTGCGGAATTGAGGACCCGTCTCTACAACATGGAATACGAGAAATATCTGAACGAGATCTCCGCAAAACGCAAGACGATGGTTTCGACCGGTGACCGTTCAGCCAAGATACGCACCTACAACTATCCGCAGTCGCGCGTGACCGACCATCGTATAAACTATACGATGTACAATCTTCCGGTATTCATGGATGGGGACATCCAGGATGTGCTCGACCAGCTTCAGGTCGCAGAGAATGCCGAGAGGCTCAAGGCTGCCGAGTAGGTCAGTAATCCAGTGGCTCGAGCAGGGGACTTTCGCCTGTGAAATGGCTCAGCACCGTGTCGGTGTATGTCTTGGTGACGGGTAGTGGCGGAATCGCTTCATTGGCGAGGTCGAGCACATATCCGTCACTTTCCTTGCGGAGCACCTTCACTTTCCTGATATTCACGATGTACTTCCTGTTGCACCTTACCAGGGCGCTTCCCTTGAAACTCTCCTCCACGGTCTTAAGGCGGCATCTGAGCATGTATTGCTTCAGTTCTCCCTTGCTGTCCGTATACCACACCTTAATATAATTGTCGTCAGACTCGATGTAGAACAGATTGTCCAGACTCAATGACAGTTTAAGTGATCCGTTGTTGTCAAACAATGTGATTTTCTTGGTCTGGGGATTGACGGGTTCGTCGGTGACCACATTGTCGTAGTTCATCAGACGGATTGTGTTGTTCTTGTCGATGATGGCGAAATACATCGCCGCTATGATATAAGGCACCCCGAGGGCTATCGTTCCGTACAGAAGTGATCTTCCGAAAATCTGCAGGATGCTTTCATCGGTCGGAGAGGTGATTCCTACTGTAAGCCATGTATATAACCCGCAGACAGTCACGATTTCTGCAATGCACCATATTACATATAATGTATATGTCATCCTGAAATAATTCTTTGACTTGTACATCAGGATCCTGCTGAAGATGAGGATGAGAGCTGAAAGCACGATATAGGCCACAGTGAGGAGGAACATGATGGAATCTCCCAACCTGAACCATGCTGTATCGGAAAACGGGATATATATATTAAGGAATATGATGGCAAAAAGGACGGAGAATGTAACCGTTCCTACAAGCTGGTATTTTCCCAGAAGATAGCTGGGGAACTTTGCATGTTTCATCTTTGTTCCGGTTTTAGCACCTGCAAAAATAAAAATTTTGCCACAAATAAACAAAAATCACCACGCGATGGAACATCGATGGAAAACTCCACCAAACAAACGCGGGCCTCGCCACAATAATTTGCCGTGAAACCGACCTGATAGTAATTTTGCAGACGGAATGTATAATAATATCGACAAATTGAACAGACGGATATGAAGATTGCAGGAACGGGAAGTGTACTTCCGAAGAAAGTTGTTACCAATGACATGCTGTCCGAGTTCCTCGACACGGACGATGCCTGGATCTATCCTCGCACCGGAGTCAGGAGCAGGCATGTGATTTCAGATGAGAAATTGGAGGATATGGCGGTCGAGGCCGCTAAAAAGGCCCTTGAAGATGCAGGGATGCAGGCATCGGAGCTGGATTTCATAATCTGCTCCAATGTCGTCAATGAATATATTACACCGCAGCTCAGCTGCATAATCCAGGGAGGCATCGGTGCAAGCTGCCCTTGCGTGGACATCAACTGTGCCTGTGCCGGTTTCATCTACGCCCTCGACATAGCAGAATCCCATTACAGGGCCGGCAGGGTCAGGAATGTGCTCATAGTATGTGCCGAGGAACCTACGAGGATGACGGACTGGACTGACAGGAGGACCTGCGTCCTCTTCGGTGACGGTGCCGGTGCGGCAGTCCTCACCCCGGGAGACAACATCAAGGGAATCAGCCTCAGTTCCGCAAGTGCGACCGACAAGCTGTATCAGATACGCACCCTCCAGCCGACCCCTTACATCACCAAGGAAGAACATTCGGTCCCTCTCCAGATGAAGGGCCAGGATGTCTTCAAGTTCGCGGTCAAGGCTTCGAGCTCGGACATTACGAAACTTCTCGAGCAGCAGGGCCTTACGGCAGACGATGTGGATCATTTCCTCCTTCATCAGGCGAACATCCGCATCATAAAGACGATAACTGATTTTCTCGGCCAGCCGGAAGATAAGTTCCCGGTGAACATCGAGAATCACGGCAATTCTTCCAGCTCCTGCTGTCCTATCCTTCTTGACGAATGTCACAGGCAGGGCCGCTTCAAGGCAGGTGACAAGGTCGTCATGAGCGCATTCGGCGCCGGTTTCGTGTCTGGTGCGGTACTGTTCGAGTGGTAGGCCTCGGATTTGTCAGACATCAAGTTCCCTTCCGGATGCGCGGATTTGGACCGAAATTGCTATATTTGCAGAATGCTTCTGACGGGAATCAGATGAAATATTTTGGAACTAAAAACTAAATCTATATGATGAAAAGCAAGATTTGTGAAATGCTCGGGATACAATATCCGGTATTTCAGGGCGGAATGGCTTGGGTGGCTGATGCTTCCCTGGCATCCGCAGTGTCAAATGCCGGGGGACTTGGACTCATTTCCTCCGTCAATGCAGGCACAGAAGCAGTCAGAAATGAAATCAGAAAATGCAAGGAGCTGACTGACAAGCCATTTGGCGTGAACATCATGCTTCAGGCCCCGAACGCCGGGGAGATTGCGCAGATGGTCATAGAGGAAGGCGTGAAGATTCTTACCACGGGAGCCGGTTCTCCTGCACAGTACATGGAAGCCTGGAAGGCTGCCGGCATCAAGGTCATCCCGGTCGTAGCTTCAGTGGCCCTCGCCCTGAAGATGCAGTCGGCAGGTGCTGATGCGGTGGTTGCCGAAGGCGCCGAGTCCGGTGGACATGTCGGTGAACTTCACACGATGTCCCTCATCCCGCAGATAGTGGATGCCCTCGACATCCCTGTGATTGCCGCCGGAGGAATCTGCGACGGCAGGGGAGCGGCAGCTGCCTTCATGCTCGGCGCGGATGCCATCCAGGTTGGCACGAGGTTCCTCTCTGCCGAGGAATGTACTGCACACGAAGAATACAAGCAGAAGATTCTCAAGGCTACTGACATTTCCACGATAGTGACTGGAAAGACCCTCGGACATCCTGTCCGTTCACTCAAGACTCCGTTCTCGAAGTCTTTCGCGAAGATGGAGGCCGACCCGAATGTAACTCCTGAGGAAATCCTCGCATTCGGTACGGGTGCGTTGAGGAAAGCCGTCAAGGAAGGAGACAGGAACGGCAGTTACATGGCAGGCGAATGTGCGGGAATGGTCAAGAAGATAGAGCCGGCCAAGGCTATCGTCGAAGACCTGATCCTCGGAGCCGAGAAAGTGATCTGTGAAGCTTGTTCAAGCCTTCTTGCATAGTTGAAACAGTTATCAGAAGATTATGGATAGAAGAGTAGTTGTTACAGGAATCGGAGTCATAACTCCTATAGGAAACAATGTGGAGACATTCTGGAAGAATCTCCTCGACGGCGTGTGCGGAATCGATTACATCACCGCTTTCCCTACCGAGGACCTTCCTGTCAGGATTGCAGGCGAAGTCAAGGATTTCAACCCTTCCGATTTCGGCATCGAACCGGCTTTCGCGAGGAAACAGGACAAGTTCACTGTGTTCGCCGTGGCAGCAGCCGCCCAGGCCATGTCACAGGCAGGGCTCAGCTCTGCAGAGGAAGGCGGCAACATCGACCCGTTCAGGCTCGGAGTCTATGTGGGTTCCGGCATCGGCGGTTTCTCGACCCAGTACCGCGAGAGTGAGAAGATGATAAAGGAGGGAGCGAAGTGGATTTCCCCGCTTTTCATCCCGACCATGATTTCCAACATAGCTGCCGGCAACATCGCCATAAGGCACAATGCCTGCGGACCTTGCGTACCTGTGGTGACGGCCTGTGCCACATCCACCCACGCTGTCGGTGAGGCTTACCGTGCAATCAAGCACGGATATGCCGATGCAATCATCGCAGGCGGTGCAGAGGCTGCGAACATACCTCTCGGAATCGCCGGATTCGCCAACGCGAAGGCTCTTTCCCGCGCAGAGGACCCGAAATATGCTTCGCTTCCATTCAACAAGAACAGAGGCGGATTCGTAATGGCGGAAGGTGCCGCAATGCTCATCCTCGAGGATTATGAGCACGCGAAGGAGAGGGGCGCCGAGATCCTTGCAGAGGTCTGCGGTTACGGAAACACCTGCGACGCCCATCATGTCACGGCACCGAGGCCGGATGGAAAGACCCAGGCTGCGGCAATCCGCATGGCCCTCGATGAGGCAGGATATACCTCTGACGATGTACTTTACATCAATGCCCACGGTACAGGTACTGCACTGAACGATTCTTCCGAGACCGCAGCATACAAGATTGCCCTCGGAGACGATGCCTACAAGGCCCACATCAGCTCGACGAAGTCAATGACCGGACATATGCTCGGTGCAGCAGGTGCCGTCGAGGCCGTGGCCTCAGTGCTTACCCTGAAGAACGGAATCATCCCTCCGACCATCAACCTCGACGAGCCGGATCCGGAATGTGACCTCGACTACACACCGAACAAGCCTGTCAAGGCTGATGTCACCCTCGCCATTTCCGACTCCCTCGGCTTCGGCGGACACAACGGATGTGTGTCATTCAGAAAGATTAAATAGGATTCACAACTCATAACAATTGCGCACAATGTACAGAGAAGAATTGAAGAATTATCTCCCTCACCGTGAGCCGATGCTCCTGGTGGACGAGATTGAAATTGATGCGGAGGGCATCGCCCATGGAAAATACCGCATCAAGGAAGATGAATTTTTCTGCAGGGGACATTTTCCTGGCAACCCGATTGTTCCTGGCGTCATCCAATGCGAGATAATGGCACAGAGCTGCGCCCTTCTCGTCAAGGATGAAATCCAGGGCAAGACGACTCTCTACAGTGGCATCAACAATGTCCGTTTCAAGAATGTAGTGAGGCCGGGCGACCTCTGTGAAATCACCGCAAAGATGACCAACAGACGCGGACAGCTTTTCTTCTGCGAGGCCAACCTCAAGGTTGACGGGAAACTCTGCTGCAAGGGCGAACTTTCATTCGCCTTGGTCGAGAACGCCTGACATACAGTCGTCCTGGGCGGAAAGCAACAGGGCGACAAGTTTCGAAGGAATACTTATGAAGGAGACTGAGAATTATTCTTGGTCTCCTTCTTTTTCTTTCCGTGCATCTTGTTCCAGGTCTGGACCATCATCTCATCGAGCATGATGCTTCTTGCTGCAAGCACATCAAGGAATGCGGCCACCAGGGGGAACAATGCGGTGAATGAGAACACCATATCCTTTCTGTTCAGGAAGAAGTCGATGCCAATCCAAACCTGGAATCCCAGAAGCAGCAGTGCTGCGATAATGCAAACCCTCATCTGCAAGAAACGCAGCTTGATGCAGGCGAAACATGCAACCTGAGCCGTGAAAGCCATTATGGTCAGAATAAGATAAGGCAGCTTTTCATGATAGCCTATGCTGATCTCGCTGCCCTCAGGGCCTATTATAGTAGCAAGGTCGCAAAAGAAAAGCGCCCCTGTGAGAATCGTGGCGATTGCCAGATATAAAACTTGAATCCTTGTCCACATATCATAGAAATCTCCCGCAAAAATAGGAAAAATCACAAAAACACGCTAAATTCAACCTCTTAAAACTTGAACAAATCATGAGAATAGCAGAATCAGAACTTATAATCAACGGAGACGGATCGGTTTTCCATCTTCATCTCAGACCAGAGGAACTTGCTGACAATGTGATTCTTGTAGGAGATCCAGGCAGGGTTGACATGGTAGCGGAATTCTTCGAAGACAAGGAATTCAGGCATCAGTCGAGGGAGTTTGTCTCTGTCACAGGAAAATACAAAGGCAAACGGATGACAGTCCTTTCCACCGGCATAGGTACGGACAATATCGACATCGTCATGAACGAACTTGACGCCCTTGCAAACATAGATTTCGAAACACGTGAGCCTAAGGCCGTCAAGAGGTCCCTCAACATCCTGCGTATCGGCACTTCAGGGGCAATCCAGCCGGATATACCTCTCGGATCATTCGTATTTTCACATATTTCCATCGGATGCGACGGCCTTATGAACTGGTACGCCGACAGGGACAAGATTGCCATGCTCGACATCGAAGAAGCCTTCAAGGCCCACGTCGGTTGGGACAGACATCTTCCTGACCCGTATTTCGTGAGGGCAGGAAAGAAAATGTCCGACCTCTTCAGGGATTGCACCGTCAAGGGTATGACAATCGCCGCTTCTGGTTTCTACGGTCCTCAGGGAAGGGTGCTCCGTATGCCTCTCGCGATGCCTGACATGGTATCCAGGTTCGAATCCTTCCGCTTCAACGGAGAGAGGGTGACCAATTTCGAGATGGAAGGCTCCGCAGTTGCCGGAATAGCTGCCCACCTCGGACACAATGCAGGAACGGTCTGCTGTATAATCGCAAACCGTCATATCGGTACGAGCAACACCGACTACAAACCCCATGTGCGCAAACTGGTGCAACTTGCCCTCGACAAACTCTCAGAATAGTATTCTCCCCACTTTGGACTGACAACCATGATTACACTTATACTCTCCATCATCCTGTTGATAACAGGGTATTTCGTTTATGGAAAGTTTGTTGCACGCAATTTCGGAATCGAACCAGATCGTCCGACTCCGGCTTTCACCAAGCAGGACGGAATAGACTTCATGCCTATGCCTACCTGGAAGGTATTCGTTATACAGTTCCTGAACATCGCAGGACTCGGCCCTATCTTCGGTGCCATACTCGGTGCCGCATATGGACCTGCGGCCTACCTTTGGATAGTGATAGGGTGTATATTCATGGGGAGCGTACATGACTTCTTCTCAGGAATGATGTCCATACGCGAAGGCGGGCTGAACATGCCCGCCCTTGCGGAAAAATATGTCGGCAGGGGAGTAAGGGTGCTGATGAACTGCGTCCTGGTCTTCCTGCTGCTGTCGGTTGGAGTATCCTTCGTGACCGGACCCGCCGACCTCGTATCTTCCATGACCGGGGTGGACAAGAATATCTGGCTATATGTGATATTCCTGTATTACATATTCGCCACCATGCTCCCGATTGACAAGATAATAGGATCAATCTATCCTTATCTCGGAGCTGTCCTTCTGTTCATGGCAGTCGGAGTCGGAGGAGCGATGATCGTGAAGTCTGTCGGCGGAGACATTCAACTTCAAGAGCTTACGCTGTCATCATTGAAGAACTGGCACTATGACCCGGAGAACAACATCCTCGTTCCTATGCTTTTTATCGTGATATCGTGCGGAGCCGTTTCCGGATTCCATTCCACCCAGTCGCCTCTGATGGCAAGATGCCTCAAGAGTGAGAAATACGCAAGGCCGGTATTCTATGGAGCAATGATAGCCGAGGGCATAGTAGCGATGATTTGGGCAACAGCTGCCATGGCATATTTCGGCGGTCCTGAGGGGTTGAACCAGGCAGCATCAGAAGGGATGATGATAAACGGAGTCATGACGAAGGTCACTCCGGCGATTGCCGTGAACCTCATCTGCAACAGCTGGCTCGGGAAGGTAGGGGGAATCATAGCCGTCATAGGTGTCGTGGTATGCCCGATTACATCCGGAGACACGGCATTCAGGAGCCTCAGGCTCTCCATCGCTGACCTGCTCAAGGCAGACCAGAAGCCGATATGGAAGAGGCTCGTGATCTGCATCCCGGTCTTCGTCATCGCATTCTTCTGCTGCCAGATGGATTTCAGCACAATCTGGCGTTATTTCGGAGTATGCAACCAGCTTTTCGCGGCCATCGTGCTCTGGCTTGCCTCCGCATATCTCGTCACCCATCACAAGCCGCATTGGATATGCTCTCTACCTGCCACCTTCCTTACATTTATATGGTTCAGCTACCTTTTCGTAGCGCCATATTCGGCAGGAGGCCTTCATCTTCCGCCTTTGGCAGGATACATCTGTGGCGCCTGTCTTGCGGCAGGGTCACTTGCATTATGTATTTACAAGGCTTCTAAACGGTGAATTTCCTGCGGCTCGGACGGCCAATGATCTGGATGTCGAGGCCTTCGACCTTGTAGCCCTTGAATCTCTTGCGCATGAGCTTCGACTCAATCATCATGAAAAGCTCGTCGTCAAACACATCCTTGAAGGTGTGGTTTTCGATGTCGTAGAGGTGCATATGGCCGAAGGCGTTCACATCGAAATACATCTTGTTGTTGGAGCTGAGCCTGTGGTCATATACACCGAGCAGGGCGAGCTGGGAGAGGATGTTATAGACAGATGCAGTCGTTACCTTGGTGCCGCTGGCGAGGACCTTCTCCGTGACCATGTCAACGGAGGCGTGTCCGAGGGCCATCATGGCTTCATGGACGGCGAGTCGCTGAGGTGTCGCCTTGAGGGAATGTTTCTTGAGGATGGCCCTGAATTCCTCCATGTTAGGGCATCTGTGCTGTGTCATCTGTCTGTCTTTTTAGATAAGATATGTGCGCAATAAGTGCACAAATATATCAAGATTCGGAGATTATTCCAAATAAATTTGACTCATTATAAATTGAAACTTGTCTTTTGGTCGCCGATTCCTCTCGGTCTGGCAAAAAAATCAGGTCATATTTTCTTGAAATTCATATAAAAATGGTAATTTTGCGCCCGTTTTCCCGTTGGGAATCATAAGAAAACAATTATTTGAAAATGAGAAACAAGCAATTCGGAAAATACGAGTCATGGGCTCTCGTGACGGGAGCTGCTTCCGGGATGGGGCGCATATATTGCCAGCGCCTCGCATTGATGGGATACAACATCATAGGAGTCGATATAAACAAGGACAGTCTTGAACAGACTTGTGTCATCGTTAAGGGAATGGTGGATTCCGACACTTCCATACCGGAGGAGTCCAGGAAACTCTTCAAGACGATTCCTGTCGTCCAGGATCTTTCCACGATGGATGCAGCAGACAGGATCTGGGAACGCACCGAGGCGGAAGGCTGCGATGTGGAGGTACTCGTGAACAATGCCGGACTTATGTTCTGCAACGGCATCGCCGAGACGTCTGAACGCAAGCTACAGCTCGTGATGATGGTCCATATGAACACCCCGCTCATGCTTTGCCGGAAATATGTCAACCATATGAAGGAACGCGGATGCGGTTACATCCTCAACATTTCCTCCCTTGCCGCCTGGATGGACTGGCCTGCAATCGGAATGTACGGCAACACCAAGAGATTCGTCAAGGGATATTCAAGGGAGTTGAGGATCGAGTGCCAGAAAACCGGGGTGAGCGTGACCAACGCATATTTCGGGGCCGTTGACACCCCGCTTGTCCCGCTTCGTGACGACCTGAGGAAGCTCGCACGCAACCTGACTGTGATGATACGCCCGGAGAAGGCCGTTGACAAGGCCCTCAAGGCTACCTTCCACCGTCGTAAAGGTACGATGCCTGGATTCGTCAACTGGCTGTTCTGGCCATTCATAGTAATCCTTCCGGAGTGCCTTCTCGGCTGGATTTACCGCAAGGTGAAGAAATATCTCAAAAAGGTCTGACCGCTTGGCGTTGTTTTTGCTGATAATGTGTATCTTTGTAAGATTCTCCTCTTTCCGTGGGGAATCCATAAATATGAATACTTATGCAGAATAATCCAGAAACAGTCAGATGCCTCATCGTCGGAGGCGGTCCTGCGGGCTATACGGCTGCTATCTATGCGGCGAGGGCTGACCTCTCCCCGGTACTTTACGAAGGCGTGCAGCCGGGTGGACAGTTGACGACCACCACGGACATAGAGAACTATCCAGGTTTCGAGAACGGTGTCTCAGGCCAGCTTCTGATGGAGACGATGCGGGCCCAGGCCTCAAGGCTCGGTGCCGATGTCCGTACAGGTGCGGTAACCGAGGCGGACCTGTCTGCCAGACCTTTCAGGATTGTCATAGACGGCACGAAGGAGATTCTTGCCGAGACCCTTGTCATCGCGACTGGGGCTACGGCCAAATACCTCGGCCTGCCGTCCGAGACGAAATATCGCGGCCTTGGAGTGTCTGCCTGTGCTACCTGCGACGGGTTCTTCTACAGGAAGAAGACGGTTGCCGTGGTCGGCGGGGGAGATACCGCCTGCGAGGAAGCCACATATCTTGCAGGACTTTGCAAGAAGGTGTATATGATCGTCCGCAGGGATGTCCTCAGGGCTTCCCAGGCAATGCAGGAGAGGGTTGCTGCCACCCCGAACATCGAGATTCTCTGGAACTGCAACACCAAGGAGGTGCTCGGCGATGAAGCCGGAGTCACCGGGGCAAGGCTCCTGAGGAAGGACGGTACCGAATTTGAAATCGCCGTTGACGGTTTCTTCCTGGCAATCGGCCATCATCCGAATTCGGAACTGTTCAGCAGATATGTCGCCGTTGACAAGGAAGGCTACATCATTACGGACGGAAAGTCGTCCAGGACGAATGTCGAGGGAGTCTTCGCTGCCGGAGATGTCCAGGACCCCGTTTACAGGCAGGCCGTCAATGCCGCCGCTTCAGGGTGCCGTGCCGCACTCGATGCAGAGAAGTTCCTTAAAATGCAATAAACCGTCACTCAGATGAAATTCAGAACACTTTTCCTTGCCGCAGTGACACTTGTCGTGCTGTCTTCATGCAAATCCGAATTTGAGGCGATGCTCAACAGCAGCGATGTAGATGCCAAATACGAGGCGGCCTTCAAGTATTACAACGACAGGAAATATTCCAAGGCGGCTTCCCTGTTTGAGTCTCTTTCCGTGATGACAAGCGGTTCGGAGCGGGATGATACCGTCAGGTATTATTGGGGACTCAGCAATTACAAGTACAAGGACTATTACACTGCGGAGACCAATTTTGAAAGGTTCGTGGAGACTTTCCCGAGAAGCCCTTTCGCATCTGAGGCGCGCTATCTGCGGCTGGACTGCCTTTACAGGTCAACTCTCCGCTATGAACTGGACCAGACTCCGACATACAAGGCAATCACGGCCATATCCGAATACATGATCGAATTCCCGTCCTCCACTCATATCGCAGAGTGCAAGGATATGCTCGAAGACCTGAACGAGCGTCTTGACAGGAAGGCATATGAGGGAGCCAGGCTCTATTACAAGATGGAGGATTACCTCGCATCGAGGGTGGCTCTGAGAAATGTCCTGAAGGATGATTCGGAGAACATGTACAGGGAGGACATATTGTATTACATAGCGATGTCCTCATACAAATATGCCCAGTTGAGTGTCCACAACAAGCAGCGCGAGCGTTATCTCGTCTTTGTCGATGACTATTTCAACTTCGTGGGAGAGCTGCCTGACTCAAAATACCGCAAGGAACTCGATGCCGTGTACCAGAAGGTGCAGAAGGCTCTCGGCAGGAATCCCGTGGTGACCGAAGATGCCGGCAAGTCAGAGCGCGATTTCGCAAAGGAAAGGAAGCTTATTCAGAAAGAAATGCAGAAACGCACCGAAAATAAATGAAACCCTGTCTTCAATTGGGGGTATAATTAAATGGAAAGAATATAAAATTGCAATAAAATGACAAAACAGAAAGTACCTGTAAACACACTCACAAGAGACCTTTGCGATCTTGCAGCTCCAACCGGAAACATCTACGAGACCGTGGTAATCCTTTCGAAGAGGGCCAACCAGATTGCCATAGCAGAAAAGAAAGAGCTTACCCGTAAGCTTGAAGATTTCAAGAACGACCGTGATACCATGGAGGAGGTCTTCGAGAATCGCGAGCAGATAGAAATTTCAAAGTATTACGAAAGACAGCCTAAGCCATCCCTTGTAGCCATTGAGGAATTCAAGGAGAATGAGATTTTCTATAGGATGGCGAAACAGGAAGACAACGACTGACAACCATGCTACAAAGGCTTCAAGTCAGGAATTTCGTATTGATAGACTCTCTGGAAATTGACTTTCCGGAGGGTTTGGTCATTATTACCGGTCAGACCGGAGCCGGAAAGTCCATACTTCTCGGTGCCCTGTCCCTTGTGATGGGGGCGAAGGCTGATGCCGGTATGATTTCTGACGGAGCCGAATCCTGCGTGGTTGAGGCTGAATTTGATGTTTCCGGACAGGAGGACGGTCTTCAGGACATCCTAGCCCAGAACGATGTCGATTGGGACAACGGCCATCTCATTGTCAGGAGAATCGTGAATCGCTCCGGCAGGTCGAGGGCATTCGTGAACGATTCCCCTGTGCAGTTGTCTGTACTTCAGACAGTCGCTTCCCGTCTTGTGGACATCCATTCCCAGCATCAGACATTGCTCCTGTCAGACAGACATTTCCAGTTGTCTGTCCTCGACCATTTTGCAGACTGCGGTCAGCTTCTGTCCGATTGCTCCGCATCATGGCGCAGGCTTGTCTCCCTCAGATCGGATATAAAGTCCCTTGAGGAGCAGATTGCCATGGCGGAAAGGGACAGGGATTATAATGAAGCCCGTTTCAGGCAGCTTGATACCGCATCCCTGAGAGATGGTGAGCTGGCAGAACTGGAGGATGAGCAGAAACAGCTTGCCAATGCGGAGGAGATAAAGTCATCTCTCTGCGCTGTTGAGGACGCATTTTCGCCTTCAGATGACGAGAGAACATCTCTGGATTCTATGCTTAAGGATGCTTCCAGGAATCTTGTCAGGGTGGCCAGGTTCATACCGTCCGCCTCATCACTTGCTGAAAGGGTCGATTCCTGCCGTCTTGAACTTGACGACATCCTTTCAGAGGTTAGTTCGCTGAATTCTGGCACGAATCTGTCCCAGAGCCGTCTTGAGGAGGTCGAAGCAAGGATGTCCCTGATATACGGCCTCATGCAAAGACATTCATGTTCCGGTGAGAAGGAACTTCTGGAGCTAAGGGACAAATTATCCGAGACCATCTGCGATTCGGACCTGCTTTCAGAGCGCCTTTCCAATCTGAATTCAGAGCTTGCAAAGGAGAAAGAAAGATATGAGGCAATTGCTTCGTCCCTGCATCAGAGACGCCTTGACGCATCCTCTGCGTTCTCTGCAAGCATACAGGACTCCATCCGAGCCCTTGAACTCCCTTACGCCGTCTTCGATGTGCAGCTGTCGGACACCCAGCCTGGCGCGTCCGGGCGCGACGCCGTCGTGTTCCGCTTCAGTGCCAATGGCTCCGAACCGGCAGATATTGCCAAATGTGCTTCAGGAGGCGAGCTTTCCAGGATAATGCTCTCCCTCAAGGCGATGATGGCACGTTTCACCAAGATGCCGACGATGATTTTCGATGAGATTGACACGGGAGTCTCAGGAAGCGTAGCTGACAAGATTGGCTCCTTGCTTTCCACGATGGGCCAGACCATGCAGGTGTTCGCTATCACCCACCTTCCTCAGGTTGCGGCCAAGGGAAAGGCGCACTACCTTGTTTCCAAGGATGTTGACCCGGCAGCAGGCAAGGCTGTTTCCACTATAACCCGTCTCGGGGACAGGGACAGGGTAATGGAACTTGCCAGAATGTTAAGCGGCTCCCGTCTCACGGAAGCCGCCATAGCAAATGCAGAATCTCTTCTGAAAGATAATTGAGTTTCTATTTATGAGACTTGTGTAACTTGACTGGTCAATACTGCCTTACTGACCAGTTCTTCTCATAGACAATCCGTTTCACTCCCTTGTTCACCCAGCCTCCATTGTCATCAGTACGCCTGAACATGAAGTTGCTCTGGAGCATCTGTCTGTCATTCTGGTCCAGTTTCTCCTGCCATTGCGGACCGAACCTGAAATACATCTCTATGCAGTAGCAAGCGATGTCATATCCCTGGAATGCGTACTGTGACGGCTCCGTATTGAACAATGCCCTGTATTTCAAGAGGAAATCCCTGACCTGCGGATTGTCGTAATCGACTCCGTAGCCCAGACAGGCGTGCAGGTTGGTGTTGTGCAGGTTCTCCACCTCCATCGTTTCGTATGTCCTGATTTTTGCCGGAGCATAGAGTACCACATTGTACTTGTTGTGTATCAGGATGTTGAGGTTCCTTACGACATCATTGACGAAAGCTTCGCTCTCCGACGCCACCACGAACCTGTTCACTCCCGTGTCAGTCAGCCGCAAGGTCAGAGGCTCAAGCACGTCCCTTCCCTCGAGAATGCTGTATGAGAATGTCTCGTATGACAGCCCGGTGGAGTCCACGGCGGATTTCATCATCGTGGCTGTCGCCGTGTCCCTCGTGTTCTTCTCCGTTACGAATACGACACGGTCAGCATCCGTGCATTCTCCCTTCAGCCATCCGGCGAGGTTGTCGTACAGCACCTGGTGTGGGGTCGGTGCCTGAATCATGTTCCAGTTACATCCTGCGAGAGTCTCTGCCCTCTGGTCGAGAGGGGAGATGACCGGACAGGTACCGGGAACCTCCTCAAGCATCCTCGACAGGTCGCCGCTGGAAACGGGTCCGATGATCATGTCGCTTCCTTTCAGCTTGTTCCATTCCGGAAGTGTCCCGTCACCGGCGTCATAAACCTCGATGTTGACGTCCATGCCCTTCAATGCCAGGTCCCTGGCCGCAAGAAGCACTCCGCTGTAGAAGTCCATGTTGTTGCGGCTTCCTGACACTCCGTCAGCCTTCAGGGGCAGAATGAGCGACACGTCGGTCCTGTTCTTCCTGAACAGATACCACGGCCTCTGCCCGTTGTCCTGCTCCGCTGTTTCTTCCTCGTCCTGCTCCACCTGTGGAATCTCCTCAGGGATGACCGCCACGGCAAGCGAGTCAGCAGGAATCTCCTCTGCCGGGATCTCAAGCTTTTGCCTTGCGGTCAGCTTCCTGCCCGTAAGGTTGTTCGCCCTCATTATGGATTCAACGCTGATCCCGTATTTCTCGGAAATCATGTCAAGGTCTTCATACCATTTCACGGTATGGATCTTTTTCTTCTTTGCCTTGCCCTTGTCCTGTCGTGGAGCAGGCGCTTGCTGCGGCTCCGGTTCAGGCTGCACGACAATGGAATCCTCCTTCTCCCGTACAGGGGCAGGAGAGTCCACTACGGGGATGAGCAGGATTGCGTTCTTTTTCAGGCCGTTCTCCTTCAATGATGGATTGTGCCTGTACAAATCCTCGACTTCCACCCCGTATGCCTTGCTGATTGAATACAGGGTCTGTTTCTCCATCACGATGTGGGAATAGAATATTTTCCCGTCCACCTTGACCTTCTCCTTTGATATGCTCACGGGCGTGCCGACATATTCCTGTGAATATGATATGGCAGGAAACGACATTGCGAGCATCGCAGCCGCCACCGTGCATATAAATCTTCTTACCGGATTCATTTCCATTGGTCAAAAATAATTCGTTCTCCGATTCACAGGCTCTCCGCAAATCCGACAAGCCTTTCTGCGAATCCCTCCCAGGAAAGCCTTTCCTTTTCCTTCCTGATGTTCCCTATGAAGGTCGCCTTCAGTCCAGGTTCGCTGAAATATCTTGATATCTCCCTGCCAATCGCTTCAGGCGAACAGTCGCTTGCTACAATACCCGTGCCCCTGTCTCCGATTGTCTCCTTCAGCCCGCCTACATCCGTCACTATCATCGGCACCTCGAAATGGTATGACACCGAACTGATGCCGCTCTGGGTGGCACTCCTGTACGGCAGCACCGCAAGGTCGGCGGCAGAGAAGTACTTAGTAACTTCAGAGTCGCGTATGTATTTGAGGGTGAGGCTTATACGATTTTTCCCCTCCATACCGTCGATGATTCTGGCATATTTGTCGAACGAACCGTAAGGCTCACCTGCTATTATGAGCTGGTAGTCGTCCGGCAGGGAATCGAATGCCTTGAGCAGGATGTCAAGCCCCTTGTAGTCGCGTATCAGCCCGAAGAACAGCAGGTTCTTCATCCCATGCCTGAGTCCGAGCTGCGTCTCTGCTTCCTCGCGGGGGATCTTCTGCCCGAAATGGGAATAGAGAGGATGCTGTATGACCGTGAATCTCGCATCGGGCTTCAGACTGAGCAAGTCCTTGGAGACAGCTTCGCAAAGAGTCACGGAACCGTCGCTTCCCGTAAGGAAATATCTTGTCAGAGGCGTGTCGAAGAACCGTTGCTCGTGCGGGACCACATTATCCAGGATCGAGATGACCTTGCAGTGCTTCCTCATCTTTCGGGTTACATATCCGAGCGACGGGGCGAAGTACGACATCCAGTAACGGACTATCAGAAGGTCAGGATTCCAGTCCCTTATGGCCTTGTATGTGCGTATGTATGAAAAAGGATTGGCCGTATCCAGCAGAGATTCGCTCTCCACCGGTACGGCCTCATCATCTTCTGTCACGAACTGCGTCTTTCCCGGGAAGAGGAAGTCAGGATATTGTCTGCTGAAATTGAATCCCTTGACAACATGCTTCTTGCCCAGTTCCCCATATAGGCAGGCGTTGAACTGGGAAATCCCTCCCCTATAGGGATAAAAACACGACAGTATTGCGATTTTCAATTATTTGTCCTCTTTTTTGTTCTTGTTCTTCACATATTCCTCGTTGAGGCCTGCGAGAACTTCCTCCGTGATGTTGAGAGACTGGTCAGCAGTGATCACAGGAGCGCCGCCCTGGTTGGTCAGGATCATGGCATACTGTTTCTGCTCGTTGTATTTGTCGAGGAATGTCTGGATGGCATCTCCGAGCTGGTTCATCATTACAACCTGCTCCTCCTGGATTTCCTGCTGCTTCTGTGCAGCGTAGTTGTTGAACTCGGCCTCCTGCTGCTGGAGCTTCTGACCCTGGACCTCGGCAACCGAGCGAGTCATCAGACCCTTGTCAATCTTCTCCTGGAAAGCCTTCACGTCGTTCTCCAGTTTCTTGCCCCTTCTGTTCACCTCAGCCTGGATGTTCTGTACCTTGGTCTCAACCACGGACCTGAGGTCGTTTGCCATATCATATTCCATCAGGATCCTGTCAAGGTCGATATAGACGATATCCCCTTTCTGCGCAGGTGTGCCGGATACCTCTCCGGATGCCACGTTTCCGTTCCCCTCTGATTTCCCTACCGTGAACAGGAGGATGCCCAATACAACTGTTGCAACCAATGAAATGATGCTGAGTACAAGTGATGTTTTTTTCATTTTATCTGTTTTTTATTGATTATCTGTGTCTATGCCGAGGATACGGTGCACATCCGCGCAAAGATAGTCAAAAAATCTTAACTTTGGAGAGATATGCCTTTATAGTTTGTTCCAAACCCATATAAATGGCGTCACTTATGATGGCATGGCCTATAGAAACCTCCGCTATCCAAGGAATCCTGCTTATAAAAAACTCGAGATTGTCAAGGTTCAGGTCGTGTCCTGCGTTCACTCCCAGTCCGCAATCCCTGGCAGCTTCAGCCGTCCTTATGAAATCCGCGATTGCAGCCTCCCTGTCAACCGGATAGTCGGAAGCATAAGGCTCGGTGTAAAGTTCGACCCTGTCGCATCCGCAAAGGGCTGCCCCTTCGGCCATCTCCGGCCTTGCGTCTATGAATATGGAGGTCCTGATCCCTTTCTCGTGGAACCTGGAGCATACATCCGTCAGGAAACCACGGTTCGCCACCGTGTCCCATCCAGCATTCGATGTGATCGCATCGGCGGCGTCCGGCACGAGGGTCACCTGGTCCGGAACCACCTCGAGCACCAGGTCAATGAATGATCCTATCGGGTTCCCCTCGATGTTGAATTCCGTCTTTATGAGAGGACGGATTTCCCTCACGTCAGAATATCTTATATGCCTTTCATCAGGCCTGGGATGCACGGTGATGCCTTCCGCCCCGAACTCCTCACATCTTTGCGCGGCAAGAGCGACATCCGGTATCCTTCCGCCCCTTGCATTCCTGATGGTCGCTATCTTGTTGATGTTTACGCTCAATCTTGTCATGTCAACCAATTTTTTACGCTTGCAAAAATATACAATTAACTTTAATTTGCATGTGTGTCCACTAAAAGTTGTGGACGGTTTATATAAGTTTAACAATTAAACAA
>JBJEBR010000068.1:0-1744 GCA_051870255.1 Candidatus Cryptobacteroides sp.
GAGGTCGGAAAACGAAAGTAGGAAGAAAACTACTTCGTTTTCCTCCTACTCGATTTCTACTAAGGTTATCTTCAGAGTCACACAGAAGTACGTATTCGATATGCCATAAAAAACGGGACTTGTTCAGGCAAGCCCCGTTTTGTCATACTATGTTTTCTGTTTGTGTTCAGAGAGATTCGCGGATGTTGTAATGATTCCGGTCGTTGCTGTTGCGTGAAATCATTTCGCATATGAATCCGGCAAGGAACAGCATCACACCGATTATGAGAGCAACGAGTGCGAGATAGAACAATGGCTGGTCGGTCACAGGCCTGAATTTGAGCCCGTGTGCCTGATTGACTAATTTTGCGATGATCAGCCAGATGGCTATGATTCCTCCCACAAGGAATGTCAGGAGTCCGGTGAAACCGAAGAAATGCATCGGCTTTTTCCCGAATGTGCTCAGGAACCAGAGCGAGAGCAGGTCGAGGAAACCGTTGACGAATCTCTCAATGCCGAATTTGCTTTTGCCATACTTCCTTTTCTGATGGTGTACCGGCTTTTCAGTGATTCTGTCGAACCCTGCGTTTTTCGCAAGGTACGGTATGTACCTGTGCATTTCGCCATATACCTCTATATTCTTGACTACTTCGTTCCTGTATGCCTTCAGCCCGCAGTTCATGTCGTGGAGCTTTATGCCGGTAATCCATCTCGCAGTCGCGTTGTACAGCTTGGAAGGCAGGTTCTTTGTGATTTTGTTGTCCTGACGGTTCTGCTTCCATCCTGAGACGATGTCAAACCCGTCCTTGACTATCATGTCATACATCTCAGGGATTTCCTCAGGGGAGTCCTGCAGATCTGCATCCATGGTGACGACAACCTTTCCACGGGCTGCCTTGAATCCTTCGTAGAGGGCGGCGGACTTCCCATAGTTCCTCCGGAACGATATTCCGTGGAGGTTCCTGTTCTCCTGGGAAAGCTCCTTTATGATTCCCCACGAACCGTCACGGCTTCCGTCGTCAACCATTATGATTTCGTACTTGTATCCCTCCCTGTCCATTACCTTCTCTATCCATCCGACAAGTTCCCTGAGGGATTCTTCTTCATTGAAAAGGGACACTACAATTGATATGTCCAGGCTGAATTCTGTTGTCATGGCGTGCTGCTAAAAGTTGTTGTCCGCAAACGGGTCGCGGCTTGGAATGTTTCTTGACAGGATACCTGAAAGAATCGTTCCGTATATCGTACAATATATGAGGTTGGAGAAGAATGAAATCTGTGGAATCCTTTCCATCATCTTCTCCATCATGCTCAAGGAATTGGAATCCAGCAACTTGGAATAGACATCCATGGCGGCGTTGAACTGCTCTGCCATTAGATCCGGACTTATATATGCGATGTTCGCGAAGGACGCCGCGGCAAAAATCAGTGCGGACATCAGCGATGCGAGGACACCGAATCTGAAGGTCGTGCCGTTGGTCGCCTCGGGATTCTCCCTTGCAACCTTCTTCATATAGTACATCATTAGCCAGATACAGCCGGCAAACTTCCCGCACCATAGAATGGCATTCACGAGCGTCGATACGAAAACATGGACTTCAAGTGTGGATATGAATTGTGTCAGGAACATATAGGCTGTAGATATGGCCCCGAGCAGGAGGCCGGCCACAGCTGCCGTGTTCAATACTTTGTTTTCTTTCATTTCCTGATGATTATGTAATGCTTAAAAAATAACTTGGTTCAATTGAGAGGTTTGACAAGGTAA
>JBJEBR010000069.1:0-28167 GCA_051870255.1 Candidatus Cryptobacteroides sp.
GCGTGGAGATAATCGAAGTTGGCCTGCTCTGCAACCTGGGTGTCGAGAGGCTTCATCACGAGAGCTTTCTCCTTTGAAGGGCAGACATCGGCACAGTTGCCGCAGCCTGTACAGTCGAGAACTGAAACGGAGAGAGCGAACTTGTAGTCCTTGAACACTGCCTTGCCCTGCTGTGCCTTGATACCTGCAGGAGCAGCTGCAGCCTCTTCGTCTGTGAGGAGGAATGGACGGATAGCAGCGTGAGGGCAGACGAATGCACAGTTGTTACACTGGATACAGTTCTCAGCCTGCCACTCAGGGACCTTCACTGCAACACCGCGTTTCTCGTAAGCAGTGGTGCCGGCAGGGATGGTGCCGTCAGCCTGATCCTTGAATGCGCTTACAGGCAGGGTGTCACCGCACTGTGCGTTTACAACGTCAGCGATTTCCTTCACGAATGCAGGAGCGAGACGGTCCTTGTTAGGATTCTCGAACTTGGCAGTGATGTCCTTCCAGTCAGCCGGAATCTCAACCTTTGTATATTCGCCGCCTCTGTCAACTGCTGCGTAGTTCATGTTGACAACGTTCTCACCCTTCTTGCCGTAGCTCTTCACGATGGCTTTCTTCATGTATGAAACAGCCTCCTCGTAAGGAATGATGCCTGTAATCTTGAAGAATGCGCTCTGAAGGATGGTGTTGGTCCTTCCGCCGAGTCCGATTTCAGCTGCAATCTTGGTGGCGTTGATGATATAGAGGGTGATATTCTTCTTTCCGATAATAGCCTTTACATGATCAGGAATTCTCTTGAGAGTCTCTTCCTCATCCCAGAGGCTGTTCAGAAGGAGGGTACCGTTCTCCTTGATGCCTTTGAGAACGTCATATTTTGTAAGGTATGACGGAACGTGGCATGCGACGAAGTCAGGAGTGCTCACGAGGTAAGGAGCCTTGATAGGGGAGTCTCCGAAACGGAGGTGTGAGCAGGTATATCCTCCGGATTTCTTGGAGTCATAGTCGAAGTAACCCTGGCAGTATTTAGGAGTATGGTCACCGATGATCTTGATGGTGTTCTTGTTTGCGCCGACTGTACCGTCTGAGCCGAGACCGTAAAATTTGCACTCAGTAGTACCAGGTTTAACGATTGAGATTTCCTCCTTTGCAGGGAGTGACTTGAATGTGAGGTCGTCAACGATTCCGATTGTGAATCCATCCTTAGGCTCTGAAAGCTCGAGGTTCTCATAGATTGAAACAATCTGTGCAGGAGTTGTATCCTTTGATGAGAGACCGTAGCGGCCGCCGATTACGAGCGGTGCGTTCTCAACTCCCTGGAAGATTGCCTTGATGTCTAGGAAGAGAGGCTCTCCGAGGGCACCCGGCTCTTTTGTCCTGTCGATTACAGCGATTCTCTTGACGCTCTTTGGAAGGGCTTTGAGGAAATATTTGGCTGAGAATGGCCTGTAGAGACGGACTATGAGAAGACCGACCTTCTTGCCCTGTGCCTCAAGATAGTCGATAGTCTCCTTGATGGTCTCTGTAACGGAACCCATAGCAATGATGATGTTCTCTGCCTCCGGGTCTCCGTAGTAGTCGAACGGACGATACTCGCGACCTGTGAGCTCGCTGATTTCACCCATGTAGCGTGCAACTACATCCGGAACTGCGTCATAGTACGGATTGCAAGCCTCGCGTGCCTGGAAATATACGTCGGAGTTCTGTGCCGTTCCGCGTGTTACAGGAGAATCAGGTGAAAGTGCTTTTGCTCTGAATCTTGCGAGAGATTTTGTGCTTATCATTCCTTTGAGAGCCTCCTCGTCGATGAGCTCGATCTTCTGGATTTCGTGTGAAGTACGGAATCCGTCGAAGAAGTGGAGGAAAGGAACACTTGATTTAATCGCTGAAAGATGTGCCACGGCTGCCATGTCGAGGGCTTCCTGAACAGAAGCGGAAGCGAGCATTGCAAAGCCTGTCTGACGGCAGGCCATTACATCCTGATGGTCACCGAAGATGGAAAGTGCGTGTGAGGCGAGTGCTCGTGCAGACACGTGGAATACCGTTGGAAGAAGTTCACCGGCAATCTTGTACATGTTAGGGATCATGAGGAGAAGACCCTGCGATGCGGTGAAAGTCGTGGTAAGGGCGCCTGCCTGGAGTGAACCGTGGACAGCACCTGCAGCACCGCCCTCACTCTGCATCTCGGTTACCTTGACAACCTCTCCGAAGAGGTTCTTCTTGCCTTGTGCAGCCCATTCATCGACATATTCTGCCATAGTCGAGGATGGGGTGATAGGGTAGATGGCTGCGTGTTCGCTGAAAAGGTAAGCGATGTGTGCCGCTGCCCAGTTGCCGTCACAAGTGACGAATTTCTTTTCGTTTGCCATAATTTTTAGTGGTTTATGTGTATAGTTTCGATAATTTTTTCGTTCCGTTACCGTGCACGAAAAATGTACATTGCGCAAATTTACTCAAAATTTCCGCAATACATCCATAAAACTTGAAAAATGTATAAACTTTGTTTAGAGACTGGACCTACTCGTATTCGAACCGGCATCCGCCGACTTCGTCCATAAGGGTGGCCTGGATGCCGCCGTGGAGGGCCTTGATCCATCCTGATATATGAATTGTAGCCCCATGCGGAATCGAACCGCAACCGTCAGAACCGGAATCTGAAATTCTATCCATTAAACTATAGGGCCGGAAGGGACTGCAAATATAGTTATTTTTTTCAAATGAGGCACATCTGCCATATGTCGGCTGAAAAAACATACATTGTTTCCAAAATGGAAATTCTGTGTTCAATTCTTCCCGTTTGATGTCCTTGCATTCTTTTGCTCCGGGATGTGGTATGGATTGTGTTTTCTGCCAATCCGCTTTTTTGATATACATAATTAAATAAATGTCAGTAATGAACAAGACTGCCAGTTATGATTTTACCATCATAGTCCCGACTTTCAACGAGCAGGACAATGTGCCCAATCTGGAAAAGAGGCTCGGAGACTATGTCGGGAAATGTCCGATGAAAGCCTGCGTGCTGTTCGTGGACGACGGCTCCACTGATGACAGCCTGGAGCGTATCAAGGATGCCTGCGGGCGCAATCCGCATTTCTCCTATATCTCCCTTGCCTCCAATTCAGGTCTCAGCACGGCCCTGAAGGCCGGTATCGACAACACTTTTTCCCCTTATCTCGGTTATATCGATGCCGACCTCCAGACCGCGCCTGAGGATTTCGACCTGCTTCTTGCAAGGATGGCCGACGCGGACATGGCGACAGGTGTCAGGGTGGACAGGAAGGACACCGGATTCAAGAAACTCCAGTCCAGGATAGCCAACGGATTCCGGAGGATGATGACCGGCGACGATGCCAGGGATACCGGGTGCCCTCTGAAGGTGCTCAGGACCGATGTCGCCAGACGCATCCCGTTCTTCAAGGGTATGCACCGTTTTCTTCCGGCCTTGGTCATGCTCCAGCAGGGAAAGGGCTATGTGCAGGTCCCTGTCAGGCATTTCCCCCGTACCGCCGGCGTGTCCAAATATAATATATGGAACCGGTTGTGGGGCCCGTTCTGCGACTGCTTCGCATTCAGATGGATGAAAAGACGCTATGTCCGCTATACCATATCCTCATCCTCACTTGAGAAATCAGAATAGAGAAAATGAATGATATCCTGGTATATGCCATCGGTTTCACGGCCCAAGTCTTCTTCAGCGCGAGAACCCTCCTTCAATGGATAAAGACAGAGAAGGCCGGGAAGGTGGTCTCTCCTTCCTCATATTGGGTGTTCAGCGTGCTGGGATCCTGGCTTTTCTTCGTTTACGGATGGCTCAGGGATGATTTCTCAATCATCCTCGGGCAGTTCCTTTCTTATTATATATATCTGTGGAACCTGAACCTCAAGGGGATATGGTCGAAACTCCATCTCCCTTTGAAAATACTCCTTGTCGCCACGCCTCCGATCGCCGCAGCCTTCGTGCTTTCGGACGCTCCGGCATTCTTCGGGGCTATGTTCAACAACCGCGACATACCTGTATGGATGATAATATATGGCTCGGCAGGTCAGGTAATATTCACTTTCAGGTTCATATATCAATGGTTCGTCTCATTGAGGAAGCACGATTCCGTCCTTCCTGCAGGATTCTGGATAATCTCGCTGGTGGGCAGTCTCACGATAATGACCTATGGGATGATACGCCGCGACCCTGTCCTGATACTCGGACAGTCATTCGGTTTCGTGGCATATCTGCGGAACATTATAATAATATTCAGGAACAGAAAACATTCTTCGGATGAAAAGACCATCAAAGCTTGAAACAGCTCTCTGTGCGCACCCGGTGGCTGCTGTCCTCGTGTTCACATTCATTTCCCTCCTTCCGGTGATGGCAATGAGGGATTTCACGCCGTCAAACGAACTCCGCTATCTCTCGATCGCGGATGAGGCCATAGCCGACGGGCATGTGGCAGCCTTGTACAACCAGGGTGAGGCCTATGCGGACAAGCCACCGCTATATTTCTGGCTGATAATGCTTTGCAGGCTGATTTTCGGCCAGCACAGTATGCTTGCCCTGTCCTTCCTGTCGCTGATACCGTCATTCGTGATCGCCGTCGTCGCCGACAGGTGGGTGATGCTTGCGTGCCGGAAGGAGAGGATTCCGTGGAATCCGGACCCCGTGGACCGCATGGCTTTGTGCATGATGCTGCTCACCACCGGCCTGTATCTCGGGATGTCGGTTTTCCTGAGGATGGATATGATGATGTGCATGTTCATAGTCCTTGCCCTGTTCTGCTTCTACAGGATGTATGTAGGGGAGGGCTCGGAGAAGGTCAATTCGTGGTTGTTGCCAATCTTCATATTCCTTGCCCTGTTCACGAAGGGTCCGGTGGGACTGCTGGTCCCTCCGGTGGCCATCCTTGTCTTCCTTGTCTGGAAAAGGGATATGAGGAGTGCGGGGAAATACCTCGGTTGGAAGACCTGGGGAACCATAGCCATCCTTTCCGCAATATGGATATTGGCGGCGTATCTTGAAGGTGGAGAAGGGTATATCAGGAACCTGCTTTTCCATCAGACGGTTGACCGTGCCGTGAACGCCTTCCACCACAAGGAGCCATTCTGGTATTATGCAGCCGTGATATGGTATGTGGCTGCACCTTATTCATTCGTGACCATACCGTCCATTGTCGGGATGTGCTGCAGGAAAGGAGGGCTGCGAGGTTCAGGAAACATCGGAGGGATTGCCGTGACCACCATATTGTGTTCATTCGTGATGCTCTCCTGCTTCAGTTCCAAGCTTGCCATATATCTTGCCCCTCTTCTCCCGTTCCTTGCCCTGGCATATCCGCTCGCATACGAATCGTGCCGCCGTCCGGGATGGATGCTGAACCTCTGGTATGTCCCTACGGTGACCATGGCCGTCGCCGGGGCAGGGGCCATCCTGTGCCTCTGTACCGATCTTGTCCCGCAGGTCGGGGATTTTCCGTTCCTGCGTTCGGTTCCGGTATATGTCGCGGCAGGAATCCTGCTTGCCGGCTCTGCATCCGCTGCTGCCAGCATCCGTGCCTTCCGTTCCTGGAGCCTTCCTGCAATCCTGACCGGTGCGACCCTTCTGCTGACGGTCTTTTCCGCCTCGTTCGTCCTGCCGCAGGCCAATGACTACATCGGTTACGGCAACCTTTGTGCGAAGGTCATCGAGGCCGATCCTTCCGCCGAATCAGATATATTCACCCTGTATGTCAGCCGTCCTGAGAACATGGATGTATATCTCGGCAGGGACATCGTGGATTATGGCCGTGATCCGGACAAGTTCGTGGCGGATTGCAGGGCTGGCTCCATTGATGGAATCCTCATCGTGACATCCGCCAGGGTGGATGAAAACCTCGGATCAATCCTCTCCTGCGGGGAACATCTCGCTGATGTGGGACCTTATTCCGTCTGGAAATTCTGAACGACACCTGCCGGATTATCTTCCATTTCGCCACATTATTCGACCTTTGGGATTATTGTCGCCCTTCTGTGGTGAAAAACTCTTGCAGGGAAAATTTATTTTGTATTTTTGCAGCCCGTTTCGGACGGGTTGTGTCTGACGGTGTCGCAACTGTCTGATGCAGAAGTTGAATCATATGTAACAAAGAATATTGACAGACGATGAAGAAAGCTTATGTATTCCCAGGTCAGGGCTCGCAGTTCCCGGGAATGGCGAAGGACCTGTATGAAAGCAATGCAATTGCACACGAAATGCTCGAAAGGGCCAATGAAATCCTCGGTTTCAGGATTACCGACATAATGTTCGAAGGTACGCCGGAAGATTTGAAGCAGACCAAGGTCACCCAGCCTGCAATCTTCCTCCATTCAGTCGTACTCGCCAAATGCCTTCCTGACTTCCAGCCGGACATGGTGGCAGGTCACTCCCTCGGAGAGTTCTCCGCCCTGGTTGCGGCAGGGGCTATGGATTTCGAGGACGGTCTCAAGCTTGTTTCCATCAGGGCGAAGGCCATGCAGAAAGCCTGTGAGATGGCTCCTGGTACGATGGCTGCCATCATAGCACTTCCGACCGAGAAGGTCGAGGAAATCTGCGCAGGATGCGAGGGCATCGTGATCCCTGCCAACTACAACTGCAACGGACAGATAGTGATTTCCGGCGAGAAGGCTGCTGTCGAGGCTGCCTGCGAGAAGATGAAGGAAGCAGGTGCAAAGCGTGCCCTGGTACTTCCTGTGGGTGGCGCCTTCCATTCACCGCTCATGGAGCCTGCAAGGGCAGAGCTTGCCGAAGGTATCGAGAAGGCCGTTTTCAATACTCCAGTATGTCCTGTATATCAGAATGTTACGGCAAAGCCTTCAACTGATCCGGCAGAAATCAAGGCCAACCTCCTTGCCCAGCTCACGTCTCCTGTACGCTGGACCCAGAGCGTGGAGAACATGATCGCGGACGGCGCCGAATCATTCACAGAGGTCGGTCCTGGCAAAGTCCTCCAGGGACTTGTCGCCAAGATCGCGACCACACCTCTCCAGATTGACGGAGTATGCTGAGATAAATGAAAAAAGAAGCCCGGATCAACCGGGCTTCTTTTTTTTATCATTTGCACCATTGGTCGAGCCAACGGAAATATTCGCGGTGCCAAAGCAGGGCGTTCTGAGGCTTGAGGATCCAATGGTTCTCGTCAGGGAAAATCAGGAGCCTTGAAGGGACACCCATCATCTGGGCTGCATTGTAGGCGGCCATGCCCTCATCCACTGGCACCCTGTAGTCCATGCCACCATGTATCACCATCAGCGGGGTATGCCAGTTCGTCACCAGTTTGTGCGGGGAAAGGGCATAGTGGCGCACGGCCTTAGGCAGCTTGCTCCAAGGGGAACCTCCCTGCTTGATGCCTCCGAAAGTCACACCGTCTCCGGCAGGACCTACAGGAGCCTCTTCGGTGCCTACCCTCGGGTCGATGACAGCCTCGTGTACGCCTCCGTTGTCGAAGTTCGGGAACCACATCTCCTCGGTGGTCATATACATATGCTCCTCGTTGAAAATTCCGGCATGGGCGATGAATGCGTCGAATATGTTACCGTGGGTGCCGCACAGATAATAGACTGAATAGCCGCCGTAGCTTGCGCCGCACGCCGCCATCTTGCCAATGTAAGGCTCAGCCTTCAGCTCCCTTGCCGCAGCGAGGTAGTCCTGCATGTTCAGGCCAGGGTAGTCTCCGGAAATCTGCTCCGTCCATTCCTGTCCGAAAGCCGTCGTACCCCTCCTGTTCGGCAGTACGACCACATAATCCTGCATTGCCATCAGCATATAGTTCCATCTGTATGACCAGCTCTGGCTGATCGTGCCCTGAGGCCCGCCGAGGCAGATCAGGATTGAAGGATATTCCTTGCTCTCGTCGAAATCAGGAGGCAGCATCACCCAGGTGAGCATCCTCTTGCCGTCGATGGTCTTGACATATCTTTCCTCCATCCCGACTTTATTGAGCTGTGAACTGATGTGTCCGTTCTCGTCCGATGTCCTGACCGTTCCAGCAAAAGCGCCGTTCCTGACGGTAGTGGCTGCGATCTCTGAAGGGAAGGTCATGCTGCAATATGTGGTGTAGAGCACCTTGGAGCCGTCACCGTTGTCCTGCACGGCAAATGGAGATGAATAGTCGTACCACTGATGCTCGTCGGTCAGCCTTGCCACCGTACCGGATTCACATCCGGCCTCGAAAATGCCCTGAAGGCCTTCTGCCAAGGCATTGAAATAGATGGACCTTGAATCATCGGACCAAACAGGGGCGGCTGCATTGTACTTGAAACCGGCAGTGAGGTCCCTTATTCCGGAAACTACCGGGACATCGCCTCCGATATTTACATCTGCCACCATAAGTCTCTGCTTGTCAGCCTCATATCCGTCCCTCTCCATGCTAATCCAGCAGATTTTCCTTCCGTCCGGGCTCCATACGGGGTCGGTGTCGTACCCGCCTTTCATGTCTATTACGGTCGTACCAGCCGTAGCGACATTGTAAAGGTATATCTCGGTGTCAGTGGAGAATGCATATTTCTTTCCTGTCAGCTTGCGGCAGGAATAGGCGATGAATCTGCTGTCCGGGCTCCAGTCGAGCTGCTCGATGCCGCCGAAAGGCTCCGTAGGCAGTTCATAAAGTTCCGTCTCCCCGGCAAGTATGTCCACTGAAGTCTCAGGGGTGATGGTCCTTTCCTTCCTGCCTCCGAACCTGAAATCAGCGATGAACGTGTGTGGAATCTCCATTACCGTATGGTCCCAATGCCTGTACATCAGGTCGTCCGTCGTGTAGGCTGTAGCCTTTTCAAGGTCGGCATAGCAATCGACAGGACTCTTTACGGCGCTCTTGACAGTGCTCACGTACATGATTTTCTGTCCGTCAGGGGAAATCCTGAATTCGCTGATTCCGTTCGGGACATCGGAAACCTGCCTCAGGCTGCCGAGTTTCCAGCTGCCTGATTGCTCTCCGCTGCCCGGTGCCTTGCGGGTGATGCGGGCAGTCCAGATCTGACCTCCCATCGTGAAGGCGATATGCTTGCCATCCGCGCTCCACCGTGCGTTCCCGATGCTCCTGCCTGATTCCGTCAGCAATATGTCCTCTCCACCATCAACGCTGATAATGCGCAGGTTACGTACGCTTTTATTGGCGGATACATCGGTGTAGCTGACACCATACATGATGAATTTCCCGTCCGGGGACATCTGCGGGTCTGACAGCCTTCCATAGGAAAGCAGGACCTCAGGGGTCATTTTGCCGTCCTCCACCTGGATCGTGCTTCTTCCGATGAACCCTTCGTTTTCAAAACCTTTTCCTTTCTTTGCCATAATGATCGTCAATGCTGCGGCAGCTCCGATTACCGCCACGGCGGCCAAAACTGTTGCAATGGTCTTTGTTCTTGTCATAACCTATATGTTTTAATCTGTTCCATATATATCGGCGGCTGCGGCCAGTTCCTTCGCCACGGCCTCCCTCACATCGGCTGGCGACAGCACCTCCACCCTCGCCCCGCGCCTGCAGAACTCCATCACCAATGCCCGGTTGGGGCATACGAATATGCTGAAAGTGACCGAATCCCCGTCACACGAAACCTCCTCCTGGCTATGGTGCAGAGGTAGATCCCGCAAGTATCTTGCCTCGGTAAGCCCGGCCTTGAACAGAATCGTCCTTCCCGGGCCCTCAGGCAGATATATCCCGAAACTCGTGGCGAATTCCGCGTCCACATCGAACCCTTCCGGCATCCTGAACCTCTCCACGAGCACGTCGAGCTTCAAGACCCTGTCCAGTCCATATACCCTCATCCCCTGACGCTGCTCGCAGTAACCTACAATATACCAGCGTTTCTCGAACTCCTTCACCGCATATGGCCTGACCGTGAGGACATCCGGCTGCGAACTTGTGTATTTGAGGTATGTTATGCCTACCTTGTACCCCTGGACCATCGCGTCCATAACCGCGGTCAGATGTATGTGTCCAGACGGCACATCCTCCACAGACACCCTTCCGGACAGCCTCTCCTTGCCGAGGGCAAGCATGTTGTTCACCGTGAAGGTGTTTATCAGCCAGGCATTCTCCACATTCTCATCCGACACATCGTCCTTGATGAAATACCGGTTTGTGCTGCGGTTGCAGTCAATATGGATTCCGAAGACTTCCTCCACGGCTGCCCTGTGGTTGTTGAAGGTACGCCTCGGATATGGCGAATCAAACCGGTTCTCCCACCTGCAGGCAATCTCCTCGTGGCTCAGGCCGTCCGTTCCGGCTTTCAGGATCGTCTGCACGAGCCAGATGTATTTCTGAAGCAACTCAGTAACCATAGATGAATCTGTCCTGACGGTCCGCCCGTCAGCTTATCTTGCTGTAATCCTTTATCGTGTACTTGTCTTTACGCAACTCCTGGCGGAGCAGCTGGTTGCGGTCCGATGTAAGTGAAGGGTCCTCCTCCAGGATTCCCTGGGCACATTCCCTCGCCGTGTTCAGCAGGATGCCGTCCTTAGCCAGGGAGGCGATGTTCAGCGCAATCGGAAGCCCGCTCTGCTGTGTGCCTTCCAAATCTCCAGGCCCTCTCATCTTGAGGTCTTCCTCCGCAAGGTCGAAACCGTTCTCCGTTGCGCACATCAGCTCTATCCTGTGTCTGGAATCCTTGCTGAGCTTCGTTCCTGTCATCAGCACGCAGAATGATTTCTCGCTTCCTCGTCCGACCCTTCCCCTAAGCTGGTGCAACTGGCTCAGTCCGAACCTCTCCGCGCTCTCGATCACCATCACGGATGCATTCGGCACGTCCACACCCACCTCGATAACGGAGGTTGCCACGAGTATGTCCGCCCTCCCTGCCGCGAAGGCGTCCATATTGAACTGCTTCACATCGTTCAACTGCTTGCCGTGCACCACGGCTGTCTTGTATTGAGGGAATGGGAAATTGTTCATTATATCCTCTGCACCTGCCTCAAGGCTCTGATAATCAAGTTTCTCCGTCTCGTTGATAAGAGGATATACGACGAAGACCTGCCTTCCGAGGGCAATCTGTTCCTTCATGAACCTGTACAGGGCAGGCCTCTTGCCTTCTGTGGCATGGATGGTCTGCACCGGCTTCCTTCCTGGAGGAAGTTCGTCTATCACGGACACATCGAGGTCGCCGTAGAGAGTCATCGCGAGCGTTCTCGGAATCGGTGTCGCCGTCATCACGAGCACATGGGGAGGTGCCCCGCAGCAGGACTTGCTCCAAAGCCTCGCCCTCTGTTCAACACCGAAACGATGCTGCTCGTCGATTATCGCAAGGCCGAGGTTCCTGAACACCACATTGTCTTCAATGAGGGCGTGCGTGCCGACGATTATGCCTATGGACCCGTCCTCGAGTCCGTGATGGATTTCCCGTCTTTCCGAGGTCTTGGTGCTCCCTGTCAGGAGCGCCGCCTTCACCCCGGTAGGGGCGAGGAACTTGCCTATGTTCTTGAAATGCTGCTGTGCAAGGACTTCCGTAGGTGCCATTATGCAGGCCTGGTATCCGTTCCCTATCGCTATCAGCGCGGTCAGGACTGCCACCATCGTCTTGCCGCTTCCCACATCTCCCTGCAGCAGACGGTTCATCTGCCTCCCGCTTCTGAGGTCGTCCCTGATTTCGGTTATTACCCTTTTCTGTGCCCCTGTGAGTGGGAAGGGGAGGGAATTGTAGCAGGCATTGAAGGCATCCCCGACCTTAGGCATCCTGATGCCGTTTTCGCTACGGCTGCGTATGTATTTCTGTTTCAGGAGGGAAAGCTGGAGGAAGAACAACTCTTCGAACTTGAGCCTGTACCGTGCTTTCTCCAATGCATCCATATCCTTCGGGAAATGGATGTTGCGAAGCGCGAAATGAAGCGGTACCAGCCCCCATTGCCTTATCAGATGTTCAGGCAGGCTCTCCTCCACATATGGCAGGGCCTTTTCAAGTGCGGCTTCCATTATCTTTGTCATCACCTTTCCTGTCACTCCGGCGTTCCTGAGCTTCTCGGTGCTCGGATAGACTCCGGTCATCGTGGCCCCTATGCCCATCCTGCCTTCGCTTCCGTCCTCACGCCCTGCCGCACCCTGTCCGGCCTCGACGGCGTCAACTTCGGGATGGACCAGGTTCACCCTCCCGTTGAATGTGGAAGGCTTTCCGAAGAAGATGAACTCCTGACCTGGCTTCAGCTTCCCGTGCATCCATTTGATGCCCTTGAAGAAGACTGCCTCCATCTGTCCTGTCTCATCGCCAATCCAGATGCTCATCCTTCTTATGAGGTTGTATTTCAGTACTTTGTCATCAGTCTCCTGCAACGGAGCCCCTGATGCGGACTGGCTTCCGAACAGCTCCACCTTCAGGACCGTGGCCTTTATCTGGATATATGCCATGTCCGGCCTGGCCTGGGCAATCCGTACGAACGTGCTCTTGTCGATGTAACGGAACGGATATACCCTTATCAGTTCCCCTATGGAACTGACAGACAGCTCTTTCTTCAGGAGCTCCGCCCGCCTGGGACCTACTCCCGGCAGGAACTGTATGTCCGTATCAAGCCCGTATTGTGCCATATCGTGGCAAATCTAATCAATATCCTTGCAAATCTCAAGTATTTCCTCCCCATACTTCCTGAATTTCGCTTCTCCGAAGCCCTTGACCGACAGCAATTCCTCCTTTGTCTTTGGAATGAGGACTGCTATCTGCAGCAGGGTGGACTGGTGCAGGATGGTGTATGCCGGCACATTGTCTGCCTTGAACCTCGCGCTTCTCCATTCCATCAGCCTTTCCCGGAGCGTCTCGTTGACCACGCCTTCCTCTCCCTCCTTCCTCTCGATCTTCTTCAGTTTCCGTGACTTCGGCTTGCGGAAATCCGCCAGTTGCGATTCCGTCCTGATCCTGTGATATGCATCTATGCTGAACCGTCCTTCCTGAATCGCCTCCAGGCTGCGGTACACAGTCTCCAATGCGACCAATGCCTCGCCGACAGCCTCGCTGAAGCTTTTCCTGGTCTCCTTGTTGTCTATGGCAAGGTCAGAGATGTCAATCATGAAATCCCTCGCCTGCCTGAAACATCCTATGAAATAGTCGGCAGCCTTGCCGAGCCTCCCCTCGAGGAAACCGTCATCAGGACAGGCACTCTCCTGTATCCTTGTCAGCTGGACCTTGAAAGTGTCGGCAACCTGCCTCGCCTTGTCGAGGGAATCCCGGACGGATGCAAGCTCCCTGACCTGGTCGGGATAGATGTCCGCAAGGTTGTTTTTTACGATTCCATATACCCAGCCTGCGCATCTGCAACATTCCCCGAAAGAGAACAATTCCCGAAGCTGGTCGAACCTGTATCCCCGTTCTTCGGACTCCAGGGCATCCTTCACGGTCTGCGCCGGAGGAATCCTCCCGTTGAACTCCGCCACGTCCAGGTCGGAATAAATGCTTCCCGGATGAATCGGGGAGTCGAGCGAAATCCCCTCCAGCGACCTGCACCTCGACAATGCCACATAGACCTGCCCGAATGCGAAAGCCGCACCTGCGTTGATTATCACCTTGTCGAATGTCAGCCCCTGGCTCTTGTGTATGGTGATGGCCCAGGCTATCTTCAGAGGCAGTTGCCGGAAAGTCCCCGTCACATCCTGCCTGATTTCCCCCGAATCCTTGTCGAGGGCATATTGGGTGTTGCACCATTCCACCGCACTGACTTCCACCTCCATTCCAGTCTCATCCACGACGCTCACCGTGCCGTTGTCGTCAATTCCGGCCACCTTCCCAATCTTGCCGTTGTAGTAGAATCCCTCCGGGTCGTTCCGGATGAACATCACCTGCGCCCCCTCCTTCAAGGTCAGCCGGCAGTCCGCAGGGTACATGTTCTCTGGGAAATCCCCCTGAATATCAGCCTCGAACACCATCGCCTCGCCCTCCAGGGCCTCCAGCTTCCTTGCATTGACCTCGTCTGCCTGGGCATTGTGGGTGGTGAGTCTGATGATACCCTCTCCGTCCCCTTTGTCGTCGAATGCCCCTACCCTCGAATTGAGCCTGCGCAGGATCCCGGCATCCGCCCTGTTGTCCCTGATTGCGTTGAGGATGTCGAGAAATGCCGCATCCTTCTGCCGATAGACCTTGTCAAGCTCTATGGTTATGTATGGGAGTTTCTGCAATGCCTTGGAATTGAAGAAATAAGGAGACGGATAAACCTGCGAGACATATTGCCTCTCGTTTTCCCTGACCACGGGAGAAAGCTGTTGCGCATCCCCTATCATGAGCAGCTGCACGCCTCCGAAAGGCCTTTCATCCTTCCTGCACCGGCGCAAGGTCATGTCCACTGCATCCAGCAGGTCAGCCCTGACCATCGAGATCTCGTCGATTATCAGCAGGTCGAGGGTACGGATGATCTTCAGCTTGTCCTTACGGAAGCCCCGGTATCTCTCCGACATCTGATACTCAGTTACAAGTTCCTTTACATCAGGAAGATACGGGCATAGCGGAAGCAAGAAAAAAGAATGGATGGTGCTCCCTCCCGCATTGATTGCGGCGACCCCGGTGGGTGCCAGCACGACGAACCTCTTGGAAGTGGTCCTCGTAATATATTTAAGGAATGTTGTCTTGCCTGTCCCCGCTTTCCCTGTCAGAAAAACCGACCGCCCCGTATCATTCACATATCTCTCCGCCGTCTCAAAAACAATATCCTTCTCCATATCCGTTCATTTAATTTCCTGAACAGTCCTCACCGGACGAACCCTCCAAAGTTATGAAAAACTTTCGGAAAGCCCAAGAGAAATATTTTTGCCAAATTGGCGGAAAAGGGCTAATATTGCAGGTTATTCGACAAGTTTGAGCTATGAACAATACCTGCCATATCGATTTCGTTTCCGCCGAGGAAGCGGTCAAGGTCGTAAAGTCCGGAGACCATGTACATTTCAGCAGCGTGGCCAGTGCGCCGAGGCTGCTCATTGATGCGCTTTGCCGCCGGGGAGATGCCGGTGAACTTCACGATGTGTATATCCACCATCTCCACACCGAGGGCCCGGCCCCATATACCGACCCGAAATACAACGGGATTTTCTTCCATCAGGGTTTCTTCATCGGGGCCAATGTGCGCAAGGGGGTTCAGAGCGGATATGCAGACTATATCCCCGTGTTCCTGAGCGAGACGCAAAGGCTTTACCGTTGCGGCGCCCTCCGTTGCGATGTCGCCATGATACAGGTCTGTCCTCCTGACAAGCACGGATTCGTATCTCTCGGCACCTCTGTGGATGCGACGCTCGCCGCCATCGAATGCGCGAAGACGGTTATAGCGGTAGTCAATCCCAATGTGCCTCGTGCCTGGGGTCAGGCAATGATTCCGATGTCTATGATAGACATCTTCGTGGAAGGTGACACACCTTTGGAGCCGGCCCATTTCAGCGAACCGAACGAGGTGGAGACCGCCATCGGAAAGCATTGCGCCGAACTGATAGAGGACGGAGCCTGCCTGCAGATGGGCATCGGTGCCATCCCGAACGCAGTGCTTGCCCAGCTCGGCTCCCACAAGCACCTCGGAGTGCATACTGAGATGTTTGCCGACGGAGTCCTCCAGCTTGTGTACAAGGGTGTGATTGACGGAAGCAACAAGGTGACGGACAAGGGCAAGCTCGTCTCCACTTTCCTGATGGGTTCCCAGGAGGTATATGACTTCATAGATGACAATCCGATGGTGTCAATGATGGATGTGGGATATACCAATGATCCATATATCATTGCTCAGAATCCGAAGATGACGGCCATCAATTCTGCCGTCCAGATTGACCTTACAGGCCAGGTCTGTGCGGATTCCATAGGTACGAAGTTCTATTCCGGCGTGGGTGGACAATGTGATTTCGTATATGGGGCGTCACTTTCGGAGGGAGGCAAGGCCATAATCGCAATGCCTTCCTGCACCTCGAAAGGGGAGAGCAAGATTGCTCCGACCATCATTTCCGGAGGCGGGATCGTTACAACCAGGGCCCATGTCCACTATGTGGTAACAGAATACGGTTCCGTAGATCTTTATGGCCGCTCGATGCAGGAAAGGGCAAAACTCCTCATAAGCATAGCACATCCTGACCATCAGGAAGCCCTCGACCGTGCTGCCTTCGAGCGTTTCGGCCCGCACTACCATATCCTGAAATAGGAATCGAGGCTTTCCTGAAACAATTGAACCTAACCAACTAAACCGGGCAAAACGATGAAACAAGGTTTCGACAACGAGAAATATCTCAGGATCCAGTCAGAACAAATAAAGAAACGCATATCACAGTTTGGAGACAAACTCTATCTTGAGTTCGGCGGCAAGCTGTTTGACGACAACCATGCCAGCCGTGTCCTTCCGGGATTCCATCCGGACAGCAAGCTGAAGATGCTCATGCAGCTGAGCGACTGTGCCGAAGTGGTACAGGTAATCAGCGCCCTCGACATAGAGAAGAACAAGATGCGTGGCGACCTCGGCATCACCTACGATGAAGACATACTCCGTCTCCGCAGCGAATTCGAGAAGGTCGGACTGTATGTCGGTTCCGTGGTCATAACCCATTTCAACGGCCAGGCCAGCGCTTCCGCCTACCGCGCCCGCCTCGAGCGACAGGGCATCAAGGTATGCTACCACTACACCATTGACGGATATCCGAACAATGTCGCCCTCATCGACTCCGACGAAGGATTCGGAAAGAACGACTATGTGGAGACATCCCGCCCGCTCGTGATAGTGACCGCACCTGGTCCTGGAAGCGGAAAGATGGCGGTCTGCCTCAGCCAGCTCTACCACGAACACAAGAGAGGGGTGAAGGCAGGATATGCCAAGTTCGAGACCTTCCCGGTTTGGAACCTCCCTCTGAAACACCCTGTGAACATAGCCTACGAGGCCGCCACCGCCGACCTGAACGATGTGAACATGATTGACCCGTTCCATCTTGAGGCTTATGGCAAGATTGCGGTGAACTACAACAGGGACATCGAGATTTTCCCGGTACTGAACGCCCTTTTCGAAGGAATATACGGCGAGAATCCTTACAAGTCGCCTACCGACATGGGAGTCAATATGATAGGCTTTTGCATGAGTGACGAGGACGTATGCTGCAACGCGGCACGCGACGAAATCATACGCAGATATTACAGCGCCCTCGACACCCTCGCCGAGAACGGCAGCAACGAGAGCGAGGTGAACAAGATAGCCCTTATAATGCAACAGGCCAAGCTCACGACAGCATACAGGCGCACGACCGTGGCTGCTAGGGAACGAAAGGAACTTTCCGGGGAGGCATCCTCGGCCATAGAGCTCCAGGACGGCACCATCATCACGGCAAGCACGAGTTCACTCCTTGGCCCGAGCGCTGCGCTGATACTCAATGCGACAAAACACCTCGCCGGCATCCCGCACGGAGTGAAACTCATACCGGAACGGATGATCGAGCCGATTCAGAAAACCAAGGTCTCATTCCTCCACGGACATAACCCACGTCTTCATACGGACGAAGTCCTCGTGGCGCTTTCGATGCTCAGCATTACTGACGGGAACTGCCGCACAGCCCTCGAACAGCTACCTAAGCTGGATGGCTGCCAGGTCCATTCAACCGTAATGCTCAGCGAGGTGGACAGGAAGATTTTCCGCAAGCTCGGAGTCGGGCTTACCTGTGACCCTGTCATGAAGGAATAGTGCCATGAGCTTTTCGGAGAGATATATCAGGGTACCGCTCAGACATCTTTCATCCAAGATGTCCGAAAGGGATATAATGCTCATTCTGTCCCTGCTTGTCGGCATCGCGTGCGGTCTTGCCTCCGTGCTGCTGAAATCGGCGGTGGATTTCATCCATCATTCCCTGACGAGCTGGTTCGAAGGAGAGAACTACAACTTCCTGTACCTGATTTATCCTGGTATCGGTATGTTGCTGGCCATGCTCTTCGTTAGATTTGTCGTGAAGGACAATATCGGCCACGGAGTCACAAAGGTACTGCTTGCCGTGTCCAAGAACGAATCGAAGATCCGTCCACATAATATGTGGTCATCCATCGTGGCGTCATCCGTGACGATCGGTTTCGGAGGTTCCGTGGGAGCTGAGGCCCCGATTGTATATACAGGTGCAGCCATCGGCTCGAATGTGGCCCGTTTCATGGGGTTGTCCTACAAGAATATGACAATCCTGCTCGGTTGCGGTGCCGCAGGCGCCGTGGCAGGCATATTCAAGGCTCCTCTTGCCGGTGTCCTGTTCACCCTAGAGATATTGCTTTTCAACATCTCCATGACATCCATCCTGCCTCTGCTGCTGTCCACCATTTCCGCCACCGTGATTTCGTACATCTTCCTCGGTGAGGAACTGCCTTTCGCCTGCACCCTTTCTCCGTTCACGATGCACAACATACCGTTCTACATCCTTCTGGGGTTGTTCTGCGCCGGCTGTTCCATATATTTCACCAGGACCACTCTCTGGCTGGAGGACAAGATCAAGAGCATAGAGAAACCGTTCCTGAGGTGGGGGCTGTCCGCCCTCTGCCTCGGACTCCTGATTTTCCTGTTCCCGCCTCTTTACGGAGAGGGTTACGGCTATGTCCATGAACTGCTCAACGGAGGAACCATAGACCTGGAAGGCAGGACTGTCCTCGCGTTCTTCATGCGCACAGGATGGCTCGTTCCTGTCTTCTTCATGCTGATTCTCCTGCTGAAGGTATTCTCGATGTCATTCACGAATGCGGGAGGTGGCGTGGGAGGAACATTCGGACCTACGCTTTTCATCGGGGCGATCTCCGGTTTCGTGCTTTCGAGGACCATCAACCTCATAGGTGGGGGAGCTGTCGTCCCGGAGCAGAATTTCGTGCTCGTCGGAATGGCTGGGCTGATGGCCGGGGTGATGCAGGCTCCGATGACCGCAATCTTCCTCATAGCGGAGATTTCAGGGGGATATGAACTGCTGATTCCGCTGATCCTGACCGCCACGGTATCATTCGGGTTCACGAGGATGTTCGAGCCGTATTCAATCTATACGAAGCGAATTGCCAAGAGGGGAGAGCTGCTTACCCACGATAGCGATCAGGCAGTCCTTACATTGTTGAAAACTAATGAATTGATTGAACAGGACTTCAATACCGTCAAGATAGATGCAACCCTCGGAGAATTGGTCGATCTCGTGTCCAAATCTTCAAGGAATATTTTTCCGGTTGTAGATGGCAAGCATCATTTCCAGGGTTTCGTATCATTGGAGGACATAAGGAGGGATATGTTCAAGCGGGATTTGTATGACACTCTTCATGTGTATAATTTCATGAAGTCCGCTCCAGCCTATGTCTATGTGGATGAGAAGATGGACAGCGTGATGAAGAAATTCGAGAAGACCGAGGCCTGGAACCTGCCTGTGGTCGAGAAGGACAGGACATATGTGGGATTCGTGTCCAAATCCAAGATATTCTCAGCCTACCGCGACCAGCTGAAGCAGGTGTCGCATGACTGATTCCCCAACCGAAAGATAATTGACCACTATGCAGAAGATATACATTGAAACTATAGCCAGGAGGCTGGAACTCAAGGAATGGCAGGTCGAGAACTGCATAAGCCTGTTTGAAGACGGAGCCACGATTCCATTCATAAGCCGTTACAGGAAAGAGCGTACCGGGGGCATGGACGATGTCGCGGTGGCGGAGGTTCGGCATCTGACCGACCTTTTCAACGAGATGCAGAAACGCAAGGAGTCCATCACGGAGACCATCGCCAAGGCGGGAGCGCTCACCGACAAGCTCCGCGAGGCTATTGACAAATGCGTCGATGCCCGGGAACTCGAGGACCTTTATCTTCCTTTCAAGCCCAAGAGGCGTACCCGTGCTACTGTCGCCCGTGAGGCAGGCCTTGAACCTCTTGCCGACAAGATGTTCGATGTGACTGTTTCAGACCCTGTATCGGAGGCCCGCAAATACACCGGGGAGAAAGTCGCCTCGGTAGAGGATGCCCTTGCAGGAGCGCGTGACATCGTGGCTGAACGCCTGAGCGAGACGGCATCAGTCCGCGAGACCCTGCGCGGAATCTTCCGCACCAGAAGGATTGAAACCAAGGTCACCAAAAAGGCCGACACCCCGGAAGGACGTAAATATCAGGCATATTTCAACTGTTCCGAGCCTATTTCCAAAATTCAGCCCCACAGGCTTTTAGCCATGCTTCGAGCTGAGAATGAAGGATATATAACGCTCAGGATAGATGCAGATTCCGAGAAATGCTGCAAGAAACTCTATTATGACTTCTGCCATGAGAAACGCTATCCTTCGCCGAAACTTGCCGAGCAGCTCGACCTCGCTTTCGAGGACTCTTTCAAGAGGTTGCTCGAACCGTCGATTTCCAACGAGATCCTGAAGGAGGCGAAGGAGAAGGCAGACATAGAGTCAATCCGCATCTTCGGAGAGAATCTGCGCCAGCTCCTGCTTGCCGCTCCGATAGGCCAGAAGAAGGTGCTTGCGATAGACCCCGGATTCAGGACAGGTTGCAAGGTCGTATGTCTCGATGCCCAGGGCAACCTGCTCCATCATGAGGCCATATTCCCGCATCCTCCTGCAAATGAGAAGATCAAGGCTATCACGGCGGTTTCCTCTATGGTCCAGAAATATGGGATCGAGGTAATTGCCATAGGCAACGGCACTGCGAGTCGCGAGACGGAGGAGTTCATAAAGCGCGTACCTCTGCCGAAAGGCGTGCGCGTGTTCACCGTGAGTGAGGACGGGGCGTCGATTTATTCAGCCTCCGAGGTGGCCCGTGAGGAATTCCCAGACCAGGATGTCACCGTGAGGGGAGCGGTCTCCATCGGACGCCGCCTTATGGACCCTCTCGCGGAACTCGTGAAGATAGATCCGAAGTCGCTCGGAGTGGGGCAGTACCAGCACGATGTGGACCAGACCCTTCTCAAAGAAACGCTCGACAATACGGTGGTCAGCTGTGTGAACAGCGTGGGAGTCAATCTGAACACGGCCAGCAGCTACCTCCTGAGCTATGTGTCCGGAATCGGCCCCGCCCTCGCGGACAACATAGTCGCATACCGCACAGAGAATGGCCCATACCGTTCCAGAAAGGAACTTACGAAGGTCAAGAGGTTGGGAGACAAGGCTTTCGAACAATGTGCAGGCTTCCTTCGCATCACCGGGGCGGAGAACCCGCTCGACAATTCCGCCGTGCATCCTGAAGCATACCATATCGTGGACAGGATGGCCCGTGACTTACATGTCACCACCAGGGAACTTGTGGGGAATGCTGAACTTTGTTCAAAGATCGATGCAGCGAAATATGTGGACGGAGACTTCGGTCTGCCAACGGTCAACGACATCTTGAAGGAACTGCGCAAACCAGGACTCGACCCTCGTGAGAGCGCGTCGGAATTCGAGTTCTGCCACGACATCAGGACAATCGAGGACCTGCATCCTGGAATGGAGCTGCCGGGCATCGTCACGAATATCACTGCTTTCGGAGCTTTCGTGGACATAGGAATCAAGCAGAACGGCTTGATTCACGTCTCACAGATGGGCGTGAAAGGGCTTGCAGACCCGTCCAAGGTCCTCAAACTCCATCAGCATGTGACTGTTACAGTCCTTTCAACCGACCTTGATCGTTTGCGCATCTCCTTGCGCCTGAAGATTTAGAAGAATATTGCGACATGATCACACCGACAGTGGACAGAGCTATGCCTGCCCACTGTCTTGCGTTAAGATACTCATGTCCAAGAAGCCATGCGATTATCGCTGCAGCCACTGGTATCAGTGCCGAGAAAATGCTCGACTTGGCGACTCCAAGTGTCTTTATTGTGCTGACCCACAATGAGAAAGCAAGGCTTGAACAGAGCACGGCAAGGCAAACGATAGGGTGGAAGACGTCTGCACTGAGGTATTTTTCAGCATCGAAGCCGTCCAGCCCCTTCCATATGAACAGAGGCAGCAGATATACGCTTCCTATCAGGAACTGGTACATCACGATGACCTGGCTCGGATAATTCCCCGACAGGCTCTTGGTGAAAGATGCATGTCCCACCTCGGCAATGACCGCTATCAGCAGGAACAATATCCCGATGATGAAATGCTCCCCGAGTTCTCCTTTTGCCATGGCCACAAGCACGATTCCCACCAGGGACAATCCGATTCCTATGATGTTCACGGCATTGATTTTCTCCTTGAAGAACAGGATTCCCGCCCCGATGGAGAAAATCGGGATCGTGGCGACCACCATCGCACTTATGGTAGGCGAGCCGGTCTCCTTCAGTCCGTATGTCTCGAAAATGAAATAGATGAAAGGCTCACATAGGGCGAGTAACAAGAATTTTGGAATATCCTGCTTCTTGATTGGAACAATCCTTCCACTTGCGGCATTCACCAGGAACAGCACCGTACCGGCCATGAGTATCCTCACGAACACAAAATAGAAAATCGGAATGTCCTGTGCAATCAACTGGTCTGTCCAGATATAGGACATACCCCAAAGGAGGATTGCCACCGTCGATACAATGTATATCAGGGATTTCTTAGTGCCAACTTCGTTTATTTCCTGATTCTTTCCCATATCAAACCAATAATTTTCCGTCTTTCACCACTTCCTTCCCGTTCATGAAAACGGTCTCGACCATACCTTGCAATGTCTCGCCCTCGTATGGGCTCCAACCGCACTTGCTGATTATATCCTCCCTCCTGACCGTGAAGCTCTTTTCAAGGTCAGCAACCACCAGGTCTGCGAAGAAGCCTTCCTTCAGACGGCCTCTTTGCAGCGAGTAAATCTCGGAAGCCTTCTCCGAGAACACCGAGGCGATTCTTGTAAGGGGAATGTCCTCCTCCTTGGCTATCGTAAGAAGCACAGGCAGGGTGAACTGCACCGAAGGTATTCCCGAAGGCGCCGTGCAATAACTGCCCTCCTTCTCGCTCTCCAGATGCGGGGCATGGTCCGAACCTATCGTGTCGATTATTCCATCCCGAAGGGCATCCCTCAAGGCCTGCCTGTCCTCCGGAGTCTTGACAGAAGGATTGCACTTGATTCTGCTCCCAAGCCTTTCGTAATCTTCATCGCTGAACCACAGATAGTTGCAGGATGTCTCCGCGCAAATGTCAGGATTGTTCAGCTTTGCGGCACGCACCATCTGCGCCTCTTCCTTCGTCGAGATATGGCACAGGGTCAGCCTCGTACCGTGGCTTATGGCAAGCTCCAGGGCCTTTATGCTTGACTTTATGCACGCCCTGCGACTCCTGATGTGTTCATGTTCTGCGAACGGGATGTCATCCCCATATCTCTCCTTCGCCTCCTGCAGATTCTTCCTTATCACGGACTCGTCCTCACAATGCACCAGCACAGGCTTCTCCTTGATTCCAAAGACCTTGTCCAACGCATCCTCCTCATCCACAAGCATATTCCCCGTCGAAGAACCCATGAATACCTTCACTCCTGCAATATCCCCAGGCGTGATTCCCGACGCGCTGTCGCCCTCCTTCACCAGACGGCATATCCGCGAGGCATTGTCATTTGTCACCCCGATATGGAACATCACGTTGCTGGCAGCCTTTTCCCGGGCCAGGGAAATCTTCCCGGCAAGCGTATCTGCATCGACGGTGGCAGGGGAAGTGTTCGGCATATCCATGACCGTGGTGACACCCCCGGCCAATGCAGCCCTCGACTCCGTCCCGATGTCGGCCTTGTGAGTCAGCCCGGGTTCGCGGAAATGGACGTGGGCATCAACGCCTCCTGCCATCAACCATTTGCCTGTCAGGTCTTTGGTCACCATATCTGGGAATCGTTTTGCAAACTTTTCCGGCAGCATGTCGAAAGGCAACTTACCCCCGAACTCATACGGGACATCCGCTGAACCGTCATCATTCCTGAAGAACAGACCGGCTATCTTCTCTCCATCGACAAGCAAAGACCCGGTTCCCTCCCTCTCTCCGGTTACCAAAGTTGCATTGTGAAAAAGAATCATATCCTGCGAGGTTTTATTTTACGCATTTTCAGTTTTATGACTCCCCAGAATGCCTCTCCGAAAATGCCGCTGCTCATCTTGGATGTGCCCTCCTTCCTGTCCACGAATATGATAGGCACTTCAGTTATCTTGAAACCGAGCTTATATGTCGAATATTTCATCTCTATCTGGAAACCGTACCCTTTCATCTTCACATTGTCCAGATCAATGGTTTCCAGAACCTTGCGCTTATAGCACTTGAAGCCTGCAGTAGTGTCGTACACCTTCATCCCCAGCACTGTCCTGACATATACTGAAGCATAGTACGACATGATCACCCTCCCTATCGGCCAGTTGATGACGCTGATGCCGTTGCAGTATCTTGAACCGATTGCCAGGTCGGCACCGCCCTCGGCGCAGGCCTTGTACAGCCTCGGAAGGTCCTCAGGATTGTGTGAGAAATCGGCATCCATCTCGAAGATATAGTCATATCCCTTTTCCACACACCATTTGAAACCCGTAATGTAAGCCGTCCCGAGTCCCAATTTACCTGTTCTCTCAATCATGAACAGCCTCTGCGGGAACTCTTCCTGCAAAGTCCTGACTATACCTGCCGTACCGTCAGGGGAACCATCCTCTATCACGAGGATATGGTACTCGCCCTCGATGGAGAACACCGCCCTGATTATGGCCTCGATATTCTCCTTCTCATTGTATGTAGGTATTATTACAACTTTTTTGTCCATTATATGTCTTTTATCGTATATTCCTGAGAATCACACTGTTATTTTGCCCCAATCTCAGCCATCATCTGTCGCACGGCCTCCTCCAGCTGCTTGTCTTCCCCACGGAGGACAGACGCCGGGTCGTTGTAAACCAGGATGTCAGGCTGAATATCCATATTCTCCAGATATCTTCCATCTTCTATGCCAATCACGCCCACCTGCGGAATTCCGAACACCAGGGTAGGGTCGATCTGTGTCTCCCACCATACGGCGGTCATCGTCCCTGGAACCGGAGCACCTATCAGCTTGCCTATTCCCAGAGTCTTATAAACATAAGGGAATCCTGACGCGTCGGAATAGTTGTCCTCTCCCATAAGCACGCACGAAGGTTTGTACCATTTGTTGTAAGGGTCCGTGCCAATGTACTGACCTCTCGGTTCGTACCTTGCGTATGCCTTTCCGGAAAGCAGGGTGGCAAGGTCATCGTGAAGCCATCCGCCTCCATTGTGCCTTGTATCGACAATTACAGCCTCGCAGGTCCTGTATTTCCCGAGCAAATCGGAATATACCCGCCTGAAACTTTCTGAATTCATACCTTCCACATGGACATATCCGACCTTCCCTCCTGAGAGCCTCTCCACCATTTCAACCCTCTGCCTTACCCATCTTTCGTACATCTGGCGGTGGTCCGAATACCCTGCCTGGACGGTGATGTCCTCCGACTTCCCGCCTTTCCCACGTATGGTCAGCGTCACCTTCTTGCCGGCTTTCTGCTCAAGCAACGGGAACCAGTCCATCCCCGCAACTATCCTGACACCGTCAATGGCCTCGACAATATCCCCGACATTCACCTCAGGCGCACTGCAATAAATCACTCCACCTTTAAGTATCTCCTTGATTTTCAGACCATCTCCTTTGTAGTCATAGTCTGTCAGGATTCCAAGTGTACCGAAACTGAGCCCGCTTCTGTGGCGATATCTCGCACCCGTATGAGAACCGTTCAGCTCCCCGAGCATCTCCGAAAGCATCTCCTGGAAATCGAAATTGTTCGAGATATGAGGCAGGAACCTTTCGTAATTGTCCCTGTAAGCCTTCCAGTCAATCCCGTGTATCGCAGGGTCATAGAACTTCTCGTCCACCTGTTTCCATACATGGCTGAAGATATATTCCCTCTCTCCGGCAGGCCTGTAATCATAATTGCCGCTGAACGTGATGTCCTCGATCTTCCCGCCTGAGGCCGGCATCTTGGAAATGCTGTTGCGGGAAAGTATGTAGATGTGCTTCCCGTCTGCTGACGGATAGATCCTGCCATACACACCCTTCGAAACGACCTCGAAGGAACGTGTCTCGATGTCAAGCTTGCACAGGTCCATCGTATTGGACGTCCTTACCATATAATATAAGGTCTTCCCGTCCTCTGTCAGGTAATGGTCCCCGATGCTGCCTGAGAATGGAGTCAGCCTTATGCTCCTGTCCTTCCTGTCCGCAAGTTGGAGCGTCAGTTTCTCGGACTTCTTCTCCGCCTTCACGCTGTCCTTCTTTTCCTCCTTCCTGTCCTTGTCGTCTTTCAGGAGTTCGCTGATCTGCCTGTCCTCCTTGTCCTTCATGAAATCGGCATATGCATTTCCGTCGAAGAACATTATATATATGTCCCTTTCAGCGCCCCAGCTTCCGTGGCTGCGGTATCCTGCCTTGTCGGATGTCCAGGTCATCGCCTTGCCTTTCATCGCCCATCTGCAGTCTCCGTCCGAGTAGCCGCTCTCGGTAAGGTCGGTGATTTCCCCTGATTCCACATCCACCAATGCGATGTCCTCGTTGTTCCATCCTCCGTCAGCCTGATAGTTGCAGAGGATGTATCTGCTGTCAGGACTCCAGGTGAAATACTGGTCTCCGTCGGAATATGAGTAATTCACGCTGCCGTCAAGCACGATTCTCTCCTTGCCTGACTTGATGTCCATCACGGCAATCGCCGTCCTGTCCTTGAGATATGCTATTGACTTGCCGTCAGGGGAAACCATTGGCTGGAAGCAGGTCTCTCCCTTTTTGGTTACCATCTTCTCTTCAGTGTATAGCGAGAATGTGAAATACTTGTCCTCCTTTCTCGACAGGGATGTCTCCCATATTCCCCAGTTTCCGTCTCTTTCAGAGGCATAGTAGATTGAGCGCCCGTCCGCGGAGAATGACAATCCCCGTTCCTGCTCCGGCGTGAAGGTTATCTGCCTTGTAGCCTTGTTGTCAGTGGAGGTCACGAACACGTTGCCCCTTACTATGAATGCCACTTCCTTTCCGTTCGGCGAGACTGCAAGGTCGGTGGCCCCGGAAGTGAAGCTCATGTTTTCCTTTTCCTTCTCGTAGTTGTCAGCCGTTATGGCTATGCTGACCTTCCTTGGTTCCTCTCCCTCCTTCATAGTGTAGAGTTCCCCGTTGAGCGAGAAGGAGATCGTGCCGTCGCCGGCAACCGAAACGTACCTTACCGGATTCCCTTTCGCGAAAGTCAGCTGTACCTTGGAACCAGGGGAGGATATGCTGCTCCTGTATATGTTTGACGTACCGTCTTCCTCGCTCGTATAATAGAATGTATCTCCATCCTTGCCGAATACCGGGTTCCTGTCCTCTCCCTTGAATGTCGTCAGCTTGGTGAATTCCGAATTTCCGTCGATCACCGGCAGCCTTCCGGCTTTGGCAGGCCTGCAAAGCCATATGTCCCTCGTCACGGAAGATGTATGATGCTTCCTGAATGGGTCCTCATATCCTTTGATGTCCTCATACAGCACCATCCCGTCTGCATTGATGCTCAGCGAGCCTACCGGAAGCGAGGTTACAAGTGAAGGCCTTCCGCCCCCGGCCCCTACAGAATATACCTGCGCGTTCCCAGGGAAATCTCCATACGATGCGTCCTGCTGGATTGCAGCGGTGAACACCACGGTCCCGTCCTCCAGTACTGCCATCGGGGTCTCATTCCCGGGATGTGTCGTAAGCCTTTTTGGCACTCCGCCCTCTGCATCCACGGAGAATATGTCCTTGCTCCCTTCCCTGTATGAGCTGAAGACGATGGTCTTGCCGTCCGGAGCCCAGAGTGGGTCGGAATCATATGCCGGGTTGGAGGTGAGCTGGAACGCCTTGCCTCCGTTTGATGGAACTGTGTACAGGTTTCCTTTATATCCGAACACAATCCTGCTTCCGTCAGGAGAAATGCTGTTTTTCCTGAGCCAGAGAGGAGAGTCCTGTGCGAATGCCGTCATGCTGACTACTGATGACAGTGCAATGATTGCTGAAAGAATACGTTTGATATCCATAATTATGTCTGATTTGTCATTCTCACAATATGGGAGAAATCTTACAAATTTATAAAAATGTTTTCTTATATGATATATGTATTCGGCTTATGATGCGATAAAATTCATCTTTATGTATATAGATTCTGTGCGTCAAGCCCTGTCTTCGTGATATGCCTGATGTGTTTGTGAATTTTTCTTTTTGGGCTTCTTGTTGAGCATCAGGGACTTGCAAATTATGTCCCTTCCGTTGGCCTGGAATCTGCCTGAAAAACTTCAAAATTCTCTTAAAAAAGTTTGGAGGGAAAGAAAAAAGGCGTATCTTTGCAGTCCCATTTGAGAAAG